>CAMXWF010000008.1 GCA_947252645.1 uncultured Bacteroidia bacterium
AAGGCCAGGACGAGCAGAACCAGGATAAGCAGCAGGGGCAAAACCAGCAGCAAGGCCAGGACGAGCAGAACCAGGATAAGCAGCAGGGGCAAAACCAGCAGCAAGGTCAGGATAAGCAGAACCAGGATAAGCAGCAGGGGCAAAACCAGCAGCCGGGGCAGGCCGGGCAGATGACCCAGGCCCAGGCGGCGCAATTGCTGCAAGCCCTTGAGCGCCAAGGGGCGGCCAGGCAGGGCGAGCTCAAAAAAGCCCTGACCAAGAAGCCAGGCAAGCCGGCCAAGACACAGAAGGATTGGTAGCGTGTGCGTGTACTGTTTGCAAATGGGTGGCATCGCATTACCTTTGAGGTAGCCCTGTGGTAATTCTAAAACCATATCGTTTGTGAGCTGTTCCTGTATGGCGTGCGGGTGTTCTTCTGGGCAGTGTGGTGGTATCGCGTAGGAAGAAGACGTTTGTTGCCTGGAGTCTGGCCGGGCGGGATGCTACTACAGTCCATGGGGCCATGGACTTGTGTGATGGTGCTGATGTTGTACGGAAGATGGAGGGAGTATAGCTTGAGCATGAGCGAGAGAAGCGAGAGGCCGAGCGTGGGGCGTTTGCGGCTCTGCGGTGTGGGTAGGCTATGGATGGTAGTGCTATTCGGGTGGTTTCTGGGGCTTCATGGGGTGGTGGCGCAGCACGTGGAGGTTTCAGCGCCGGATGTGGTGCGCGCAGGGGAACGCTTCCAGGTGTCGTACACGGTGGATGCCAAGCCCGAGGATCTGCAGGTGGGCGAGTGGGGGACATTGCAGGTGCTTATGGGGCCTTCGGTAGGTTACAGCGCGTCCACGCAGATTATCAACGGGAAGATGAGCCAGTCGTATAGCTACACATACACCTATGTGTGCCGTGCGACCCAGCCGGGCGATGTTCAGATCCCTGGTGCGGTGGCGGTAGTGGGCGGCCAGGAGTACCGGAGTGAACCGTTGCGCTTAACAGTGCTTGCCGCAAATAGCCCAGTGCCGCCCCGTGGGGGAGCGTCGGGGCGTAGTGCGGGCCAGCAGCCTGGGCAGTCCGAGGCCCAGGGGACGGAGAACCCAGATGATTTGCTGGTCGACGTGGAGCTTTCGCACCGCGAGGTTTACCAGGGCCAACCTATAGTTGCCACGCTCAAGCTCTACGCCCGCATAGGTCTGGTAGGTTTTGAGGATTTGCAGTTTCCGGACTTCAAGGGTTTCTGGGCCAAGGAGTTGCCCACGTCGAGCCAGGTGCGGTTTGTGCCCGATGTGCACAATGGTAAGCGCTATAATGTCGGTGTGCTGCGCCAGTTCCTGCTCTATCCGCAGCAGACGGGGAAGGTGGAGATCCCCCCCCTGCGTGCGAGCATCGAGTGTCGGGTGGAGGGCTCGCCACGTTCATTTTTCGATGAGTTCATGGGGACCTTCCGCACGGAAGTGCGGACCGTGGCGAGTAAGGTCAAGACCGTAACCGTAAAGCCCCTGCCCTCTGGGGCTCCCCACTCCTTCACGGGGGCAGTGGGGCAATTCACGCTCCGTGCAGCCATAGGCGACACAGTGCTTACCACGAACCAGGCAGTGAACTATACTGTGACCATCTCCGGGGTGGGGAACTTCCATCTTTTGGGCAACCCCGCCATAGAGTTTCCGAGCACCCTGGAGGTCTACGATCCTGTTCCCAAGGCCAATTACGCCATTAAGGGCAGCAACCAGCAGGGGCAGATTACCTATGATTATGTGATTATTCCCCGGGCACCAGGCAAAATCGAGGTGCCGGCCTATGAGTTTTCCTACTTTGATTTGGAGCAGGGGTGCTACAAGACAGTGCGCACGCCCAGTTACCATTTGCGGGTGATCCCCGATAGTACGGGGGCAGGGGGAGGGACCGTGGCTCGTGGTGTGAACAAGGAAGACGTGCAATTCCTGGGCTCTGACATCCGCCACATCAATTCCACAGTCCCCGTGCTGCTCTCCTCCAGCGGTTCATTTTTGGCCAGTAGTTTCTTTTGGATATGGGTGCTACTGGCGATGGTGCTGTTTTTCGTAAGCTACCTCTACCTTCGTCAGCGTCAGATTTTGTCGCGGGACGTCACGCTAGCTCGTGATCGGCGCGCCCTGCGGATGGTCAACCGACGTTTGCGCCGCGCCAAGCAGCTTCTTGAGACGCACGATGAGCAATTCTTTCAGCAGCTGCTGCAGGCCCTCTGGGGGTATCTGGGCGACAAGCTCCACCTGGAGACCGCCGATATGTCGTCCACATCGATTACCGAGCAATTGCACTCCAGGGGCGTGCCAGACGATCTGGTAGCGCAGCTACACGACGTGATAGCCGACTGCGAGTTTGCGCAGTACGCCCCCAGTGCCTACCAGGGGAAGCCTGATCTGCTCTACGAAAAGACCTCGGCTGCCATCGTGCAGCTCGATAGCTGGCTCAATAAATTCAAGTCGGGAGGAAAGGCCTAATGGGTAAGCTAATCATGGGAGGCCATGCGGAGCTTCAGCGTGTACTGCTCCTGCTGGCCGTGGCGCTGTTTGGCTGCTATTACCAGCCAGCGTGCGCGAAGAGTGCAGAAAAGGAGCGATTGCAACGTTGCTACCAAGAGGCCAACGAGCTCTACGGGCGCGGCCAGTTCGACAGCGCGGCCAAATGCTACGAGCAAATCCTGTCGGCGGGCTACTATGCTGCGCCCCTCTACTATAACCTGGGCAATGCGTACTACCGTTTAAAAGACTACCCGCACGCTATCCTGAGCTACGAGCGGGCGCTGAAGGTGGAGCCGGGCATGGCCGATGCGAAGTTTAACCTCCAGATGGCCAGGAACTTTACGGTGGACAAACTGCCCGTGGAGCAGGAGTCGCCTTTCCTAGCCTGGTTTAGGGGTCTACCGCGTATGTTGTCGGCTCGGGGGTGGGGGATGTTGGCCCTAGTAGCCTTGGTCTTGGTGCTGGGGGGTATTCTGGGGCTGCGCTACTTCATCCCTCGGCGCTACTGGTTGGCCTCAGGCGTAGGCGTGCTGGTGCTGCTGGTAGTGCTGGTAGTGGGCTTGTCGTTTTCCCAGCTGGAGTATCGTCGAGTGACCACGCAGCGGGCAGCTATCATCATGCAGTCGGTGGTATCGGTCAAGGGCGCACCCGACGCCCAGAGCAAGGATTTGTTCCTGCTACACGCCGGGGCCAAGGTGCAGCTCTTGGACCAGGTGGGCAATTGGTGTCAGGTATCCATCCCCGATGGGAGCCAAGGGTGGCTTCCCTCGGACCTTCTAGAGAAGATATAACCGACACGTGGGTTTGTCTGCCTTTTCCCCAGTGGACTGGGCCTAGGAGGTGCGCCTGTGTAGTTGCGGAGGTTGGGTGCAGGGTGGCGTACGCAGCGCTGTGGACAAAAGGGTTAACTTTGTAGCTATAGTCTAGGAGACGATGGACCAACTAACCCTGCGCGCAGCGGTGCCCCAGGTGCTGGGTTTGCGCTATATATACGAGCACCTCCAAGTGCATTCGGGCCCTGGGCAGAAGGCCTTGGAGGCCATTAGCTGGCTTTCGGCCCCAGCTGCCATTCAAGCCGAGCTCGATGCAGTGGCACGTGTGCTGGCGCACTTGGCAGGCCCCACCCCCCTTCGGCTGGACTTAGTGCAGATGAGTCTCTGCCAAGTGCAGGACCTAGGGGGTACACTGGAGTTTTTGCGTTCGGGCACCGTGCGCGATGACGTAGAGCTCTTTGAGGTCAAGTCGTTCATACTCCTAGCACTTCAGATTCGCGAGCTGCTGGAGTCGGTAGATTTTCCAGAGGTGCGTGTTCCCGATTTGACCGCCCCGCTCGCCGAGCTTGACCCCGAGGGCAAGCGAATTCCGCAGTTTCATATCTACGATGAGTACTCCCCCGCGCTGCGCCAAGCCCGGCGCGAGCTTGTGATGCTTCAGCGGCAGCAGGCCAGTGACGATGCCCAGGAGGCTAAGCGCCTGGAGTGCCTATCGCTGGAGAATGAGGCCCGGAAGGCCTTGTGTCAACGCTTGAAGCCCTACGTTGATAGTTTAGCCGAGGCGCAGCAGCAAGTGGGCCGCCTAGACCTCTTGTTGGCCAAGGCGTTACTAGCTCAGGATCTGCATCTTTGCAAGCCGAGCCTCTCCAGCAGCGAGACTGAGCTTAAGGATTTGGTTCACCCAGAGATAGCCGATACCTTGGCGCGCAAGCACCAGGCTTTTCAGCCAGTGAGCGTAGCCCTTTATCCTGGTGTGACGTTGATCACAGGGGCGAACATGGCGGGCAAGAGCGTAGTGCTGCAGAGCGTGTCGTTAGCGCAGCACATGCTGCAGTTTGGGCTTTACGTGGCGGCCAGTGCGGCCAAGATGGTGCCCGTGGAGCGGGTGATGACCTCATTTGGCGATGGTCAGAATCACCTTGAGGGCCTCTCCTCCTTTGGTAGCGAGATACTCCGCGTGGATGCCATCGCGCGGGCAGTACTGGGTGGACGTAAGCTCTTGGTACTCGTAGATGAGCTGGCTAGGACAACAAACCCCATAGAGGGTCGAGCGATTGTGTGCGGCGTGGTGCATTTTCTACAAGAGCATAGTGTTATGGCCTTGGTCACCACGCACTATAGTGGGATAGATGTGCCATGTCGGCGCTTGAAAGTCCGCGGTTTCCAGCACGATAGGGTCGAGGGAGCCCTGGGGATAGAATCCATAGGTCGTTACATAGATTACACGCTGGAGCCCGATGAGTCGGGGCAGGTGCCCCACGAGGGGCTACGCATTGCGCAGCTTCTCGGCCTGCACACCCAGCTATTGGAGGATTGCCAGTACTTCCTGGAGCATGACCATGCGGGCGAACGATAGCCGTAGCAATGCAACATGTTGGCCATTGTTTTTTCTTCGCTATATGAATAGCGACAAGATGCGCATGGTGTGGCCTTTAGCTGTGCCATTTGTTAGGGGAGTGCTTTTAGTTCTGCTGTCCTGCGTGGTCGTGGGGGCGCGGGGCCAGGGGGTAGCCCCGTTGCGAGGTGACGGTAGCGAAGTAGCCCCCTACGAGCTCACCTCGGTGGGCCATCTGCTGTGGCTTCAGGCCCAGGTGGCGCAGGGGGCATTGCAGAGAGCGTACTTTATACAGACCCAAGACATCGATTGCCGCGGCGTGGCGCTACAGCCCATAGGGGCTTCCTCGCATGAGTTCACTGGCCACTATGACGGTTTGGCGCACCAGATTGCAAATATCGCTATATCCAACGAGCACAATCAGTACGTGGGATTATTTGGGATATTAGGTGAAGGCGCCACGGTGCAGAATCTACACCTGACGGTGGATAGGATCACTGGGGGCGAGTTCGTGGGTGGATTAGCGGGCCAACTCATGGGAGGCTTGCTGCTCAACTGCTCGGTGCGTGCGGCGGGGCCTGGAGCCCCTGGTGTCACGGGAGACCGGCATGTAGGCGGGGCTATAGGGCGTTTGGTCAACGGTCGTCTGGTGGGGATCTACACGCACGTGCCCGTGCGCCTCACCGACCATGCCCGCGCAGCCGATGTTGGGGGGATGATAGGACATGCGGAGCAGAGCGATGGCGCGCTGGAGTCGAGCTACACGTTGGGGCCAGTCTACGCTCCAGCAGACGCAGAGGGGGTGGGTGGGTTCATAGGTAGGCAAGCAGGGGGTGTTGCCCAGAGTCGCTTTTGGGATCTGTATGCGGCCGGTGCTGTGATCAATAGCTCAACAGGCGCTATACGGCCTACGGGCGCATTTTTCGGCGTGGTAGAGGGGGCAAACCTAGAGCTGCGCAATTGCTACTATCAATCTACGCATCAAGGTCAACCAGTGACTGATGGATACTTAGGGGGAAGCTACCAAGTGACCCCCCTAGACTCTACCACTTTTGTTTCAGGGGAGAAGATCGGGGGGTTAAATCTGGGCGCAGACTACAGTTTTGCTAGGGGGTATTACCCCTTCTTTGCCGCCATGTGGGGCCGTCTGAGCTACCGCATCGATGGGGACGGCCAGGCCTTTTTGACCACCTCCGAGGGGGAGTTTGTACCCGATGGTAGCTACTGGTTTATCGGCACAGTCCTCAACCTACATGTGACTCCACCCTCGACTGGGGTCTTGGAGGAGATCAAGTTTGGGCAGACCTATTTGGCGCCCTATTACCTTCCTTCGCATTGCGTAGTGAGGATGGGAGACAACACGCTTTACGCCAAGTTTGCCACGGCCACAGCAGCTGAGGGAGCCTATGGCCAGGCAGTTAGGGTATTTCCTAACCCTACCCGTGGGTATGTGCACCTCGAGATGCCGCCCATCTGGCGAGAATTTGCGCTCCATGGGCCTACGGGGCAGCTGGTACGCCAGGGCGATTGCCTTGGGGTGGGTACCTTGGTGATAGATCTCACCGGGTTACCCCCAGGGCTTTACACGCTTCGTCTGCAGGGGGCGGGCGCGATGCCGTACGTAACTAAGATTGTCTTGCAGCCATGAGGGGAGCAAGCGCACTGTTCCATGCGGCGGTGTGCCGTGCGAATTCCTTGGGCATTCGCGGGGCGATGAGGAGCCTTTTGACGTGGGGTATAGCGCTGCTTGGTGCACTGTGGCTAGGAATTGTGGGTCTGCAGGCTCAGCCTGCCCGAGACTTTACCACGCGCAGCAAGCGCGCAATAGCCTGCTATAACGAAGCCCTGGCAGCGTACCGCCTACAGAATTATGGCCAAGCCCTCAACCTCCTTGCGAGAGCCCGCCGCTACGATAAGTCCTTTATCGAGAGCTACCTGCTCGAGGCCCAGACCCAAGAGGCAGCCGGTAACTACTTGGAGGCCTACCAGGCGAACATGCAAGCCTATAGTCTAGACAGCGCATTTTACGGGCCAACGCTGCTCGATGCTGGGCGTAATGCCCTCAAGGCAGGGCGCTACGATGAGGCTATTCTTGCGCTGCAGCGTTACCTGGCCCAGCGCGCCGTGCCGCCCTACCGCAAGCAGCAGGCCCAGCAGCAGTTGGCCAGTGCCCAGTTTGCTCGCTACGCATTGCTCCACCCAGTGAACATCCACCCTGAGCCGCTCCAAGGGCAGGTGAACACGGATTACGATGAGTATTTCCCTTCCCTGAGCGCGAACCATAGGACGCTTTCCTTTACGCGTCTACAGCCTCCAGCGCGCAATCCCCGTGAGCGTCGCCGCAGCTTCTTGCAGGAGGATCTTTTCATAGCCACCCGCCCATCGATCGACTCCAGCTGGCAGCATGTGGAGAGCTTAGGGGCACCGGTCAACACGGATGCCAATGAGGGGGCACAGAGCATTACGGCCGATGGTCGGGAGATGTACTTCACAAAGTGCAAAGGGCGCTGCAATATTTACTACTCACGGCTGGAGCCCAACGGGCGTTGGGGGGCACCCGAGATGCTCCCTGCCCCCGCCAATCTTCCCGAGTCGAGTGATAAGCAGCCCTCCGTGGCCCCAGATGGGCGGATGCTCTACTTCACCAGCGACCGCTACGGTGGGTATGGAGGGTACGACATCTGGCAGGTGAGCCGCCAGCCCGATGGGCAGTGGGGCAAGCCGATGAATCTAGGGCCCACCATCAACACCCCGGGTGACGAGCAGACCCCTTTCATCCATTTTGATAATCGGACACTCTTTTTCTCGAGCAACTTCCACCCGGGGCTAGGCGACCAGGATCTTTTCATGTCGCGCCGTGAGGGGAGGCAGGGATGGAGTACCCCGAAGAATCTGGGCTATCCCATCAATACCCCCATGACCGAGATGGGGCTCATCGTGGAGCCGCGGGCGCAGAATGCGCTCTATGCCACGGCGCGCGACCCGCGACAAGGGATGGACATCTACACCTTCCTGCTCCCCGACAGCCTACGCCCTACGGCAGTGGCCTACATCCATGCCCGTGCGTATGATGCCCAGACGCACAAGCCTCTGCAGGCCAGAACCCTGCTCCTCAAATTGCCCGAAGGCGACACGCTCATGCAGCCGATGGCCAATGCGCAAGGAGAGTTCGTGGTCTGCCTCCCCGTGGGGTCTAGCTATGGGCTTTTCTCGACCCATGAGGGCTATTTTGACAACTCAATCCATTTTGATCTCGATACCCTTGGCACGGCAGAGGCCACACAGGAGCTGGAGATAGCGCTGCACCGGATGGCACGAGGGTGCGTGGTGACGCTGCGTAATGTGTTTTTTGAGCACAACGTTGCGCGCCTCCAAGGGGCATCTGATGTGGAGCTCCTGCGGCTGGTGGCCACCATGCGCCAATACCCGGGCATGCGGATCTGCATTGAGGGTCACACCGACAATGTGGGTACGGATGATTACAACCTAGCGCTCTCGCGTCGTCGAGCCGAGAGCGTGAGGGACTTCTTGGTGGCCCACGGCATTGCTGCCGCGCGGATTGAGTGCAAGGGGTATGGGGCGAGTCGCCCTGCTGCAACCAATGCGACTGCGCAGGGTCGGGCGGCCAACCGCCGTACCGAGTGCAGGATACTCAGTCTCTAGTCGCCAGGCTTCGTGACCCATGTGGCCCTCACTGGAGGTTTTTTGAGTTCCAGGTGATGAGGGTGGTGTCGATGGGGGAGCGCTGATAGACTAGGAAGGCCTTGAGGTCAGTTTGCTGCGCGATGGTGGCCTTGGCCTCTTCGGGCGGCATGACCATGCAGGCAGTGGCCCAGGCATCGGCTTCGGCGCAGGTGGGGGCTAGGATTGTTGCGCTCCGCATGGTGCTTTGCACAGGGTGGCCATTGCGAGGGTCGATGGTGTGGCCCCAATGCTTTTTCCCCTCAATGTGGAAATTGCGGTAGTTGCCCGAAGTGGCGATGCCGCCAGCGGTATCCGCCAGGGTGCGTAGGAGTTTTTCCCCGGGGGCTAGACCTGGTACTGGGGCGTCGATGCCAATTCGCCAAGGCTGCCCATGGGGGTTGCGGCCGAGCAGTGCGACTTCTCCGCCGATTTCGACCATGGCGTTGGCGGCACCCCGGCGGCGCAGGGTGGCCAGCACGCAGTCGGAGGCGTAGCCCTTGGCGATGGCGTTGAAGCTTAGCTCCACCTTGGGATGGTTTTTAAAGATGGTGTCGCCCGCTATGCGCAGGTGGTTGTAGCCCACGTAGTCACGCATGGATTCTAGTAAGAGGGTGTCATCGGCGGCGTAGTCGGTTTGGGCGAAGCCCCAGGCGCGTGCGTAGGGGCCCACGGTGGGGTCGAAGGCGCCATTAGAGGCGGCGGCCACACGCAGGGCCAGGGAGGTCAGCTTGGCGAACTCATTATCGACGATGTATTCTTGGGCTTGGTTGAACTGGCATATGAGGGAGGAGGAGTCGTAGATGGAGAAGCGGGCGTTGATTTGGTCGAGGGTGGAGTCGATGGCCTGTAGGAGGGCCTTCGAGGTGTCGAGGTCCACGGTGATGGCGTAGAAAGTGCCGAGGGCCTCCCCGCGCAGGAAGGCGTATGGTCGCGAGGTGTACTGTTGGCAGCCCCCGGCGAGGCCAAGCAGCAGGGTGAGGGCTACAGGCAGCGCAAAGGGGAAGCGGCGTGCTGTTCCGCGATGTAAGCAAAAGGGTTTTATGAACCTTGTGTTCATGGGGTTCTATCGTTTTAGGGTTCAGTGGTGGTAGTGGAGGTTTTGGCGTCGAGTTCGAAAGGCACGGTGACGGGGAAATGGTCGGAGTAGGCGATGGTGGGGACTTCGTAGTCGAGGGCGCGGAGGGTAGGGCTATAGAGCACGTAGTCAATGCGAAAGGAGGGGAAGATGTTGCGGTAGGTGGAGCCGAATCCATCGCCGGTGGTGATGAAGGCATCGAGGAGACCTTTTCGCATCTGCCGGTAGGCATATGAGGTTGGGGCATCGTTGAAATCGCCGCAGACGATAACTGGGTAGGGGGAATTTTCGATATGTGCCCTGACGAGTTGGACCTGCTGGGCACGCTGCAGAATGCCTTTTTTGAGCTGCCGAATGATGCTCAGGATGCGTTGCCAAGGCCTGGCCTTCTTGCTGAAATCTGGATTCCTGACGAATTCTAAGTTTTGGTTTTTAAGTCTGTAGGACTGTAGGTGATTGTTGTAGACCCTGATGGTATCGTTTCCGATGGCTAGGTCGGTAAAGATGGTGGCGTTGGCGGAGCCAGCGAAGTGGATTTCGCCTGAGGCCACGATGGGGAAGGTAGAGAAGGTGGCCAGGCCGTAATGGTTTTGCGGGCTATCGACTACGTAGTGTATGTGGGCATTGGCGGGGAAGAGGATGCGGGCATCGAGGTCAGTAAAGGTGGTGCTATTGGTAAAGAACTCCTGGAGGCAAATGACGTTGGCCTTGAGCTGCTCTGCGAGGTTTTTCACGCTGTCCATGGTGGGAGGGGTATCGGCCCAGGAGTAGAGGTGGAAGCGGTCAACGTTGTAGGAGAGGAGGGTAATGTCGCGGGGGCCTTGGTAGGGCGGTGTTGGGACCTTGAAGCGCAGGAAGCTTACCAGCTGTGGGATGCCGAGTAATAAGACCACCAGGGAGACGAGCGCAAAGCGCTTCCAGCGGATGAGCCAGTAGAGCAGAAAGAATGCGTTGACGAGTAGGACCATAGGATAGCCTAGCCCGAATAGCGCGAGAAGCCAGAAATCGGTAGGGGAGACCCTCGTGGCGAGTAGACTGAGCAGCAGAGCCAGGGCGGCCAAGCCGTTGAGTGCGTAGAGGAAGTAGCGCAGCCACCGGAAGATGCGGAGCATATCTAGGATCTTTTGCGGAAGAGTTTTTCCTTTTCGTCAGTGGAGAGCGCACTGTAGCCGTGCTGCGCGAGTTTTTTCAGGATGGCCTCGATCTCGCGCTCATCTACCGTGTCGCGAGTAGACGCCCTGTACTTGGCGTGGGGAGAAGAGGTGTTTTTAGTGTATGTAAAACGCTGTGCAGCACTGCGCCGGTGACGGGTATAGCGGAGGTGAGCAGGTAGCTTTTGGAACCAATTGAGGGTGGGCTGATAGAGTAGGCCGACGGCAGCCCCGCCCAGATGGGCCAGATGCCCCCCGGCGTTGTCACTGGCGAGGCTCAGCAGGTCAAGCGCAATGGTGATGATCGCTAAGTACTTGAGCTTGACACCTATGAGTCCATAGATATATACTTTCTCGTTCGGGCACTGCATGGTGGCGGCCAGCGTAACAGCCATGACGGCCGCCGAGGCCCCGAGCGCATAGGAGTCAGGCAGTACGCTCTGAAAGTAGGGGACGAGGTTGAAGGTGACGATGTAGACTAGGGCGCCCGCCAGTCCGCCGAGCAAGTAGAGGCTGATGAGCTTTTTTGGGGTGGCGTAGCGCAGGAACAGCATGGCGAAGACGACGAACCAGAGCATGTTGAAGAGCAGGTGGAGGAAGCCCTCATGGAAGAACATGTAGGTCAGTAGTGTCCAGGGGTGGTGGAGAAGGTTTTTGAGCGAGGCCGGCACGGCGAGCCATTCCGTCAGCTCCTCCCGGAAATTTGGTGACCAGAAATTGCCAAGGCCTCCCAGTAGGTGGAATGCGATGAAGACGGCCAGGTTGATAGCCAAGAACCAGACGACCACGGGGGCTAGGCGCAGCCGTGCAGCCCAGCGCTGTACGAGCGCATTGAACTTATTATTTAGCATATTTTCGCCAATAGAGGATGAGTAGGTAAGCAAAGAGCATACCTCCGATGTGCGCAAAGTGGGCCACATGGCTGCCAGGCTGAGTGAAGCCTAGGTAGAGCTCGAGCAGGGCATAGATGGCCACGAACCACTTGGTGCGCAGCCGCATGGGGGGGAAGAGCAGATAGATATAGGCATTAGGGAAGCATAGGGCAAAGCCCATGAGGACACCGTAGACTGCGCCCGAGGCACCGATCGTGGGGATGTCCATGCGGAACTGAATGAGATCGTGCATGAGACCTTGGCATTGGAGCATGAGGTGTCGGCTCTCGGGGTGAGCGAGCCAATCCTGTAGGCCCTTACTCCAGATTTGGTCTAAGTAGGGCGCTGCGTGCTGCTGCACATAGGCCAGGAGAGCCTGCGGGTCGTTGGCGGAGAAGATGGCGTTGATTTCTCGCTGCATGTGGCTAATCTCAATGAAGCTGACCAGCAGGTGGAGTCCCATGGCCCCTAGGGCAGTGAAGAGATAGAAGAATAGGAAGCGCCTGCTGCCCCAAAGCAGCTCAAGCGAGCGGCCGAACATCCAGAGAGCAAACATATTGAAGAAGAGGTGGGAGAGCCCGGCATGCATGAACATGTGGGTAAGCAGCTGGTGCGGCATGAAGTACTGACTCTCGGGGTAGAAGAGGCCGAGCAGCCTGGTGAGGTCGAAGTGGAAGACGTTGGCGCAGGTATAGGTGAGTAGCAGGGCCAACACGTTGATGAAGATGAGGTTGTAGACGACGATGGGGCGTCGTGGGGAGGCGTAGGCTTGCTGGAAACTTGTCATCGGCTAGGGATGATTAGGATCTAGGGCTAGGGCATCGGGTGAGACTATTGGGCGAACCACTTCTTGATTAGTGGTTCTTGGATCGCCATGTAGGTTGGCCTATCAAGGGGGTCGAGCGCCGGTTGGCGGCAGTTGAAGAGTTGGCTGACGAGGGCGGCGGCCTCCGAGGCGGCCATAGGCTGCCCAGGGGGAATGGCACCGGCGAGGGCCAGCCGGGCTCGTTGGCGCTCGGTCACCTGGCCGAGTGCGTGCTGATCTTCCTGCTCGTAGTAGCCCAAGAGAGTCTGGATGAAGGAGGCGGGGTCTTGCACTTGCATACTCGGAGGCACAGCGTGTAGCATGAGCCTGTTGCCCTGGTCGCGCTTGAGCGCTAGCCCCAGCTGGCGCATTTGCGAGATGAAATCATCGATGAAGGCCATTTGGCCCGGGGTTACTTCTATGGGGATGGGAAAGAGGAGCTGCTGCGCGGTGGCCGGGGAGAGCTGCTGGGCCATGAGCTGTTCGAAGAGGATGCGGGCGTGGGCCCTGTGCTGGTCGATGAGGATGAGCTGCCCCTGGTACAAGTGCACGATGTAGCGGTTGTAAAGGGGGAGCGGCAGGGTGATCGGGTCTCCGGGAAGGGCAGCGGGGACTCCCAGACTGTCACCTAGGTTTTTGCTGGGTGCACCGGCGCGGCGGACCCCAAGAACCGGCATGGCATTGGGGCGGGGGAAGACATCGGGGCACTCGTTGGGGAAGGTATCGAAGGGATGGAGCTCCAGCTCCTCCTTTGTCAGGGGTGCATGTCTTGGGAAGGTGGGCAGGGCGCCAGGAGGGGGCGTTTCGAAGTCCATGGGCGGCACGCCCCCGTGCTGCCCGAGTACCTCGCGCACGGCCGAGTGCAGCATTTGCCAGATCACGCCCTCATCTTGGAACTTGATTTCGGTTTTAGTGGGGTGGATGTTGATATCGATGCGCTGGGGATCGATGGTGAAGAAGAGGAAGAAGACCGGGGTGGTATCGGGCGGGATGAGACGGGTGTAGGCGTTGAAGACCGCTCGGTTGAAGTAGGGATGGCGCATGTAGCGACCATTGACGAACATGAATTGCTCGCCGCCGCGCTTGCGGGCGATGCGGGGCACGCCGAGATACCCGCTGATGGTCACCAGCTGGGTCTGGACCTCGAGGGGCATCAGGTCTTTTTCGAGTCGGGCGCCAAAAAGATGGAGGATCCGCTGGGGTCTAGTAGCTGCGGAGAGGCTGTAGAGCATGGCCTCGTCATGCTGAAGACGCATTGCGACTGCGGGATTGGCAAGAGCCACCCGCTGGAACTCATCCACGATATGCTTGATCTCTATGGAGACTCCCTTGAGGAAGCGACGGCGCGCAGGGACATTGAAGAAGAGATTGCGGACTAGGAAGTTGCTTCCTACCGGCGCGGCACAGCTCTTTTGCCCGCGGAATTCGGAGCCGACGATGGAGAGCTGGGTGCCCATTTCGTCCTCAGCCCGCCGGGTGGTGAGCAGGACCTCGGCCACGGCGGCGATGGAGGCCAAGGCCTCCCCGCGAAAGCCCATGGAAACGATGGCCTCTAGGTCCTGGGCCTGGTGAATCTTGGAGGTGGCATGTCGTTCGAAGCAGAGCCGTGCATCGGTGGGCGACATGCCTTGTCCGTTGTCGATGACCTGTATCCCGGTCTTTCCCCCGCCGTACACGTGGAGCAGGATGTCGGTGGCCCCGGCATCGATGCTGTTCTCGAGGAGTTCTTTGACTACGGAAGCCGGGCGCTGCACCACCTCGCCCGCTGCGATCTGGTTCGCTACGCTATCGGGCAGCAAGTTGATAATATCGTGCATGCGTGTGTGCGGACGATTAGCCGAGGCGGAGGTAGATGAGAAGCAGGAGAACCAACCCTGCGGCGATGAGCAGCGTGCGCACAAGCTGGCTCGACCTTGTGCGCAGGTGGCGACCCCGCGCAGTGCGGAAGGCGGCTCGGACGTGTTCCTTGAGGGCTTCGGGGGGCATGGGTTGACCTGTTGCCGCGGCCTGCGCACTCGCCCGGATGGCCTCTAGATGCTCTCGCTCGGCATCGTAGTAGATCGGCTTGTAGTTGAACCCGCGAGGCCGGCGGGTACGGAAGAGGAAAGGCATCCTACTGGGATATGGTTCTTCGGGCAAAGGTAGGAAAAAAGGCCCACCTGCGGTGCTGGGAATGTTGTTATATTGGCTACCTTTGCGGGGCTTTTAGAGGTTATGGGAGGGGCGCGGCGTCGCATGGGCTTTCAATTGGCTCATGAGGAAAGTCTGGACACTGGAGGGCAGCCTGCTTCTTAACGCGAAGTGCGCCGTAAGGTGCAGCCGGGGCAGAAGAGAATGACCGCCAGGCTGGCTGCGAGGCCAGCCTGGTAAGGGTGAGAAGGCGGGGTAAGAGCCCACCGCGCGGTGCAGCGATGCGCCGCGGCGTGCTAGGCCAGGTAGTGCAAGGTCATGTAAACCGGGCGGGGGCAAGCCCTGGGCAGCGGCTCGTTGCCTTGATTCGAGAGGATCACGCCCGGCGGGTGGACTGCTGGAGGTGTCCCGTGAGGAACACCCGAGATGGATGGCGTCGGCCCGAGGCCACTTAGGCCGAGGGTACAGAATCCGGCTTACAGCCCCTCCCACAATCTCATCTTCCCCCGCCTTGGGTTCTCACAGTGGGGTACAATGCGCGTAGGATGTGCTATACACGACTACCCAGCATACCGCAGTGTTGCTGGTGCGGTCGCAAGTCGTGCTGCTGGCAACTGGCGAGGCGGAGGCTCTACTCAGCGCATGGCGACTCAAGCCCTTGGGTAAGTGAAGCCATTGTCCTTCGCGCTGTCGAGTACGCCCCTAGTGCAGCCAGCACCACCAGCTACAGCCTCCTTCTTCCCTGTTGGCCTACAGGGTAGAAGACTGACTAGGCTTCTCCATACCTTGGCGATAATGGGCTTACCATCCAGCGGTGCGGCGTCACGTGGCGAAAATGCATGAGGTTATGCGGTATGCGCTTTTGGTATCGCATACTAAGCGGTTGCGCCCTCGCATCATGGGCAACACGCGAGACGAAGAGTGTGCTTAGAGACTCTGAATGTCTTGATCGCCTGTGAGTCTCCCGTGCTTCCAACGGGTTTTGTGGCATCTTGGGTGTCATGGAGGCCGCCATGGCGCCTGCGTAGGAGACTGCTTAGCCATTGTGCGGCCACTCCTAGGCCCCCTGGGGCACGAACTCACAGAGCTAGGGCTATTCGTGCTATAGGAGGAGACATCCACGCAGTTCTGCGGGCTTGTGGGCGTGGCGGGGCTGCAGCAAACTGGATGAGATGCCCCTGCTTGCTCTCCGACCCCCTGACACCACCAGAAGTGTCGCCATGACTAGCCTCGGGCTAGGGCCCCATCATGAGAAGTCAGTTCCATAGCTAACTGCGCTGAGGTTTCCAAGTCCGGCAGCCTGTAGAGTGGTACCCATGGTCTGCCTGTCCAGTGGGCGACAGACGAGAGGGGCAAAGCATGGGGAATTAATCCTGGGCTCCAGCGTCAGCTCGGGGCGTGAAGAATTCAAAGGTGCCATCGGGGTAGAGCAGCAGTACCCGCCGTGGCATGGGGAGGGCAGCAGGAGTTGCAGAAGGCTGGGACTTTCCCGGGCGCGCTTCCTCGGCATAGTAGCCTGATTCCTCCGAGTTCACAATCCGGCAGGGCGGTTCGGTGTTTACATCTGTAACAATACGTGTTCCGGCAGGGGTATCTTGGTGTGGAGGGGTAGGGGAGACCGGTTGGGCATAGCGTGCTGGGGCCTCCTCAGTTTTGGCGCCGGAGGCGCAGGCAGAGTCCACGACCGGCAGGGGTGGCAGGGCGGGCGATGGACTCTTATCACCTGGGACGGCTTGTGGGGATTCCTCGGGCTGCGGGCTGTGACTCTTGGCACTTGGGGAGGGAGTGGACTCGTCTTGCGCTGCCGTTTCTCCCTGAGTTGGGGCAACTGCTGTCGCCGATGTTGACCTGTGGATACTGGCATCCGCAGCGGTATCATGCCCAGCGAACAGCGTGCTGGGCGATGCGGGGAGGGGCTGCCGCACCGTGGCGCGGGTATGCCCTTCTGGGACGGGGGACGATTTGAGGGCCTCCCCGGTCCCCAGCATGAACCACTCTGCCTGGAGCGTGGGGAAGGCCCGCAGGATGGCGCAGGTAACCAGATATGAGGGTGCGTTGCGGCGATTGAGGAAGTGCGTTACTGCACTCGCCTGGATGCCCACCCGCTCTGCGAATTCCGAGCCCGTCAAACTGAACTCCTGGAGTATCCATTGGATTCGATCCGCAACATCCTGCATGGCATCCCCTGTTTTGTTGTTGTGTTTGTCAACTTTTGCTGGTGCCTAGCTTGGTCTTTGTGCTCCACAAAGGTAAATTATCGGGACTAAAAGTCAAAATTGTGCTTGTATTGTGTATGTGCGTGCATGTATATTGCTACTGCAACAAATACAAATTGAGACCTGAACTTCACCACCTTGAAGATCTATCATCAATTCAAACCACAAGCAATTAACGTGTAAAATTTAAGCTTGGGAGATGGCTTCATCCAGCAGAATAAAACGCACTAAAGATATCACATATGTAAACACAAGGAGAGGCCAAATGAGACCGCTGACGGCGCAAGTTTTACAGGTGTGAACATTTGCAGCTGTGGCAAACAAACTCTCCTGGTGTATGCGTGCTGGTGGAGGCACAGAGCAGCTGTATGCGGGCGTACAGACGTCTACACTGAGAGCTCAAGGCCCGTGGCCTCTCACTTGTGGAACGTAAAGGGTATTGTGGTTTCTGTCGCGTCCTTGCCCTTGCCATAGATGCCATGTCGCACGCACGTGGTGTGGGCTCAGGGGATGCCAAATCGACTGGTGGGGCTAGGTGGGGGCCCCAGACTTAATTTTCTCGTCAACCAATGTTGTGTTGCAGTTGGTTGCTAACAGCTCTAGAAGACTGGTGCCAGATCCATTGTCGAGGCATATGGTGGGTAGCTATCTAGGCCCAAGGTGATACATGACGATGCGTGGGGCGTATTGGGAGCTTCGCAGCATGCAGATGGCTGTGCCAGTCTCGGCGTTATTACAGCCTGCGGGTGGAGGGAGGTACGCCAGAAATAACCAACGAATGCGTGTGCAATGTGGCGCATGGTGTGCGGTTAACCGGAGGAAGTAGAAGCCTCGAGATATCCAGATACCCTGGCTTATTCGTTGGCAACACTCGGAGGCTCTGCCATGCGCATTCCGGGCACCAAAACTCTGTTAAACATAATATGAATTATAAAAAACGGGTGCGGTATGTCGGCGGGGGGGCGATTGATGCTTGCAGCGTGTTTGCGGAAAGTATTTGGCTGCTGTGCGCTCCCAGCCTTACGGTGCATCAGGAAAAACCTTTTCCTCGCCGGCTGCTAGTGCAGCTCGTTGCTGTCCAGCTTGACGGGGACTTGGGGAGTGTCTGGACCGTTTATCCTCGCTAATAGCAATGAGATCGCAGGTGGCAGAACAAACGCTGCGGTGCTTACCTTCGACGACTGTGTGTCATCGCTGGAAAGCTCGTTGAATCGTTTCTCGTGATGGCACCACATGAGGACGGACCTCACGTAGACCCTGCTGGCTTCTTTTCGTTGACGATGTATTTGCTCCATTGGCAATGCGGATTGGTTTACGTATGTAAAGTATCGTGATCTGACCTGGGTGCGGCTGCCTGTCGCTTGTTTACTGCAGCTGCTGTCTGCAAGGCTAAAAGCGAACTTGTGGCTTTCTCCTCCGTGCCGGTAGCCTTGCTGCACAAATGACAGCTACTCGCTGAGGCGGTGTACCGAATCCATGGGGCGTTAGTCTTCCCACTGGTCGGGTTCAGCACGTTGTGCGGTGCGCTGGCTACGGGGAGGTCGACACGTATGGTTCTCCCTGCTGTTGCCGTGCAAGGGATCCTTGGTCTCACGAAGGTACCCCAAGCGTTCTCGGCGGATGCTTTGCGATCGTGGGGTTGCGGAAGGGGTACACCTTCGATGCTCTAGCGCTTCTTCGTGGCCTGTGTGTCTACCCGCAGCCTACCTGGCCCGAACCACAATATGCAATTGTCCTGCTGTCTATACCCTGCGTGTCCCATGCCCTCTATCAGCTCGTCCACGCACACGCCTGGAGGAGTTCTCCTATCTCTTCTTGCGCCCCGCCCCACGGCTCTTGCTTGCCACCACCTATTCCAACAAGCTAAGCTACAGCCTTCTTTCTGCCCCCTACGGACTCCACCTAGGGGGCGACTTGACTCACGCTGGATCGGATGCTCCTGCCCCACACAGTGACGTTTTCCCCTCCCAGGGGGCAGATTTGCACCTCGGTACGCTAGTTGCAACTACCCCTTGCCCCGGGGCCGCTCCACAATGACCGCAGAGCTCTTGGTATCGTAGGGTCCTAAGGGTTGTGCACCGTGAGCGTAGCACCATCGCGGTAGATCCGGTAGGGCTGCAGGTGGTATTGTGCGTCTACGCTGCTGGCCCCTCCGTAGAGTATGTACTCTCGCTTGCAGTAAGGGCAAATGGCTGAGCTGCCTCGGGGTGTCGTGGCCACTGGGTGTGCGAGATGCGCTACACAGGTGGCATCGTAGGCTGCGTAGGCTGACTCCCCGAGCAGCTCATGTACCACGTAGACCCCATGGGCCATGTAGCCCGCATGCGGGTAGAGCAGCACGTTACCCGGTGTGGCCAGCTCGGAGTACTCCGGTAGGTTCAAGGAGATGGAAAAAACGAACTCTACCGAGGGTAGCATCTTTGACCGTTCCTCCTTACAGCTCGCAGTGGCTCCCAGCAGTCCAAGCAAAATGGACCCAAGCACAACGTGTGCAAGGTCGCTCGGACGCAGGGGCAGTCTAGAAGAAGTCATCGCTCTGCTCGACATTCTCCGAGGATGCATCGTCACAGTTGAACGACCGGCCCACCATCGTCGGGGGCACGGCCCACTGGCTCTCCGGGCTCACCAGGGTGGACTTGTCCTGGTAGACTCCCTGCAGGAAAAGTCCCACGATGGGCAGAGCCATGCTTGCGCCCTGCCCCTGCGCTATGTTCGTGAAATGCACGGCGCGGTCCTCATTGCCCACCCACGCCCCGATGACCAGCTGGGGATGGATGCACATGAACCAACCATCCGAATGGTTCTGCGTCGTACCTGTCTTGCCCCCCAGCGGGCCCTCCAGTGTGTAGATCCGGCGGAGCCGGTTGCCCGAACCGTGATCCACCACATTCTGCAGCAGGCGCACCATCGTGTAGGCCGTCTCGGGGCTAATCACGTTGCGCGACGTGGGCGAAAAGCTGGCCAGTAGATTGCCGTTCCGATCCTCTATGCTACTCACCAGGAGCGGCTCGGTCTGCACGCCGTTGGCCGCAAAGGCCGTGTAGGCGGAAACCATCTCCCACAGGGAAATCTCCGAAGTACCCAGGAAAATAGAGGGCACTGGGTCAATATGGCTCCTGATGCCCATGCTCTCGATGAGGGCCGCTATGGCCTGGGGGGTCAGCTGTTTGACCAGCCAGGCGCTCACGTTGTTCGACGACTGCGCCAGCCCCCACATGAGCGTCACCATCTGCCCATCGCGCTTTGAGGCTCCCGCTGTGCGGGGCTGCCACACCGTGTCGCCCATATCGAACGTAGAGGTCGTATTGGGCACCTTCAGGCAGGGGTCAAAACCCTCCTGTACCGCCAGCGTGTAGAGGAAGGGCTTGATGATGGAACCCACCTGGCGACGCGAGGAAAACACATTGTCATAGCTGAAATGCTCCAGGTTCGTGCCCCCCACATAGGCTCGCACAGCTCCGCTGCGAGGCTCCATGGCCATGAAGCCCGCGCGCAGTAGCCGCTTGTAGTAGAGCATAGAGTCGTAGGGGGTCAGCACGGTGTCCACTAGGCCATGCCAGGTGAACACGCGCATCGTGTCCGGCGTGCGAAATGCCTTCTCTATCTCCTGCTGCGTGGCCCCCTGGGCCTTGAGTGCCTTGTAGCGGGGCGAGTGCTTTAAGCCCAGTTCCATCACCACCTCGCGCGCCTCCCGGGGCACATCGTAGGAAAAGAGATTCTTACGCTTCTCCGCATCCATCTGTCGCTGGAGCTGCCCTCCTAGGTGCTGCTCCACCGCCCGCTCCGCTATCTGCTGCATCCGGTAGTCCACCGTCGTGTGGATCTTCAGCCCGTCAGTGTAGAGGTTGTAGAACGAACCATCGGGCTTAGGGTTCTTTCGGCACCAGCCGTAGAGGGGGTTCTCCGCCCAGTGGATGGAATCCAGACGGTACTGCTCGTGCGTGAAGTACATCCCGGGACGTGGCTCCCGGGCGGTCATCATCAGGCGGATGAGCTCGCGCAGGTACGTGGCCAAGCCCGCGTTGTGGTCCTGCATCCGGTAGTGGAGCGTAATGGGCAGCGCCGAGAGGCTGTCGCAGGTCTCCTGCGACAGCTTGCCGTATTTCACCATCTGGCGAAGCACCGTGTTCCGACGTTCGCATGCCCGCGCAGGGTTGCGCACGGGACTATAGCGCGTAGGTCCCTTGACTAGCCCCACTAGGAGCGCGGCCTCCTCGCACTTGAGCGAATCGGGGGTCGTGTTGAAAAACGTCCGGGCGGCCATGCGGATCCCGAAGGCGTTGGAGCCAAACGAGATCGTGTTCAGGTACATGGTCATGATCTCATCCTTGGAGTAGTCGCGCTCGAGCTTGACCGCCGTGACCCACTCCTTGAACTTCGAGATGACCAGCTTGACCGCCCGCCCAAAGCTCGTGGCAGGCATCACGGAATCGCGCGGGAAAAGATTCTTGGCAAGCTGCTGCGTTATCGTGCTGCCTCCACCAGCATCCTCCTGCCCGCGCAGGAGCGTCTTGTAGAACACTCGGAACAGACCCTTGGCATCCACTCCTGAGTGCTCGTAAAAACGTGCATCCTCTACGCTAATCAGGGCATCCTTGAGGTATTCGTTCAGCTCCTCGTAGCTCACCAACGAACGATTCTGAAGAAAGTAGGTGCCAAGTAGCCTCTCATCGGCAGAAAGCACCTCTGTGGCCATGATGCTATTGGGGTTCTCCAGCTCCTCAAAGGTCGGCATCGGCCCAAAAAGACCCAGCGTGATGCTCGTGAACAGCAAGGCCACAAACACCAGCAGACCAATGAATATACCCCAGAACCATCGCACGAACCGCTGGCGGAATGGTGTCCGCTTGGCGGTGTTCCCTTCAGCTCGCCTCCTCATCTCCTGTTCCCTTTGGTCGCCCTACGCTGGGCTGTTATTGTCTCGCTACCACAAAGGTACAGTTTTCCACGCCTCGGAGTCGGCCGTCTGGCATCGGCGCATTCTCGCTGGGGGAGCCGCTGGCTCGGGCTAGCTGTCGCACGAAGGTTTGCGCTCGGTGTCCCCTACCCCACGCCTTCATGCAGATATGCGCGCAGACTGGCCTTACGCCTAGCTTGGCACGGGTAGAAGGCTCCAAAATTTTTCTGAAAATGCGTAACTTGAACCTGTGACTAGATCGTACTCATGGCCATGTACATCGAAAAAAAGTCTATCCTCGCTGTTATCACGGGTATCGATGACGGTGCCCAACTCGTGATCCCTATCTACCAGCGCACCTACTGCTGGGAGAAAAAGCAATGTGGGGAGCTATGGAGCGATTTGCTCAGGGTCCAGCAATCTCGCCTTGCTAACAAATACAATTTCATCTCCCATTTCTTTGGCTCCGTGGTGATTACTGGTACGGCAGATAGAGAGGGCAGGCACTACGTGGTCGATGGACAGCAGCGGCTGCTCACCATAACGCTGCTCCTCAAGGCTGCCCTGGACTACGTGAAGAACGATAAACTCCTCGTGGAGCCCGAAAATCCCCCAGATGCCGTCCGTGGGGCTTATCTCTATAAGAATATCGATGGCTCGAAGCGACTCCGCATCTGCCCCAATCTGGGCGATGAGGAGGCCTACAGGGCCGTACTCCTCAACCAAGAGCCCAAAACCGATCCCAATAAACATTTCGCGGAGAACTACCGCTGGTTCTACCGCCACATGCAAGAACTCTTTGACCAGAATGGGTTTACCCTCGCAGGGCTCTTGGGCATCTTAAGCCACTTCGAGGTGACACAGATGCGGCTGACTGATAGTGATGATGCGCAGCGTATTTTCGAAACCATCAACGCCACGGGCATCTCGCTGAATACTAGCGACAAGGTCCGCAATTTCGTACTCATGGGTCTCGACCCCAGCGAGCAGCGCAATCTCTGGACTCACTACTGGCAGCCCATTGAGCGCAATGCCTCTGTACCCAATGCAGACAAGACCTATAGCATCGACATCTTCCTGCGGATTTTTCTCGTCATGAAGCTTAAGCGCCCGGTTAACAAGGGCAGCCTCTACGACGAGTTCAAAGCGTGGTGGAACAAACAAATTGACTCCGGCAACAGCGATGCGCAAAACCCTGGCGACAGCGGCGTTGAGGGGCAATTTCGCGAGTTGGCCGACTACGCCGAGATCTACGGCTACTTCGTCCATAATCAGTTGCCCCAGGGGGTGCCTCCCGAGGCCAAGCGGGTGCTCGACCGACTGATTCGTCTCAAAGACCTACAGGTCGAGAGCATCTTCCTCATGCCGGCCTATGCCTACCTGCGTGCGCACAATCAGCTCGACCAACTCGCGCCCTTGCTGGAGACCATGGAGAGCTACACCTTGCGGGCCATGGTAGCAGGTCAAAGCTCAAACGTCCTCACTGAACTGTACAGCAATCTTCCTAAGTCAATTGAAAATTGCATGGAGAAAACTCCGGACTCCTATCTACAGGCCTATCAGCGCCAGCTGATTGGGGGGGAAAAAAGGCGCCGATTCGTTTCCGATGAGTACTTTGAGAAAGCTCTATACGATCTCAACTTGTACAATTCAAAATTGAGAAAATATATCCTCAGCATGTTCCTCAATGGGAAAAAGTTGGAGGGGGAACCCTTTGCAAGCATCTACCAACGCATGGGCAGCCAGCAGGCAGAGGCCTATACCATTGAGCACGTCATGCCCCAGAAGCTTAACAATCTATGGGAGCAGGACTTAGGCCCCGATTGTAATAGAATCCACGAGCAGCTCGTCAACTGCCTCGGAAACCTCACGCTCACTGCCTACAATCGGGAACTCAGCAATAACCCCTTCTCGGAAAAACAAAAGCTCCTCGCCAACTCCCCCTTGCCCATCAATGCCTTCTTCAAAAACGTCTCCCGCTGGGGCGAAGAGGAAATCAACCGCAGAACTTCTGAGCTGGTGCAACAAGCGATGATGCTATGGCCCCGCCCGCAGCCCGGGCCTATGGTGCCCTATAGCTACGATGAAGATGTCTCAGCGAGCGTGCTAAAAGACTTCACCGACTCCGCCATTAAGGCCTTCACGCTCTGTGGACAACGTACCGAGTGCCCCGAGGGCACCTGGGCCCAGTTCCTGACAAGATTCCTGTCCAGACTGCCCGCCGTGCGTACCGATGCCCTGCAGCTGCTAGCGGATCACAAGCCGACAAGAATTAGCCGCAACCCTGGCAATCTCCGTGTGCCTAAAGAACTCCCAGATGGCTTCTGGTGCGCCCCCCAACTATCGGCCAATGATCACGTCAAGTTTGCTAAGGACTGCCTGAGATTCCTGGATATCCCGACGGATCAGCTGATCTTGCATATTCACGTCGACAAGAATAACAACCAAAGCGACAGCAACAGCAGCCAAGAGGAGGAAGAATACTACGATGATGTCTACGATGACGATGAACCCGGTGGCCTCTTCAACGATCACCCAGGCGCCTATAGCTCCAAGTAGAGTCGATAGCCTACCCTATTAGCCAACTAGGATTAGGAAATCCACTGTGCAAGCGTGCCCGCGCCCCAGGGTGGCGCGCCCCCTACCGTCTATCCCGGATATTGTACCGATTCCGTATCGGCGAGTTGCGCCCCACCATCTCGCCCAGAAAGCCCGCCAGGAAGCACTGCACCCCCAGGATCACAAGCGTGAGCGCAAGGAAGAAAAGGGGCTGGTCGGTCACATTGCGATACCTGACCCCCTCGGCTATCTGCACGATCTTCTCCACAATGAGCCATACGGCCGTCACCCCGCCTAGCAGAAACATCACCGACCCCAGCAGTCCAAAGAAGTGCATGGGCCGCTTGCCAAACCTGCCCACGAAGGAAACGGTGATCAGGTCCAAGTAGCCATTCACAAAACGCGAAAGACCAAACTTGCTCTTCCCGTATTTACGGGGGTAGTGCCGCACCTCCTTCTCCCCTATCCGGGTAAAGCCGGCCGCCTTGGCTATCGCCGGCACATAGCGGTGCATATCGCCGTAAAGCTCTATCGATTTCACCACCTCGCTGCGGTAAACCTTCAGCCCGCAGTTGAAGTCGTGGAGCTTGATGCCTGTTATCCAGCGCGCCGTCGCGTTGAATAGCTTGCTCGGTAGGTTCTTGGTAAGCTTCGGATCGTGGCGTACCCGCTTCCAACCGGAAACAAGGTCATAATCCCCCTCCTGAAGCGTTTGAAGGAGCCCTGGAAGCTCATCGGGCGAGTCCTGGAGGTCGGAGTCCATGGTGAACACCACCCGACCCCCTGAGGCCTGAAACGCCACGTGCAGCGCCGCCGCCTTCCCGTAGTTCCGCTGAAAACGTATGCCGTGGATCGCCACACCAGGTTCCTCTAAACCCGCTATCAGCTGCCACGAGCCATCCGTACTCCCATCGTCTACGAAAATGATCTCGGCCCGCCAGCCATTCTGGCGCACCACCCTACCTATCCACGACACCAGCTCAGGGATGGATTCCTCCTCGTTGTACTCGGGGATAACTATGCTCACATCAAGCCCACAACCCGTCTCCCCACCCATCGCGTCAAGAGATGGCTGTTCTCGCGCTGGGGGCGTGGAATTTCTACTCTCGTCCATCAGACAGCTCACTGGCTTCGCTGTAGGCCTCTACCTACTCTCCTGGCGCAGGAAAATAGAGGCCAGAATCGTGAATATCAATCCAGTAAGCAGGACGTTGAGCGCCTGGCCTAGCGACCACACCGAGGGCCTAAACATGGTGTCGATTATTACAGCCCCCAAGTGCTCAGCGGCATCGCCAGAAACTGGGGTATTCTCCAGGGCGAGCTTGCCCGCCTCCTTAACGCCCGTCAGGTATTCAGGAAACACGTACGCCGAGCCAACGTAAAGCAGCACGAGGCAAACGAGCGAAGCCCAGCAGGTGATCACAAAGCCCACTTTCACCGCGCGCCCAAAGGTAAGCCCGGCCACCGCGCGCGCGCGGTAGGCGCGGATGCCAAAGTAAATCAGGAGCGCGTAGGCTAGCCATTGGATGGCGGTTTGCCACCACGTTGCCCTCATTGCGCCAAAGCCCATCTGGAGCCCTTGGCAAATCGAGAGCGCTAACCCAAGCAGCAGGCCCCACTTAAGGCCTATGAGGAGAAGTCTCGGAGCCTGAGGGGCTGGGGCATCGTTCGTATCCATGGCATTCGACATTGGTTCTTGTCGCGAATGTAGGCATTATATACCATTTGGCCTGCGCCAGTAGACGCAGCAGGTCGGTAAAAAAAAGCCCATGCCGCTAGACATGGGCCTCAGCACGACACCAACCCCAAGCGGCTACTTCTCGCCCTTGGGGTGCCCAGCTTCCCAGGCCTCTAGGCGGAGGATGAAGTCACTCAGCACGTTCATGTAGTTGATGAAGGCATCGTAGGGCGAGTCGTAGGGATTGAAGTACCTATGCACATCGCCATCGCTAAACCACTTGGTACACATGTAGTAGAAGTGGTCGCTCGTCTGGAGGTAGAGCCAATCCTTGTGCAGCTGCGGATCATCCACCTGCTCCATCCGGTCGGCTAGCGCGTAGAGGTTGTTGAACGCCTCATCCTGAAGCTCGTTACCTAGCCAGGCCGTCAGGTCGCGCTCTTCATCGGCCCAGCTGATCGGATAGGGCACATGCAGGGGAGCTACCGACTGGTGCAGCTCGGCCTCTTGGCGCGGAGTGCGGAACACAAAGTCGGTGGACTGGTATATGGCTTGCGGTAGGGCCCGCATGAAATCAAAAATCCCCGTGTCGGCCCACTGGTGCTCACCAAAGGTCTCGTAGTCCATAAACAGGTTCACCACCTCGTCCTGCCCTGGAAGGCAGGAAAGCCAGTAGGCGTATTTCTCGCTTGTCAGCGGCCAGCCCGACCAACCCCGGTTGGAGAAACGAAACGCAATGTCATCGCTGAGCTGGAAGTTCTTCAGCAGGAGCTTGAGCCGGGGGGAGCTGGGGCAATGGTAAACGTAGTTGGGACTCTTCCACCCCAAAATGTGCCTAGCCCCCTCCGTGAGCATCTGACGGTAGCCCATCTGGGCCACCATGTCGCCAATAGCGTCGGAGTAGATAAGCTCGGTGTTGCGGAAGGTTACGGGCTTCTGGCCAAAAAGCTGCTTGATGCGCAGACTCTGCTCGGCTACCTGCTGCCTGAAGGCCTTACCATCCTTCAGGGCCACGAGCGAGTGCGGGTAGGTCTCCGCTAAAAACTCCACGCAGCCCGTCTCGGCCAGCGCCTGGAAGCTCTTAAGGGCCTCGGGGGCGTAGGCCTCTAGTTGGTCAAGCACCACCCCTGAGAGCGAAAAGGCGACCTGAAAACGCTTGCCATACTTGCCTATAAGCTCTAGGAAAAGACAATTCGTGGGCAGGTAGCACTTGCTGGCCACCTTGCGCACTATGCTGCGGTTGGCCGACTCATCAAAGTAGTCGTGCGACTGACCCAGCTCAAAAAAACGATACCGGCGCAAACGGTACGGCTGATGGACTTGAAAATAAAAGCATAGAGTACGATTCATAGTAGGAGTCGAATTGCTTAGCGTGAATTATGGGCTGCGTGGATCACCTCTTCATATATCTGCTTGACAAGCTCGGCGGCCTGATCCCACTTGAGCTTGGTAACCTCATCCATGCCGTGCTGCTGGAAAAAATGCGCCAGGGCAGGGTAATTCAGTAGGCCGTAGATCTTGTCCGCTAGCCCATCTATGTCCCAAAAATCCACCTTCAGGGCGTAGCGCAGAATCTCCGACACCCCAGATTGCTTGGAGATAATCACGGGCACCTGGCTCCGCATCGCCTCCAGGGGCGTTATGCCAAATGGCTCTGACACCGAGGGCATCACATACACATCGCTCATCCTGTACATAAGGCCCACCTCCTCGCCTTGTAGGAAGCCCGTGAAGTGGAAGTGCGTGGCTATGCCCAGCTCGGCCACGCGACGCACCATCCGGTTCCGCATATCGCCGCTGCCTGCCATCACAAAGCGCACGTTCGGCATCCGGCGCAGCACGCGGTTCGCGGCCTCAACGAAGTAGTCTGGCCCCTTCTGGAAGGTGATGCGCCCCAAAAAGGTAACCACTTTCTCGGGGAAGTGACGCCGGATAGGCGCCAAATCGCAGTCGCCACCAAAGTCCACCGCGTTGTGCACCGTCACCACCTTCGCTGCGGGCACTCCATAGCGCTCTATCACCGTCCGACGCGTCAGATGGCTCACGCAGATCACCTTCTGCGCCTCGTGCATGGCGTACCGCTCAATGTCGTACACCTGCTGGTTCACATGCTCTCCGCTCCGGTCAAACTCCGTGGCATGCACGTGGATCACCAGCGGCTTACCCGACACACGGTGCGCCGCCACTCCAGCCAAGTAGGTGAGCCAATCGTGCGCATGGATCACGTCGTGCGGCTCACGCCGCGCCAACTCGGCCGCCACCAAGGCGTAGCGACCAACCTCCGACAGCAAATCCCTGCCATACTCGCCCGTAAACGACAGCTTCCCACGACCAAAATGCGTCAGCTCGTATAGCCCACCCGTGGCGGACTGGCTCCCTTGGTAACTCACCGACTCCTCACCTATATACGGCAGCAGGAAAGAGTCCACGGAAAGAAATCGAAGGTAATTCTTGTAGTCCTGAAGCTTGCGACCAGACAGCGACACCTCCACGCTATCGGCAGGAATAAGCCGTACAGACTCCCCCGACTCCCCGCCGTGCAGCCTCGGCATCACAAAGGTCACCGATACCCCCTGCTTGGCCAAACCGCAGGTCAGCCCCTCGCAGGCCGTCCCGAGTCCCCCCGTGATATGCGGGGGAAACTCCCACCCAAACATGAGCACGCGCATTATCGGCCTCCTTTCTTCGGCTTGAGCGGATGGTGAAACTCCTGGGGATAAACCCGTGCGGCCACCTCCAGCGCCGCCGCCACGCTCCAGGCCTGGGCTATGCTGCCCCCAGGGCGATGCGGCGGATCCCCATCAAGCACCTCCCCTATCTGCGCCAGCCCGTAGCGATGCATCTCCTGCTCCAGCGCAGACAGAATACGCTTGGCGTTGGCCAAACCTGCCTGCGCACCCCGCACACGATACACCGCCTCCACATAGGGCCCCAAAAGCCACGGCCACACCGTACCTTGGTGGTACGCCGCATCACGCGTCGGCTGATCCCCTGCGTAGTGCGGACGATAGCTCGGATTCCTGGGCGATAGGGTGCGCAGGCCCAGCGGCGTGAAAAGCTCCCGCTCCACCGTGTCCACCACTCCCGCCTGCTGCTCCTCGCTGAGCGGCGAGTAGGGCAGGCTCACCGCAAAAAGCTGATTGGGCCGCACGAACACATTGGCCCCCTGCGCATCCACGTAGTCCGCCAGGTAGCCCTTCTCTGGGCACCAAAATACCTGCACGAAGCTCGACCGCACCAAATCTATAGTCGCCGACAGCGAAGCCGCCTGCTGCGCCTGCCCAAGGTGCGCGTAGAGCTCCTGCATGAAGCAGAGCGCATTGTACCAAAGGGCATTGACCTCCACGTCGTAGCCTATGCGCGGCGTCACTGGCTGACCATTCACTATGGCATCCATCCACGTCAACGCGTAGCCCGGCTTGCCTGCCCAAAGCAGCCCATTGGCGCGCATGCCAATGTCGTAGGGCAGCTGCCCATCCGTCTGCAGTAGCGAAAAAACCTCCTCCACCTGCTTACCCCAAGCCGACCACGCCTTGCGGTAGTCCCCAGTGTAGCGGCAGTAGGCCTGCACCGCCGCAAAAAGCCACAGGGGCGCATCCACGCTGTTAAACGACACAGACCGACCCGAACCCATGTTCGGAAGCATACCATGGCGCAGCCCCCCGAGCAGGGTCGTCAGGGCATGCTCAAATGTCGCGGTATCCCCCAAGGTCAGGGTCAAACCGGGCAGGGCTATCAGGGTGTCCCGCCCCCACGGCCCAAACCACGGGTAGCCCGCATTGACGTATACCTTGCGCCCGTCGTGCGCTATGAATTGGTCGGCCGAGGCCTTCAGCGCAGGCAAAAAGACCGTGCGATCGGGCCGACTAGCCAGCTCCTGCTTGAACAAACGCGCAAACACGCGCGGGTTCACCTGCCGCGTGCAGGCCGAGAAAATCATCGACCCACCACGCCTGATCGGCACATCAAAGTACCCCGGCACCAAAAGATCCTCATGGCTCTCGTAGCCGCGGGCCTGCTCCTCGCTGTACTCTATCTGGTAATACCAGTCGGGCGCATGCACGTAGTCGCCCTGGATGTTGGTCTGCAGGTAGAGGGTCGGGAAGCCTGCGTAGAGGCGCATGCTGATGCCGTTCGGCTCCACGCGGGCCTTGGTGTTGGCCACCATGTTCGCGTGGCATAGCGCGTGGGCATTGCGAAATGCCAGGAAAGGCCGGATGCGAAGCGACACCGACCCCTTCCCCTCCAAAAGCGTATAGCGCACCATGAAGTGCTCGTGCTTCTCCACGAAAAGAAGCTCCTTCTCCAGCACCACATCGCCCACCCGGTAGATGAACGTGGGGGTGGGTGCCAAGCTAAAGTGCATGAGATACTTATGGCCGCGGGGCTCGTAGATGCCCGGGTAGCGCCGCACGGCCAGGTGAAACTCCTGGCCGCCCACGCTCAGCGTCTCATCCAGCGTCGAGAGCAAAACGTGGCGTTCTCCATCAAAGTGCTCCAGCGGCAGCACCATCAGCCCATGGTACTTCCGCGTATTGCACAGGGCCACCGTGGTACACATGTAGCCCCCGCTGTGGTTGGTACTCAGGAACTCGTTCGAGAGTGCCTGCGAGAGGTTGACTAGGCTCGGCTGGTCCAAGCAGATAAAACCAGGCGCATGCTGGTCTGGGCAATTCGTGTGCGGTAGAGTTTTTTCCATGATGTTAGTCGTTTGTTATATCCGGGGGCGGAACGAACCATCTCGGTGGACGGAAAAAGCTGGGCCATGGCATGAAGAACGCTCAACGTAACAACTCCCTCACCCGCAGACGGCCAAGCGGCGAACGCACGCATCCTTACTCGTCTGCTCCAGCCTGCTCCAGTAGAAACCAGCCGCAGTGCCCGCACATCTCACCTCCCTATCGCGAAGGTAATGCTAATTTGAATATATATACAAAATCGCAGCGTATACGAACTGTAATTCCAAAATTCACCACACCTCTCCCCTACCCTCAGATCCCGCGCTGGACGCTGGCTCACACGACTTCACGCAGGGATCAAACGGCCGAAATGCCACAAAAAAATTATTCGTCCCGTAACACTGCTCGAGGGCTCTAGGCCCGTGCGACGGGGACATGACTCACCCTGTACACTCACCTACCACCGTGAAAACCATTCATCTAGCCCCCCGGATGCTCTCGCCAACTCACCGGGTGGGGAGTAAACCTCTAGGAACAGTACGGTTATCGCCAAAGATCAACGCAACTCGTTGGGATACAGCACAATGGGATTTTTCTCCATTTTTGCCACCCACACACCAGTGTGCCTTACGGGGTTAAAGCAAATTAACACCTAGCATCCAGGGAAATATTTTTTCCCCCCACCCGAAATGGCCAACTTTGCCATGGGTCTGCCACACAGGCCCCAGGAAGAGGAGAAGGCAAGAAATGGTAGCAGATGTACAGGCAGCGTGGCGCGAATGTCAGGAGGCCCTGCGGGAGGCTTTTACACCCAAAGACTACGATAGCTGGGTGCGCCCCCTGCGCCTACAGCCCCTCAACCCCCAAAAGCCCCATGAAGTCCACCTGCTACTCCCCAGCACGGCCTTTGCCGAATTCCTCGATGCGCACCTAGAGCTCCTCAACCGCCACTTCCTCTCCAAGCTCGGCGAGGACTACTGCCTCTTCTACGACACCGTGTGGAACGGCACCGATAGCCTACCCAAGCAGGTCAACACCGTGCAACCCATGCCCAGCCAGTTCACCCAGCGACAAACCATCGCCGTCCCCCTGCAGTCCGCGGGCATCCTCTCCTCCAATCCCTTCGCCACGCAGCCCCTTAGCCAAATCCAAATCGACCCCCAGCTGCGCCCAGAGTTCTCCTTTGCCAACTTCGTCGTGGGCCCCTGCAACCGCTCTGCCCACACTGCCGCCAAGCAGCTCGTCGACTGCATCGGGCGGAACAACACCCTGAACCCCTTCGTCATCTACGGCAAAATGGGCCTGGGAAAAACCCACCTGGCCAACGCCATCGGCATCGCGGTCCGTGAACACCACCCGGAAAACGTCGTCCTCTACGTCACCACCGACCAGTTCATGAGCCAGTACGTCCAGGCCACACAGGACAACACCGTCAACCAGTTCCTCGCCTTCTACCGAAGCATCAACCTGCTCATCGTCGACGATGTACACAACTTCAGCGGGCGTAAGGGCACGCAAGACATCTTCTTCTCTCTCTACAACTACCTCCACCAGCACGGACGACAGCTGGTCTTCACCAGCGACAGGCCCCCGGTGTCCCTCTCCGGCATCCGATCCGACCTCCTCTCGCGCTTCAAATGGGGCGTCAGCATGGAGATCACTGCGCCCGACTACAACACACGCCTCGCCATCCTCGAGCAGCACTGCGCGCACGATGGCATCGACTCACTCCCCCACGAGGTTCTCTGCTACATCGCCGAAAACGTCTCCTCCGACATCCGCGAACTCGAGGGCGTGCTCAACTCCATCGTCACATACTCCATGATCGAGCACGACGCCATCTCCGTGAAGTTCGCGCAGCACGTCCTCTGCGACCTCATCACACCGCGCGCCCAGCGCGAGCCCACCCTCAACGACCTGCTCGACCTCGTGGCCAAGCACTACCAAATCCCCATCCCCGACATCCTCAGCACAAGCCGACGGCACGCCATCGTCCAGGCGCGGCAGGTCGCCATCTTCCTCGCACGACAGTTCACCTCCCTCTCCGCCGTCGCCATCGGGCAGGCCCTCGGCAACCGAAACCACTCCACCGTCCTCTACTCCTGCCAACAGGTGGAAAACCTCAGGGAAACCGACGCACTCTTCCGCCAACAACTCGACGAGCTGACCCGAAGCGTCCAGCTCATGCAGTAGCCTGGCGCCCAAGCGACACCAAGGGGCCTCTCCCACAGCGCCCCGCGAGCTGCCCTGTAGGCCAGTTGCCGCGCATTGCGTACCTTCGCGCCCATGGCGCTACTACTCCAGGGCATGCCCGGCATAAGCCTCATCGACACGCACGCACACCTCTACGAGGAGGCCTTCAACAACGACATCGATGCCGTGGTCGAGCGTGCGCTGCGCGCGGGTGTCCGGCGCATCGTTCTCCCAAACAACAACCTCGATTCCATCCAGCCCCTGAAGGCTCTAGTCGCACGCTTCCCCGACATCTTCTACCCCGCCATGGGGCTACATCCAAGCGAAGTAGACATACAATGGCCTAGGCAGCTCACTATCATTGAGCAAGAGCTATCGCATCAACGCTACTGCGCCGTGGGCGAAATCGGCCTCGACTACTACTGGGACACCACCTATGCCTACGAGCAGCAGGAGGCCTTCCGTGCGCAGCTCGACCTGGCCCTGCACTACCACCTACCCGCGCTCATCCACGCTAGAAATTCCATAGAGGTCATTACGGCTATTATCCTGGAAGCCAAGTATAAAGGCATCAGGTGCGTCATGCACTCCTTCGCCGGCACCCAGACCCAATACGACCGCCTGGCCAACCGACCAAACACCTGGTTCGGCCTAGGGGGCATCTCCACCTTCAAGCACGGACTAGGCGATGCGTTCCTACGACACCTCGACCTCACCAAGGTGGTCCTAGAAACCGACTCGCCCTACCTCGCCCCCGTGCCCCACCGCGGGCAACGCAACGAGAGCGCCTACGTGCGCGATGTCGCGCAACATCTTGCCCAAGTCCGAGGAATCAACCCTGCCGATCTGGGCGCCATCACCTCGCAAAACGCCCAGGCCCTCTTCGGGTGGCCCTCCGTAGCCCAATAGGTCGCCACACCCAGCCTACACTTCACACGCAGCACCCCATGACACAAACGCACACCATCCTCCTGATCTACACCGGGGGCACCATCGGCATGCAGGAAAACCCCGAAACCGGCGCGCTCGCCCCCTTCAACTTCGAGGCCATTGCCAACGAGGTGCCCGAGGTGGGCAAGTTCAACTTCTCCATCGAGGCCGAATCCATGCTGCCCCTCCTCGACTCCTCCGACGCCACGCCCGAGTTCTGGACCCGCCTCGCGCAGCGCCTCCTCGTCCAGCACCACCGCTACGATGGCTTCGTTGTCCTCCATGGCACCGACACCATGTGCTACACCGCCGCCGCCCTCAGCCTCATGCTGCCAAACTTCAACAAGCCCATCGTCCTCACTGGCTCACAGCTCCCCATCGGCACCATCCGCACCGACGGCAAAGAAAACCTCCTCGGGGCCATCGAGGTGGCCGCCCAGAGGGTGCTCGGAAAGCCCGTGGTGCCTGAGGTCTCCATCTTCTTTAACCACAAGCTCATGCGCGGCAACCGCACCAGCAAGTTCGGCGCCGCGCGCTTCGATGCCTTCCGCAGCTTCAACTACCCCTACCTGGCCGAGGCCGGCATACACATCTGGTACAACCAGCCCTGCATCCGGATTCCCAAGGGCAACCCACAAACCCTCTTCTGCCACTTCTCGAGCCGCGTGATGAGCATACGCCTCTTCCCCGGCCTCGCCCTCGACTACCTACAGCGCATCCTCGAAGCCACAACTCTCCAAGGCCTCGTGCTGGAAACCTACGGCGCCGGCAACGGCCCCTCCAACGAACGCTTCAGCGCGCTCCTGAAACACTTCATCGACCGTGGGGGCATTGTCCTCAACGTCACCCAGTGCCCCGCCGACAGCGTGGAGATGGACACCTACGACGTGGGCCTAAAACTCAAAAAAATCGGCGTGGTCAGCGGGCGAGACTTAACCTTCGAGTGCGCCATCGTAAAACTCATGCTCGCCCTCGGTGAGTTCAACCAGCGCGACCAGGTGATCGCCTTCCTCCAGTCCGCCATCGCGGGCGAAATGAACGCATAAGCCCGCACCGAGCCCCTTCGCACAACTCCACCCCACCCGCCAGCCACCCCTCACACGGCACCCAGCCAGACCACAACAACAACTCGCTCAAGCTCTGCGCCATGGCCTACCTACGGTGACGTGAGAACAAGCCACACGACCCCCACCAGGCACCCCTTCGCCAAGCACAGCCCAACTAGCCACAAGCAACACGCCCCGACCATGAAAAAAATCGCTGCCACAACCCAAAAATCCTCCCCCAAATGGTAGAGGGCATCGTGGTACGCTCCGCCGGCACCTGGACACGCGTTGCCACCCCAAACCACACCTACGACTGCCGCCTCAGGGGCAAAATACGCCTCAAAGGCATCCGCAACACCAGCCCCGTGGCCGTGGGCGACCGCGTCGAGCTGGAAATCACCCCACAGCACGATGCCATCATCACCGCCATCCACCCGCGGCGAAACTACATGATCCGCCGCGCCACCAACCTCTCTAAGGAAACCCACATCATCGCCGCCAACCTCGACCTTGCCCTCGTCGTGGTCACCCTCACTGAGCCCCCAACCCTCCTGGAGTTCATCGACCGCTTCCTCGCCACCGCCACGGCCTACGGCATCCCCAGGGGCCTCGTGCTCACCAAGCAGGATCTGCCACACGAAACCGCCCAGTGCGCCCAGCTCGCCATCGACCAAACCTACCTACAGGCCGACTGTCTGCTCTTCCACGTCTCGGCCCGCACCGGCGAAGGGCTCGACGCACTCCGCGCTGCCCTCTCGGGTAAAACTACCCTCCTGGCAGGCCATTCGGGCGTCGGCAAAACCTCCCTGATCAACGCCCTAGACCCAGGCCGCAACCTCCCCACCGCGCCCCTATCCCCTACCTACCACCTCGGCTGCCACACCACCACCTCCAGCGAAATGTACCCACTCAACCTCGGGCTTCCCTCCTTCCTCATCGACACCCCCGGCATCAAAGGCTTCGGCGTGGTCGATTTCAAAACCGAGGAAATTGCCCACTTCTTCCCCGACATCTTCCGCATAGGCCAACAATGCCAGTTCGCCAACTGCCTACACCTCCACGAGCCCAACTGCGCCGTCCAAAAGGCCCTCGACCAGGGCCTACTCGCCCGCTCACGCTACCAAAGCTACTGCAGCATCCTGCTCGACTCCCACCGCAAATATCGCTAGCCCTCCTCAGCTCCCTTGACCTTCTCCGGCCCCCCACAACACATCGGCGCAGGCCGCACCCCTAAAAAATTAAAAAGAACTTCGTACCTTTGCCCAACCATAGGTGGCTCTAGGCCAGCTATACGCGCTAAACCCACGCGCGGCGTGGATAGCATGTACCTAATCGACTCTAACATCAGGTAGCTATGAAAAGTAGAAGAACCATCCTCATCATCGTGCTATCCATCCTCCTGGGAGGATGCTGCTGCCTCGCGTCGTGCGCGGGAAGCCACAAGGAGCTCTGCCCAGCCTATACGACCCTACGCTAGCCTGACAGCCGAGGTGTCTGCCCAGCGCGTGGCGTCTCTAGGCAAGGTACACAGGCCAGCATGGAAGCAGAGGCCAAGGAAGCCTTTGGCTGGCGCAGCGCGTAGCGAAGTCAACCGGTGCAACGGTAAACAAAAGGGGGGAGCGTAACCATGAAGCGAGTCCTGATCGCAACGGGCGGCGGAGACTGCCCAGGTCTCAATGCCGTGATCCGAGCCGTAGTGCGGCGCGCCATGCAGGAACACGACTGGGAAGTGGTGGGGAGCATCGTCTCGTTCAACGGCGTCCTCAACGAGCCCACTGAGATCATGGTTCTCGACGCCGCGGCCGTCTCGGGCATCCACGTCCGAGGGGGCACCATCCTCGGCACCACCAACAAAGGAGGCCCCTTCGCCTGGCCCATCAAGAAGCCCGATGGCACCTGGGCCACCGTTGACCGCAGCGATGAGATGCTGCGCAAGCTCCAGTTCCTCGGTGTCGATGCGGTGATCAACGTGGGCGGCGACGGCTCACAGCGCATCAGCCAACGCCTCTACGAAAAAGGCCTCAACATCATTGGGGTACCCAAAACCATCGACAACGACCTCTCCTCCACCGACTTCACCTTCGGCTTCCAGACCGCCGTCCAAATCGCCACCGAGGCCGTCGATAAGCTCGTCACCACCGCGGCCTCCCACAATCGCGTACTCATCCTGGAGGTCATGGGGCGCAATGCCGGCTGGATCGCCCTCCACGCCGCCATCGCCGGCGGCGCCGAGGTCTGCCTGATCCCAGAAATCCCCTACGACATCCAGGCCGTCAAACACCGCCTGGAATACCGCTTCCAGCACGGAAGAGGCCATGCCATCATCGTCATCGCTGAGGGCGCCATGCCCAAGGGCGGCGCCATCACCTCCTTCCAAAGCGACGAGGTGGGCTACGAAAACCTCCGCCTCGGCGGCGTTGGGCACCAACTCGTCCATGAACTCAAAACCGCGGGCTTTGAGGAAGACATGCGCGTCACCGTGCTAGGCCACCTCCAGCGCGGCGGGATCCCCCTGGCCTACGACCGCATCCTAGCCACCCAGTTCGGCGTCAAGGCCTTCGAACTCGTCCTCGAGGGGCGCTTTGGCGAAATGGTCGCCTACCGACACCCTAACGTCATCTCCGTCCCGCTCATTGAGGCCGTGCAGCAGCCCAACCTCGTCGACCCCAATTGCGACCTCGTCCGCACGGCCCACGGCATCGGCATCAGCTTCGGCGACTAGCCCTCCCATCGCCCCAGGCAACCCGACCAAAGCCGACCCTCCCGGGGGGGTACTCGATGCCCTGTGTGCCCCCTCCAGCCTAGGGGCTCCACTCGAGCCAACCTCCACGACCCGCAACCAGTACCTCCATATCGCATTTATTCCTAACTTCGCGCCAACGCGCCGTGGGCAATGTTTTGCGGCCGTCAGCACAACGCAAAAGACATGGGTCGATCAGCCAGGTCTGTTAGGGCCGCCAAGCATCAGGAACACGTACTGCTCAGCTTCCTCTTCCTCTCCTTCTTCGCGCTGGGGATCGCAGGGCTCCCCAGCTGTAAGAAAAAAATGGAGGAGTTCGACATCAACAAGAAGTGGACTGTCCAGGCGGTCTCCAAGCAGGGCACGGCTGTTCCCAACTCCACGATGCTGGGCGACACCTACGATTTTCACGATGGCCAATGCGCTATCACCAGCACGACCCTCGGCTCGAAAACCGTGCGTTTTACCTTTAGCCAGGCTGAGCGCAAGCTCCAGCTCGGCCGCGAGGTCTACGAGGTCTACCGCACGGAAGTCCACGAACTCCAAATAGGCCACGTGCTCCCTACCTCCCTTCAGGGCGCAGACAACTACACCCTCACCCTTCGCCAGTAGCCCTACCCCGTCCCCCTGGTCCTCGGCTTTAGCTTGCCCGCGCTGTTCCGGTGCCTTGCCGCCTCACAGACAGATGTTCTGACGGGAATTTTCACCCGAAACGGCAATTCGTAATAGCTTTTACTGAACAATCATGCCAGTCCTGCGTTTTAGTGTGGAGCGATTCAAAATAGCTCCTCCTACGACGTAACACACTTAATCACTATAGCTATGAAAAAGGTGGGAATTTTCTACGGCAGCTCGACCGGCAACATGGAGGCGGCTGCCAAACTACTCCAGCAAGACCTCGGGGAGGCCGATCTGTTTAGCGTTGACGACGTGCAGGCCAGCAAGGTCGCGGAGTACGACAACGTTGTCCTCTGCTCCTCCACGTGGGGCCTAGGCGATATGCAGGACTCCATGGTGGGCTTCGTAGAAGACCTCAAGAAGCTAAACCTCTCCGGCAAGCACTTTGCCCTCATGGGCATGGGGGACCAGAGCACCTACTCTAGCACGTATTGCGATGCCATCGGCCAAATGTACAACGAGCTCCAGGACAAGGGCATCGAATTCATCGGCCGCACGGATACCGATGGCTACGACTTCGAAAGCTCCATCTCGGTGGTCAACGATGAGTTCCTCGGCCTCGCCCTCGATGCCGACAACCAGGACGACCTCACGGCCGACCGCATCAAGGCCTGGGTTAGCGAGCTAAAGAAGGGGTTCATCTAGCCATCTGCAGGCCACGCACCCTACGCGGCTCGTGGCCTGTCGATCTCTTCTCGCCGCCGGGTGATGCGCACACCCGGCGGCCTTTATTTTCCTAGGGACTGATCTTACACTTGTCGTCGCGCTGGGACGCCTGGCGCGGCCTCTGCGCCACAGGGGCATGGCGCCCCCTCTCCTACCAACCGGACAAGCAACATGCCTCCACGTTACCTGGCTACACCGCGCCGCGCAGTGCCCAGAGGCCCATACGTCCCTACGGGGTCGTAGTCACGCCACAATAAATCCGCACGCCTGGCTGCAGCTGCGCAGCCCGCCCTTACGGTAAGGCGGCCAGGAGGCGCTCAAGGCTACCGCTATCGAGTACCAGGAGCTCGCGAGGCTTGCTGGCATCCTGCGCGCCCACGATGCCCGCGGCCTCCAGCTGATCCACAATGCGCCCCGCCCGGTTATAGCCGATTTTGTACTTCCGCTGGATAGAGGAGGTGGAGCAGCGCCCATCGCCCTCCTCCACCAGGAAGCGGGCCACATCCTCAAAGAGCGGATCCCGATCGGCTAGGTCGACCGACACCCCCTCGCCATCCCCGTTCGGGTCGTAGTCGGGCAGCGCAAAAGGCCCCGCGTAGCCCTGCTGATTGGCTATGAAATCGGTCAGCCGCTCCACCTCAGGCGTATCGAGGAAGGCGCATTGCACCCGCACCAGCTCACTCCCCGTGCTGACGAGCATGTCGCCCCGCCCGATGAGCTGATTGGCCCCCGAGGAATCGAGAATGGTGCGCGAATCCACCACGGAGGTCACCCGGAAGGCTATCCGAGCCGGGAAGTTGGCCTTGATTAACCCCGTGATGATGTTGGTCGTAGGGCGCTGCGTAGCTATCACCAGGTGAATGCCAATGGCGCGGGCCAGCTGGGCCAGCCGGGCGATCGGCAGCTCCACGTCGCGACCGGCCGTCATGATAAGGTCGGCAAACTCATCGATGATCACCACGATGTAGGGCATGAAGCGATGCCCCTTCTCGGGATTGAGATGGCGCTTGATAAACTTCTCGTTGTACTCCTTGATGTTGCGCACCATGGCCAGCTTGAGCAGATCGTAGCGCGCATCCATCTCGATGCAGAGCGAGTTGAGGGTGTTGACCACCTTGTCGGTGTCGGTAATGATGGCCTCCTCTTCGTTCGGGAGCTTGGCCAGGAAATGGCGCTCTAGCCGGGCATAGAGCGAGAGCTCCACCTTCTTGGGGTCCACAAGGACGAACTTGAGCTGCGCGGGGTGCTTACGGTAGAGCAACGAGGCTATAATGGCGTTGAGACCCACCGACTTACCCTGTCCCGTGGCGCCCGCCACGAGCAGGTGGGGCATCTTGGCCAGGTCCACCACGTAGGCCTCGTTGGCGATCGTGCGCCCCAGGGCTATGGGCAGCTGCGCCTTGCTCTCCTGAAATCGCTTGGAGCGCAGTACCGACAGCATGGAAACTATCGAGGGCTTTGCGTTGGGCACCTCGATGCCCACCGTGCCCCTGCCTGGAATGGGCGCAATGATACGTATACCCAAGGCCGAGAGGCTCAGGGCAATATCATCCTCCAAATTCTTGATCCGGCTGATGCGGATGCCCGGGGCGGGCACGATCTCGTAGAGGGTCACCGTGGGCCCCACGGTCGCCCGGATGCTCTCAATGTCTATCGCGTAGTTCTTGAGCGTTTCGACAATGGCATTCTTCTTCTCAAGAAGCTCTCGCTCAGTCACTTGCTCCTGGCCTGCCTCGTGATCCTCCAGCAACTCAAGCGGGGGGAACTGGTAGTGTGAGAGTTCTAGCGTGGGGTCGTAATCCTCTGTGGGGCCAAACTCCTCCGCCTCCCCTTCCTCGGGGTGCTCCTGCTGCACTTCGAGAACAGGGCCATCGCCCTCCTCTGCCGCCAGCTCATCGCAACTAGCATCCTCCTGCACCTCCGTGCCTTCATCGCCTGCAGGGCGCTCCACCTCGAAGGCAACTACATCGGGGGCTCCACTGGCAGCTGGTGAATCGGATGATGGCTCCGCCGGGGCGCCGCCCTGCGAGGGTGAAACAGCCCCAGGAAGCGGCGCTACAGCTCCAACCTCCCCAGGGCCGCCTGTGGAGGCTGGGACCTCAATTGTGCTAGCCGAATCGCTGGATTCCTCCGCGCGGGCAGGCGGCGTAGGACTGGAATCAGACTCCCTTCTACCACGGAAAGACTTCAGACGGCCAGCAAATCCCTCTAGAGCATGATACACTACTTGCGACACGCTGCTGCTGAGCCACATTAAGTAGAATACAGATAGCACAACTAGAACTATCGCAGTGCCCACCTTCCCCAGTAGGCTCAAGCACCATAGCGAGAGGTAGTGCCCAAAGTCACCCCCGAGCCCAGACCCCAAGTACCCCCCGCAAAGCCCGAAGAAAAAGCCCAGGTCGATGGAGAGCAACACCAGCCCCACGAGCATAACCATCTGGCGTCGATAGAGATGTGGATAGCGCACGCCCAGGAGGATGGAGCCGTAAAATGCTATCAGCACCGGGAAAAGAAAAGCCCCCAGCCCAAATCCCCGCGAGATGGAAACATTGGCCAGCGTAGCGCCTACCGACCCCAAGTAGTTGGCCGGCTTGACCTCTAGGGGACGTAGGAGATCCTGCCAGGCCAAGCTCTGGTCTGCAGCCCAGGTAAACAGGTGGCATAGGTAGGCCGCAGCAAGGTAGAGCGCAAAGATGATGACGCTGATACCTAGCAGCAGCCGCACTCGTTGCGTCTGCTGGGCTGGCGTCAGCTCGGCCTCGCCAGACTGCTTCCCAGACTGCCTCTTACTCTTCTTCTTCATAGCTTTGCGCTCCAGCATGTATCGGCAAATACCTCGTAGCACACCCATCCCTGGCGACGCCTGCCCCGCCGCACAAGAATATGCAGCGACAACCCGCCCCCACCCTGAGGGGCGGGAGATGACCGTTTGGCCCCCTAGGGCAGCCCCTGCTGTATGCCCGAAAGGGCCTCCTCGAGGGGCCTACGGGGCACCAGGATGCGGCGGGAAAGCACCCCATAGCGCCCACGGAGGTAGCCAGCCACCTCGAAGTCACCAGGATCGAGGTTTCGCCCCAAAAACAGCAGGCCGTAGAGCTTCCCCATGGTATCGAACTGCATGGTCAGGCGCACGGTCAAAGTGTCAGCAAAGTGCGGCGGCAGGACGATGGGTGCAGGGGCGTAGAGATAGCCCAAGTGGTTGTTCCTGTGCCATATATCGAGATGAACCTCATTCACTAGGAGAGGCTTGGGGTTCTGATTCCTGGCCTCGGCCAAAAACCTAATTCCCACCTGACCACTGTCCTGGAGGGAGAAATGCATCCCCTCCGCGGCGCGGAAAGCGATCTCCCCGCGGGGCATACAGCCAGGGAGACCGACCAGCGCAAGCAGCACAACCAGTAGGCAGCACAAACTGCCCCCACCGTCCCGGGACACCACCAGGCCTGCAGGAAGCGTAGCACGGCTGCGCCGCGGGGAGGAGATTCTACTGTTCATGCCCTAACTTCGCGATGGCAGCTGGGCCACCCCAAGAGAAACGGTGAACAATCAAAACATCCAGCACCTGCACCAACCTCCTGTCAACTACCCCAATACACGGGGCAAATGGCCGCGGGACGCACAATTCCGCCCGTGGGGACTACTCCTCCTTCTCCAGTGCCTCGGCCAGCTCATCGGTGAGCTCGAGGTTGTGGTAGACGTTTTGGACATCATCCAGCTCCTCGAAGTCGGCCACCATGTGCATGATCTTGAGCCCCTCCTCCACCGAGAGCACCTTCGTATCGCTGGGTATGCGCTGCAGGGCAGCGTTCTGGGGCACGATGCCGTTGTCATCGAGATACTTCTGCATGGCCCCATAGTGCTCCATGGAGGTGTAGACCACCACCTGGTCCTCGTCCATCTCGATCTCGTCGGCCCCGCCCTCAATAAGCATCATCTCGGCATCCTCTGGCTGCAGGCCTTTAGCCTGCAGGGCCTCCTTCTCGATGGTGAACACCCCCTTGGTGGCAAAGAGAAAGCTGAGCGACCCCGAGGTGCCCAGCTGGCAATTGCGCCGGGTGAACACCGAGCGCACCTGGCTCACCGTGCGGTTAGTGTTGTCACTCAGGCACTCGATGACGAACCCGATCCCCGACGGCCCGTAACCCTCGTAGGTGATGGCCTGCAGATTGGCCGGATCCTTCTCGGCCTTGTTGATGGCCCGCTCGATGTTGTCCTTGGGCATGTTGACACCCTTGGCGTTGTTCACCGCCACCCGCAGGCGGGGATTCCCGTTGATATCCGAGCCCCCCTCCTTGACTGCTATCGAGATCTCCTTGATAATACGGGAAAACTCCTTGCTCCGCTTCGCGTCGGCCACGCCCTTCTTATGCTTGATGGTCGACCACTTGTTGTGTCCTGACATACCCTCTATGTATCATAATTGGAACTCGCAAAGGTAGCGATATTCTCCCATTCCTAGGGCCCCACGTGTGCCTAAACGCCCCAATTGATGGGGGGAACAGATCAACGGGCTACTGTGTTACACTTCGATAAATCCGCGCATAGCCGCGATTGGGCCCAAGGGACTCCAGACGATGCATTGGCCGCTAAAACAGTCGATCGTACGTATAGTGCTTTGTCTATGGTATCAATAAACTACACAGCTATATCTGCACTGTCCCTACAGATTAAAGTCCTATCCAACTGAGAGGCAAATACAATTTACATACCCTCGCCGCACCCTCGCCGTACCAACTCCGCTCGCATTCGCCGCGTATGCGGAGAGGGTGCGGAGCTGGTGGAAAGAGGGGTGTAGGGGAACTATTGTCTACTAATGCTGTAGATACTTACTTGTAAATCGCTGATATCTTTTAGTCTACTGTCTACGATGTCCAATGGTGTAGCCTAAGCTAGCGCGCGTGCGATTTGAGTACCATAAGCTTAGTACTCGCCACGGGGAGGCCGTTGTGGAGGAGGAGTAGGAGATAGATCCCCGTGGGCAGGGAGGCCGTAGAGAGTTGGCAACCGTAGCCCTGGGGGTAGTTGCTCAGCTGTATAAGGCCCCCCGTGGGGCTTAGGAGCGCCGCCTGGTCAAAGGCAACCCTCGCCTGGACGTAGGTATACTCATCGGCTGGCATGGGGTAGCAGTGGATGGCGGGCTCATGGGGCCGCCGCTCAAGGGTATAGGGCACTGGGGGCGCCTGCTGCTTGGTTAGGCGCAGCGCGGTATGGAGGGGATAATAGCCCGAGGCCTCTATAAGGAGCTGGTAGGCCCCGTTGGGGAGCTCGAGATAGGCCTCGCCCTGGGGGTTAGTGTAGACCGCTGGCGCACCCTGCACCGCCACCTTGGCATGGGCCAGGCGGGCGCCGTGGCTGCCGTAGACCACCAGGAGACGGGGGGTTGTGGGCGGCAGGCGCAGGTTGACCGTGTAGTGCGTCTGATTGGGCGACACGGGGAGGTAGATCACCGTATCACGGTAGAACTGGGAAGAGAAGTGCAAGCCCTGCACGCCGGCATAGACCGAGAGGCGGGCGCGCCCCTCTGCGTTGAGCGCCTGGAGATGCCCATCGTAGCGGACAAAGAGCGAGTCGTCTGCGGTGCCTGCGGGGCCTTGGGCCACCACCTCCACCTCGAAGGGCAGCTCCACGACGTAGCTACACCGGGGCCTATAGTCTAGACTTTTGGCCTCGGTGCGGTTGCTGGCCACGTTGTAGCCTGCCCAGCTTGGTGCGCGCTCACAGGGCTCTTGGCCCACGGTATAGCGCGGCTCGGGGATGGCGCGGCGGGAGTAGATGGTCAGGTCGTAGGTGCCCGTACTGTGTAGCAAGAAAGGCTCCACGGCAAGCTCCACTTGATTGCGCCCTGGCTGCAGCACGACCTCCTGCCCTTGTCCCAATTGCTCTAGGGAAAGGTAGTCATCCTCTTCGGGGCCATTGCGCGTAAGCTCGCGGACCTGAGTCCACACGGTCCCCAACGCCATGGGCGCAGGGGTAGGGTTCCACACGTCCAGGGCAATGGCCCGCAGCTTGCCCTCCCGGGGTACGAGGGCGTGGCCCGACTCCTCGAAGCGGCATGAGAGCAAGCCTTCTTGCGTGGCGAATGGATAGCTCGGGGTGATATTTTCCTGCCCCGCGTAGGGCATGCCATAGGGTAGGAGGAATGTGTGCAGCTCTTCTGCGCCCAGGGAAGACCATAGGTGGAGCGCACAGGGGATCAGGGCGCCCGCGGGATGCGGCGTGGAGAGCCTGAGCGCAACCTCTAGCGTACGCTGATCTCGGGGGGCAAAGGGGCCTCCTAGCGCCTTCGCGGGGATAGCTATGGTGGGCTCTCCAGCGATGGTGAGTTCAGCACGGGTTATCGTCTGCGACTGCTGGCCCCGGTAGTGTAGCCGGAGGGCCAGCGTGGCTGACTCGCCAGCGGAAAGTTGGCCGTCGGCATTGCCATCGCGCAGGAGAGCGGAGGAAGCCAGGAAGAAGTCATTTTGCGCAACGATGAGGGGCATCCTGAGCCAGCCCAGCACGTGCTGGTCATCGAATGCCACGAGTTCCAGCGTGAGGCGCCCCTGATGCTTAGCTGCCACGGAGGCCGGGAAGGTGAACTCTAGTTTTTCTGACCCTACGCCGCCCACGGGGAGCTCGGGCAGGGTGGCTGGGATGGGGGTGAGCTTGTAGCCCGCTCGGTCGGCAAGCCAGGCCTGTACCTGTGTGCCCGCTGGGATGGGCGCGTGCCCTGCATTCCGATAGCCCAGCTGGAGTTTGACGAGGGGCTCGGGGAGCGGGACGCCCTGGCTGTCTTCTAGGATACGCTGGGCCAGGGGCACCTCGAACTCAATGCGGCTCTGGGAGGCACTGCGCACGGGGATGGCCTCCTGATGCCAGGGGCGGGCGTTGGCGTGGTAGGCCATGACCTCCAGCGTGTCGTCCTCCTGGAGGTCGGGGAGCGGCACGCAGGCTACGCCCTGGCGGACGTAGGCCGAGACGTAGGCTACCGCGGTGTGTTGCCTGCGCACGCAGACGGTCACGCAGGTGCTATCGGGCAGGCCCTGCACCATGTAGTAGCGCTCGGTAGGCCCTGGGGAGAGCATGGACTTGGCGCTGAGGGCGGTGCTGGGTGCGCACTGCACCCGCAGGGTGGGGTCGCCGAAGAGATTCCACACATTGGCCGTAAGGCGGGCCTCCACGTTGGGAAAGGTGAGGAGCATGGCTTTAGTGCCCTCGTAGAAGAGTTCCCCTAGGGTGAGCGCACGATGCCATTTGGACCCCATGGCCAGTCGCTGGGCAATGGCTTCCTGGGCGCGCATGGGTTCGACCCAGTAGATTTGGTCGCTGGCCCCGGTAAATGCGAGCGCACCGCCGCCTTGGGGGACCTGGAGCCAGGCCTCGGCAAAGCTCGGGGCCGGGGTCGGGATGCCATTGTCGCAGGAAGCAGAGAAGATGATGGGGCAGCGCCCTAGGTTGCGGAGCTGCAGGACAGCGGGGGTGAAGAGACTGGAGGTAAGCCACCCCGTCTGCACGCCGTGCCCCACGTAGAAGAGGGTGCCGCGCCCGGACTCTACGGCCTCTACAACCTGCTCGGTTGGCACGTTGCTTGCGCTGTTGGGGGGGGTGAGGAGCTGGCCTTGAGGGAAGCCGCCGTTGCTGAGGATGTCGAGCAGGTAGCGGGCATGTTGGGCATCGGTGCGGTTGGCATACCCCGTGCCTAACTCGGCGCTAGCTACCGCCAGAGACGCCAAGGGCCAGGTGTCGGTGGTGGGTAGCTGCGACTCATAGTAGATAGTGCGCTTGAGCATCATGCTGAGCTCATCGGGCGTGCGAGCCGGGAGGCGCCCCACGTAGACATCGTTGACGGCATCAGCTCCCGCAAGCCGCCCGTAGGCCACGTCGCTCTCGCTACCTCCGCCATAGCTTTGTCGACGAAGCGAGGGGAGCTTTTGAAAGTCGCCCAGCAGAAGGATGTAGCGCAGCTGGGGGTGCGCCTGATAGCGTGCCTGGATGGCGGCCTTAAGGGTGGTGGTGTCGTGCACGGGCAGCGGGCTACCAGGCGCCCCGAAGGGGAGTACCTCCACCTGGAGGCCCTGCATGCGCTTGAAATGGAGGTAGCTGGTCAGTGCCCCCTGGAGTTCCTCGGGGACCACCACCAGCATCTGCGCGCTGCCGTTGCCTTGGGCCCCCTGCAGGGGCGTATGCGAACCTGGCTCGCTGGGGCGCTGGGTGCGGGGCGGCCTGTGGGTGGCGGGGTGGGCATCCCAGGCTATGGCCACGGTGGTGGTGCGGGAGAGCGAAAGGAGATCTCCGCGACCCACAAAGCGGAAAGGGCAAAGGCGGAGGGAAGAACTCAGCGTGCCCCTAAAGTTGAAGCTTGAGCCCACGGCCACAGGGGACGCCGGATAGGGCGAGGAGGAGACATAGGCCGGGCCATAGCGGAAGGTGAGGGTGTCGCGGCGCGCATTGGCACTCAGGGCCCCGTACGAGGGCCTAACGGGCATCTGGGCCAGTGGCCGGAAATCCGACTCCAGGAGGTGGACGCGCGGGTTCTCCCCCACCCCATCGACTCGGAGCGAGATCCAGGGGAGGGCCGGCGTGCCAACCTTCAGGTCCTCGTAGGCGCCCGCAATCCTGGGGCTTACCAACGCAACCCCCCGGTAGGTGTCGGACAGGGTGTCGAGCGCGTAGCGGTCTACACGGAGTTGGTAGACCAGGGAGTCATCGGCGCGGTAAAGGAGCTGCCAGTGGTAGCCCGCAGGCAGCTGGGCGCCGAGGAGACTCGGGGCGAGAAGCAGGGCAAGGGGGAGCAGCAACCTACAGGCTCGCATCGCGGGGAGGTGCGCTCGACAAGCAGTGGCACGTAGCATGGCTGGAGGCCCTGGGGAAAAAGCTGGTCTAGCCGCGCTGCAGCAGGACGACCACATAGCATGCGACCCCGTCTCCGCTGCCTACAAACCCCATGCCTTCGCTGGTAGTAGCCTTGAGGCTCACGGCCTCTTGGGGCACCGAGAGCAACTCGGCCACCTGGGCGCGCATGGCAGGGACGTAGGGGGCGATCTTGGGCCGCTCGAGCAGGAGGGTCATATCGACATTGACCACCGCCCAGCCGGCCTTCTGCACCATGGCCAGGGTGCGGTGGGTCAGGTTGCTGCTGGCAATCCCGGCGAACTCGGGGCTGGTGTCGGGGAAGTGGTGGCCGATATCGCCGAGCGCGGCAGCACCCAAGAGGGCATCGCAGAGCGCGTGGAGGCAGACATCACCATCGGAGTGCGCCAGGGGGCCAAAATCGCTCGTGACCTCCACTCCGCAGAGCAGGAAGCGCCGCCCCCCCACCAGGCGATGCACATCGTAGCCAAAACCAACCCTAAAGGGAGAACTAACCGCCATAGCGTATACCTTTCATTCAATCAGCACTACTCTTCGACCTCGGAAGAGGATTTCTTTTCAGGTTTCTTGAAGTTGACCATCAGGGAGAAGCGCACGGTGTGGGCCAATGGGCTATTGAAGCCGGCCGTGGGGATGAGGTAGGAGGCATCGAGGGTGAAAACGTTGTAGCTCACTCCGAGGCCAAGGGTGACGTACTGGCGGCCCCCCTTGCTCTGGTGTTCAAAAAAGTAGCCCCCCCGGAGGGCGAACTGTCGGGCATAGGAGTATTCGAGCCCCAGGCCCCAATAGACCTCGTGCCACTCCTCGCTGAAGCCCCCAGGGGCATCGTAGAAGGACTGGAACATGCCCGTGACCACGCCCACATCGGGGTCTTTTCCTCGGATGATGTCGCCTTGGATGTTGCGCTGGGGCGGCGTGGGCACCATGAGCTTGGAGGCCTCGAGGTTGAGGGATAGGAGATTATACTGGTCGAGCATCATGGAGCAGCGGCCGCCCACGCGGAGTGTGATGGGGATAAAGCTCTTGTAGACATCGTTGTAGGAGATCTTAGAGCCCATATTGGTGAAGGCTAGGCCAAAGGCCATCTCCATGGGGATTTTCCTGATTTCAAAGGGCCGCTGGTAGTAGAGGGCGACATCGGCAGCGTAGGACATGCCGGCCTTCGCGGAGCCGATGGAGTTGTTCTGGGCGTAGCCCCCGGTGAGGTCGGAGCGGATGAAGCGGAAGGCCACGCCGCCCGTGAAGTCGTCGATGAAGCGGCGGGAGTAGCCTAGGTCGATGGCGAACTCGTTGGGGTTGTGCGTCTGCATGATGCGGCCCTCATAGTCGGTGAACTGCATGGTGCCCAGGGCAAAATAGCGTACGGAGGCGGAGACGGCCTGCCAATCGTCGATGCGGTAGTAGCCCGCGAGGTACATCAGGTTGATGTTGGCCTTGAGGTGGGCCAGCCAGGGGACGTAGGAGAGGCTCACGCCCCATCGGGTGGGGACGAGGGCGTACTTGGCCAGGTTCCAGTGCTGGCTATTGACGTCGGGCTGGGTGGCCACGCCAAGATCGCCCATGCCGGCAGCCCGCGAGTCGGGCGCGATGGTGAGGAGCGGGACGGCCACGTGGATCAGATTGCGCCGGGGGGTGCGGTCGGCGCGCCCGTCTATCTCCTTGATGGAGATGGTACCCTGCCCCCAGAGCATCGTGCTGAGTAAAAGCGCCACAGCTACCAAGATACCACGCCTATGCATACAGTCTACGCTTTTTTTCAGTCGGGCGGGGCAGGGTCAGCGCAACGCCATACGGCCCCAGAGCCCGAAGAGATCCGCTGGCAATTTTACGGATTTTCTGCGACATTGCCGCATGACGCTTGCGTATAATCGTTACCTTCGCGGCGTGCGAGGGGGCTGCAAAGCCTCGATATAAGGAGGAGTAAATGGAGTATAGCCATCAGGAACTATATGGTGGGGATGTGCGTGCGCTGCGCATGGTGCATACTACGCGCATACGGGTACGCTATGGGGAGACCGATGCCATGGGCTACGTGTATTATGGTAACTACGGTCAGTACCTCGAGGTGGCGCGTACCGAGGCGATGCGGGCTGTTGGCGTGGTATACAACGAGATGGAGCAGCAGGGGGTGATGATGCCCGTGCGGGAGATGCACCTGAAATACCGTCAGGCAGCCCACTACGACGATGTGCTGGATATAGTGACGGGTGTGTGGCAATACGCCGGGGCCTCAATGATCTTCGGGTACAACATTGAGCAGGCCCGCGATGGGTCGCTGGTGCTCTTTGCGCAGACCAACATGGCCTTTATCGACAGGCAGAGCCGCCGCCCCGTGCGCATCCCGGGTGCGCTCCGCGAGCAGCTTGAGCAGGCCTTCGCGCGGCCTGCGGCCCAGTAGCATGACGGGGGTGACACAAGGGGTACACGTTGGCTGACATCATCGGCTTCACGGCGAGCTGGAGCAGCGTGGTCACGGTGGTCTACGCGCTGACCATCGCGGTGACGGTGCTGATTGTCATTTTGGACAACCACAACCCCACCAAGGCGCTGCTCTGGGTGCTCGTGCTGGTGCTGCTGCCCGTGGGGGGGATGGTGTTCTACATCTTCTTCGGGCGGAATCTGCGGCGGCAACACCTCTACAAGCACAAGCCCCAGATCAACGTGTCGAACGTGGCCGCGGAGCTGGCGCCGGTGACCTGCTCGGTGCAGCAGGCCTCGGCGCTGCCCCCGAGTGTGCAGGAGAACCTCCACGTGGCGCGGCTGCTGGTGAACAACGACAGCTCCCCGATTTTTCGGGGCAACCAGGTGAGCGTCTACCACAGCGGGCAGGAGGCCTTCACCGCCCTGCTCGAGGATCTCAGGCAGGCGCGGCGATTTATCCACATGGAGTTCTACATCTTCTCGGCCGATTCGATTGGCCAGGCTGTGGCGGAGGTGCTCATTGCGCAGGCGCAGGCGGGCGTGGAGGTGGTGTTGATTTACGATGATGTAGGCAGCTTCATGCTACCCAAAAGGTTCGTGCGCCGGCTGGAGGCCGGGGGCGTGCGGGCTAAGCCCTTCCAGCGGGTGTTTTTCCCGTGGCTTTCAAGCAAGGTGAACTACCGCAACCACCGGAAGATCGTCGTTGTCGATGGGCAGGTGGCCCACATGGGCGGGATGAACATTGCAGAAAAATACGTGCTGGGGGATCGCAATCTGGGCCCCTGGCACGACACCCAGCTGCGCATCGTGGGGCCTGCCGTCCTACCACTGCACCGCATCGTGCTCAAGGACTACGACTTCGTGAATCGCGATGAGCCCCCCAGGGCCGACACCTACCCCTATGTGATGCCCAAGCCGCTGGGAGAGAACGTGAAGATCCAGGTGGCGGCCAGCGGCCCCGATAGCGACTGGGCCTCCATCATGCATGCCTTCTTCGTGGCCATAGCCAAGGCCCAACGCTACATCTACATCACCACGCCCTACTTCATCCCCAACGAGAGCATCCTGACGGCCCTACGCACCTCGGCCCTGAGCGGGGTGGACGTGAAACTCCTGCTGCCCTCCAAGAGCGACAGCGCAGCGGTAAACAAGGCCACCAAGAGCTACATTGGCACCTTGCTGGAGGCCGGGGTGCAGGTCTATCTGTTTAAAAATGGCTTCAACCACTCAAAGGTCATCCTCGTTGACGGCACTCTGGCCACGGTCGGCTCGGCCAACATGGATATCCGCAGCTTTGAGAACAACTTCGAGGTCTGCTCCTTCATCTACGACGCGGCCATCACGCGGCAACTCGAGGAGGAGTTCATCCACAACGCGCTGCAGAGCCACCGGGTAAGCCCTGTGGAATGGGGGCAGCGCCGCTGGCCCGAGCGGCTCGCCCAGGCCGTGGCCCGCTTGTTCAGCCCGCTGTTCTGAGCGGTGGCTACGCGGGGCTAGAAGGTCGCTAGAAAGACATTATTGGACAACGCGCATACGAGAAGGCTCGCTGCGCTCCGTTACCCTATGCCCTTGGGCTAGCTGCACGCCTAGAGTAGGCTGTGGGAGCATCCATCGTGACCCGTGGGCTGGCAGTAGCCACGCGGCACGAACCGCCCCACAGGCCCCCGTAGCCGTAAGCTGGGCTGGAGGCGCACCTGCGGCCGACAGCACTCGACCAGCTAGCGCACCACCTGGCGCGTGCCCCCGAGGAGTCCACTGCGTAGGCTTGAGGGGCGCCGGGAAGCCAGGCTAGCTCCTGACGTAGTTGGGCATGTTGTCGGGGAGCACCATGGAAAACTCGATGAGGCCTTGAACCTGACCGTTCTTTTTCCAGGGGGTCTGGTAGATGAGCTTGTGCTGGCCGCGCTTGTCGATGGTGTAGACGTGGGTCTGGCCTTCCATGAGCATCTCAATGATGGCCCGGGAGTGCTCATTGTGGCAGGCTCGCACCTGCTGCCCCACAAGCTGCTTACCCCCACCACCAGCGTTGACCTTCGCCGAGGCCTGGTTAAGGTAGATGATGTTGCCCTCACGGTCGGTGATGGTGATTGAGACGTTGAGCTCCTCCAAGAGTTCTTCCACTGAAAGATTTAGCTCCATGATGGTATGACTACGCGGGCTACTAGTCCAAGTGTGCCCCGCCGCGGGGCAAAGGTAGTGAATCTGTAGGCAGGTCAAAGGGCTAGGGCTCTGGCGTAGGAGTAGGATAGAGCAGAATTGGTGTATCTTCGCGGGCGGATAGGCGTGGTATAGATTCAAAGTCAAAGTCAGCCATGAAACGTGCAATCAAGGCGACCCTCATCGGGCTAGGCAGCCTGGTCGGGCTCGTGTTGCTACTGGCCATAGTGCTCCCGCTGGCGTTTAAGCCCCAGGTTCTTCGTTTCGTGCAGTCGCAGCTCAACGCGCGACTCCAGGCCAAGGTGTCGTTTGAGGATTTGCACATCTCGCTCCTCCGGCGCTTCCCGCGCCTCTACGTATCGCTGGACAAGGCGGTGGTCATGGGCCCTGAGCCCTTTACGCAGGACACGCTGGCAGCGCTCGACCGCCTGGCCGTAGAGGTCAATCTCCGCTCACTCTTCCACCTGGACAATATCGAGGTCCACTCGATCCTGCTCGACCACCCCTACGCCCACGCCCAGAAGAACGCCCTAGGCCAGGTGAACTGGGCTATCGTGAAGCCCACCGATGCCACTGCCCAAGAGCAAACGCAACCCCAAAACGACACCGCCAGTAGCCATATTGGGCTCAATCTCCAGGAGCTCAGGATCGTCAAGGCGTGCCTACGCTACCAGGACGATAGCACGGGCATAGATGCCTCGGCGCGCGATCTGGATTTCCTCCTTTCGGGCAAACTCAACGCAGCCCGCAGCATCTTGAAGATGGCGCTAGATGTGCCCCAGGCCAACTTTAAGAGTGGTGGCGTGCAGTGGGCCAAGGATGTTGCGCTACACTTCGGGGCGAAGGTAGATGCCGACTTGGCGCAGATGCGCTTCGTACTCCAAGACAACGAGCTAAAACTCAACGATTTCGGCCTGCAGTTCGCGGGCCAAGTGGGCCTGCCCAAGGACAGCGTGGTGACTGACCTGACGTTCCAGACCACCAAGACGGACTTTAAGACCCTCCTCTCGCTCGTGCCGGCCCTCTACAAGCGGGGACTGGCCGATGTGCAAACGGGCGGGGTGCTGCAGCTCGCGGGGTGGGTAAAGGGCGTCATGCACGAGCAGGAGATGCCCAATGCGCAGCTCAAGCTCATGATCGATAAGGCCTTCTTGCAGTTCCCTGCGCTCCCCAAGCGTGTGGAGCAGATCGGGGTAGACCTGCTGGTGGACTACGATGGCAAGGATCTCGACAGGAGCGTGGTCAACCTGCGCCGTCTGGCTGCAAGCATGGGAGCCAATCACCTGACGCTCCAGGCCAAGGCTACGCAGCTCAAGCGCGACCTGACGCTGGCCGCACACGCCGATGCCAAGGTGGAGCTTGGTGAACTCAAAGAGGCCTTGCCTCTCGATAGCATGGAGCTACAGGGCAAGCTGGCCCTCCAGGCCGACCTGGCGGCCAGTAAATCGCTCGTGGATGCCAAACGCTACGAGGAGTGTAGGCTAGAGGGCACGGTCGACTTAACCCAAGTGGTTCTCAAGAAAGTACTGGCCCTGCCAGTACACGTAGAGAAGCTCCACTTGACCCTTTCGCCCAAGCAGGTGGAGGTAAACCAGCTACAGGCCCAAGCGGGTCGCAGCGACGTCAAGCTCCAGGGTGGCCTACGGGACTTCCTGCCCTACCTGCTCAGCCAAGGGACAGTCAAGGGAACGCTGGCCATGCAGGCTCACCGCGTAGACCTCAATGAGCTCTTCCCTGCCACCAAGGCCAGTGCCCCGGCTAGTGACGCGGCTGCCCAAAAGCCAGCCAGCGACACCTCTGCCACCACCAGCAAAGACAACCTGGCAGCGGCTCGTCGTATCGACTTCACCTTCAATGCAGGCGTAGACTCCCTTTTCTTCCAGAATATCGCGGCCTCCAACGTCAAGGGGGCCTTCCGACTGGCCTCGGGAAAGCTCTGGCTAGAGCAGGTGGCCGCGCAGGCTATGGGCGGCCGGATGGACGTAAGGGGTGAACTCAATTTCCAAGATACTGCCGCCTACCCCATGGACGTGACCGCCCAGCTCCACCACGTTGAGCTCAAGCAAGTGGTGACCACCTTCACCACGCTGGCCAAGTCGTTTCCGATCCTAGAGCATCTACAGGGCGACGTGAGCCTATCGCTCGGGGCCAAGGGCGCCCTGAGCTCCAGCTTCACCCCTGACCTCATGTCGCTCAACGCCGATGGCACGCTCTCCACCAATGCCCTCTCCATCGTGGGCTCGCCCACCTTCCAGAAGCTAGGGGCTGTTCTCCAGAATGACATGCTCACCCACCCCACCCTAGAGGATTTCAAACTCCCTTTCAGCATGCGTAATGGCGTGCTGAGCAGCGAGCACTTTACCACGAGCCTAAAGGGCATCGATGCCGGCATGGAGGGAAGCGTGAGCCTAGAGCAGGACGTGGACTACAAGATGGATCTCCATGTGCCCACCGCGCTGCTGGGTAAGGCCTCTGACCTCATGCAGCAGGGACTCAGCAAGCTCATACCGGGTACACAGCTGCCGGCTAAGCTGCCCGTGATAGTGCATGTGACAGGCAAGGTGACCGATCCCAAGGTGAGCGTGTCGCTAGGCCAAGATATGGTGGCCAGTGCCAAGCAGCTAGTGCAGCAGAAAGTGGAGGAGGTCAAGCAGCAGGCGAAAGAAACGGTCAATAAGGCCCTGGAGGAAGCCCAAGCCAAGGCAGCACAGCTCAGGGCCGAGGCCCAGGCCAAGGCCGATGCCCTGCTAGCGGAAGCGCAGAAAAAGGCTGACGAGCTGGTAGAAGCCGCCAAGGCCAAAGGCCCGTTGGCAGCGGCCGCCGCCAAGCTGGCTGCCGATAGAGTGCTGAAGGAAGCCCAGGCCCAGGTGCAGCAGATCTTGGACAAGGCCAATAGTGAGGCCGATGGGCTAATCAACCAGGCCAAGCAGCAGTAGGCCTCCCTGGCCACTCCTGGGTGGCCAAGGAACAGGGGGCGGGGGACGCGAAGGCTACCACAAAAGCCCTGGTGGCCTAGGATGTCGTAAACATTTTAGTAAATTCGCGCATTGGTGTGAAGTACACCACAGTGTGAGTACTCATTTTGGCAGCCAAGGCAATAGGTCAACGACCTGCTACGCGTAGTGCCCCCACTCATTACGGGGCACTGCCCGCCCAAGTAGCTGCATGCGATCCTAGCATAACGGAGAACACGACTATGGTAACACCTTTCCAAGAAAAATTAGAAACGCTCGAATACGAGGCCACGCGGGTGACCCCGTATATACACTTCGACCCCTCGACGGGCATAATGCGCATCCAGGGAGCCTCCATGCCAGAGAACGTCACGGAGTTCTACGGGCCTATCATCGATTGGCTCTCCGCCTACGGAAACGCCCCCTGCGAGAAAACCATCCTCAGGTTCAAGCTCGCCTACTTCAACACGGCCACATCGAAGATCTTCATGGAGCTCATCGCCCGTATCGAGGCCATCGCCGAGCAAGGCCACGAGACCTGCATCGAATGGTGGCTCGAGCCCGATGACGATGACATGCGCGAGGCCGGCGAGGACTACGCCAACCTCACCACTATCCCCGTAGTGTTCAAAGACATCAAGTAATCCTCCCCACATACCCTTCAACTCTCAGCACTCGGCCTATGCATTTACTCGAGCACCGCAGCATCAGGAAATTCCTCCACAAGCCGATCCCCCAGGCGGATGTCGACTACATGGTCAACGCAGGCATCCGGGCCTCCAACACGGCCAATATGCAGGCCTACTCCATCATGGCCACCACCGATAGGGCCATGATGGCCAAGCTCAAGCCGCTCCACCTCGGGCAGCCTATCCTCGATACTACGCAGCTCCACTTGACCATTTGCGCCGACTTGCACCGGTTCTCCCGTTGGTGCCTGCTCTCAGAGGCCAAACCAGGCTACGGCAACTTGCTCGGCCTGCTGAGTGCCATAGTCGATGCTGCGCTCTGCGCACAAAACATCGCCGTGGCAGCCGAAGAAAAGAACTTGGGGCTCTGCTTCCTCGGCACTCCGCTTTACAATCCCCAGGCCTTTGCCGACCTGCTGCAACTCCCTACGCTCTCCCTACCAGTTACCGCCATCTGCTTAGGCTACCCCGATGAGCATCCTGGCCTCACCGAGCGCCTCCCAAAGGAAGCTGTGCTCCACAAGGACACCTACTTCGATCCTGACGATTCGCAGCTCTTGGCTCTCTACCACGACATCGACACCAACCCCAACAATCGAAAGGCCGCCCAGGAGGCTGGCTGTAGCAACTTTGCCCAGCTCTTCACCAACCTACGCTACCCTGAGGCTCTCTACACCGAAACCTCAGCCAAACTCATGGCCTTCCTGCGCAAGCAGGGGTTTCAGCTCGAATAGCCCCCACTCCACGCTCCACCCACACACTGCCCTCCCCTGGCCGGCAATAAAATGCCTGGGGTACATCAGGCCAAAACCGCAGCGACTGGGAAAGGTCATTCCTCCCTACACTGCGCGCGTAGGCATTCCGGTCCAAGGCAGGGAGTACTTATTGCGTGTACTCCTCTGCGGACTCTTCTTGCTCCTGGGAAGTCTCGCCCCCGCTCCAAGCATAGCGCAGACGGCCTACCTCGCCGTGAGCTTCAACGCAGGCGACCCCGTCCCGGAAAGCATCAGCAGACTCGGGGCAACGCCCAAACCAAGTCCTACGAGCTATACTGCGGCCATGCCACCGCTCGACAGCGGCCGTACACCCATGGCCTACGAGTCGCACGAAACGGCCCACGATGGCGACAATGCGTTCTTCATCGCGCTCCCCAGCGATTCTGCCCAAGCCACCCACTATTGCGACTCCCTGCGCGCATGCTTGCAGCGTGCAGGCTTTCTCCAGGCCAAACTTTCGCTGCCCCAAAACCCACGGGGTCACTACAAGCTCACCGCTGGGCCATGCTACCAGCTAGGCACTATTGTGGGTCCCTATGGCCGCATTGACACTGCGACCCAGCGTCCCCTCACAGCCCACAACGCCCAGGGAGTTGCGGCACTCTACGCAAAGGTTTTTGCGGACTCGCTTTCCCCAACCGACCTGCTCACCGTGCGCCTCCTGCCGGAGGAGGGAAGGCTTGCAACTGCCCAGATCGTCATTGCCCGTGGGAAAATCCATCCTACCCTGCTAGGCGTTGAACTCCACGGCGATTATCGCGTCGCCAAGTCCGCGCTGCTGCGCCGTCTTGGACTGCGCATTGGCGCCCCGATCCCAGGCGACCTCGTGGCGTTCGCCGAGGCGGCAGTAGACGACTTGCCCTTTGTGGCTCAACAAGGGAAACCTATCGTGGAATTCCTTCCCAAGGGGGTACGGCTACACCTCTATCTGACCTCTCGACGCGCCAGTACGGCCCAAGGTAGCATCGCCATGACCCCTGCCCCAGAAGGGCAACGCGGCGTGAGATTTGAGGGCCAAGCCGACCTCCAGCTAGTCAATCTGCTGCATCAGGGGGAGCGGGTGTGGCTCACATGGCAAATAGCGCAGAAAACGCAAATGGACCTCTCGGTCCAAGCGCAGTATCCACACATAGCGCGCAGTCCACTCGGCGTGGAAGCCGCCATCAGCTGGCAACGCCGCGACACCTCAGAGCTGCGCTTTGCGGCCTCGCTGGGGCTTACCTTCACTCCGCTGCGCTTCCATACACTCCGGCTCAGCTACGAGTTGCTACGCGCAGGCTACTACGCACCAAGCGACCCAGCCCGCAAGGTCAGCACCAAGGGCAATTGCATTGCGCTAGGCTACCAATATGCCCGCACGCGCTACGACCTCTCCTGGCCCCTAGGGCAATCCATTCGCATCGGCACGGCATACGCCCTACGCACCCAGTCGGGCTACGACAACAGCCAGCTACTCCAGCTCGAAGGGCACCTGGCGTGGTGTTGGCCCTTACCTTGGCACGAGCTGCGGGCGGGGGTCAAAGGCAACTACTACTACCAAGCGTTTACCCATGGCCCCCGGCTACGAGGGCGCCTCGACCAATTTCAGCTCGGCGGAGCCAATTCCCTGCGGGGCTACGCAGAGCGAGCCCTCCTCACCACGCACGCACTACTCCTCTCAGCCAACTTCGGCTGGTTTGCCAACGGATACATAGCCCCCTCGCTATTTCTGGACGCAGCCCTGCTCCTCGACCAGACTCCAGCGCTGTGCATCGTTGCCCCAGGGCTAAGCACCGCATTCCAAGCCAGCCGGTTTTACCTACAGCTGGACTTTGCCAAGGCTTTTCCCCTGGGGAAAGACCCGACGCTCAACCACTGGATGGTACACCTCAGCACCCACCTGCGCTTTTAGCACGTTCCCCAATCGGGAATCTCCGCCTGGTGGGCGTAGAGGTACTTGTTGATACTGCGGACAACACCCGGCCCACCATAGATATAGCCAGTAAACACCTGGAGCAGGTTCGCCCCCGCCTGCAGCATCTCAAGGGCCTCAGGGCCATTGCTTATCCCGCCCACGCCTATAATCAGGGGACGAGGGCCTACTGCCACACGGATAGCCTTCACAAGGGCAACGGCCTTGGCGTGCAGCGGCGCCCCACTCAGCCCCCCGGTACCCATGGTCTCTACAGCCGTTGCGGGTGTACGCAGCCCCTCGCGCTGCGCCGTCGTGTTGGAGGCTATGAAGCCATCTACGCCAAGCTCCAAGGCCAGTGCCAACGTACGCTGGAGCGATTCGGAGCTGGCATCGGGACCAAGCTTCAGCAGCATGGGGCGGTAAAGGTGCTGGCGTGCGCGTTCCTGGGTCAGCGCAGTGAGCAGCTCACGCAGGTGTTGCTCATCCTGCATACCGCGGAGGTCGTGCACATTGGGGCAACTGATGTTGAGCGCAAAATAGTCCACCAAAGGGTAGAGCGCACGGAAGCAGACCAAATAATCTTGGGATGCCTGCTCATTGGGGGTGGCGGTGTTCTTGGAAATGTTGCCCCCCACCGGGATGCTATATCGACGCCGACGCGCCAGGCGCTTGGCCACACGGTCTACCCCATGGGAGTTAAACGCCATGCGATTGATGAGCGCGCCATCGAGCGGTAGCCGAAACATCCGTGGCCTAGGGTTGCCGGGCTGCGGCCGAGGGGTCACCGTACCAACCTCCATGAAGCCAAAACCCAAATTACGAGCCTTATCCAGCAGCTGCCCCTGCTTGTCGAAGCCCGCAGGGAGTCCTACCAAGTTGAGAAAGGGGAGGTCGAAGTATGTCCGACGGAGTTCCCTTGGCGCGTAGAGTAGCGCGCAACGAAAACACCACCCCAGCCCAGGAAGCTTGAAGAGTAAGCGGATGAGGCTGAGCACAAAATGGTGCGCGGCCTCAGGCGGCATGAGGAAAAAGAACGGGCGCAGCGCATGGCGATAGAACCACATGGTAGACCTCCTACTTGGCCCCTAGGAGACCACCTCCCAGAGGCCACCGGGCAAAGGTAGGAAATCTAAACAGCAGATAGATGCCCGCCCCTGCGAGTCCAGACACCTATCCACTGGTAAGCAGAAAAACAGAAGGTCCTCACCACGCACCGCCAAGACCCCATGGGCAAAAAGTACCCCTAGGCCTCAGCGGGAGTGCCCAGCTTGATATCGGGGAACATGATAGTCACTAAATCGTCCACTGTATCGATGTAATCGAAGCGAAGACCCTCGATGTAGATGGGCTTAATCTCCTCGATATCCTTCTGGTTATCCCGGGGAAGCACAATGTGGAGCAAGTTGGCGCGCTTGGCCGCAAGAATCTTCTCCTTTATGCCGCCCACCGGGAGCACCTTGCCCCTCAGAGTGGTCTCGCCGGTCATGGCAATGCCTGGTGTAGGGGGCTGGTGGGTGAGGCAGGAGAGGATAGAGGTAATCATGGTGACCCCAGCCGAGGGCCCATCCTTGGGAATGGCCCCCTCCGGCACATGCACGTGGACATTCTTCTCGGCCAAATCCTGCACGTTGATCCCAAACTGTTCCCCATGGGCCTTGATGTACTCAAAGGCAATGGTGGCCGATTCCTTCATCACGTTGCCCAAGTTACCCGTCAGGGAGAGGGTGCCTTTCCCTGGGGCCATGGATGACTCGATGTAGAGGATATCACCGCCCACGCTGGTCCAGGCCATCCCGATGGCCACGCCGACATCGGCATGCCCCTCATAGGTATCTGGCAAGAAGGTGGGACCGCCGAGCCGCTCCCGCACGTCGTCGGCCGTGAGGTCCACGTTGTACGCTTCGCCCATGGCAATGCGCTTGGCCTGCTGGCGCACGAGCTTGGCGATTACCTGGTCGAGACGGCGCACGCCGCTCTCCCGCGTGTAGTCACTGATCACCCGGCTCACCAGCGCATCGGACATAGCAAACTGCTCGCGCTGCACCCCGTGCGCCGCCAGCTGCTTGGGTATCAGGTGTCGCTGCGCTATGGCAATCTTCTCCTCCACGATGTAGCCCGTCACCTCCACCATCTCCATGCGGTCGCGCAGAGGGGGGGCAATGGTGCTGATGTCGTTGGCCGTGGTGATGAAGAGCACGTTGGAGAGGTCAAACTCGGTCTCTAGGTAATTGTCGTAGAAGCTATTGCGCTGGTCTGGGTCTAGCACCTCGAGGAGAGCCGAGGCCGGGTCGCCCATCATATTGGAGGTCACCTTGTCGATCTCGTCAAGCACAAACACGGGATTGGCCGTCTTGACCTTGCGGAGCGACTGCAGGATGCGCCCCGGCATGGCCCCCACGTAGGTACGCCGGTGGCCGCGGATCTCTGCCTCGTCGTGCAGCCCCCCGAGCGACACGCGGGTGTACTGGCGCCCCAGGGCCTTGGCTATCGACTTGCCCAGCGAGGTCTTGCCCACCCCCGGAGGGCCGTAGAGGCAGATGATGGGCGACTTGAGGTCGTTCTTCAGCTTCAGCACGGCCAAGAACTCCAGGATGCGCTCCTTCACCTTCTCTAGGCCATAGTGGTCGGCATCCAGGCATTGCTGGGCGTAGTTCAGGTCATAGTTGTCTTTGGAGAACTTGGCCCAAGGCAGATCGGTGAAGAACTGCAAGTAGGAAAGCTGGATGGAGTAGTCGGGCGACATGCTGTTCATCTGGCGCAGCCGGTCGAGCTCGCGATTGAACACCTCCCGGGCATCCTTGGAGAGCTTGAGCCGCTTGGCCTTCTTCTCCAGCTTATCGGCATCGCCCGTCCCTGGGGTAGTGCCCAGCTCCTCCTGGATGACCCCAAGCTGCTGCTGGAGAATGAAATCACGCTGCTGCTTGTCGAGCTTATGCTGCGTGCGCTCCTGGATCTCCTTCTGGAGATTGAGGGTCTGAATCTCGCGCGAGATGAGCTCCTGGAGCAGCGTGATGCGCTCGGCGTAGTCGCTCACTTCCAGCAGCTTCTGCTTCTCCTCGAGGGGAATGGGAAGCCGGTGCGAGAGCACATTGACATAGCTCTCGGGCTTGTTCTTGAAAAAGGGGAAGGCCAGCACATTGCGCATCCGGTCGCCCGTGAGCTCCGAGAGGTCAGCGTCGAGGTGACGCAGCACATCGAGCTGCATCTCCATGGGCTGACTCTTGAAGTCCGCCTCATGCTCGGGGTAGGCCTTGGCCTGCACCACGAAGTAGGGCTTTTCCTGGAGAAACTTGACGATCTTAATGCGCTGTATCCCCAAAGCCATGATGGCCATCTGCCCATTCTGCCCCTCCAGCACCCGCTGGATGCGCGCCATGGTGCCCACTCGATACATCCCACTCGGCTTGGGATTCTCCTCCAGGGCGTTGCGCTGGGTCACAATGGCTATCAGCCCATTCGACGAGCCAAACTCCTCGATGATCTGGCGTGAACGCTTGCGGCCTATCGTAATGGGCAGCAGCGTGTAGGGAAAGCTCACGTTGTTGCGCAGCTCTATGAGCGGAAGACCATCCGGCAAGTCCACCGCATCGTAATCCCAATTAAAGCTCAGCCCGTCCGCATCGTGCAGCACCACCAGGCCCTCTGCATTGTTGTCTTGGAGACTGCTATTGTAATCGCTATCCATAGATCTTCTCTACCAAAGTACCTCTGCCCCCCATGTCATACAAGAAGGCCTAGGGAATAATTGTGATTGCTGGTAATGATAGAACAAACAACAAGCCAAATTGCTCACCCCGTGCCACCCTGACTGCCCGCGCGCCCGACTAGTGCCACCCACAGGGCTGCCGCATTTGCGCAGGAGGCAGCCTCTGCCACCCAGCGCCCCAGGCAAAAGCCCAGCGTAGAATTTATACCTTTGCCCCGTAGCATGATAGGGAAGCCCACCCCAACCATACGTTACCACAGCATGAAACTAACAGCCAGAGAAATAGCAGAGTATCTAGGGGGCACTGTGGAAGGCGACCCCAACTGCGAGGTCCATGATTTTGCCAAGATAGAATCCGGCCAACCAGGGATGGTCTCCTTCCTCTCCAACCCCAAATACGAGCACTACATCTATAGCACGAAGTCGAGTATCGTCTTGGTCAACAAGGGCTTTCAGGCCACCGCGCCCATTGCGGCCACCCTCGTGCGCGTAGAAGACTCCTACGGGGCCCTGGCGCAGCTGCTCACCCTAGTGGCCTCGCAGATGCCCCGCAAGAAGGGCATCCACCCCCGGGCCGTGGTGGAGCCCTCGGCCTCCATTGGCAAAGACGTCTACATCGGGGCCCTGGCCTACGTGGGCGAAAATGCCGTCATTGGCGACTACGCGCAGATCTACCCCCAGGTCTACGTCGGCGACAACGCCCATATCGGCAGCGAAACCACCCTGTATGCAGGCGTACGGATCTACAACGAGTGCGAGGTGGGCGACCGATGCATCCTCCACGCCGGCGCCGTCATAGGCGCCGATGGCTTCGGCTTCGCCCCGCAGGGCGATGGCTCCTACACCAAAATTCCACAGCTAGGCAACGTGGTCATAGGCAACGACGTTGAAATCGGGGCCAACACCTGCATCGACCGGGCGGCCATGGGCGCCACCACCGTGGCCGAGGGCGTCAAGCTCGACAACCTCGTCCAGATAGCCCACAACGTCTCCATCGGCAGCCACACCGTCATGGCGTCCCAATGCGGCGTGGCTGGCTCCACCAAGGTCGGCAAGCATTGCGTCTTCGGCGGGCAGGTGGGCCTGGTGGGCCACATCGCCATCGCCGACGGGGTCCAGATCGGCGCCCAAGCCGGAGTCCTCAACTCCGTCAAAACCAACAAGGAAAACCTCATCGGATCGCCCACCATGCCTGTGCGCGACTTCTTCCGCAGCATGGCAATCTTCCGCCAGCTACCCCACCTGGCCAACGACATCTACAGCCTGAAAAAAAACAAAGAAGAAGACACCCAAGATCAAACACACCAAGACTAGCGCCTAGTGCCCCCACGGGCGCAAAGCCAATTTGTCAGCCCCGCGCCCGTCACCACCTCAAGCTACGTGGCAAATTGTCACCATACTGACACAACGCGCAATTGACCTCCTCGACATCGCGCCCCCGCTACGCATCCACTGCGCACGCTGCCCCCGCCCACCAGTCAGTATCCCAAATAGCGCGCGCGGCCCGCTGGACACCACGTCTTCCCTTGCTGCAGCGAACTGCAACTCGTCTAGGCTCTTGGTATCTCCTGGCCTGCCTGGTGACCGCGCTCAGCCTAGCCCTGCCCGCGACACTCCGAGCCCAAATGGGCGGCCGAGGGAGCTTTGCTTTTCTTGAGCTGCCCATGTCGCCCCGCTTGGCCGGGCTGGGCGGCAAGGTCGGGAGCATCTCGGAAGAGGTCGCAGCTGGACTAGGCACCTACAATCCCGCCCTCATGTCGCCAGCAGCCCACGGCTCGTTCGAGGTCGGCGTGTCGCGCTACTACGCCGGCATTCACTACGACTACGCCAGCTACTTCCACCACCTCTACCCCCTGGGCATGCTAGGCATAAGCCTCCGCCAGGTTTGGTATGGACGCATGGTGCGCCGCGACGCCATGGGCGCCGCCATGGGCACCTTCACCGCCTTCGACATGGCCCTGGGCCTCCACTTCGCCCATCGCCTCGGCGAGCATTGGGTCCTCGGCCTCACCCTCGCCCCCATCTACTCCCAGCTCGCGCAGTATTGGGCCCTCGGCCTCACCCTCGACGCCGCAGTGCTCTACCAGAGCAACAACCGCCTCTTCGACTGCTCTCTGCTCCTGCGCAACTTCGGCGGCACCCTCAAGCCCTACGCCCAAAACCACCGCGAGTGGGCCCCCTTCGAGGTCATCCTCGGCTGTAGCTACACCCTCGAGCACGCCCCCCTGCGCTTCATAGTGACCCTGCAAAATCTTGAATCCTGGGGACACCGCAACATCCCGGGCGACTCCTACCGGGGCAACGTGGCCGAGAAAAACACCCCCCAGGGCATCAGCTGGGGGCAAAAAGTGCTACAGGAAATCCTAGTGCATCCCATTGTGGGCGTGGAGATCACCCCCACCCGCTACTTCTTCCTGCAAGTGGCCTACAACTACCGGCGACGTAGCGACCTAGGCCTCGAAAAGCTCTACTTCGTAGAGGGACTCAGCGTGGGCGTGGGCATCAACATCGGCCGACTCAAGCTCCACTACAGCCGCGCCTACTACCACCGCGCCGGCGGCACCAACCACTTCTCCCTAACCTGGCAATTTGCCAACCCCCGCATGCAGTCGGGCCCTATGCCCTACGGAGAGCAGTCGCCCAGGCCTGTCGTCTGGTAAACACAGCACCCCCTAGTCAAACTAGAAGCATGAAACAGCCTATTCAGATCGCGCTCGACGGCCACGCCGGCTGCGGCAAAAGCACCCTGGCGCACGCCCTAGCCACGCAATACCAGCTCACCCTAGTAGACACGGGGGCCATGTACCGGGCCGTAACCCTCGCGCTGCTCGAACGGGATCGCGAGGCCCCCATCCCAGAATCGGTCGACACGCTCGAATCCGTGCTTAAGGACATCAAGGTGACCTTTGAGCCCGCGGAAAGCACCAAACGGGCAGTCCACCTCAATGGGCGCAACGTGGAGCCCCTCATCCGCACGCCCGAAGTGGCCAAGTGGGTGAGCCCGGTGGCCGCCATACCCAGCGTGCGCCAATTCCTAGTAAAGCAACAGCAGGCCTTGGCCTGGGCGCGCGATGTGATCCTCGAGGGCCGCGACATCGGCACCGTGGTGCTCCCCAAGGCCCAGATCAAAATCTTCCTCACGGCCTCACCGGCCATACGCGCCCAACGACGCTACCAGGAACTGGCAGTCAGCGGGAAGCAGGTAGCCATAGAGGACGTTCTCGAAAGCATCAAGCGACGCGATGCCCTCGATACCGCCCGCAGCGACTCCCCGCTCCGCCCCGCGGAGGATGCCGTCATTCTCGACAACTCCGACATGACCCTCGAGGAGGAACTGGCCTGGTTCGCCGCACGCTACGGCGCCACCATCGAGAGCCTGCGATAGCCCAAGCCCCGCACCAAGCATGCGTGCTCGCGGCACGCCCCTGCCACCACCCACCACCCCGACTGGGCAAGCCCCACGGGGAGCCTAGAGGGGCTGGAGGCCTAGGCAACTTGGCAAGCCAGAGAAAACCAAGCACGCTGGGGTACTAGATTGGCCCCTGAGCCATCCGCCGCCCCGCCCAAAACACCACCGTCCGCCCCCACGGCCACACGGCGCAAGGGCGGACGGGAAGGACAATGGGCCAGGTCGGCCTAGAGCTTGTCGATGATCTCGTCGTCGACGATGTAGGGCAGGGTGACGTGCAGATTGCTGGTGCGCCCCATCTCGCGTTTGATGGCAAACATGGCCGAATCGTTGCGAGCCCAGCTGCGGCGCGCGATGCCGTTATTCACGTCCCAGAAGAGCATGCGCTCCAGGCGCCGGGCGGCCTCTATCGTGCCATCCAGCACCATGCCGAAGCCCCCGTTGACGACCTCGCCCCAGCCCACGCCGCCGCCGTTGTGGAGCGAGACCCAGGTGGCCCCGCGGAAGGAATCGCCGATGCAGTTTTGCACGGCCATGTCGGCGCAGAACTGCGAACCATCGTAGATGTTGGCCGTTTCACGGTAGGGGGAGTCGGTGCCCGACACGTCGTGGTGGTCGCGGCCTATGACTACAGGGGCCTTCAGCTCCCCGCTCTTGACGGCCTCGTTGAACCGGCGCGCGATGCGCGTGCGGCCCTCGCAGTCGGCATAGAGAATGCGGGCCTGAGAACCCACCACGAGCTTATTGGCATCGGCCTGCTCTATCCAGTGGATGTTGTCGTTGAGCTGCGAGCGGATTTCCTCGGGGGCGTCTTTGAGCATCTCGCGCTGCTCCTCGAGTGCTATGCGGTCGGTGGTGGCCAAGTCCTTCGGATCGCCCGAGGTGCACACCCAGCGGAAGGGCCCGAAGCCATAGTCGAAGAAGAGCGGGCCCATGATGTCCTGCACATAGGAGGGATAGCGGAAGTGAAGCTTGTCGGCCGCCATGATGTCGGCGCCAGCCCGGCTGGCCTCCAGCAGGAAAGCATTGCCATAGTCGAAAAAGTACATGCCGTCAGCTGCGCACTTGTTGATGGCCACCACCTGGCGCCTGAGCGAATCCTCCACCGCGCGCTTGAACCGCTCGGGGTCGCCCGCAATGCACTCATTGGCCTCCTCAAAGGTCATGCTGACAGGGTAGTAGCCGCCCGAGAAGGGGTTGTGCAGCGAGGTTTGGTCGCTCCCCAAGTCCACGTGGATATGCTCGTCGGCCAGCCGCTCCCAGAGGTCCACAATGTTGCCCTGGTAGGCGATGGAGACCACCTCCTTATTGCTCACGGCCTTGCGGATACGCGGGATGAGCGCATCGAGGTTGTCAATCACCTCATCGACCCACCCCTGCTTGAAGCGCTTTTGGGTAGCCTGCGGGTTGATCTCCGCCACCACGCTCACCACCTGGGCTATTCGGCCTGCCTTGGGCTGCGCGCCCGACATGCCCCCCAGCCCCGAGGTGACGTAGAGCTTACCCCGGAGATCGTGCTCGCCCGCCTTCATGTGCATCCGGCCCGCATTGAGCACGGCAATCGTAGTGCCATGCACTATTCCCTGCGGCCCAATGTACATGTAGGAGCCCGCCGTCATCTGGCCATACTGCGTGACGCCCAGGGCATTGTAGCGCTCCCAGTCATCTTGCTTGGAGTAGTTGGGGATCATCATCCCGTTAGTCACCACCACCCTTGGGGCATCAGGATGCGAGGGGAAAAGCCCGAGCGGCAGACCAGAGTACATCACCAGCGTCTGGTCGTTGCGCATGGTGGCCAAATAGCGCATGGTGAGCAGGTACTGCGCCCAGTTCTGGAACACCGCCCCATTGCCCCCATAGGTGATCAACTCATGGGGATGCTGGGCCACCTCGGGGTCGAGGTTGTTCTGTATCATGTGCATGATGGCCGCGGCCTGCTCGCACTGCGCGGGGTACTCACTGATGGGCCTGGCATACATCTGGTAGGTGGGGCGGAAGCGGTACATGTAGATGCGCCCGTAGGTGTCCAGCTCGTGGGCAAACTCCTTGGCCAACACGGCGTGGTGGCGCGGGGGGAAGTAGCGGAGCGCGTTGCGAATGGCCAGCTTACGCTCGTCGGGCGTAAGGATCTGCTTGCGATGGGGCGCGTGGTTAACACTGGGATCGAGCGGCCGCGGCGCGGGCAACTCGCTGGGTATACCTTGGAGGATCTCCTCTTGGAATGTAAGCGACATAACCGTATGCATTATAAGTGTTACAAAGATAGTAAATGGTGCCCACATGTCCAATTGGACTGGCCACCCCTGCCGCGCGTTGGCACCCCGAGGGCAGATAAGCCCTCCGATAGCCAAGGAGAAATTACTCGCCCTCGGCTTCCCGCTGCGAGCCCCAACGCCCCCGCGCAGCCCTACCGCACGCTCGAGGCTAGAGGTAACATACCCTACCCGAAGTACGTAGAACATAGCGATGTACCCAAGAGTCAATATTCTGCAATGCTGAAATTTATGGCAAAACATGTAGTTTTACCACAATACACGAAAACTGCAAGAATATCGGGGAGTTGGGGGACTCTGGTTACTGTACTTGGTAGCGTTAATCGTTCGCTCGAATGGCGAAAACTCGGCTGTTCCGAGGGGGTAGTGCGGTGAGCTTCATGTGTCTAATATGAAGGGCATCAACGTACCAACTCCGTATGCACTCCGCTCGCAGAGCGTCCATATGCGGAGTTGGTACGGAGAGGGTACGGCGAGGGAGGCGCCAAGAGCCAATTGCATGGGCAACGCGCCGGGGAAATCGCAACGTTGGGCGTGGGTGCCTATGGGCGGGGGGAGTAGACGGTTCAGGGCGCGGCATGCGCGACCACGGTGAGCAGCATTGGGACGCCATGCGGCATCGCCCGAAGGACCAAGCTATAGGCCAAGGGGCCAGGTCGTTGGGGCAGGCTAGGTGGTTTCCTGGAGCTCAATGCCGAGGGCATCGTAGACGCCGTGGAGATCCTGGCTCGTGGTGGCTAGGACGAGGAGCCGGTCGCCATGGAGGATCTCGGAGTTGCCGTTGGGCATGATGAAGCCATCGTCGCGGCTTATGAGGATGATGAGCGAGTCGACCGGCAGGTGGAGCTCCACTATTTTTCGGCCGATTGCCGTGGAGTAGTCTGGCACGATGATTTCCTGGAGAAAGCTCTGGAAGTTCTGCCGGTGCTCTATTTGGAGGGGGTAGTTGGTGCTCTCGGTGGCGGGCAGGTCGACGCGGAAAAGACGCGCCACGGGCACGAGCGTCGTGCCCTGGATCAGCACGGAGAGTATGACGATGAACATGATGACATTGAGCACCGTGTAGGCGAACTCTTCCTCGATGCCGTGGCCGATGAACATGAAGGGCATGATGGCAAACACCAAGGGGGCCGCACCCTTGAGGCCCACCCAGGAGATGAAGAGCTTCTCGGGATGCCCGATCCCCTTGAAGGGCAGAAGGCTAATATAGACCGAGAGCGTGCGGGCCACGAACATGAGGGCCAGCGCAACGACCAGGGCCTGGGGGGCGTATTTGAGGAGCTGCTCGAAGTTGAGCACCAGCCCCAGCGCCACGAAGATGACGATCTGCATGATCCAGGAGATGCCATCGAAGAACTTGAGGACGCTCTGCTTATGGATAAAGGCCTCCTTGCCAATCATGATGCCCGCGCAGTAGACGGCCAGCAGGCCATTGCCATGGAGCAACTCGGCCACGCTGTAGACGAAGATGGAGACCGAGAGCACCAGCACGGAAAAGAGCCCGTCGTAGGGCAGGGCGACGCGGTTGATCAGGCGCGGGATCAGCCACCCGATGCCTATGCCGAGCAGGGCCCCGATGCCCAGGTTGGTGAACAGCTGTAGGCCCATGAGCCAGGGGTTGGCCTGCTCGCCCACAAGCCAGGCGATGGCCGTGGAGGTGAGCAGCAAGGCCATGGGATCATTACTACCCGATTCGAACTCCAGGGTAGGCTTAAGCCGGTGTTTTAGGCCTAGCCCGCGCGAGCGAAGCACAGAGAAGACGGCGGCAGCATCGGTAGAGGAGATGATAGCCCCCATGAGGAACGACTGCGCCGGGGTAATCCCCACCGGGCGGAAGGCCATGTAGGCTGCCAAGGCTGTAAGGATCGAGGTAAGCACCACACCGAGCGTAGCCAGGGAGACACTGCGCCAGAGGATGGGGCGCACGTGACTAAAATTCGTATCCATGCCGCCCGTAAAGAGGATGATCGACAGGGCAATGATGCTCAGGGAGCTGAGCCAATTCCAGTCGGTTACTCTCGCCAGCCCGAGCAGCTCGGGGCCTAGAGCCCACCCGAGCAGCATGAACACAAGCAGTGAAGGAACCCCGAGCCGTCCGCTAGTCTTGCTGGCAAACACTGCCACGAAGAGCAGGAGGGCAGCGGTGAGCAGGGCCAAGTCAGGGTGCGCTAGCTCCATGAATGCGATCTAAAGGCTAGGGGATTGAACTCAGGGATAGGGCTAGTGGTGTTGCGTTTCTGGTGGATTGGCCAGCTTGCTCATGAAGCGCTGTGCGTCAACCACTACGCGGGAATGGGAGGCCCTGGCCAGCTGCTCTCCCCTGTAGGAGGCCTCGAGGGTGAATTCGAGCGTGCGCCCCTGGGCTGCAGTCAACGTGGCGCACACCTGGATGGTGACCCCCGGGAGCGTAGGGCGCAGGTGGTGGAGGGTAAACTCAACGCCAACCGTCGTTTGCCCCTGGGGCAGAGCATCGTGGAGGAGATGGCAGCAGGTGGCCTCCATGAAGGCCACTAGGCGCGGGGAGGCCAGCACAGGCAGGGCACCAGAGCCCCAATGCTGGGCAGTGTCCCCATCGGCTACGGGCCAATCCATCGCGAACTCTTTCCCCACTAGCTCTTCGATCGTACTCCCCATCCTCTCAGCCTTACGCATTTAGTTCCCGGGCAAAGGTAGTAAAGTTCCATGGAATAGGCCTTGCGGCGTGGCGATTGGCGCGCTACGGGTGGTCATCGACCCTGCGAGCCGTGCTTGGTGGGGGCGAATCGGCTCTCCTGTCCCCGCAGCAGTCGGGCGATATTGGCCCGGTGGGTCCAAACGACCAGGATGGCGATCGCTAGGCCGAAGCCTAGGAGCCAGGGGCAGCGCACGTGGAAGAGGAAGTAGAGCGCAAGGGGATAGCTCAGCGTGGCCAGCATGGAGCCGAGGGAGACGTAGCGCGTGGTAAGCAGGACGAGCGCAAAGAGGCCCAGGGCTACCAGCGTGGCCCCGGGGTGGAGGGCCAAGGCTACGCCGCAGAGGGTGGCTACGCCCTTGCCGCCCCGGAAGTGGGCAAACAGGGGGAAGACGTGGCCGAGGAAAGCTGCCAAGCCAAGGGCTACGCCGAGCGCCTCGGGGGGGAGGGGGCTGGCGGGGAGGAGGGCGAAGAAGAGCATGCGCCCCAGCCAAAGGGCCAAGAACCCCTTGCACACGTCGAGCGCAAAGACCGCAAGCCCGGGCCCAAGCCCCAGCACACGGATGGTGTTGGTGGCCCCGGCATTGTGACTCCCGTACTCGCGCACATCGACCTGGAAAAACAGCTGCCCCACCCATACCGCGGTGGGGATGCTGCCCAAGAGATAAGCCAGAAGGATCACGAGGAGGACGGTCAATGCGGTTGCCATGTTGCGGAGTCGGTTAGCTAGCGGCGCGAAAATAGCTACTTTTGCGCCGACAGAGTGCTGGGGCACCAAAAATTAGGGGGAACGGGACATGCGCAGAGAGCAGTCGGCAGAGCATGGAGAAGCCCATCGGCGGGCGGAACTGGACAGGCTCATGGCTGCGCTCCGTGGGGCCGATAGGGGTCAGCAACTTGCGGCGCTGCGTGCTCTGGCCAAGGCGCCAGACCTCCAGCAGGGGCCGGCACTGCTGGCCTTGCTCACCGAGCCCACCACCCCGCCAGCACTGGGGCAGGAGCTTTTCCATCTGCTCGCCAACGCCAAGGTCAGCTCGCTGGTTCCCGCAGTGGGAGCTGCCCTAGCCGAGGCCAACACGCCGCACGCCCTCCAGCTTCTTTTGCAGCTCTGCTGGCAGAGTCCGCTCGACTTCTCGCCCCTGCTGCCGCAGCTCGTGCCGCTCATCGCCCATGAGGACTTGCAGGTGCAGATAGAGGCCGTAACCAGCGTGCGCTATGCCCTGGATCGCTGCCCAGCAGGGCTACTAGAGCAGGTAGTAGCGCAGCTGACGGCGCTGCGGAAGCAAAAGCCAGAAAAGACCACCGACGCCCTGCTGGCCGAGACGCTTAATGCGGCCAAGTACCGCCTGAGCGACCAGTCGGGCTCGGCGGAGCTGGACTACCAAGCGGAGCCCTAAGCGTGGGGCCACCATGCACCCCAAGAGGGGGGTGATTTTTGCCCTGGAGGCAAGGGATTCGCCTGGGGGTAAGAATCCCCATTTTTGGCGATACGTGCCTTGCGGCGCATGCTCTACCTTTGCGCCCTACTGGTTCAACAGGCATAGCGCGCGATATGAGCAGAGGAGAACAGGTCGCCCCGCAGGGGGCGAGAACCACGCTGGATCGATTGTCCGTGGGGGCCAAGGGTAGGATCGTGTCGGTGGGCGGGCACGGGGCATTCCGCAAGCGTATACTCGAGATGGGGTTTGTAGCGGGACGTGAGGTGGAGGTGCTCGGCAAGGCGCCCCTGGGCGACCCCACGTGTTACCAGCTCCTCGGCTACGTGGCCTCCATGCGCGCCAGCGAAGCGGCGCTGATCAGCGTGGATAGGCTAGAGGCCTCCCCCACCCCAGCCGGGGGCCAGGCAGAGCAAGAGGCCAGCGAAGAAGGTACACAGCTAGCGCACCAGGCGGGTGGAGATGGCCCAGCGCAACAGGCCGAGCCGGAGTCTACTCCACCCCAGGCGGCCAAGGAGCCTGTCACCCCGCGGGGCGGCAAGGGCCCCAAGAAGACGATCCGCGTGGCCCTGCTGGGCAATCCGAATGCCGGCAAGACGACCATTTTCAACTACGCCTCGGGGCTACGGGCCCACACGGGCAACTACGGGGGCGTGACGGTTGACTCACGCACGGGCTACTACACCCTGGATGGCTACCGTTTCGAGATCACCGACCTGCCCGGCACCTACAGCCTGACCGCCTACTCGCCCGAGGAGCTCTACGTGCGCAACCACCTGCTGGAGGCCAGCCCCGACGTGGTGATCGATGTGTTGGACTCCAACAGCCTGGCGCGCAACCTCTACCTGACCCTCGAGCTGCTCGAGATGGGGCAGCACGTGGTGCTAGCCCTCAACATGTACGATGAACTTCGCCAACGGGGGGACAGGATCGATAGGCTGCGCCTTGGGGGGATGCTGGGGGTGCCGACCGTGGCCACGGTCGGCCGCACCGGCGAGGGAATCGAGGCCCTATTCCGGGCAGTTATCAAAAGCTATGAGCACCAGCAACCCATCAAGCCAGAGGCCTTGGGGCACTACCCGGCCGTGCTGCAGCGCACCGTGGCACAGATAGGCGAAGACTTCTCCCGCTGGCCACAGGGGCAACTCTGGTCGCCGCTGGAGCGTAGCTACCATGCGCTCAAGCTCGTAGAGCGCGACAAGGAGCAGGAGACGTGGTTTCGCCAGCTCGACCCGCCGCCCTACTTGCAGGCGCGCGTGCAGGAGCACATAGGGGCTCTGGAGCAGACCGTGCAGGTGGACTCTGAGACCTACGCCACCGATGCCCGCTACCAATACATCGACCACGTGGTGGGCCAATGCCTCATCAAAGGCCCCTACCCAGCGCAGCAAAAACGCAAGCGGCACCTCGATGGCATCTTCACGCACCGGATCTGGGGTCTACCGATTTTCTTTGCGCTGCTGTGGCTGATGTTTTGGATCACCTTTACCGTGGGGGCCTATCCCCAGGCGTGGATTGAGAGCCTGGTAGGCTGGTTGGGTGGCTTGGTGGAGACGCTCATGCCCCAAGGCCCCATACGGGATCTGCTGGTCAACGGCATCATCGGGGGCGTAGGCAGCGTGATAGTGTTCCTGCCGCAGATCATGCTCCTGTTCTTCTGCATTGCGCTGCTGGAGGACACGGGCTACATGGCGCGCGCCGTGTTTTTGATGGATAAGCTCATGCGGCAGTTTGGGCTACACGGTCGTTCCTTCATTCCCCTGCTCATGGGTTTTGGGTGCAGCGTGCCGGCCATCATGGCCACCCGGGCCATCAACGACCGCAAGGTGCGCATGGCGACGATTCTGGTCAACCCCTTCGTGTCGTGCAGCGCGCGGCTCACGGTCTACGTGCTCATCATCTACACCTTCTTCCCTCGGTATAAGGCCACGGCGTTTCTGGGGATCTACCTGCTGGGGATCGTGCTGGCGCTGCTGATGGCTTGGCTTTTCCGCAGGACGCTTTTCCGCGGGGAAGATGCCCCCTTCATCATGGAGCTGCCGCCCTATCGTCTCCCGACCCTCACGGCCTCCCTACACCACATGTGGGAGAAGGCGGTGCAGTACCTCAAGAAGATGGGGAGCGTGATCTTGGTAGCCTCGATAATCATCTGGTTCTTGGGCTATTTCCCGCAAACTACCAGCCGCGACGAGGAGTTTGCGGCATCGGTGGCGGACTACGGGGCGCAAGTGGCCGCGCGGCAAGCACGGGGCGAGCTGGACACCCTGACGGCCGCAGCGGCCCTGGACGGATATCGCGATTCCATCGCGCGGCTTCACGATGAGCTCCAGCTGCAGGAGTCGATTTTGGGGCGCATGGGGCAGTGGGTGGAGCCCGCCATCCGACCTCTGGGGTTTGACTGGCGGGTGGGGGTGTGCCTGCTATCAGGCGCTGCGGCCAAGGAGGTGGTGGTAAGTACCCTGGGGGTGCTGCTCCAGACGGAGGCAGAGGACGAGAACTCCCCGCAGCTCCGAGAGCAACTCCAGCGCGCCACCTGGGGGCCTGGGCCGCGGCAGGGTGAGCCTCTCTTCAGCATCCCGATGGCCTTGGCGTTCTTGGTGTTCGTGGCTCTCTACATGCCATGCATCGCCTCGATAGCGGCCGTGCGGCGCGAGGCCAATGGCTGGAAATGGGCGCTCTTCGCCATAGCCTACACCACCCTACTGGCCTACCTGATGGCCTGGCTGGCCTACGGGGTTGCGAACATGGTGGCGTAGGCCAGGGGAGACCGAGCGAGCAGCTAGCGGGTGTGCTGGATGCCCCGATGAGCGTAACGAGGCCCGCAGGTGGGGCGGACAGCCCTCGGGGCGCGAGGGGCAAGAGGCCCTAGGCGCGGCGTGCGGACTCCAATGGGGGGAGTTGGGCAAATCGCTATCTTTGCACAACAAGTTTTGGAGGACATGCGGATGGTGGGGTTCAACTGGCAGTGGGTGGTGCTGGCCCTGCTGGGGCTAGTGGTTTTTGTGCTGGCCATAGGGTGGATCTATAGACGATTGCGGCATCCTGGGCAGGGATGCGGCTGCGAAGGCTGCGGGGCGGCTGGGAGCGCGGTGCCGCCGCGGGACGCACAGCAGGGATCGCAGGAGCTGGACTTCGTGGCGCCGGCCATCCACTGCGAGGGGTGCGCCAGCAAGATAACCGAGTCGCTTACCAAGATGGCAGGGGTGACGGGGGTGCAGGTGGATGTGGAGAAGCAGACGGTGCATGTGGCGTTGGACGGGCGCCCAGGGATGGAGGCGCGCATCGTCAAGCGGCTGACGAAGCTTGGTTTTCCGCCGCGTGGGTAGCTATTCGTAGCTTGGGGTGCGCTACCGACTGACGCTCTCGTACGCAGGCACCCGCTACCATGGGTGGCAACGTCAGCCCAACGCCTGTACGGTGGAGCAGACGGTGGAGGAGTCGCTGTCGTTTTTGCTCCGGGAGCGCGTGGAGGTGGTGGGGTGTGGGCGGACGGACACGGGGGTGCATGCCCGCTACTACGTGGCGCACTTCGATACCAGCAGCCCCATGCCAGGGGAGCAGATTGCGCTACGGCTGAACCACATGCTCCCGCCCGACATCGCCATACTGGGATGCAAGGAGGCCGCCCCCGCCTTCCACGCGCGCTACGATGCCACGGCGCGCACCTACGAATACTGGATAGCGCGGCAGAAAACGCCCTTCCTTCCTGGACTGGCCTACAGCTACACGGCGCCGCTCGACCTACAGGCCATGGAGGAGAGCGCGAGGCAGCTCATGGGCTTCGGCGATTTCGCAGCGTTTTGCAAGGTAGGAAGTGACAACCGAACAACGCGCTGCCGGCTCAGCGAGTCGACCTGGCAGGCGCAGGGGGGGCTCCTGGTCTACCGGGTGACGGCGGACCGCTTCCTGCGCAACATGGTACGCGCCATGGTGGGGACGCTGCTGGAGGTGGGGCGCCACCGTCGGGCTGGCGACCTCTCCCCCCTGGCCAGTGGGGCCAACCGCAGCATGGCCGGGGAATCGGTGCCGGCCATGGGCCTCTACCTAGTGGGTGTGGAGTTCTCTGGTGATGACGACAAGCCCTGAGCAGCGCGACTAGAGCTGCGGGCATGGCAGTTAGCGGGGGAGACCTGCGGTGACGCAGCATGGGCCAAGGCCTGAAGGATGAAACATTTTGAGGGGTGACCACGTACAATGGTGCGGGTTGGTGTGTGGGCTGTATGGAAAAAGAAGAAGAGCAGATGGCACGTGAGAAGATGAGTCCAGATTACCTGTTCGAGGTGAGTTGGGAGGTATGCAACAAGGTAGGTGGGATACATACGGTATTGGCGACGAAGGCGAATGCTGTGGCGAGCCAGATGGAGGGCGTGCACATCGTTGTAGGGCCAGATATCCTTCGAGATTCAGGGGAAGGTGGGGAGTTTGAGGAGGACAAGCATGCGCTTTGGCCGTGGGTGGAGCAGGCGCAGGCCGGTGGGCTGCGCATCCGTGTAGGTCGGTGGCGCATTCCGTCGCATCCGCTGGCAGTGCTGGTGGACTACACGACTTTTATCCCACAGAAGGACAGCATCCTGGCGCGGCTCTGGGAGGAGTACCAGCTGGACTCGCTAGAGGGGCAGTGGGACTACATCGAGCCGCTGCTCTTTGGCTACGCGGCGGGGGTGGCCATAGAGCTTTTTGTGCGGAATGTGCTGAGCCCTAGCCATCGTGTGGTGGCGCAGTTTCACGAATGGATGACGGGGGCCGGGATATTGTATCTCAAGCGTAGGCTTCCGCAGGTGGCAACAGCCTTCACGACGCATGCCACGGTGCTAGGGCGCTGCATAGCGGGCAATGGGCTACCGCTCTACGACCAGCTGAATAGCTACGTGCCGCTACAGAAAGCCAAGGAGTTCAGGGTGACCTCAAAGCATTCGCTGGAGACGCTTTCGGCGCGCCAGGCCGATGTGTACACCACGGTGAGTGAGATCACGGCGCGCGAGTGCGAGCGTTTCCACGGGAAGAAGGTGGATTTGTGCACGCCGAATGGTTTTGAGATGGACTTTGTGCCGACGTCGAGCGAGTTCAAGCGTTTGCGTCAGCAGGCTCGGGCGCGCCTTCTGGGGGTGGCCAATGCGCTGCTGGAGGAGCCGCTGCCAGCCGAGACGCTGCTGGTGGCCACGAGCGGGCGCTATGAGTTCAAGAACAAGGGGCTGGATCTGTTCATCGATGCCCTGCACACGCTCTCGGAGCAGGAGGCACTGACCCGGCCAGTGGCTGCCTTCATGCTGATCCCCGCGGGGCAGCAGGGACCCCGTCGGGACGTGCCCGGGCTACTGCCGAATAGCGAGCCGGCCAAGGAGAAGGTGGCCCTGACGGAGCGGCGGATCACGCATTACCTCTCAGATAGCCAGCATGACCCGATACTCAATCGCCTCAATGCGCTGGGGATGCAGAACGAGTCCACGTCGCAGGTTAAGATATTCTACGTGCCGTGCTACCTGAATGGGCACGATGGGGTGTTTGACCTGAGCTACTACGATTTGCTCATCGGGATGGACGTGACGGTGTTTCCCTCGTACTACGAGCCATGGGGCTACACGCCGCTGGAGAGCTTGGCCTTCCACGTGCCGACGGTGACTACCACCCTGGCGGGCTTTGGTCTTTGGGCCTCAGAGCATGCCGAGAAGATGGGTGGGGGTCTGCGGGTGCTCAAGCGTACCGATGGTAACTACGCGGAGGTGCAGCAAGAGCTTGCGCAGCGCCTGCTCCGTTTTTCCCAGCATACCCCGGAGGAGGAGAAGGCTTGTCGAGACGACGCGGCCGCCATGGCGAACATCGCGCTGTGGGACAACCTGCTGCGCTACTACCTGGAGGCGTATTCTCTGGCCTTGGAGCGGGCCTCAGGTCGGGCGATGCAATTTGCGATTGCGCACCCCGTGCGGGCGCGGAAGAATGAGGATCTGCGGGAGGAGGTGGCGCCGCCCAAGTGGCAGCGGATGCTTGTGGTAAGGAATATTCCCCATAAGCTTTCGGCCTTGGATGAGATAGCGCACAACCTGTGGTGGTGCTGGCACCCGGAGGCCGAGCAGCTGTTTAAGTCGATCGATGAGGCGCTGTGGGAGGAATGTGAGAACAACCCGGTCATGCTGTTGGATCGGATCTCCTATCGTCGGCTGGAGTCGCTGGCGGAGGATGAGGGGTTCATAGCGCGCCTAGCGGGCCTGAAGGCCCAGTTTGATAGCTACATGCGGGAGAAGCCGGCGGGCGGGAAGGCGCGGATAGCCTATTTCAGCATGGAGTATGGTCTACACTCGTCGCTCAAGCTCTACTCCGGGGGGCTAGGAGTGCTGGCGGGAGACTACCTGAAGGAGGCGTCGGATCGGAATATCGACCTGGTGGCCGTGGGTCTTTTTTACCGTTACGGATACTTTACGCAGCGTCTTTCGCACACGGGTGAGCAGCTGGCCTCCTACAATCATCAGAACTTCACGCAGACCCCGGCGCAGGCAGTGCGCGATGGGGAGGGGAAGTGGCTCACGGTGCGCATAGGGCTGCCTGGGCGCGAGGTGCATGCGCGCGTGTGGGTGGTGTACGTGGGTCGGATACCGCTCTACCTGCTGGACACGGATTTTGAGGACAATCTGGAGCAGGATCGGACGATCACGCACCAGCTGTATGGCGGGGATTCGGAGAATCGCTTCAAGCAGGAGATGGTGCTTGGTGTAGGCGGGATGCGGGCGTTGGAGGCCGCGGGGCAGCAAGTGGGGCTTCTGCACCTAAACGAGGGCCACGCAGCGTTTGCGGCGCTAGAGCGACTACGTCAATGCATGGGCGACAAGCAGCTGGCCTTCGATGAGGCGATAGAGCTCGTGCGGGCCTCTACCCTATTCACGACGCACACGCCAGTGCCGGCAGGGCACGATAGGTTTGACGAGACGCTGGTGCGCACCTACATGTCGCACTATCCTGGTCGTTTTACGATAAGCTGGGATCGGTTCATGTCGTTTGGTCGGATGCATCCTGGGGACAAGCAGGAGAAGTTTTCGATGTCGAACCTGGCGGCGAACCTGAGCGTGGCGATGAATGGAGTGAGCCTGCTGCACGGCGCGGTGAGCCAGAAGATGTTTGCGGGCCTATGGCCGGGCTACTACCCTTCGGAAACGCATGTGGGCTACGTGACCAATGGGGTGCACTACCCTACGTGGATTGCGGATCTATGGCGGCCTGTGCTCAATCCTACGGGCGACATGGATGCACTGCCTGCGTGGGAGAACGTGGAGAACATCTCCGATGAGCGGCTATGGGGTATACGGAATAAGCTCCGCGCGCGGCTGATAGAGTCGGTGACGGAGTCGGTGATGTCGGAGGAGGTGCTGAAGTCGCAGTCGCCGGGTAGCGTGATAGGTATCCGGGACACGCTGCGAGCCGATCACCTGACCATCGGCTTTGCGCGTCGCTTCGCCACCTACAAGCGCGCCCACCTGCTGTTTACCGACTTGGATCGACTGGATCGGATAGTGAACAACCCGGATAGGCCGGTGCAGTTTCTCTTTGCGGGCAAGGCACATCCACACGACAAGGCGGGTCAGGATCTGATAAAGCGTATTTTTGAGATATCGCAGCGGCCGCGTTTTCTGGGGAAGATTTTGTTTTTGCCGAACTACGACATGGCCTTAGCGCACCGTTTGGTGCAGGGCGTAGACGTGTGGCTCAACACGCCCACACGGCCGCAGGAGGCCTCGGGGACGAGCGGGATGAAGGCGGTGATGAATGGCTGCTTGCATTTCAGCGTGCTCGATGGCTGGTGGGTAGAGGGCTATGAGCCCGGGGCGGGCTGGGCGCTATCGCAGGAGCGCACCTACAGCAACCAGGCGATCCAAGATGAGCTGGATGCCGGGGAGATCTATTCGCTCATAGAGAATGAGATAGCACCGATGTTTTACCGTCGGACGGTGGACGGTATTCCGACGGATTGGCTGGGCTACATTCGCCGCTCGATGGGCCATATTGCGCCGCGCTTTTCCTCCACGCGGATGCAGCAGGACTACTTCGACCGTTTCTACAACCCGATGCAGGGGCGGCTATCGCAGCTGGAGGCAGACCACAGGCAGCGGCTGTTTGAGCTGGTGGACTGGAAGCAACACATGCTACAGCACTGGGACGCGGTGCAGGTGATCCGTGAGGATCGGATAGAGATGGGGAAGCAGTCGATAGAGACTGGGAAGCACTACGTGGAGCGTGTGCTGCTGGACTGCGGGCAGATTCGCGCGGAGTGGATAGGTCTAGAGCTGGTGACGGCAGACTTGAAGCCTGGGAGCGAGGAGGTGGAGATCCGGCGCTGCGAGCCCTTTACGCTGATCAAGCAGGAGGGCACACGGGCCGAATATGAGGTGAAGATATCGCCCCTGCAGCCTGGGGCGTACGATTTAGCTATCAGGATGTACGCCACGCACCCGCTACTGCCGCACCGGATGGACTTCAACCTGATGCGGTGGATATAGCGGGGGTTTGTCCGTCGGGGGCGCCAGCACATCGCGCCACGGGAGCAGACGCTGCGTGGGGGGGGGACGGATGGTGGTCAGTGCCACTATGGCTAAGCTTGCACGAGGGGGATGCAAGGCGACTTCCAGATGCGGTAGTGGAGAGAGGCGAAAGCTTTCGATGGTCTGGTCAGGGGTGGAGCAAAGGAGCTGGGGCGAAATCTACGCGGACTCCTGGTGGGTGGCCTCGTTTTTGTAGAGTATGATAGCTGAAGGAGTAAATAGGCTTAAGCCCATGAACAAGAGCGTGACACTGTGGTGCGCCCTCTACCTTTTGGCCAGCGTGGCAATTGCGCTGGGCTTTCCCTTGGCCACGCGGGCGCAATCGCTAGACCAGCCCTTGGATGAGCTAGATGAAGCCCACCCGCGGGTGAGGGCCTTTGCGCGTAGCATGGCCGATCTGCAGTCATTCAGCGCAGATATCGAGTGCGCCATAGAGACCCCAAGCCTGACGACCGAGAAGGGGGTGAAGGGTCGTATTTTGGCGCGGGGCGAATGCTACAAGATCGTCACGCCGGGCTTGGAGCTCTACTCAGATGGGCGGTCGCGTTGGCAGTACCTGTCGGAGCAGAACGAGGTGACCATAGTGCCACTGGATTCGGTAGAGGCTGCCCCGCTGGACCATCCGTTGCAGCTCTTCAAGCGCTACGCCACCTACTTCAAGGTGCGCTACCGCGGAGAGCGCCGTGAATCGGGCAAGACCTATCTGGACTATTCCTTTTACCCACGGAATCTGCGCCAGCCCTACTCGCAGATACACCTTGAGGTGCTAGGGGAGGGCTACATTCCCAGCAAGCTCACCTACCGGGGTAAGGACGGCACAACCTACTTGATAACGATGAGGAATTTCAAGAAGAATGCGCCGATAGCCGAGAGCTTGGAGTTTGATAGCGCACAGCACCCCGGGGTGACGGTGGTCGACCTACGCTAGTGCTCTTGTTCGTGGGGCGGATTTCTGCGTTTTTTTGCGTCAGCCCAGAGCGATTGCCACTGGTCGAAGGAGAGAGCCTGTAGCGGGAGCTGCTCATCGTTGGCCTGCTGCTCCATGAGGTCGAAGCGCGCCATAAACTCCCGGTTGGTGTGTTCTAGTGCGGCGGCAGGGTCGATGTGGTAGAGGCGCGCCGCGTTGACCAGCGCAAAGAAGACGTCGCCCATCTCGGCTTGCTGTCGTTCGGTCGATTCGGAGGCGAGTGCCGTTTTGAATTCCTCGAGTTCCTCATAGACCTTTGGCCAGATGTCCTCAGGTTGTCTCCATTCGAAGCCAGCTGCAGCCGCCTTCTCACTGATGCGCTGGGCCTTTACCAGGGGCGGCAGAGCTTTTGGGACCCCCTCTAGGACGCGTCGATTGCCGCCTTTTTCCTTCAGCTTTATGGCCTCCCACTGCCTCTCTACCTCCTCTGGGGTGGAGGCCTTTGAGTCTCCAAAGACGTGGGGGTGTCGGTAAATGAGCTTGTCTTCTAGAGCTTTGCAGACATCGAGCATAGAGAATAGGCCGCGTTCCTGGGCAATAGCCGCATAGAAAAGCACGTGCATGAGGACGTCACCGAGTTCCTTCTTGAGGCCTTGGACATCCTGCTCGTCGACGGCGGCCGCGAGCTCATAGACCTCCTCGATGGTATACTGGCGCAGCGACTCAAAGGTCTGCTTGCCGTCCCAGGGGCACTTGGCGCGCAGCTCACGCATGATATCGAGCAGGCGTGCGAAGGCCTCTAATGTTTCTTTTTTTTGATTGTTGCCCATAAGGCTAGGTATTTTAGTTTCTTGGGGCCTTGACCCTGGTGAAGGCCAGTAAGGCAAAGACGACGAGAGCATTGAAGAGGAGGAGTTCATAGCCCATGGCGTAGCCCAGGCGCATCACTGCGTGCTTGACGATATAGGATAGGGTTGGGCCAGCTAGGGCAGCCAGCGGGACGACCCACTCGCGCGTACGCCATGGGGTAAAAAGGGCTATGGCATAGATGCCGAGGATGGGTCCGTAGGTGTAGCCCACTGCGGTGAAGAGGGTGTGGATGATGGAGCCTGAGGAGAGGTGCTGGAAGAGCATTATGAGCGCGATGAAGAGGAGGGAGAAGGCCACTTGGACCATCTGCCGTGTGCGTACGCTGCGTAGGCCTGCGCCGGGCCTGATACCTAGTATATCGATGGTAAATGAGGTGGTGAGGGCTGTAAGGGCGGAGTCGGCCGAGGAATAGGCGGCGGCTATGACGCTCAGGGTGAAGAGAACCCCGACCACAGAGGGGAGCATGGGGCCTAAGGCCAGCTGGGGGTAGAGGTCGTCGCCGTGAGCAGGGAGGGGAAGGCCGTGGTGCTCTGCGAAGATGACGAGCAGCACGCCTAGGGAGAGGAGGAGCAGGTTGACCGGGATAAAGGCGTAGCCATAGGCCACCATGTTTTTCCGGGCATCGCGTGGGGACTTGCAGCCGAGGTTTTTCTGCATCATGTCTTGGTCCAGGCCTGTCATGACGAAGGGGATGATGGCGCCGCTGAGGAATTGCTTGAGGAAGTGGGAACTGCTGCGCCAATCGTTGAACTGGAAGAGCTGGGCTTTGGGGTGGTGGGCGATTTGTCTGATGGTTTCTAGGAAGCCGAAGTCCATGGACTTGGCCACGAGGTAGATGGTGACGAGGAGGCAGACGAGCATGAGAGCTGTTTGGAAGACGTCGGTCCAGATGATGGACTGTATGCCTCCTCGGTGGGTGTAGAGCCAAATGAGGGCCACCGTCACTACCACGGTGACGGCAAATGGTACGCCCCAGTGGCCAAAGACCATGGTGTGGAGCAAGCTTGCGACCACGAAGAGGCGGAGGGCAGCTACCACGGTGCGGGCTAGTAGGAAGAAGGTGGCGCTGGTTCTATAGCTTACGGGGCCGAGTCGTGCAGAGAGGTAGGAGTAGATGGTGGGGAGCTTGAGCCGGTAGTAGATGGGGATAAGCACGTAGGCGATGGCGTAGTAGCCTATGACGTAGCCTAACACCATCTGCATGTAGTGGAAGTTGGAGGTGAGTACCCAGCCTGGCACGGAGATGAAGGAGACACCTGAGAGGGAGACCCCCAGCATGCCGAAAGCCACGAGGCCCCACGGGGTGTTGCGCTTGCCGATGTAGTAGCCCTCACGCGGCCCCCCGCTTCGAGCTGCCAGATGGGCAATCAGGAGCAGCAAGGCGAAATAGAGCAGCAACAGGCAGAGGATGAGCTCAGGTTTCATACTGCGCGCAGGGAGCGATGCTAGACAGCCCTTGTGCCCCCGTGGGGGTAGAAGGGTGGCAAATCGGCTGGCAAATATCAGTAAAAAAGTCCAAAGAGCCATGTGGCTTGGTAGCCGGGGGCTACATTAGGAAAAGAGCTGGGGATTAGCTATCTTTGCCAGGGGTGTGGATTAAATCTAAATAGAGGATGGGGTACGAATTTAGCCGAGCGGATCTGGAGCAGATGGCGCAGATGGGGATAGAGGCGTCGCAGGTAGAAGAGCAGCTCATGCGCATGCGGACTGGGTATCCCAGCACGAATATCACCTCGGCGGTGACGGTAGGAAGCGGCATCACGCAGGTGGGGGAGGATGAGATAGACTACTACGTGGGGTACTACGATGAGAATGTGCGGTCGGTGGCCAAATTCGTGCCAGCCTCAGGGGCAGCCACGCGCATGTTCAAGAAGCAGTTTAAGTACCTCCAAGAGCCGAGCCCTGAGGTAAATCCTTTTGAGGGGCCCATCGGGAGTTACCCATTCAGCACGATACTGCGAAACAATCTCCTGGTGCAGAACCTCGATCTCTCGGAGCTGGAGCAAAAGGGAGACTATGTGACCATCTTGCACACGCTGCTCGATGGTGACAGGATGAACTACGGGCATATGCCCAAGGCGCTGATTCCCTTCCACCAGACGGGCAATGGGCGGACGCGACGTCCGCTGGAGGAGCACATGGTAGAGGGGGCGCTCTACGCCCGGAATCCTGACGGGCAGGTGGATCTATATTTCACCATCGACCCAGCTTACCAGACCGAGTTCAAGAAGATCTTCGCGCGTGCGCAAGTGCAGCTGGAGCAGGAGTACCATGTGCAATACAACCTTCACCTGAGCGCGCAGGCCCGCAATACCGACACGATAGCCGCCCGGCCCGATGGCTCGCCCTACCGCGACAAGCAGGGTCGGTTGGTATTTCGTCCGGCGGGCCACGGGGCACTGCTCGACAATCTCCAGTCGGTGACCCAGGAGCTAGTATTCATCAAGAATATCGACAACGTAATCCCGGACCACCTGAAGTCGGAGACCATACGCTTCAAGAAGGTGCTAGGGGGCATATTGCTGGAGACCCGTAAGCAGATCGGCGAGCGGCTGGAACACCTGAAGCAGCGAGGGGTGGGCAAGCGGATCTGCAAGGAGATGTACGAGTATTGCCGCAAGCGATTGGGGTGGCGCTTGCCGGTAGGGATCCAGGAGGCCCCACTTGAGATGCAGCTGGAGTATCTGCGTCGCAACCTTAACCGCCCGCTGCGGGTGTGCGGGGTGGTGCGCAACGAGGGGGAACCGGGCGGAGGCCCGTTCTGGGTGCGAGAGCGGGATGGGAGCGAGAGTCTACAAATCGTAGAGACGGCGCAGCTCGATGTGAAGGATCAGCGCATACAGCTCCTGTTGGATAAGTCGAAGTACTTCAACCCCGTGGACTTGGTCTGCTGTTTCCAGAGCTATGCGAGCCGCACGGGAAGCTCGCAGCAGCAGCCATTTGACCTCCATAAATACGTGGACAAGAACACGGGTTTTATTTCCTCGAAGAGCATAGATGGAGATCCGATACTAGCGCTTGAGTTGCCAGGACTCTGGAACGGGGCCATGGCGCACTGGAATACGATCTTTGTGGAGGTGCCAAGCATCACCTTTTCCCCGGTGAAGGAGATGACGGATCTCCTGCGGGCCGAGCATCAGCTGCCGAGGACGCTGAGCACTGGGGAGAGCGCCTAGGGCACTGGCTGCTCCTCGGGCGTGGTGCGTACGGAAGCGGGTTCCTCGGCCCTCAGGCCTTCTTTGGCCTTATGTTGGAAGAAGCGGCGTAGACGGTTGAGCAGCTCTTCTAGGGTGTCGAAGGAGGTGCCGTAGACTAATCCGATGCCGGCGGTATAGGGGTTCTGGTCGCTGAATACCAGGTCGTCGTTAGAGCGGGCGAAGGCCTTGTACTGTAGGTTGTCGATGAAGCTGCTATTCTTGGTGACGCTGATGTTGCCCGCGACGGCACTGCTGGTGGTGTTCTTGTTGACATCCCAGTTGGCGTCGATGTTGAGCCCTGCTTCCAGCCACTGGAGGGAGAAGGAGACCTCGGCCTCGTCTTGGTTTTTTTCGAGGTTGCCGTCGGCCCGTTGGTAGTTGAGCCCTAGGCCGATCATGGCTGGGCTTCCCATTTGGGCTAACCAGTTGTTGAGCTGACCAAAGACCAGATCGGAGAGGGAGGAGAGGAGCATGTTGCTCACGTTGACCCCGCGGAGCGAGCTTTGCCCGCCGGGCTGCGCATTCTTGTCCTGGGCTGTGGCCATGCTGCCATCGGGCATGAACATCCCGAGCAGGAGCAGGGAGGCGAATTGCCGCATGGTTTTCTCCTCGGAGTTGATGGCCGTGGCGACTAGGCTCTGTGTTTCAGCATCGGCACCGGGCACGTTGAGCCCGAAGGAGATCATGGGCGCGAGGAGGTTGCCTGTGATGTGTATTTGGCACTCGACGGGGACTCTGCTCTTGTAGCGTGAGGCATCGCTGGTAGCCAGGAGGTTGGCGAGAGATGTTCTGACGGTGTAGATGGCGGTGACGTCGAGCGTGGAGGCCTTGAGGTCTCCGGCCATGGAGATATGGCTTCCGTTCTCAATGGCGAACTTGCGCGAGAGTAGGCCCTCGAGTGCATAGTTGAAATCGCCGCGCTGGATGGTGTAGTTGCCGAAGAGCTGAGCGGGTTCAGGCGCTGGGCGCATAAGGATGCGCAGATCGCCTTGTCCTCGTACGTTCATGCTGCTGCCGGTGCGCTGGTCGATCACCACCTCCAGCTGGGCATCTGGAGTGAGGGTGAGGCCCAAGTCCATGCTGTGGTTGCTATTCTGGTTGGCCACCTTCAATGGTTGGCTGTCTATAGCTGCGGTGCCGGAGTTGCGAGAGAGGAATTGGAGGGAGTTCATGGTTTTGGCCACGGACTGCGTGGGCAGGTGGAAATGGAGCGAGGTGCCACTCTCGGTTTTGGCATTCAGCTGTAAGTCGAGCTTATGTACGGACCCTTGCGCGAGGAGTTCAAGTGAGGAGATCAGCTTTCCGCTATAGAGTGCGCCCGCTTTGACGGGAGTATTCATGAGGGTGAACTGGTTGGCGCGCACGCGCAGATGCAGTGGGGCATCGGGGAGGTTTTGTAGCTGGACCATGCCGTTGAGTTGCAATAGGTGGTCCTCTGGGTCGCGGACGAGGAAATTATTGAGGAGTATTTTCTGTCCGTCGAGGCGGATGGTGGAGCTGGTGCGGAAAACGACCCCAAGGTCTTTCACATAGATTCCGGCGTTGGTGAAGCGCAGGAGCCCTTTTGCCCGAGGTGCTTTTAGGGAGCCAGAGACGCTTAAAGTGCCGTTGAGGACTCCAGAACGGGCTTCCACCACTTCCTCGGTGAGGTAATTGAGGAGACGCAGATCGCAGGAGTCCACCTGCAGAGTGCCGTGCAAGGCTTGGCTAGGAGTCAGATAGAGGCCAGTGAGTTTGATGTCTTGATGCCCATCGAGCCTTGTGTTCACTAGTGACAGGGCAATGGTGTCGAGGTTTCGCGAGGTAGAGGCCTCGAAGTCGAGCTGCCCCAGCAGAGACTCTCGGACCCTGAGGTCTTGGACTCTACCAGTGGTTTTTAGCTGGGCTAGTCGGTAGGCCCCCCCTACGCGTGCTTGGAGGGAGAGGCGACCTTTGAGCGGGAGATCCTTGGGTAAGAGAGGTTGCAATTCTTCAAAGGCCAACCCCTCGATGTCCACTTGGAGCGTGTCGTGGAGCGATGGGGAAGCCAAGCCAGCCACGGAGATAGTGGTAAGTCCATGGCGCAGACGGAAGTTCTCTACCTCCACTCCGAGGGTGTCGAAATTGATACGAGGCATGTTCATTTCCCAGCGGTCGTCGCCGAGGGCGAGCCAGCTGTCATGGGGACGCAGGCGCAAGTAAGGCCGCTGGGTGGAATCGCCAGGCCTGAGTTCGAAATTGCACTCTAGGTTTGTTTTCAGATCGGCCGCATCGGGCATAGCAGCCTGCAAGGAGAGTGATCCGAGACCAGCACCGAGGGTGGCGCGGAGATGCAGGGGGAGGATCGCCAGTTTGGCCCTGGAGAGTCGTTGGGCCAGCAGCTGGGTTTCTAGCGTTGAGTCTTGCCCCAGGATGTTAAAATCTACGTCCTCCAACTCCACGCTGTCAAACTTGAGCCTATGGCTAAGGAAGGCTAGGTGGAGAGATTTTTCTAGTGGTGTATAGCTGGCATCAAGCCTACTTCCTGGAGCTACGTGGAGCTGTGGGTAGAAGAGGTAGAGCAGGGTGTCGAGCTGTCGGGTTTCCAGGGTGAGGCGATAGGAGCCTGGAGGGGGTGTGCGCAAGCTATCGTTGGCACGGAGGGGAGCATAGGGATCGTCCTTGAGCCAGCCGTGGGCCTGTAGGGGAAGGTGGTAGTCGAGCAGACTGGCTAAGTTGGGCAAGGCGAACTTAAATGGCAGGTTGGCCTCCAGGGAGGCTCGGAAGAGCGGAGACTCTACGTTGATATGTCGTTGGGCTTCGTCCTGCTGTGCTTGGATGCGTAGTTCTGGTACACGGAGAGAGCCTCTAGCATGCTGGCAGTGGAAATTGGAGAAGGTCAGGGCGCCCGATAGGTTGTCGAGGGAGTTCCCCTGTAGCGAGCTGCGCAGATGGAAGGCGAGGTTGGAGATGGAGTCGCAGCCGGGGATATGCATTTGCGCCACTAGGGCTTTGTCGACCGCTAGGCTAAAGTGGAGGAAGGGAATGGTGTCGGCGAAGTCGACGATGCCGTTGAATGTGGCGCTAACTAGGCTGTCATGGACAGCAAGTTGGCCGGAGTAGCTTTTTGGAGTGGAGAAGCCGTGTAACGTGATGCCCGAATAGCTATGGCCGAATAGGGTGAAGGAGTCGACTTGTGCTTGTACTTGGACTCGCATACCCGTGCGCTTGGCGTAGCTACCTTTTAGCTTTGTGCTGGCCGATAGGTTGCCCACCTGGGCATTGCCGAGCAGTTGCCCTAGGGAAAAGTTGACTGCGGACACTGCGCCCTCATATCGCACTGGGGCCTTGGCCGGTGTAGCCAGAGCCATGTCGAGCTTCAGCCTCCCGAGGGCAGTTTCCACAGCACCATAGGCCACAAAGTCGTCCAGGAATCCGGTCAGTTCTCCATGGTAATCTACGTGTTCAGCTCGCAACAGGGCCGATGGCAAGGCCAGGGGCTTGTGGAGAAAGGCCATCGACCAATGCGCTACGGCTGCCAGTGGGACCTGGAGCCGTGAAATTGCGCAATGTACCATGGTGTTGTGGAGATCAGGAAGCCCTGTGAGTGAGGCATCGAGAGCCAGCTGCAAGCCATCAGCGCTCCATAGCCTCAGGTGACGTAGTGAGATGTCAGACACCTTGCCTCGCAGGGAGCCTGCCAGGCAAAGCGAGGCGTTCTGTGCATGGGGAAGTGGGAAGAAGTAGGACAGATCGTCGAGGTTGAACCTTGAGGAGTCCACCTCCGCCTCCAGGTGGACGCTATCGATGAAGGAGGAGAGCGATTTCCAATGCGCATAGCGCAAGGCTAACTTGGGGAGTTGGAGGTAGGAGCCTCGTATTCTACTCGACACCTGGCGCATCTGCAGCCCAGTGGAGGAGATGGAGAGCAGCCCCCTGAAGTCCTGCACCTCGAGGCCGCCCCAGTCGCGCGCGCAGAGCTGCACGATTTCCATGCGGGTGGTGTCTGACTGCTGTCTGAAGCCCTTCGCCTTCAGCTTGGCCACATCGATGGACATGCAGCTGTAAGCCAAACGTCCCTGCTGACGGCGTGCGGAGGTGTCGACAAAGCGGAAGCGGAAACGCTCCACTTCTATTCGAGGGATATCTAGCACGAAGCGGTGCTTAGGCCCTTTTTTCGGCTTGTGGAATTTGTCCAGCAGCCTTGTCAAATTCATGCCGTGGTGACCATATTTATATATGTAGAACCCACCATCGGCTATACGGGTAGTCTCCATGGCCACCGAGCGGCCCCCGGGGCCAAGATGGCGCAGCGCAGTTGTAAGGTGCTTGGCGAAAAAGAGGGTGTCGTGTTCTCCGTCGAGGCAAAGCACATCGGCTAGCCGTACGCGGAGCATTGGGTCGAGCGATACAGCCCCCACCTCCACCTGGACCCCCAGGGCATTGGAGGCCAACTCGGAGAGCTGCGTGCCAAGCCAACGCTGCACCTGGGGGACTTGCAATAAGACAACGACCAAGAAAACAAGGGAAAACAGACCCAGGGTGAGCCAGAAGACCCCCGCAACGAGCACGTTGAGCAACTTGCGCAGCAAGCACTTTCGTGCAGGTTTTCCAGCACGGGCCTTCTCCATCACCGACACACTACCGATGCGAGCCCCTTACTTCGCTGGTCGCCCCAGTCGACTGAACATATGCCCTTTGTAGGCCTCAACGCCCGGCTGGTTGAATGGGGGGACGGCCTGGCAAATGCAGGATAGGGCGCACGAGTACTCAAGGAAGTAGATCAGGTAGCCCAAGTCGGAGCAGCGACGGGCACCGATCCAAAGTGTCAGAGAGGGCAAACCGCCCTCTAGGTGGGCCTGCTGGGTGGCTTCCTGGGCCACCAGGTTGAGCTCATGCACAGTGCGTGCAGCGAGGTAGTTTAGGCCATCGCGGTTGTCTGCATCGCTTGGCACGCGCAGGTCGTGCTGCACCTGGCGGAACTGCATGTGGGTGGCAAAGAAGAAGCGATGCCCTTCCTGGAAGTATTGCCCCAGGGAGTGGAGATCGGTAGTAAAGATGGCCGAGGTGGGAAAGATTCCTCGTCCCAACTTGCCCTCGCTCTCGGCAAAGAGCTGTTTACACCATTCGAGGAGCCCGCGCAGGTAGGGGGAATAGCCCACCATGACCTCCACGCGGTGCCCCAGCTGGTACTGGTAGTAGCGAGCCGAGGCATAGCGCGCAGGCAAGGAGCTCTCCAGCGGGGCAGACAAGAACTCCTCTTGAGCCTTCTGCGCTCCACGGAGCAGCGCATCAACATCTACGCCAGCTATAAGTAGGGGCAGCAACCCCACGGCGGATAGCACCGAGTAGCGCCCCCCCACATTATCGGGCACCACGTAGCGCGTCCAACCATGGGCCTCGGCCATATCATGCAAGGCCCCACGGTGGGCATCGGTGATGGCCACCACATGCGAGGGCTCCAGGGCCACACCGCGCGACTGCTCATAGTAGCGCATGAAGATCCGCAGGGCCACTGCCGGCTCTAGGGTAGTACCCGACTTGGATATCACGACTACGCCAACACGCCTACCTTCAAGCTTCTGCAGCACATTGTAGAGATAGTCGGAGCAGAGACTATTGCCCACGAAATAGATCTCAGGGCCACTGACCTGCTCAGGCAAGGCTTCTATCAGCGCGGCGGCGCCGAGATAGGACCCCCCAATGCCAAACATCAGGACGGCGTCGCATTCCTTGCGAAGGTGGTCTGCGGTGGCTTTCATCCGATCGAGCTCAGCACCCTGCATATCGGTGGGCAAGGTCATCCAGCCTAAGAAATCACGCCCTTCCACATCCGCACGCCGCAGCCGCCGCTCGGCATCCTGCGCACGTTGCATACTCTCCTCGAAGGCATCCGACTGCCCCACAATGGGGTAGTTGCTGAAATCCAACTCAAGCAAGCTCATGATCAGTTCCTCCCTTGCTACTGGTACTAGCTCATCGTAGACTTGCGGTCAGGGCCTGCATGGCCTCTCCGGGTGCTTTGTCTTCGTAGAGTACACTATACACCATGTCGGCAATTGGCATATGCACCTTATGGCTGGCGTTGAGGGCGTGGATGCCCTCCGCGGCATAATAGCCCTCGGCCACCATCTCCATTTCGGCCTGGGTTGCCTGGACGCTGTAGCCCTTCCCTATCATAGAGCCGAAGGTCCTATTGCGGCTGAACTGCGAGTAGCAGGTGACCAGCAGATCGCCGAGGTAGGCCGAATCGGTCACATCGCGCGTTGAGGGGTATGAGGCGTTCAGGTAGTCACGCATCTCAGTTAAGCTGTTACTCGTGAGGATAGCCATGAAGTTATCCCCATAGCCCAGCCCGTGCGCCATGCCCACGGCGATGGCGTAGACATTCTTCAGGATGGCACTGTACTCGGCGCCATAGATGTCGGTGGCAAGCACAGTGTTGATGTAGGGCGTGGCGAAGAGAGCCGCCATGCGCTCGGCATCCTTAAGGTCTTTGCAACTGAAGGTCAAATAGGACAGCCGCTCAAGCGACACCTCCTCGGCGTGGCAGGGCCCACTGATCACCCCGAGGCGCGAGTAGCTCGTCTGGAAATTCTGCCGCAGGTATTCCGAAACGGTCATATGCACCTTTGGCACCAAGCCCTTGACGGCCGTCAGCACGAATTTGTCCTTCAGACCATCGCCAGTGCCCTCGAGCCACGTGGGCAAAAAGGCCGAAGGCACCACCACCAGCACCACCTCAGCTCCTGCCAGCCCTGTGCGCAAATCTGGCACTAAGACCAAGCGATCCAGATTGAAGTGGATAGAGCTCAGGTAGTGGGGATTATAGCCTCTACGCTGCACATGCTCGCGCAGCTGGTCATTGCGAATGTACCAACTCACCTGATGGAGATTCTCATGCAATATCTTCACCAGAGCTGTTGCCCAACTACCGCCCCCAATCACTAGCACCTTGGTTTCTTCACGCATAGCTACTCCTCGTGGATCTCAATCGCTTCCCCCATGGCAAGGGCTTGGAACTGCACTGCGGGGCGAGAGCCCACGTAGTCGTCCTCTAGGCGCCAGTAGTCTCGCCTATAGCTACAGTTGCACTTCGGAGCCCTATAGACCCGATTGCCCTGACGACCATAGGCCGCCGAGCGCAAATTCCTGCTCGAGCCACATGCCCCCAGCATGAACAACACCACTACGCACAGCGCCGCACGCCCCACTACACCCATTGCCTACGCCCTCTACCTAACGCTACAAAGGTACATAAATACCCCTGCCTATCAAAACAGTGACAACGCCCTACCCTACTCCTCGCCGTAGTACCCGCCATCAAACGATACCCTGCCCCGCGTGGCGCTTGCTTCTGCGAGCCATTCATAGCGGGTGAACCTACCCCTAGCGCAACAAGAAACTGATGGGATGTCTTGCGCAGGGCAAGCTGGCCTGGGAAACTACGACTAAGACTGCCAGGGAAAGGAGTTCAATGCTCCCATGCGAACCCTCAGGAAGCGCACAAGGTACGCCCACCCCCGGCGAAACGACTTGGATTATCCCTGCGCCGTGGGTATCTACTGCTAGAATGGGTAGCCCAGCGAGAGGTAGAACCAGACAGTACTATTCTCAGAGCTCAACGCCACCGAGCCTTCCATGGGGCCAAGCAGCGTCATCCAGCCAAGGCTCAGACTCCCGCCCAGGATGGCCCGTGAGGGCCTTAGCACCTGTTTGAAGAGGTCGAGGAAACCATCGTTACTCTGTAAGTAGTTGACCCGACCCATGGCGTAGAGTTCCTTCCAGAGGCGCACGCGCACCGTGGTGCCCACCGCCCAGATGTTATGGGCCACGAGCTGCGCCTGCCCCAAGCCGTGGAAAACCACATCTTCCAGGGGGTTGCGCACAATTTTGTCTGAGGCTCCCACCCTGTAGCCCACGTGCTTACCCTGTCCTTGGCTGGTAAACCCCAGGGCGACCGTGGGCTCCAGGTAGACCCAATTGGCAATAGGCAACACCGCATCGTATTGCCCGGAAAGGGTAAAAGTGTTTCGGCGTTGCTTGAAGTCTTTATCGATCTTCTCGGCAGCAGCGGCCGTCGTGTCGAGTAGGGTTGTTGTCGACTTGGTATAGTACTGCCACCCTGCTTGAGCCTTTACGCGATGCCCGCTGCTGGGGAAGTAATGGCGGTCGAAAGTATTGAGGTCATACCTGAGCATGAGATTCATGCGGTGCAGGTGAAACGCTGCGGGCTTGTTGACTCCAAACCAAGCCGCATAGGCCTGCGTGGGCTTCTGCATGGTGTACTCATAGTTGGTGCCCAGCTGGAGCATCTGATTGTTGGTGAATGTATAGCCCAGCATGAAGTGGGCATCCATGGCATGCTCGCGGATATGGGCCACCTCTTGGTTGTAGACGTAGTAGGGAATGAGTTCCATGTGGTAGTTGAAGGCCGCATCGAGAAAGCTACGCATACCTCGGGAGAAATAGAGCGTGTAGGCAGCGTGCAGGCGCGGCTGCGCGGAGATCTCCAGCGCCATGTGGATGCGCGAAGGCTGCGCAAAGGCATTCAAGTAGGTAAACTGGCCAATGGCGGCCGCACCGAGGAAATTGTTGAAATAGAGCTTAAGCCCCAGGGTGGCCTTCGGGCGCATGTGGCACGTGAGGCGAAGGACATGCGCAGTGTCAACATAGTAGGTGATGCGGTCGAAATAACGGGAGGCCTTAAGGCGCACAATGCCCTGGTTGAGCGTAGCCCAGTCGAGGCTATCGGGCAGGTGGAGGCCTAGGCGCGTGCGCACGTAGGCACCCATGCCCGTGATGCTACTCTCCAACGCCAGTGAGTCAACACGGACGGGGCGTGTGGGACTTATGCCCCTATCTGGCGGCGGCAGCTGCCCTCCATTCTGGAGATCGCTGATGGCCTGTATCAAGGCTCTGTAGCGATTTCCTGCCCGCAGCCCCGCCTCTTCTATCGCCTGGCTCTGGGAAAAACCCGTAGGGGAGTAACCCTGCAAACGTGGAATGACCAGGAGATCGAACATTTTGCTAGACTCCCTGGCATTCTTATTGCCCATACGCATGATGCTCAGGGTCAAAATGTTGAGTGGCGAAAGCTTGCTTGACGATGGGGGCTCGAAGGGCGTCGCAACGTAGACCCCTATGATGATGTCGGCGCCCAGGGCTACCACAGCCTCATAGGGCAAATTGTCAACGATGCCTCCATCAACGTAGAGGGCCGTATCCGCTACATTGACTGGCGTAAATACCCCCGGGACGGCCATGCTCGCCCGGATGGCCACCGGGAGTGAGCCTTGCGAAAAACCATGCAGACTCCCATTCAGCAGATCCACCGCATAGCAGCGAAATGGCCGCTGGAGGCTATCAAACGACCCTATATCGGTGGCAGGCCACGTAATGCGATGGAAGTAGTCCCAGAGGTTCTGGCTCTCAAGCATGCCAGGCGGCAGGTTGAGCTTGCCATCGCGCCACTCCAGCTCCACCTGAGTGCGCCCAACGGTGGGTTTCACGCTGATGTTGATTTGGCGCAGGTCTATCTTATTACTCAGCAGCTTATCCCAATCTGCATCGATATTGAGTTGGGAAATCTGCTCTGCATTGTAGCCCATGGCATACAGGCCGCCTATAATTGCCCCTGCGCTCGTGCCGGCTATGAAATCGGGGCGGATACCCTCCTCCTCCAGCACATGTAGCACTCCAATATGCGCCAAGCCGCGCGCCCCTCCACCGCTGAGCACAAGGCCTATCTTGGGCCTACGTCCTTCTTTACGCCAGCTGCTCCTCTGCACCTTATCGTGTAGCACCAGCAGCAGCGAATCGACCTCAAGGGTGCTGTCCTGTATTTGCTCCGTACCCTGGAGCAAAGGCCAGAGGAGGTCGCCGGGAAGCTTGGTCTTAATCCTACGCAGAGAATCGGACAATCCTGCCGTACCCTGCGGCTCAGCTCCAGCGATGAGGAGGGGCTGTAGCGCAAGGCTTAGGATTAAGCCCATCGCCATCAGGGGAAAAAAGCAGGGGTGCAATTCTTAACAAGTAAGCCTCCCTGTCTACAAGCTATAAAGCTAGGATAGAAAGGGAGGTCTAATAGACATGCACACGTACACTCTCCACGCAGGGCAGGTGCGCCCTAGCGCACGAAAGCCAGGGCGCTAGACGGCATCGAACTCATCCGGCTGAGCCCCCGAGGTGGAGCCACCTTCATCGTAGGCATCGTAGCCGTCCTCGCCTTTATGCTCTAACCAGTCTGAGGTGTCGTACCGCCCCCCCTCCTCGTAGACCCAAAGGGCTATACGCTCCTCGGAATCTTGCTCGCGGGCTATGCCACGTATCATGCCCAAAGCCTCATCAAAGGTGGCAAAATCGCCTATGGACACCAACTTGTAACCGTTGGGGGCAACGAATATCTTGGCCGCCGGGTAGCGCGCCTGCATGCGTGCCAAGTAGCCATCGGCATTGCTCTGAATGACGAATCCCCCAACGATCACATGGAACTTGAGATTCGCCGCCTGCTGCTGCTGAGCCTCAAGCTCAGCTTGCTGGGCCTGGAGGCGCGCAGCCTCCTCAGCGGCCAAGGCCATGCTGTCAGCACGCGCGGCAGCCAAGCTATCGGCCAGCTTCTTTGCACGCTGCACGCTATCGGCCTGACGCTTGGCCTTCTCACTACTCCCGCCCTTACAGGCTACGCCTCCTATGAGGACTAATGCTATCCCAATCAGTGCCAGAAGAGTCTTTCTCATCTTTAGCTCTTTACTTGTATACCTTCGCCAGTAGCGCAAATCCACACTTGCGCCCTACGGGGCAAAGGTAGCACTTTTGCCCCATCTACACCAACAGGAGGCTACGGTTCTCCTCCCTCATCGGTACCCTCGGGATCGGCTACCGGGCTAGGGGTTAAAAAGCTCACACTCTCCACGGGCAGAGTGCTAAGACGCTTACCTCTAGCCCTAGAACTCTTGACACCAATGAAGCTCTCCACATCGATCTCCTCTGTGGGCTTCATGCGATAGCGCCCGGCAAAACGCAGCTGCAGCCGAGCGCTCGCACTGCTACTGATGGCCAACAGCTTAGAGCTGGCATCCTCCCCTATGAGCGACTGCGGGCTCTCGGTCACCTCCAAAGCACACCGCTTGAGGTAGGAAAACTTCTTCTCCCCATCGTAGAATGCAATAGCATAGGTGCGATTGGGCACATACTTCTCTATTCGCACTGGGGCAGGGTCTATACGCACGAGTGGGTCGGGCTGCATGGTCTGGTAGCTGCCATTGGGGAAAATGACCAGCACCAAATCATCACCACCAAACTCACCCAGTAGCTGGCCGCGCTCCTCTGTATTAAACCGCCCCACCTGCCCATCATACCATATCTTCACTGCAGCCAAGGTAGAGACTCCAGCCGACTTAAGCTTGACCGACTTGACGTGGTGCTTACTTAGCTGATTGCCCTTTGAGGTCCGGCTACGAATCGGCAGCTGGGCAAAATCATAGGTGAAGATGGGCTGACGCAGCAGATTACGGTCGGATACGCGCACCTCTATGGTCTCGGCTTCCCCATTGGCATTCACGCTAAGGTACAAAAGCTTACTACCCGAACTGCCCTGCGTGAGGTCGTACTCCTTCTCGCGGATAAGCGACTGGATACTGCAGCGCTTCACGTAGGAAATCTTCGTGCTACCATCGAGATACACTAGGTTGTAGATGGTGCGGGGGTCATGGCGATTGTAGATGGCCGCATGCACAATTTCCTTACCCACAAAGCGCTTTTCCTGCACGGGCACGATCATATAGCGGCCGCTCTTCAGGATGACAAGCACGTCATCGATATCTGAGCAGTCACACACGTTGGGCCCAATTTTGCTGTCAGTGCCAAGAAAACCGCCCTCTGCATCGAGATAGAGCTTTTGCGTTGCAGCCACCACACGGGTGGCCTCTATCGCCTCAAAGGAAGTAAGCTGGGTGCGCCGTCCGCGCTGCTGACCGTAGCTCTGCTTGATGTGCTGGAAGTACTCAATGGTGAAATCCACCATCCGCCCCAGATTGCGCTTCACCTCCTCCATATCGTGCTCGATGCTCTTGATGAGATTATCGGCCTTCTTGGCATCGTAGCGCGAAATACGCTTGATCTTGATCTCCGTCAAATGGACTATATCGTCCTGCGTTACTGGCCTATGCAGCAGGGGCTTCCATGGGTCAAGCGAAGTATCAACCGTACTCAGCACCGACTCCCACGTCTCGCAATCCTCGATATTCAGATAGAGCCTGTTCTCTATGAAAATGCGCTCCAAGGAGGCCAGATGCCACTGCTGCTCCAGCTCCTGGAGATTGATCTTCAGCTCCTGCTCGAGGAGCCACTTCGTGCGCTCGGCCGACCACCTCAGAATGGCAGACACCGTGGCAAACTGGGGCTTCTCATCGTAAACCACGCAGGCATTGGGCCATACGCTCACCTCGCATGCCGTGAAGGCGTAGAGCGCATCGATTGCCTTGTCGGGGGGCGTGTCGGGCTGCAGATGCACGAGAATCTCGGCCTCGGCCGCCGTATTGTCCTCTATCTTCTTGATGCGAATCTTACCGCTGTCGTTGGCCTTACGGATCGACTCTATGAGCTGCCCTGTGGTCTTGGAATAGGGCAGCTCACGGATAACCAGCGTACTCTTATCCTGCTTCTCAATCTTTGCCCGTATCTTCACCAAGCCGCCCCGCTCACCATCGTTGTACCTACTACAGTCAATCAGGCCGCCCGTGGGAAAATCTGGATAAAGGGCAAATGGCTCGCCCTTCAGGTAGGCAATGGAGGCATCGAGCAGCTCATTGAAGTTGTGGGGCAGAATCTTCGACGAAAGCCCCACGGCGATGCCCTCGGCGCCTTGCGCCAGCAAGAGCGGAAACTTCACGGGCAGCGTCACGGGCTCCAGATTACGCCCATCGTAGCTCTTCATCCACTCGGTGGTCTTGCTGTTATACACCACCTCTAGGGCAAACTTCGACAGCCGCGCCTCGATGTACCGCGGGGCCGAGGCCGAATCCCCCGTAAGGATGTTGCCCCAATTCCCCTGCGTGTCGATGAGAAGCTCCTTCTGCCCCAGCTGCACCAGGGCCTCTCCTATGGAAGCATCGCCATGGGGGTGGAACTGCATCGTGCTACCAATGATGTTGGCCACCTTATTGTAGCGACCATCGTCCATACGCTTCATCGTGTGCAGGATGCGGCGCTGCACGGGCTTTAAGCCATCGTCCAGGTGCGGCACTGCGCGCTCGAGTATGACGTACGAGGCATAGTCCAAAAACCAATCCCTGTACATACCCGTCAAGTGCACTCGGGTAAAATCTGGCGAAAGCACCCGCTGGATAAACTCCGCTGATGGCGCTGCTAGTCCGGGCGTGTCGAAACCCTCCGAGGTCTCCGGCTGCTCCTCCTCCGAGGGTATTGCGTCTTGGTATTCGTCCATCTATTGTCTATTCTATCCTAGTGACTAGTTGCGCCAATCGCCCCCTCACCAGGCCTACCCAACCAAAGCTGGCCACAACAGCCAGCGGCAAAGTTCGGAAAGTTCCTACGAATCAAAAAAGGAAAAATGACCGCCCGGAAACGAGGGGGAAAGGCCAATCTAAGCTGCCAAGCCGTAGGGCACACAAACCTAACATACCCTGCAGCCAATGGGAAATTGTGCATTAGGCATCCGCCATGGCAAGGATGCCCGCAGCGGGAAAAGAAAGGCACACCGCAGGACGCACGGCTTAGGAAAGCTCACAGCCACAGGTGACCAGAGCCGAAGGCGCAAGCAACGTGGCAAACGCACTACGAGGCAGCATCCCTAATCGCAGCGCAGAAGCCAAGTAATCCAGACCAAAAATCGAAAGCCGAAACAGGGAATGATTCCAACCTCCTCCTACCCAATGACGGCAACCGGGGAACAAAGTAGGCGTGCAGCAGGTAATCTCCAACGGCTGCGAATCCGCAAAAAAACAGGACTGGAATCATTAGCCCTAACGACCCAAATATACCATAGGACACCGCCCCAAGGCCGGCAAACATACCACAATGGCAAGGCAAAGCCAAGAAAGCGTAAGCTACCCAGTAGAGCAACAGGGCAAAATTCAGCGCAGGGCACTAAAACAAAAAAGGATCTCCCCACCTTGCTCAGCAGGGAGATCCAAGTGAAAAGTCCTAAAATATCAATAGGGGAGCTTCTTACCGCACGTTACTTGCTGCAGCTCCCGCACGGCTGGGGACTCAGCACAGCGCGCATGCACTCCTGCACGCACCTAGCTTCTTTCCTCATCCTCATTGAGAGCCGACGCATGGTGCGACTCAAAATATTTTATAGCCCACACCGATGCCCAGTAGCTAACATACACCAGCAACGGCAAGCATAGCAGCATGATCACCTGGCACACATAGCACATTTCCAATCCCTCCTATCGTTAGTAAAGCCCCGAGGCACCCGTTTGCTTAGCCTCCACCTCATCGGGCGTTATCGGCTTGCGGCTCAGCGCACGCCAAGTCTTCCAGATGTACCACACCACTACGGGGAGCAGGAGGGTCACCACGGCCATCACGCTCAGCGTAAACTTGCTCGACGAGGAGTTGTATATAGTCAGCGATGACTGCAGATCAGAGGATGACGGATAATACGCCGTGCCGTTAAAGCCCGCTAGGCAAAACAGTGCAAACACTGCGCATATCGTACCCACGCCGGCATACCAAATCCCCTTGACCGACTTTGTAAACGCACCTTTGGCAATCCCAAGTAGCACGCCTACCACGCCCAGCAAGAAGATGACAAGCACCACGGGCATCTGGATCAAATTCATGAAGTACTTATAGGGCTCCAGCGAAACCACCCCGGTCTCAGGGGCAACAGCATAGCCCTCGCTCAGGAAGATGGCCGCCAAAAAACCTAGGAACGTCAGCAAAAATACTATCGTATTCGGAATTAGCACCCGGCGCATCCGTGCAATAAGCTCGGCACTCCGAATCGAATTGATATAGAAAAGCAAGCCCAGCACCCTGGCAAGAAAGCAGACCGCCAGCCCAAGCAGCACATTCCGATAATCGGTCACGGCCTCCAGACCATGCCAGGCCGACCCCCAATGGGAAATCACCGGCTGCAGCGGATCGGTCAGGTTCATCTTGCCTACATAGAAATCCGATCCAGTGAAAAACGTCCCCACAGCCGTACCTAGCAATAGCGGCCCCAGCACGCCATTGACAAATAGAAAAGCCTCAAAAGTCTTCTGGCCCAGCACATTGCGCGGCTTTGTGCGGTACTCATACGACACCGCCTGGATTACGAAACAGAGCAGCACCGCGTACCAAACCCAGTAGGCCCCACCAAAGCTAGTGGAGTAAAAAAGCGGAAATGAAGCAAAAAAACCAGCACCAAACACCACCAGGGTCGTGAACGTAAACTCCCACTTGCGACCCATGGAGTTGACCATCATCGTGCGCTCCAGCTCATTCTTCGCCATGTAGGGAATAAACGTCTGCCCTCCCTGCACAAAAAGCAGAAACACCAGCAAGGCCCCCAGTAAGCTGATGACTACCCACCAGTACTGCTGTAAGAATATGTATGTTGCGTCCATTGCTCTATGCGTATTTAGCGTTTAGGCCCTCGGTCCTATCTTTATCTGCTTGAGGAGTATGCTGATCTCCGCAATCATCAGCACCGTGAACAGCACCGCAAAAATCATGAACGTCACCATCACGGCACTCGCATCCACGCGCGACACGGCTGCCACCAGCGGCATCACATCCTGGATCGCCCAGGGCTGACGACCAACCTCCGCAACTATCCAGCCACATTGGCTACATACATACACCAAGGGCACCATCACTATCGATACCACCAGCAACCAACGCTGCTGGATCTTATTCTTCAGCACCAGCACCAGCGCGAAAACGAAAAACAGCAAAAACAGCGCGCTCAAGAACACCATGATCCGAAACGAGTAGAACGTCAACGGCACATTCGGAATCAAGCTGCTCGGATCGTTCAGGTAGCCATAGCCAAAGTACTGGAACTTCTGCTCTAGCTCCTGGCGTGCGGTGGCCTGCAACTCCACGTCACCGGCCTCCTTCGCCTCCGTGTACGTCTTCAGGGCTGCTATCGCCTCACGGCCTATCTGCATCTTCTCCTCCACCGAGGGCTCCACCACGCGGTTCCCCTCACTATCCACGTAGCTGTAGCCCCCTGATATGATCTCGTTGATACCCGGCACAAAGGCATGGACATCGCGATAGCCCAGCCACGAAAGCATCTTCGGAATCTCAAACTTACAGAGGAACTCATCCTTCCCATCACCGTACTTCTTGCCGGGCGTTAGCAAGCCAACAGTCACCAGGCCTGCCCCCTCCTTCCCCTCATAGAGCCCCTCCATGGCGGCCAGCTTCATCGGCTGCTTCTGCGCCACCTGGAATGCCGATCCATCGCCCGTGAATATCACGAAAAGCAACGAAAGCAACCCAAAAACACTCCCCACGATAATGCTGCGCTTGGCCATGAGCACATGGCGCTTCTTGAGCAAGAACCACGCACTCACCCCGATCACAAAAATCCCCGCAAGCACATACCCCGATGAGGTGGCATGTAAAAACTTATTCACGGCCACCGGCGAAAGAAACACATCCCAAAAGCTCGTCATCTCGTTGCGGGCCGTATCCGGATTAAACGCCATACCGGCGGGGTATTGCATCCACGCATTCGCCACCAAAATCCACAGCGCCGAGATGTTGGCTCCCACGGCCGTCAACCACGTCGCAACCAAGTGAAACTTCTTGCTCACCTTATCCCAGCCAAAAAACATCACGGCTACAAACGTGGCCTCCAGGAAAAACGCCATGATGCCCTCTACGGCCAGCGGCGCCCCAAAAATATCCCCCACAAACCAGGAGTAGTTGCTCCAGTTCGTCCCAAATTCAAACTCCAGGATCAGCCCCGTGGCCACGCCTATCGCAAAATTCACCCCGAAGAGGCGCATCCAGAACTTCGTGGCAGACTTCCACGCGGGATCCCCGGTCCGATAATACAGCGTTTCCATGAACGCCACTATGAACGTCAGCCCCAGCGTGAGCGGCACGAACATCCAATGGTACATGGCGGTTAAGGCAAACTGGGCCCGCGACCAGTCCACCAACGCCATATCTACTCCTTCTAGCATAATCCTAATGGTTTAGGTTGTTCATCTACCTCACCGACGCGCACCCGTCAACTCCTGCAGCACGTAGCCACTCTTGGCCTCATCGCTGTCAAACTTGCTACCTAGAAAATTCGGAAAAAAGAATATTCGCAATATCACGAACATGATGAACAGCTTGATCAGGATGATCAACCAGAGCGTCCGACCCCACGTCATATGGCGAAAGCCATCCACGTAGAACCAAAACACCCGGGCCATCCAACTCTTCCCGCGACCGCAGCTGGCCGCCGCTGGCCTCTTCGCCTGCCCTAGCTCATCATACATCGCGCTAGTCCCCCCTTACGCTTGCGGCAAAGGTAATAACTTTTCACTAGCCTACAAACTCAAAGTACTAAAAAAAGGTTTCCGTTGCGACTACTCGCAACGGAAACCCACACGTCTGAATAGCTCCGCTATTCCTTGTAGCCCGACATCTGCACCTGCACCTTGGTGGCGCCCCCAAAGAAGCGCCTGGCCGCCTTGTACAAATCGTCCACTTGCACCGACTCTACCTGCTTCTCGTAGTCCTCCACGTAGTCCACGCCTGTCAGCTCATAGCTCGATATCACGTCCGCCCAGTAGCCATTGGAGCGCAGCTCCTGCGCATGCTCCTTCAGCATATTCTTCTTCACCTTCTCTAGCGCCGATGCCTGGATCTGCTGCTGCATGTCGAGGAAGATATTGTCTATAATGGGCAGCAGATCGTTCACCTTCTCAGGGTCGGTGTCAAACAAGAATTCGGCCTCCACGTGCGACGTTGGCCTACGATAGGTGTTGACCGTGCTATACACACCGTAGGTGCCGCCCTGCTTCTCGCGCACGTCCTCGGTGCAGCGCAGCGTGTTGATGGCCCCCAGCATAGAGGCGTAGATCTCGTCCACACGCTTGAGCTTGGTCTCCCCGTGCCACGTGATACCCACACGGCATTTGGGGTTCTCCATCTTCTGGCCAAAATCTAGGCTTACGCCCTTCTCAGGAAAACGGACCCCATGGTCCTGCCAGCTCTCTCGCTTCCCCTTGGGCAGATTACCCAGGTAGCGCGCGATGATCGGCTTGACCGCATCCGGCTCAAACTTACCAACAAGCACAAACACAAAATTCTGCCCATTGGCCATACGAGCCCGGTAGAAATCGGCCGCCCGCTGCAGATCCACCTTATCCACATCGGCCAACGACAGCTGGCGTGCCCGCGGATGCCCACTCGTCAACTCCTTCTGGTAGTGCCTGAAGAATATGTAATCGGGGTTCTCCTCCTGATTCTGGAGTACCGTGCGCATGAGCGCCATCGTGGAGGTGTAAGCCACTGAGTCAAAACGCGGCTGCGTAAACAGCAAGTACACCAGCTGAAACATGGTCTCTATCTCATCCAGTTTGGCCGAGGAAAAACCATCCACCGAGCTACTGTAGTTGTGAAAGTCCACCGAGGCCCCCACCTGCTTACCCGCCAACGCCTTGGTCAGCGCCGTGGCATCGAATGCTCCCAAACCGCTCCGCGACTGAAGCGTGGAGGCCAACTGCGCCGAGTACAAATCGGCATCAGATGCCAGCGAATACCCGCCTTCGGCCTCACCGTACAGGCGCACCTGGTCATCCTTGAAATCCGTGGGCTTCAATATCACCTTTATCCCATTCGACAACGTCAGGTCTATGGCATCAAAGCGCTTGTTCTTCTTCTCCTTTACCACCTTGGCCCCAGTCGGCAAATCGCCCACCAAGGGCTCGGCCTTAAAGCTATCTACCCACGCCAGGAGCACTTCGCCCTGGGCAGCCGTATAGAGCGCCGCCCCATCGCTAGGCAGCTGATCCTTCATGCTCTCATTGGCCGACAGAAGAATCACCGGGGCCTGGCCCTCTAGCATCTCCGCCAGCACTTGCTTCGACAGCTCAGGCGTCAACGTTCCCGACAGCATCTTCGTCAGCTGCATATTCACCTCGGGTGCCAGCAACGGCTCATGGCGTAAAAAATTGTCCACACAGGCCCTCACATGCACCGCGTTGGAAGTCTTAGCCCGCTCATCGAACTCTTTCTGGGCTGCCCTATCAAACTCCGCCTTCGTGCGCGCGATCTCGGTCGCGGTGAAGCCATGCTGCTTGGCCCGGAACAGCTCCCGCAGCATCCCCTGGTACGATTCCTTGATCGTGGTCGGCTTGGGAAGGCAAATGGCCGAAAAAATATCTACCCCACCAAAAATCGGCCCGTAGCCCACCTGAGCCTGCACGAAAGGTGCCTTGCCCTGCTCCACCAACTCGGCATAGCGGGCATTGAGCATCGATAGCACCATCTCACGGTAGAGATCCCGCTGAAAATCCCCCACTGTGCGCACCTTACTCGTATCGCCCTGGTGCTTAATGTGGAGCTGGAGCATCGTCATGGGAAGCTCCTTATCCGTATGCACCACGTAGTTCACCGCTTCGGTGGGTGGCACGGGAATGACCGGCTTCTCCAGGTGGTCCGGGCGCTTCGGAAGGGCACCAGCCATCGTCTTCACCCGCGCCTCCATGGCCGCCGCATCAAAATCCCCCACGATCACCAAGGCTTGGTACTCCGGGCGATACCACTTGTGGTAGAACTCACGAATCGCCTGGTGGGGGAAAGTCTTCAGAAAATCATACTCCCCTATCACGCTATGCGTAGCATACTTCGACCCCTTGAAAAGATTGGCCAGCAGGGTCTCCGTCAGGCGCCACTGCGCATTGCCGCGCGTGCGCTTCTCCTCCACTATCACGCCGCGCTCACTATCGATCTCAGCATCCTCCATGGTTATATCGCCCGACCAGTCGCACAGCACCAAAAGGCACGAATCCAGCAGACCTGGGCGCGTAGTGGGAACGTCCGATATGTTGTAGATGGTCATATCGTAGCTCGTACTCGCATTCAGATCCGCCCCAAACTTCACCCCATTGTGCTCCAAAAATCCAATCAACGCCTTGCCCGGGAAGTGCTTCGTACCCTGGAAGGCCATGTGCTCCGTGAAATGCGCCAAGCCCTCCTGGTCCTTCGTCTCCAGAATGGCCCCCACGTGGTGCACTATGTAGAACTCAGCCCTCTCCTTGGGCTCCTGGTTAGCCCGAATGTAATAGGTCATCCCGTTGGGCAAACGACCCACGCGCACCTGGGGATCCCCGGGTAAGGGCGCCTGCTGCAGCTCCTCTAGGCTCTGGGCCAACAGGCTGCTCGGCATCACCAGCGCCAGTAGAAGCAAAGACAACAACAAAAACCTGACTCTCCGCATCGCTATCTCCTTATTATTGAACAACTCCTTCTCTCCTAACCTGCCACGGTAACCTGGACCCCGAGCGCCGTCACGCGGCGAGCTATCGACTCCAGCTCCAACATGGGCACCCGCTCCAGCTGCTTGGCCGGCGTCGCCCTATCGATCGTATACACCATCACCTGACGCGGTCGCAAATCGTCCACTATCCGCAACCAGGCCTCCAACTCCTCCGGCGTGGTATTGTCCACCCGAACGCCCGAATACTCACCCCGCACAAACATCGTCTGAAGCGTGAAACGGTGATTCATCCCCCGAAACAGCTCCACCGTCTCGGCCACGCTACGCGGATGCCGCGCTCCATTGAGCACGCGCACCGTCGCATCAAAGGCCGAATCGAGCTTCAGCGCGGCCTCATCCACCGATAGGAGCGCCTCGCGCACCGCCGGCTCGTGTAGGCGCGTCGCGTTGGTCAACACCACCACCCGCGCCGATGGAAAATGCCTATCACGGGCCAACAACGTGTCCGACACCACCCCCGGAAAATCCGGATGCAGCGTTGGCTCACCATTGCCCGCAAAGGTGATAACGTCCAGGGGCGCCCCAGCTGCGCGCATCGACTCCAAGCGCGCCTGCAAGGCCTCGCTGACCTCCGAGCGCTGCGGCAAAGAAAATTCCTTTAGCGGCCTATTCCACCCGCACTCGCAGTAGATGCAGTTGTAGTTGCAGTACTTGGCATCGGTGGGCAAAAGATTGACACCCAGCGAAACGCCCAGCCGTCGGCTGTGCACGGGGCCAAATATCGTATCGCTGAACAGCATACTATGGTTTTTTACGCGCCCTGCGCCGCAAATAGAGATCGGCCAGCACCAGCGCCGTGCAGGACTCCACAACGGGGGGCGTACGCAGCACAAAAGCCACATCGTGTCGCCCTTCTGTGCGCACGGTCGCCATGCGCCCCGTACGCATGTTGAGGCTCTGCTGCGCCCGCCCTATGCTCGGCGTAGGCTTAAAAGCCACACGAGCCACCAGCGGCATCCCGTTCGTGTAGCCCCCAGAAAAACCACCCGCTCGATTGGTCAACGTATGCCCCCCCTGATCCGCGTAGCAATCGTTATTCTCCGACCCACGCAAACCGCTAGCCGCAAATCCGTTGCCAAACTCTACACCCTTGGCCCCCGGAATCGCCATATAGAGGTGCGCCAGGAGCGACTCCACCGCATCGAAAAACGGACCTCCTAGCCCGAGGGGAACACCCGTTGCCTCCACCTCCACCACCCCCCCCAGGCTGTCCTGCGCAGCCTGCGCAGCCGCAAGCAACCGACTATCCACGCCCTCGTGCCCACCAAGCGACACCACGCGCGCATGCACCGCTATTGGCGCAAGCAATCGCATAGCCAAGTAGCCCCCTAGCACAAGCCCCACAGTCATACGTCCGGAGCTAACGCCACCACCTCGCAAATCCGCATAACCGCCAAAAAGGCACTCTTGCACCCAATCCGCGTGCCCCGGGCGAGGCAACTCTGCCTGCATGGCATACGACCCCGAATCCTGCGCACCGTTGCGCACTACCAGCGTGATGGGCATCCCCGTCGTATAGCCACGGCAAACCCCCGACAGTATCTCCACCTCCTCGCGCTCGCAACGACTGGTGGTAAAGCCCCCATGCCCCGCACGCCGAGCCAGAATAGGCCCAAAATCCGCTGCCCGCAGCACGTAGCCCGCGGGCATCCCCTCCACCGTCACCACAACGGCCGGGCCATGCGATGCCCCGCTGAGCGTAACGCAGAACAAACGGCCAAAACTATTCATCGGCCTGACAAACCTAGGCTACGTCCCCACCATGGAAAAAGGCCATGCCGCGATCAAGCTCTTGGGTCCCCGCCGACAGATCGTTCGCATTTTTCGCCAGCACATCTGCATGCGCCGCGCTCTGCTGCACCACTTCGTTGAGCTGCTCCATCGCGGTGGCCACCTGCACTATGGCGCTGCTCTGGCGCTCATTGCTCTCCACAATCTGAGCCAGCAACGTGCCAGTCTGCGCTATGGCAGGACCAAATGCATCGAGTTCCTTGACCGTCGACTCCGTGACCTTTCTCGTCTGCTCGGCCAGCTCCAATATCTCATCGGCCGCACGCTGGCTATTCTCCGCCAACTTGCGCACCTCGCTGGCCACCACCGCAAAGCCCCTACCGTGCTCGCCTGCCCGTGCCGCCTCCACCGCCGCATTGAGCGCCAAAATATTGGTCTGATCCGCAATCTCGCTCACTACATGCACTCGCTCGGAAATCGTGGCTACCGTTGCCTGCGTCCTGGCCGACTCCCGCTGCAACTTCACCATATCCGCCTCCACCTCCTTAAACGCCTCCTGCGTACGCAACACTCCCTGCGTACTAGAAGTCAGCAACTCCTTGATCCCATCCATCGAGGCCGTGATCTCCTGCGAGCTGCTACTCTGCGCGCTGGCCCCCGACGACAAGGCCTCGGCCACCTGCAGCAACGATGACTTCGCCTCCCCCACCTTGCGCGAACCCTCTAGCATGGCCCCAAAAACATTCTGCAGCGCAACCACCATCTGCTGGAGATGGCGCAGCAAATGCGAGATCTCATCATTCCCCCGGGAATCTATCTGCACCTGTAGATTCCCCTCGGCCACCGAGCCCACTGCCCGCAGCGCCCGCGACACCAATGTCTCCAAACGTCGCCCTATCCGCACCGCCACCAATAGCGATAGCAAAAGCACCACCAATACCGCCAGCGGAAGAAATACCTTAAAAAAGGCGTTGTGCTGCGCCGTAAGCTGCGAAACCTCCTGGGCCTTAGCATGGAGCTGATCCACCAGCGAGCCTATACGCACGCCCAGGCTAGCAGTGCATGTCGGCACCTCACCGCCCTGCTCCACCAGCGGATAGATCGACGCCATGACCATGAAATCATCGTACGACCCAAACGACACCAACGTCTCCATGATCTGCTTGTGCAGCTGGTATAGCGGGCCATTAACCACCTTGAATATCGCCTCCAAGCTATCGCGCTGCGCCGCAGACCAACCGCCAGCTAACGACTGCAAACGCTCCTGCAGCCTCGGCATATCCTCCGACAACAGCGCCTTCAGCTGCATCTTCGCCGGGCTATCATCGTTCCGCTCCACGTAGACCCACGACTTGATGAGCAGCTCCGAGCGCGTAACCAGGCCATTGTACTCCACCAGCGCCTGCACCGAGGGCAATAGCTCATTCGTCAGGTAGAGGCTACTATCTACCCCGCGCTTCACTAGAACGTAGGTGGCAATGCTAAACGCCACAAAGAGTACAAATACCGACAAAAAACCATAGTACACCCGCGCCGCTATCCCTCGTGTAAATATCTTCATAGCCCTAGCTCTTTAAATTGTCACCACCGGCAACGCACCACCAACCGTCTCAACGCTACAACCCAAAGCAGCATAGCTCCACCAATATTGGGACGAGTCGCTACCAACTACACCCTACCGCAAAGATAGAAGAAATTGTAAAGCACGAACTACCCCTCCGCCCCACATAAACCTATAGGAACTTTAGATCCAGAGTTTCATTAGCCTGATTCCTAGAATATTCCCCCCCATACATCGCCTCGGGTCGCTACGCCCGGCCCCACACCGTAGACGCCAGGCGCACCCTGGGCTCAGCCCAACACGCCCCCGAAAAATCTAGCCCCTCTGGGCTAGCGGCGAGTCCCGCCGAATCGGCGCTCACGCTGGCGGTAGGCCGCCAACGCCTCCGCGAAGTGAGCCTGGGTGAAATCAGGCCAGAGCACCGGGAGGAACACCAGCTCAGTGTAGGCCAGCTGCCAGAGCAGGAAATTGCTCAGCCGCTGCTCCCCGCTAGTGCGAATAAGCAGCTCGGGGTCGGGCACACCGGCCGTATAGAGATGGGAGGCAAAAGCCGCCTCATCAATGGCCTCCACAGCCAACGCCCCGGCCTGCACGGCTTGAGCCAACCCCCGCGCTGCACGCACAAGCTCCTGGCGCGCCCCGTAGTTGAGCGCCACCAGCAGCTCCAAACGATGCTCCTGCGGACACTTAGCCGAGGCCTCCATTATCCCCAATTGCACCGCGCGGGGCAGGCGTGAAATATCGCCCAGCACACGCACACGCACCCCCTGCGCCAGCAGACGATCACCATAGGTCGCAATGGCCTGGCCTATCAGCTCCATAAGCGCGTCCACCTCCTCGGGCGAGCGATTCCAGTTCTCGGTACTGAACGCGTAGAGCGTCAAGAATTCCACCCCGTGGAGCACCGCCGCCTGCACCGCCTCCTGCACCGCCGCCACCCCCTTGGCATGCCCCTCGGCCACCGAGAGCCCATGCTGCTGCGCCCAGCGTCGATTGCCATCCATGATAATAGCCACATGGCGCGGCACACCCACCATCCTAGTAGAGTATCTGGGCATCTCCCGACAGGTAGGCCGGGCACGTAGTCCAATTAGTGAGCAGTCGGTACGTAAACGTCAAGGTCAGCTGCGAAATCCAGTCCCGCTTATGCCACACCCCGTAGCGCTTGGAGTCGGGCCACTGCTCGTAGCCGTCCACCTGGTCGGTAAAGATCTTCTGGAAACGCACCTCCGGGGCCAGCGTCCACCGCGCACCAAGGGGAATCTTGACCCCAAGCCCCATGGGGATCGTCAGCGCCACACAGCCATTCACCGCGTAGTGCAACCCTATCCCAAAGGTGGCGTAGGGGACGGCGGGCGAGTGATCCTTAAACGACTGCTGGAAGTCCTTCACCTGGTAAGGCAAAAAATGGATATCGATCCCAAAGTCCAAATTGACAAAGAACCTCGCAACTGATGCCCCATCCGCTAGCCCTGCAAGCACATAGCGGGTGCTATCGTACTTGGCCTGCAGCAGACCACCTTGTAAGTTGAGCCGCAACGCATACATCTCCGTCAGCTCGTAGCGAGCCAGCAGCCCCGCGTGCCCGCCGAGGTTGAGCGGCAAGGCCGTCATATTCAAATCGCCCGTAAAGGCATTAGCCCCCAGAGCGCCCCCCACATCCCAGCGCGTATTGCCCGACTGCGCCAGCAGACGCCCAGGCAGGCTCACCACCAGCGCAAACCCCAACAGCCACAACCCATGCACCAGCACTCCCCGCCCCTTACGCAGCAACGAGTACACCCTGGCAGCTTGGTAACCCCACCTATCCATGCAATGGCAAAACAAGTTGGCTAATTCCTAGCATCCACCCCCCAATGGAGCTTATTGCGGATGGAGGTGAAAAAGCTCTCGCCCGCAAGACGAACCACGTGCACGCTGTGCTCTGAGCGGCAAGCATCCACCATCACAGGGCCACTAATCACCGCCCGATGGGCATCCACGCCCACCACAACGTTCGGATCGCGCCCCACGGCCCGCAGACGCAGCGTCGACCGATCGGGAAGCACCAACGGACGCATACTCAAGTTATGCGGCGCTATGGGACACAGCAGCATCGCCTCCGTACCAGGCACAATGATAGGCCCTCCCACGCTCAACGAATAGGCCGTGGACCCCGTCGGCGTACTCACTATGAGCCCATCGCACCAGTAGGAGCAAAGAAACGTACCATCGACATCCACGTCTATCCGTAGCATCGACTTCTCGCTCTTCTGCACCGTCACATCGTTCAGGGCTTGGTAGCGCTGGCACACACTACCCTCCGTGTACACGTTCACACGAAGCAAGGTGCGCGGCTCCACGGAGTAGCGCCCCTCCTCCAGTGCCCGCACGATCTCCTGGCACTCGCTCTGAGCCCCCGACGTCAAAAAGCCCAAATGCCCAAAGTTCACCCCGATAATCGGCGTGGTAGTTCCCATGACGTACTGCGCAGAATCCAAAAACGTACCATCGCCCCCCACGCTCACCATGAAGGCATAGGGCCCCTGCAGATCCGCGCCCGACTCAAACGCCCGCAGGCCCTCGGCTACGCGGGGCGAGGCCGACCGCAGCGCATCGTAGAGCTCACGGTACACCCGGAGCGTCCACCCGTGCGCACGCATGGCACTCACCAGCTGGACCAACGCCCCCACGGCCTCCCGCGCCACACCGCGGCCGTACACTAACGCATCAACACCCATCGGCCCCTACGCCACTATCCCCGACGCTCGGAAAGGCAACGTACCCAATCCACTTCCAGACGCACCGGATGCGTTAGCTCCGTGCCCGGCACCGCCCCGCTAGCAATCACCAAATAGAGCGGCTCCTTGGGCATACTGCCCGTACGGCGCATGTACTCCCGCCCGTTGAGCCGCCACACCATCTCCGTCTCCGTCCACTCCAAGCTCGCAATGAAGTACTCCGAGGCAAAGGGCAACCGCCCCACCCCATCGCTCTCCACGCGCGGCGTAAAAGAGCCATTGCCCCGCATATCGCCCTCGCTGTACACCGCGTTGACCACCCCCTCGCGCTCAGGATCGGACCGGAAAAGATCCACCTGCGGCAGCATCCTGTCACCCACAAGGTAGAGCGCATGGTACACCCCACGCGCCCACGTAAACCGTATCTTGGCCTCCAACAGCCCCCGCTGGAAACGGAAGCTATGCCCCGTGCACACCAAGCCCGAGGTATAGTCGAAGTGGTGCGGCACAAAGCCCATGGCCCCATCCCATGCCAGCCCCTCGGCCTGCTCTGGGCGCAGCTCGATCACCAAGTCCCCATTGGCCACGCGCACGTTCTTGCCATCCGTGTAGCAGTGCGGATCGGTAGCCAGCGAGTAGGGGTGGTGAAGCAGCGCATCGGCCCAAAAGAAACGGGGACTCCACCGCGCGCGATCCAGGCTATCCCCCTCAAAATCATCAAAAAGCAGCTCTTCGCGCTGCACCAAGTCCACAAAGGCCTCCTTGTCCATCTGCTGCTTACACCAGCGCAGCTCGCGCGACTTGCTCAGCTGCTCGAGCTCGCGGGCCGCCTGGCCCATCTCGGTGGTCTCAAAGCGGTGCTTATTTTTCAGGTAGGCCACGCGCGCCTTGAACTCATCCCGGCTGGTGGCCGCCACGAGCTCCTGGTAGCGCTGGTATTCCGGATTGTTCACATCGCCCTTGCCCCGGCTGGCCAAGCGCACCTCCTTCTGGCGCGAGAGCCGCTTGAGATCCTCCAGCATGCCCTCCTCCTTCGAGCCCCGGAACTGCTCGAGCTGCACACGCTCGCGCGCCTGGTCGATCTGCCCCTCCTGGCGAAGCTGCAGGAGTTGCTGGTAACGCCGGTACTCCTCCGACCCAACAAACTCCTTGTAGCGTTGATACTTCCCCTCCAGCGCGTGGCGACGAGCCTCAATCTGCGCAGTGGTCGGCAGCGCGCCCGTCATACGTAGCCACCGCAGCTTCAGCGGCGATATGGTTAGCATTCCTTATCCCTCCTTATTCCCTATTCGTTCGTTGCCGCCCGCTCCACCAGCTCCACGGGCACCCCCGCCAGCTCGCCGTATTCGCGGCCAGCATCCCGCATGTCCTCATCGTCGGGCCCGTAGTACCACTCGACCCGCAGGGGATGATCCGCCTCGAGCAACACGGCCAAGCGCTCCAGCACCGTGAGCACCATCTTGGAGCTAGCCGTGTTGAAGTAGGTGAAGCGGAAGCGCACCAGCGTCCGCGCCGCGGGGTGCGCCACGTACCCATCCACCCACTCCAGCACCGGCGCGTAGACCTGCAATGGGTTCTCTGGCATCGAGGTCCCCGAAAAATCCAGCGTGCCCGCCTCCCCATCGAGGCAGACGTAGGGACACTCCCGCGTGGGCTCGCGCTCATAGCGCGGCTGCACCACCAATGCTCCTTGTGCTCCCATGGCTTCCCTCGTCCTGTTTCTACACGCCAAAAGTACGGTTTTCTCTCGCCTTGGCCAAATCCTAATCCACCAGCTTGAACCCCTTGCCCCGCACATTCAGGATCTCCACCGTGGGATCGGGTGCAAGACGCTTACGCAACTTCGTGATGTACACGTCCATACTCCGCGCGTTGAAGTAATTGTACTCAGACCACACCACCTTTAGGGCCTGCTCGCGGGTCAGCAGCCTATTCTTGTGGAGCAGGAGGAGACGCAGCAGGTCCGACTCCTTGGTGGTCAACCGCTCCACATGGCCCTGGAAGGTAAGCGTCTGCCGCACGTGGTCGAAGACAAAGCCCCCCACGTGGAACAGGGTCTCCAAACCGGAATCGGAGGAGTCGCGCTGCACCATGCGCCGCAGCAGGGCCTCCACCCGCAAGATCAGCTCCTCGATATCAAAGGGCTTACGCACAAAATCATCGCACCCAACCCGGAAGGCCCGCACCACCTGATCATGCGTGGCATTAGCCGCCACGGCAATAAAACCCGTGGACTCCTGCAGCTGGTGAGTAAGAAGCAAATCCTGCAGGAGCTCCAGCCCGGGCCTATCGGGTAAGTCCAGCTCCATGATACACACATCGTAGTGATGGGCGTTGAAATACTGAAGCGCCGCGGATGCCGTAGTACACACATCCACACTGTAGCTTCGCGCCATGAAGTAGCCGCTCACCAGCTGCCCCAAGTTCGCATCTTTCTCCACCAGGAGCATCCGCACCAGCTCCCCGTCGATCGGCTTCACATAGTCTTCCATGGCCACCCCCTTATCTCGGACTCCCCTGAGCCCACCATCACTCGCCCTACATGCCTCCGCGAGTAGCGCAGGACAATACACCAACCAACAAAACCCGTGCGCAGGCATTTGTAATTAAACAACAAAAATTGTGCCAAAGCATAGAATTATTTGTTTAGACTAAAAAAGAACCATATATGTAAATTTTGCCTTGGCTGCCGGCCTGGGGGCTACCGTTGCGTATATTCACACTGAGTAACTTCGCAATACTATGCAGTAGGTAGACTGAGGACTGCGGCATTGACAACCTCTATTGTCATGTAGCTCATGGATATCGCCTCTACAAAACAAAAGGTTGGGTAACAAGTCAGCTTTCCGCAAAAGCCGACCTCGCACCCGCCACCCTTAGTGTGAAAAACCTTCCATGTTAAAATTCTCTAAACGCTAGTGGCTCTTGACTACTCGGAGTACTCGCACGCCAGCCGGGCCCCAAAGGCGCAATACGTAGACACCACTGGGCAACTGCGAGAGGTCAAGCGTCTTCGTCCTCTGCCCCGCTACGAGCCAGCTGCCCTGGCAGTGGCCCAACAGATCGTAAAGCCGGAGTTCACGCACCTCCTCAAGCCCTACCACGTAGAGGGCACCATCGGTGGGATTAGGCCCTATCTGCACTCCACAATAGGCGCTAGGCATCACGGGGGTCTGCACCTCCTTCTCAAACTCCGCAATCACGGACAGCGGCCCCTCGGCCACCACCTCGTAGGCCTCCAGCAGCGCCCCTGCAACCGACTGGGCGCCCACCTGCAGGCGCTTGCAGGAATATCCGGACTCGGGCTGCGCCTCTACCCGGAGCGTAGTGCCCACGGGTATCCGCGCGCCCTGGGCGTAGTGCCGGCTGCCATCCGGCGAGGAGACTACCACTGTGCCCGACCCGGCCGGCGTAACGGTCACCTGCAGCGTGGCCTCCTTGGGCTGCGGCGCCGGGGGCACCTCAAACTCCGCGGCCACGGCCAGCGGCCCCTCGGCCACCACCTCGTAGGCCTCCAGCAGCGCCCCTGCAACCGAC
>CAMXWF010000009.1 GCA_947252645.1 uncultured Bacteroidia bacterium
CGCACACCCGACCCGGCACAAACAGCACCGGCGTGGGCGGCTCCGCCACCTTCAGAGCTATGCTGCGCTTGGTTTCCGTGGCGCAGTAGCCTCGCACCGTGACGTAATAGGTGATGTCATGCCGGGGACCCCGCGCAGTAGGGGCGGCGGAATGCGGGTCGTCCAAGTAGGAGGTGGGGCTCCAGCTGTATTGCCCGTGGGTGCTGTTTGTCTGTAGCTTAGCGTCCGTTCCTAGGCACACGGCCGTTACGCCGCCCTGGTTGGTGGAGATCGGCTTGCCCTGATCGTCGGTGAGTTCTAGCTGTACCTGCGCAGATATCTTGTTGTAGTCAGAGAAATAGCCGTAGTCGGCCGAGATCTTTCCGTTCAGCATGGCCAGCTGGAACACGTTTTCGCTGTTTACCAGGCGGTACGCCACGCCAGTTTGAATGTTGTTGGCTTGGAACTGATAGAACTTCCAGCTGGACATGGGGGTCCCGTTGGAGTGGCGGAACGCGTGCCAGTTGTTTGGATCGTTGATTTGGTTTTGAATGGCCATTTCTCCACTTGAGGTCACATTCTGGAATGCGCCACCGACCTGTTTCTGTAGGACGAATTTTCCGATGGCCGATGGGCTATCAGCCCAGGCCACCAGCTTGAGGTAGAAGTCGGCACTGAGGGTTCTGCTAAAGGCCACAGCGGTTGATCCTGTGCACTCCTCCTTGCTGTTCGAGGGCAGGGTGGGCAGTACGGCATCGCCCTTTTCGTTGCCGAGACCCGACAAGTGGTACACGTAGACGGGCTTAGAGGCTAGCACAGTGTAGTCGTTATTGCTGTTTGGTAATTGCAACGCCACCTGTTCCCCCTTGGAGAGGGTTTTCGTGTAGGAGAGCTGGGGTACTTTTACTTCATTGGCCTCTTCCGTGGAGAGGATATAGATGTACTCATCTTCAAGGGTGTTTGGCCCTGCCACCACTGCGTAGTTTGTTCCCACCAGGTTGACAGGTACGAGCTGATCGACCACCATATCCACGGCCCCCCCCACCTTGAGATTGTCGGCGCGGGTGGTCACGGCCACGGGGCCACCGCTCAGCACCTCGATTTCTGTGCCCTCCAGCATGGCGCTTCCGCTTGTGGAGGTTTGGTATTTTATGGAGAGAGCAGCCCGCTCCTTCTCGAAGGGGGTGAGGATGGAGGTCTGCCCGCGATTGAGCCAGATGTGGTAGACTTTTTCCCCGCACATGCTCCCAATGTCACGGCTCAAGTTGGAGAAATTCCCGCCTGCATTGGAGGAGGCACTCCATAGGGCTTGCGGCAGTCCGCCGTGCGTGGGCACGGTGATTTTCAGGTGCGTGTTGTCTTGGGTAGCAACGATGTTGATGGAGGGGTAGGGTACGTAGGTTCTGGGGAGATACTGCGTGATGTTGGCTTCCGTCTGCATGGGGACAAAGAAGTGCGTTCCCAGTGCGTTTGGCCCCTTGAGGGGGATGACCTCGATGTTGACCTCGTTCCCATCGCCCCCGTACTCAATGTAGGCGTTGACGTTGACGGGAGCTTTCGTGATGGGGTTAACCGCCTTGAGGTACACACCTTTGTTCGATCGGTTGAGGAATGGCTGGGGGCCGTCCATGTTGCTCTGTGTCCATGCGAGTACATTCTCTATGTACAAGTCTTGGTCATTAGCGGAAACCGTGGAGTAGTCAATGCCGCCGATTACATCGTGGAAGAACATGGAGTTTGCGCTGCCGACCCCCGTGGCGAGGTCGATGGTGCCTCGGGTGCCAGCTTGTATGACCTTGGTCAGACTTTCATAGCGGGCGCGGGCATTGGGGTTTGTCACAGCCGGTAGGGTGATGTGAATTTCCGCCGCTTCGGTCAGCGCGGTCACGTGCAGTTTGCAGGTGATCTTAGAGTGCATGCGGTTGGCTTCTGGCACGTCGAACCAGAACTCGCTGCCCGTCTGGGCGCTTGCTGCGCTCGCTGCTAGGGTCAACAGCAAACCTGCTGACAGCGCAAACCACCAGCAGCAGTGCTTGCTTTTTCTTGGCTTATGCATAGTATGACCTCCGCGTATTTCCAATTTGATTCTAGCCTTTGGGGCGCATGTGGGAAGGATTTTAGCGAATCCCCTGGTTGCCTCTGCCCCCCGTTGTTGTGAGGGAAACTGTGTACCTTTGCCGTGTTGTGAACGGCAGGACTTCATGGTGGGTGGCGGGCGTTTGGATTCGAAGCGGCAGAAGGGCACTTGGGGGGAGGAGATTACCTGCGACTACCTTTGTCGTCTTGGTTTTCGGATCATCGCCCGCAACTGGCGCTATGGGCACGCCGAGCTGGACATCATTGCGCTCCATGGTGAGCGGGTGCATGTGGTGGAGGTCAAGACCCGCCGCGAGGGGCAGGTAGGCTACCCCTCGGAGCTCATCCGCCCCGCGCAGCAGGAGGCCATTCTGCGGGCCGCCGATGCCTATGCACATTTCAACCACTGGGTAAAATCCATGCAGATAGACCTCATCCTCATCACGCTACAGTCCGACAGCTATACTATCACTCCCTTTCCCCACGCCATTCTTCCTTCTTTCTGAATTCTATGCAAGGTAGCATTTTTTCGGAGAAGCATCGCACGTTCCGAATTCGTTTTTGCATTCTCCTTTCGGGTCTAGCCCTATTTGCGCAGCTTTACCTTTTCCAGCCGTTACTGGCAGAGCTCCAGGTGTTTTTTTCTGTGCCCGCGCGTGAGACCTCTTTGGCGGTTTCCTGCGCCACCTTGGGCATGGCGGCGGGTCTTCTTTTCTTTCTATTCGTGGCCGATATGCTCGATCGGCGTCGCCTCATGGCCATCTCACTACTCGTGGCAGCTATTTTGACCTTGGTCACTTCTTGGGCATCTTCCTTTCCCCTGTTGCTCTTGCTCACCACGCTCAAGGGCTTTGTGCTCTCTGGTGTTTCTGCCGTGGCTCTTTCCTATCTCAATGAGGAGCTGGATCCTTCCACTATTGGCTTTTCTATTAGTCTTTACCTGAGTGGCAATACTGTGGGCGGTATGTACGGTCGCGTGCTGGCGGGGCTAGTGGCCAGTAGCTACTCCTGGCGAGTGGCCACGCTGACCATTGCCATTAGTAGCTTGGTATGCGCTGTGGCCTTCATCATCTGGTTCCCCAAGTCGAGGCATTTTGTGCCCACCAATCTTCCCATCCGTATCCGTCTAGCGCGCATGGGTATTTTTCTCTCGCACCCGTTTTTCTTGGCTCTTTTCTTGGTGGCTAGTATTATCATGGGGTGCTTCATTGCCATTTACAACTACGTTTCCTTCGTATTGACGGCGCCCCCCTATGGGCTTCCGAGACCGCTGGTGGCAGCTATTTTCGTGCTCTACCTCATGGGCATCGTGGGGTCTATCTGGTTTGGTAAGCTTTCCGACCGGCACCGTCCGCAGCGGCTCCTGGTGTGCGCCCTGCTGGTTCTCATTGGGGGCATGCTGCTCATGGCTATCCCCACGCTTGTCACTATTATCTTAGGGCTGATGGCCGTTACTTTTGCTTTTGGGGCGGGGCACACCTTGGCCAGTCGTCTAGTGTCGACCCATGCTGCGCAGGGTAAGAGCAGTGCCACTTGCCTCTACTGGCTCTTCTACTACCTTGGCTCGAGCCTGGCGGGCTACCTGTTGGGCTACCTTTTCTTCGCTTGGGGGTGGGAGGTGCTGTTGGCCTCGACCGTTGCCCTTGGGCTCATAGCGCTGCTGTTAGCTAAAGTTTTCCTGACGTCTTGGCGTGAACCTGACGCCTCTTTTAGGTTGCCAGGGCCTTAGCGTGGGGTGGTTGGCGACTCAATGGATATTGTGTATATTTGCCACTGCTTGTTCTAGCTAGAAAACCAGTGACTATGCGCATGCGATACGTTCCAATTCTTCTAATTCCGTTGCTATTCATGGTGGCAAGCTGTGGCCGGATGGGCGAGTCTGGCAGGGTTAATCCGTTACTCACCAAGTACGATACGCCGTTTAACGTGCCTCCTTTTGGGGCGATCCAGCTGGGTGACTATGAGCCGGCCCTCAAGGCCACCATGGCCATGCAGGACAGCGTGATTTCGGCTTTGGTGAACAATCCGGAGCCTGCTACCTTTGAGAACACGATTCTGGCACTGGAGTATAGTGGGGAGGAGCTGGAGCGAGTGGAGGCCATTTTCTACAACTTGCTTTCTGCGGAGGCCAGCCCAGAGATGCAGACTTTGGCCCAGACGATCGATCCCCTACTCACGGCCCACAGTGATGATATTTTTCTCAACGACAAGCTTTTCCAGCGCGTTAAGGGGGTCTACGAGGCTCGAGCGACTTTGGGCCTTGGCGAGGAGCAACTCCGCTTGGTGGAGAAGACTTACAAGCAGTTCGCACGCCATGGGGCCAACCTCGATAGTGCCAGCAAGGTGCGGCTCAAGGCTATCAACACGGAGCTTTCGCAGCTTGGTCTAACTTTTGGGCAGCGAGTGCTGGCAGAGACGAACGCCATGTGGCTTGACATCACCGACTCCTCAAAGCTGGCCGGTGTGCCGGAGTCTGTGGTGGCAGAGGCTGCTGCTACCGCCCAGCGGGCTGGCGTGCCTGGGTGGCGCTTTACCCCGCAGAAGCCTAGCTGGATTCCTTTCCTCACCTACAGCCCCGACTCTGCGCTGCGTGCTGAGCTCTACAAGACCTACACCACCCGCGCCGACCGTGGCAATGAGAATGACAACAAGGAGGTGGTGCGCAAGATTGTCAACCTCCGTTTGGAGAAGGCTAAGCTTCTTGGCTTCCCGACCTATGCTGACTATATCCTCGATGACCATATGGCCAAGACTGCGGGGGCCGTGGATAGCATGCTGGCGCAGCTCTGGCCTCCTGCGCTCAAGAAGGCCAAGGAGGAGCTGAAGGCTATGCAAGTGCTTGCCCAGGCGGAGGGTAAACGTGGGAGCTTGGCGCCCTCGGATTGGTGGTATTACGCTGAGAAGGTGCGCCAGCGCGACTATAGTCTCGATGAGGAGATGCTCCGCCCCTACCTCTCGATTGACAATGCGCGACGCGGAATCTTCTTGCTGGCCGAGAAGCTTTACGGGCTGACCTTCAAGAGGCTCGATTCCATACCCGTTTACCATCCCGATGTGGAGGCCTATGAGGTTTTTGAGGCTGATGGCAGCCATTTGGCGGTTATTTATTTTGACTTTTATCCCCGTCCAGGGAAGGGCGCCGGGGCTTGGTGTACCTCCTTTGCGTCGCAGCACAAGACCCTGGAGGGGAAGAATGTGGATCCCATCATCTCGATTGTTTGCAACTTCACGCCGCCCTCCGCGGATGCGCCTGCGCTGCTCAATCTGGACGAGTTTACCACGCTCTTCCACGAGTTTGGCCATGCGCTCCATGCGTTCTTCTCAGAGATCACCTACCCGAGCTTGGGCGACACGCCCCCGGATTTCGTGGAGATGCCTTCGCAGCTCAATGAGCACTGGGCGCTCTATCCGCCTTTTCTCAAGCAGATAGCTGTGCACTACAAGACGGGCGATCCCATGCCAGATTCTCTGATCGAGAAGATGGAGCGGAGTCGTTTTTTCAATGGTGGCTTTGTCAAGACTGAGCTTTTCGCTGCTTCCATCCTCGACATGGATTACCACAGCATCACAGCACCGCTCACGGAGGATATTGATGTTTACGAGAAGGCCCGGATGGAAGCCATTGGGCTGATACCGGAGATACTACCTCGCTACCGGAGTACCTACTTTTCCCACATTTTCGATGGGGGCTATGCCAGCGGGTACTACGGATACACGTGGTCAGCCATGCTAGATTGCGATGTGTGGGAGGCCTTCACGGAGACTGGTGAGCCGCTCAACCGGGAGGTGGCCACTAGGCTTCGCAACACGGTTTTGAAGTATCAGGGGTCACGCGATGGAGCGCAGCTCTTCCGTGACTTCCGGGGGCGCGGCCCGGCGATAGGGGCTTTTCTGCGTGAGAATGGCCTTGCGGAGTCTGCCGCAAAATAGCGTGGGTGGTCGCTATTCTCTAGAGTTTTTGCATCGGGTCTCCTGCCAATTCTCCGCACGTGGTTTCGGGGGGCAGGGGGCTGATTGTGTTTCGTGTTTTGTTTTCTAGCGTTAGGGTTCCTGGTGGGGTCATGTTGAGAGGCTATGTTTGCCCCAGGAGTGTGTAAAATAGGGTGGGTGTCGGCAATACAGCATAATCATGGTAGAGGCAAAGAGCACTGGGGAGAGTCCTGAAGGCGTTAAGCTCAATTTTCTAGAAGAGATAATAGAGCGGGACCTTGCGGCCGGCATCAATGGGGGCAAAGTGCTTACGCGCTTTCCCCCAGAGCCCAATGGTTATCTGCACATAGGGCATGCTAAGTCTATCTGCATCAACTTTGGTCTGGCCAAGAAGTACGGAGGAGAGACCAATTTACGTTTTGATGACACCAACCCCACCAAGGAGGATGTGGAGTATGTGGAGTCGATCAAGGAGGACATCCGCTGGCTTGGCTTCCAGTGGGCTCGCGAATGCTACGCGTCAGACTACTTCGAGCAGCTCTATGAGTGGGCCTGCCAGCTCATAAGGGCAGGTTTGGCCTATGTTGACGACCAGACTCTCGAAGAGCTGCGCGCAGGCCGTGGCACGGTGACGGTGCCGGGTAAGGAGAGTCCTTGGCGCAATAGGAGCGTGGAGGAGAATCTAGACCTTTTCCAGCGTATGCGTCGAGGGGAGTTTCCCGAGGGCAGCAGGACGCTCAGGGCAAGAATCGATATGGCTCATCCCAATATGCTCCTGCGCGACCCCATCCTCTATCGCATTATTTATGCTCACCACCATCGGACGGGTGACAAGTGGTGCATTTATCCTATGTATGACTTTGCCCACGGGCAGTGCGATTCCATTGAGCATATTACCCACTCAATCTGCACCCTGGAGTTCGATGTCCATAGGCCCCTCTACGATTGGTTTATTGAGAAGCTAGGTATTTTCCCCTCGCATCAGTATGAGTTTGCGCGTCTCAACCTCACCTATACACTTATGAGTAAGCGCAGATTGCTTGAGCTGGTGCAAACGGGCGTGGTGTCGGGCTGGGACGATCCGCGCATGCCCACCATTTGCGGTCTACGTCGCCGTGGCTATACCCCGGAGGCGATTAGGAATTTTGCTGAGGCGGTGGGCGTGGCCAAACGCGATAATGTCATCGACCTTTCGCTCTTGGAGTTCTACCTGCGCGAGGATCTGAACCGGCGCGCCCTACGGAAAATGGCCGTTCTCCATCCGCTCAAGGTGGTAATAGACAATTATCCCACTGACCAGGTGGAGTGGCTGGAAGCCGTCAACAACCCAGAGGATGCTTCGGCAGGTACTAGGTCGATTCCCTTCGGGCGTATACTCTACATAGAGGCGGAGGACTTCATGCTGGAGCCGCCCAAGAAGTTTTTCCGTCTGGCCCCGGGGCGCGAGGTGCGCTTGCGCTACGGTTACTTCGTTACCTGCCAGTCGGCAGAGCTCGATGCCGAGGGACGGCCCATTTTGCTGCACTGCACGTACGACCCTGCTTCCAAGGGAGGCAATTCTCCTGATGGGCGCAAGGTCAAGAGCACTATTCACTGGGTGGAGGCATCGCATGCTGTGGAGGTTACGGTGCGTCTCTTCGACCGTCTCTTCCGGGTTCCCGATCCCAATGCCTACCCCGAGGGGGGTAGCTGGAAGGATAATCTCAACCCTGACTCGCTCCATGAGCTTACTGCGCTAGGGGAACCAAGTTTGGCTGAGTGTAAGCCTGGCGAGAGCCTCCAGTTTGAGCGGGTGGGCTACTTCACTCCCGATAAGGATAGTACGCCCGACCACTCGGTTTTCAATCGTGCTGTCACACTCAAGGATAGCTGGGCCAAGGTCCGAGGACGGGGAGAATGAGGCCTGAAGACTTTTCCTCTGGGTGTTAGGGGAGTGTCCTGAAGCCTCTAGGAGCGGTACGTAGGGGTGCTGTGTATTACCTGGGCATACTCTCAACTCCCTGCGCTGTAGGCATGGAGTTTCGGTGGAAGTGTTTGTCCCAGAGCCTTTCGAGGTGTCTACCGAGGCGGTCGGCCATTACTGGGGTACGGCGTTTGCCTATGAGCTTGTGGACAGTAGATGGGCTGAGGACGAAGATCCCCAATGGCTTCTCCGGGGAGTACGAGCTGATAGTCTGGGGGGATTGCCTGTAGCAGTGCGCATTCCCTTTGGGGGGCTGCGTTCGGGGAGGCCTTGTGCGGGTTCATCGTGGTGTGTCTCCCCGTGTTCTGCGGTGAACCGTCTTTCCATGGTGTTCGTTACGGATTGTGGGGCTTACTCCATCCAGGGGGATCTCGGTTTGCCCTTGACTGCGCCGTCCTAGGAGATTTGCACGGGAATAGCGTCGCCGAGGCCAGTCAATTGCCGCATCAGGTTCTGGCAGATTGGCAAGGGTCTTTTGCACCGTTACAAGGCGTGGACGTCCAGAGTCCTTCTCGCCGTAGTTTTGCTAGAGGTCGGGTAGGGCTTTGTGCGCTAGGGCCTGGGCTATTCCTGGGCGGAGTGCGTTGCGCCGGAATCCGAGATGATGCGCTCGCATGCCTGGGTCACCCCGTAGTTGGCCGCATTGAGGATTCGTGGGGGCACCACCAAGTAGCCTTTATCGGCGGCCGCAGCGAAATCTTTGCGGATGATGGGTAGCACATCGTCTAAGCTAGTTGGCTCTTCGACGCTTGCTGGTCACGTTGAAGTCTTGGCAGGGACGGCCGCCGGTAACAACATTGACCTTTTCGGGGAGTACGTTTTCACCACGTTGAGCTCGCTGCACTAGCTCCACTGAGTCGATAGGGGTACTGCTTAAGCCACGAGGAGGCTCTATAGCTGTCGAGAGCACGCTAGGCCTCTGGGAGGACATCGTTGGCCAGCACATGCTGGAAGCGGGGGGACTCTAGGCACCGCCGCACGTCAAGTCCTTTGGCGATGCTCTTCTTTTGCCCTTCTACGGCGCTGCGCAGGGCTATGAAGCCACCCAAAGGCCGATCTAGCCCCGCACCCCGGAAATAGCGACACGCACCGAAGTAGGGCTCTGGATTCCCATTGCGCTGCACCCTACGCACCGAGGTGTCACTTTGCCTTGGTGGCACCAAGGAGTGCTTTCCTAAAAATTATGCCCCTATCTGCATCCCTATGGGCTACGTGCCTAATGTGGTTTCCAATCTGGTACTTACGAATGAAGGTGGAGTGTTTGTGTATGAAGAGCGTACCCTGCAGGCAAGGGGGTACTGTTTGATCTAGATCTAACTACATTGAGGCCTGGGACAGCGCAGCCAGCTATTTTTGATACTGGGGATTCCCTTCTCGCCAGAATGAAGCCAGGCTTTGCGTGTGTGGGGCATTTTGCATCTAGTAGGGAGAACTTGCTCTTGGTGCAGGCTCAGGATGAGGCAACGAAAAGGGTGCGTTCTGTGGTGTAGACTTGCACGTAGCCTACCTTGCTGCCGTCAGGAGATTTTGCGATGCAGGCGAGTACCATGATGGTGAGGGAGATTGGAGTGACTTCTAAGGGACTGCAAGGGTTCATCCCACGATGGGCAGACTGTATAGTTTGGAGGGTAAGCACTGGAAGTATTCCCGCCTTGTGGAGAGCGAGTGGGATGCAGCGGAGCGGCGGTTTAAGGCCGGGCCACGAGGCTTCCTGAGTCAGAATATAGTTTCCCTTCCGTGGTGTTTTTATGCAGACACCTTTGTGCCCTCTATCATTAGAAACAAAGGAGCTTACAGGGTATTCTTTGACGATACGACGCCGTGACTTCGTGGAGGACGGCGCACCTATACTGGGGTGGAGGCGACACTCCGAGGAGTGGGCATGGAGAGGGCACCGTCTACGGTGGACAGCGTCAAGGCGCAGTTTGTGGATCTGCAATGCGGGCCATACGAGGTAATGGTGCGCAAGTTGGGCTACGCTGTGGCTTCGGGTAGCGCGGAGGTTTTGGATGCGGATGCGACTCTCGAGCTGGTACTCAAGAATGGCGCGGGCGTAGGTCCCCGTGGATGTTGTTCACTTGGCCTCGGTACGGGCCTATCCAAATCCTGTTGGTAAGATGCCCAATGTTACGATACTGGGTGATTATGCCCGCTATGCGGTGACCAATGCTGAGGGGCGAGTTCTGCAGGAGGTCTGTGCGGCTGGTGAATATCTGACACTCGATGCCTCACGTTTGCCACGGGGGGTACTGCGTGGTGCTTCAGTTGGATGATGGGCATCTTGTTACCTGAGGTTTTGTCAAGCTCAAGAGTTTAGATAGTTTCTCGTGGGCAAGGGGGCATCTCGGGCTCTTGCCACCGATATTCTATACGAGAGATACGTACTACGAGGGAGCTTGTACGTTTGTAGCCATCCCCATTGTTGGCTCTGTTCTATCCTAATCGTTGCGGTAGTTGGAGCAGAGCAATCGAAGTTTCTTAGGGGCTTCAAGTGCGTTCTCTTCTTGTCTGCGTCCCCTTTGCGTGTGCGCGGGGTTTGGTAGGCTCGTGCCTTGGTGGGGATGTCCAGCAACCAAAGGGCTATTGCAGTTGAGCGGAGAGGCCTGAGGGGTTAGACAGGCTAGAGGTCGCAGAGGTTTTGCAGTAAGGCGTCCAGGGCTCTTGGTCGCGATTTTATTTTGTAGCTTTGCGGTTGCATTGGATTAAAACACGGTGTAGCAATGGACATCACACACATTGAGCATCTTGGCATAGCGGTGCGTAGCCTGGAGGAGGCCATCCCGTTTTACGAGAAAGTGCTGGGCTTTAAGTGCTATAGCATAGAGGAGGTGCCAGACCAGAAGGTGAAGACGGCCTTTTTCAAGGTGGGTCAGACGAAGCTTGAGCTGTTGGAATCGACGGATCCAGAGGGGCCTATAGGCAAGTTTGTGGAGAAGCATGGCCCTGGGCTGCATCACTTGGCCTTTGCAGTGGAGAACATCGAGAAGCAGCTTGAGACGGCTAAGTCGCTCAATGTCCGCCTGATTGACCAACAGCCACGGAAAGGCGCCGAGGGGCTCGACATTGCCTTCCTGCATCCCAAGGCGACCATGGGTGTGCTGACAGAGCTTTGCGAGGACAAATCGAAGAGGAATACTAAATAGCGACAGGGTACGATGGGTAGTCTGCAAAATGAGAAGATCGGCGAGCTGGTATCCCAGCGTGCGCAGGCTCGGCTAGGAGGAGGGGAGAAGCGCATTGAATCGCAGCATGCCAAGGGCAAGTATACGGCTCGGGAGCGCATAGCTTTGCTGCTCGATGAGGGGAGCTTCGAGGAGTTTGACATGTTTGTCACGCACCGCTGTACGAACTTTGGCATGGAGAAGAGCCTCCTGCTGGGCGATGGGGTGGTGACGGGCCACGGTACCATCCACGGTCGGGTGGTGTACGTGTTTAGTCAGGATTTTACGCTCTACGGTGGCTCGCTCTCGCTGACGTGTGGAGAGAAGATCGCCAAGGTGCAGCAGATGGCTCTGAAGGTGGGTGCGCCGGTGATTGCCATCAACGATAGCGGTGGGGCTCGTATCCAGGAGGGGGTCAATAGTCTGGCGGGCTACTCGATGATTTTCGAGAACAACATCAAGGCCTCCGGGGTGATACCGCAGATTTCCATGATCATGGGGCCCTGCGCAGGTGGAGCGGTCTATTCGCCCGCGCTGACGGACTTCATCCTCATGAATAAGGGTACGAGCAACATGTTCCTCACGGGGCCTAAGGTGGTCAAGACGGTGACTGGGGAGAACATTACGGCAGAGGCTCTTGGTGGGGCGTCCATGCACGCATCCAAGTCTGGGGTGGCGCATTTTGTTTCGGAGAAAGAGGAGGATGCCTTTGCGCTGGTGCGTGAGTTGATCGACTACATTCCGCAGAACAATCTTGAGGAACCGCCTCGTGTGCAGAGTAGCGATAGCGTGGACAGACTAGAGGACAGCCTCAACGAGATAGTGCCCGAAGACCCATCGAAGCCCTACGATGTGATGGATGTGATTCGTGGGATAGTCGATAATGGGGTGTTTTTTGAGGTGCATGCGAATTTTGCGCGCAACATCGTGGTGGGTTTTGCGCGGTTCGATGGTATGAGCGTGGGCATAGTGGCCAATCAGCCGAAGTACATGGCGGGCGTGCTGGATATCAACGCCTCTCGCAAGGGGGCTCGGTTCGTGCGTTTCTGCGATTGCTTCAACATTCCTGTGGTGACCTTGGTGGACGTGCCGGGTTTTCTGCCGGGTTCGGGGCAGGAGTACGGTGGGGTGATTACCCATGGGGCTAAGCTCCTGTTTGCCTACGGCGAGGCCACGGTGCCCAAGGTGACGGTGGTTCTGCGTAAGGCGTATGGTGGGGCTTATATCGTGATGGGGTCTAAGGGTCTGCAGAACGATGTAAACTATGCCTGGCCCTCGGCGGAGATAGCCGTTATGGGGGCGCAGGGGGCAGTGGAGGTTCTTCAGGCTAAGGCCATCAAGGCGATGGCGGAGGAGCCCGAGAAGCTTGCGGCCATGGTGGCTGAGAAGGAGCAGGAGTACCGCGATAAGTTTTCTAATCCTTACGTGGCAGCTCGGATGGGCTACATCGATGATGTCATAGAGCCGCGCAATACCCGTTTTCGGGTTATCAGGGCCTTGCAGATGCTGCAGTCGAAGAAGGACACCATGCCTCCTCGTAAGCACACGAATATCCCGCTCTAACCCGTTCATAGCAGGAGGTAGACATGAATACACTGACGGTAGTACTGTTGGCGGTCGATGTGCAGGCGAAGTTTCAGCAAAACGACCCTTACGGTTTGGGCATCACGTTGATTGCCATGGTGGTGGTGTTGACGGCGTTGGCGCTGATATCGCTTATTTTCAAGGCGCTAGAGCCCACGATACGGCTATCGCAGCAGGCGCATAGCTACGTGACAAATGGCCGCAAGGGGGCGAGTGCCCCTGCGGGCGAGTTATCCATCACCCCTTCTGTACACCAGGGGGCTGTGGTGGCGGCTATAGGCTTGGCCTTGCATGAGCACTTTGTGGCGCAGCGCGACCATGAGATCATCGCCTTGACCATCAGCGAGGTGTCGCGGCGCTACTCGCCCTGGAGTTCGAAGATCTACGGGGTGATGAACAATCAAATCCAACGACGTTAGCGTCTGCGGGGGATAGGACACGAGCGCAGAGAGAATTTAAGGAGATAGCAAGAGTGAAGAAGTATAAATACACGATCAACGGCGAGCAGTACGAGGTCGTAGTGAATGAGGTTGGGGCCGCGAAGGCCGAGGTGGAAGTCAATGGTGTGAGCTACGAGGTGCACTACCCAGAGCATAAGTCGGGTAGTCAGCCTAGGCCGCAGCCGGTGTCGCAGCCGCGTGTGGTGAGCGCTCCGACAGCTACGCCGAAGCCTAGTGCGCCCCGGGCAGCGGCCGCACCTGGTCAGGGGAGTGTGGCCTCGCCGCTGCCGGGGGTGATAGTGAATGTGATGGTGCAGGTGGGCGATGCGGTGAAGGTGGGTGACACTCTCCTTTCGCTGGAGGCCATGAAGATGGAGAACAATGTGGACTCCACCCTGGCTGGTCATGTGGAGAAGATCCTTGTGCAGAAGGGCGACTCGGTCATGGAGGGCGATACGCTGGTAATAATAGGAGACTAGCCACATGGTCACGCTGCTGGAGAGCCAAGGCTTCGGGAGTTTCTTGGTGGAGCATCTGCAGATATTCTGGCAGATGACGGGGTTGTACAATCTGGAGCTAGGGCATGTGATCATGCTGCTGGCGGGCTGCATTTTCCTCTATCTGGGTATCAAGAAGGAGTTTGAGCCCATGCTCTTGGTTCCGATTGGTTTTGGTATCCTGTTGGGCAACATCCCCTTCATGCCCGGCAATCAGATTGGTATTTACGAGGATGGTTCGGTACTTTCCTATCTTTACTTCGGCGTGGTCAAGGGGTTCTACCCCCCGTTGATTTTCTTGGGCATTGGGGCGATGACTGACTTTACCAACCTCATTGCCAACCCCAAGCTTATCTTGATAGGTGCTGCTGCGCAATTCGGGATATTTGGGGCGTACATTGTGTCGTTGGCTACAGGCCAGTTCACCTTCGCCGAGGCGGGGGCTATTGGTATAATCGGCGGGGCGGATGGGCCGACAGCCATTTTCCTGAGCACCAAGCTGGCGCCGCACTTGCTGGGCCCTATTGCCATATCGGCCTACTCGTATATGGCCTTGGTGCCGGTGATACAGCCGCCCATTATGCGTCTGCTGACCACAAAGAAGGAACGGCTGATCCATATGCGGCCTCCGCGTAAGGTGAGCCATTTGGAGAAGGTGCTTTTCCCCATTATTGGTGTGCTGCTGACGTTGCTCATTGTTCCTTCAGGCTTGCCCCTGCTGGGTATGCTTTTCCTGGGTAATTTGCTCAAGGAGAGCGGGGTGACGGAGCGGTTGGCGAACACGGCGCGCAATGCCATCATCGACATCATCACCATACTCTTGGGTGTGACGGTTGGGGCATCCACGCAGGCAATCCGCATGGTGGAGGATCCCGTGACGGGAGAATTGGTCAATAAGGGATTCCTTTCCTTCGACTCTGTGCTCATATTTGGTATTGGGGCATTGTCGTTTGTCATAGCTACAACCTCGGGCGTGCTGTTTGTCAAACTGATGAATCTATTCCTCTCGAAGGAGAATAAGATCAACCCCTTGATAGGCAATGCGGGTGTGTCGGCAGTGCCCGATAGCGCACGGATATCGCAGATAATAGGGCAGAGTTACGATAAGACGAACCACCTGCTCATGCACGCCATGGGACCTAATGTGGCTGGGGTGATAGGTAGCGCCGTGGCAGCGGGTATCTTACTGAGCTTTCTAGGTGGCGCCAATTAATGTGGTTGGGGCATAAGGAATAGTACGAGTTGGGGGCGGCTGGGGTTGCCATTTGGGCGATCCGTCTGGAGAGTCTGGGGATCGCCTTTGGTACCTTGGCTGCGCCCATCTACCTGCCCTGTTTTGTGTTTGACGGCATCGAGCAGGTGGTGGTCGGTTCGCGCTTGAGGAGGGGGTTCATAGCTAGATTCGGCTTTGGAGTCCGAGTAGGGAAGTAGCGCAGAAGCTGGCGAGTTGGAGTAGGTGGGTTCTGCGTGGCCAGGGGTAGCTCCGGGATTGTGGCTATGGCCTCACCTCTGTGGGGCGGCAGGAGCGTGGGCGGCCGTGTCGTGACTGGCAAGGTGCTTTGTGCCTGTTTTGTCTTGGAGCGTATACTACGTTGGTGTGGCGAGGGGCTTCGTAGACGCACGGGCTGTGGACAACGTGGTGTCGGCCTTACGGACTAACATGAAGGCGGGCTACCTGGGGAGTTTCGGTGTAATGGAATGTATGCTCTGCGTGTGTAATTGGTTTCCCCAACTATTCCAGTAACAGCGGCAGCGCTAGACCGCCACCCCAGTTGCTGGCCTCTTGACGTTTTCAAGTACGAAGCCTTTGGGCAGCGTTTCCCGCGCGGTGTGTGCGAACTTCAAGCGTAGGCGTCCTCGCTCGTCTTCAAGACCTTTCCGTGTGCCGGCTATGCTGAAGCTCTGGCATGGAGGCCCCGATAACTAATGCTGACCGGCCTCCCGAGAGCCCCAGCACTTGCCAAGATCTCATTTCCGCACACCTGCCGAATATCTGAATGCGTGATGGGCAGACTCGGCAAGTTTTCCGTAGTGTTTGGCAACATGCGCTATCCTGCTCCACGGCCACGGTGCTGCGGAAGCCTATATCTAGCCCTCCCGCACCGCTAAAAAGCCTGATGTCAGGTAAAGCGAGCATCGTTGCTAACTTGGGAGTGTCCGCTAAAACATAACCAAGGAGTTTTGTGCGCTGAATCTCGCAAAGAGTACTGCTATCGTGTAGATTGCTTGCTTACTGTGTCTGACCGTTGGGAAGTGGGCTAGACTTAGGCGTTACGATCTGGGTAGGAGTGTACCTCACCACTCGATAAGCAGGAATAATTCATAGAGTGCCAGCGTTAAGATTTTGGCCCGTTGCTACCCGCACTGCGTGTGGGGTTGCCGTGAAAAACCGTACTTTTGCGATGTAGAGCCAAGAGATGGTTTTGGTCTATAGGCGGGTTGAGGATGTCGTTGAAAGAGGAGTTGCTTCAGAAGATAGCCGCACGGAGCCTGAGTGTAGGGGTGGTAGGTTTGGGCTACGTGGGTTTGCCGTTGGCGGTAGAGAAGGCTAAGGCAGGTTTTCGTACCGTAGGTTTTGACGTGCAGGCCCGCAAGGTGGAGATGGTGAACCAGGGGTACAACTACATTGGTGATGTGGTCAATGCCGACTTGGCGGCCTTGGTCAAGAGTGGGCAGCTGCATGCGACATCGGATTTTTCTGAGGTGGCCACGCTTGACTTTGTGGCGATTTGTGTGCCCACCCCGCTGGATGCGCACCAGCAGCCAGATATTAGCTACGTGAGGTCTTCGGCTGAGTCTGTGGCCGCGCATATGCGCAGGGGGGCCGTGGTGGTGTTGGAGTCAACCACCTATCCTGGGACTACTGAGGAGTACTTATTGCCTATTCTGGAGGGTGGGAGCGGCTTGAAGTGTGGGGTGGATTTCTACCTTGGTTTTTCACCGGAGCGTGTGGATCCTGGGAACTTGATATATAAGACGAAGAATACGCCCAAGGTGGTGGGAGCCATAGGGGCGGATGCACAGGAGGTGATAGCGGCAGTATATCGGGCGGTGCTTTCGAGTGAGGTGTTGGTGGTGTCTTCGCCCCGTGTGGCGGAGATGGAAAAGATCTTGGAAAACACTTATCGCAACGTAAACATCGGTTTGGTCAACGAGCTGGCGATGCTATGCCATAAGATGGGTATTGACCTCTGGGAGGTGATAGCTGCGGCCAGCACGAAGCCCTATGGTTTTCAGGCGTTTTATCCTGGGCCTGGGCTGGGGGGGCACTGCATCCCGTTGGATCCCTACTATCTTTCGTGGAAGGCGCGTGAGTATGGTTTCCACACCTCGATGATAGAGGCATCCATGATGATTAACGACCGCATGCCAGAGTACTGCGTTGACCGTTTGGCCGAGCTGCTCAACGAGCGGGCGTTGGCCGTGCGCGGGGCCAAGGTGCTACAGCTGGGAATGGCCTATAAGCAGGACATAGATGATTTCAGGGAGAGTCCGGCCATAGAGGTTAATCGTATCCTGAGGCAACGGGGGGCTCAGGTGAGCTATTTCGATCCCTATCTCCCGGAGTTCACAGCCAAGGGTGAGCATTATGTCGGACTGGCAGAGCTGACAGATGCCGCTATATCTGAGGCTGATATCGTGATAATAACCACAGCGCACACCTGCGTAGACTATCGGCGAGTGCAGCGGCTGGGCAAGTGCATTTTCGACACCAAGAATGCCATGAGCCAGGTGGAGGCCCGCGAGAATATTTTCCTGCTGTAGGGCGTATTGCATAGGGGAGAGAGAGCTTGGGAGATCCTAGGATTTGTGTGGTAGGTACTGGCCGCTGGGGCCAGAATCACGTCCGTACGCTCTATGGGCTGCGGAGTTTGGGAGGCATCGTGGAGCCTCGGGCATCGGTGCGCGGTGCGTTGACGGCGCAGTATGGTGTGGTCGGTTTCGCCACGCTGGAGGAGAGCCTGGCCCAGGATTTTGATGGCTATGTGGTGGCCGTGCCGGCCAAATGCCACTACGAGATGGCTCGCCAGCTGATTCTGGCGGGTAAGCCGCTACTGGTGGAGAAGCCCATGACGCTTGAGGCCAAGGAGAGCGAGGAGCTGGTCGAGCTGGCAAGGGCGCGACGTGTGCCACTCATGGTTGGGCATTTGTTGCTATTCCATCCAGCGATTCGCGTTTTACGTGCGCAGATTGAACGAGGGGCCATAGGTAGACTGTACTATCTCTACTCCAATAGGCTCAATTTGGGTAGGGTACGTAGCGAGGAGAATGCTTTTTGGTCGTTGGCACCCCACGACATATCGCTGTTTGAGTATTTTGTAGGTGCGCAGCCCATGAGGGTGCGAGCAGCAGGCTCAGCGTTTCTCCAGCCTGGCATTCCCGATAAAGTATTGGCCGTGTTGGAATACCCTGGGGGAGTCTCCGGGCATATTTTTGCGTCGTGGCTTCATCCCTTCAAGGAGCATCGGCTGGTGCTAGTGGGCGCAGAGGGGATGCTGGTCTATGAGGATTCTAGTGCTGAGAAGCAGGTGTTGTTGTATCGCAGCGGGTGTAAGGTGCATGCAGGAGAGCCTGAGCTCTTCCAGGCAGAGCCCGAGGTGTTGGCCTACGAGCCGGCACAGCCCTTGACGGAAGAGCTGCGCTACTTCATGGCCCATTTAGGGGGTGGGGTAGAGGTGGCAAGTGGGGAGAGTGGGCTGCGCACAGTTAGGGTTCTTCAGGAGGTACAGCGGCAGCTGGAGGAGGCGTGATGGAGGAGCAGGGAGCGTATTTTGTGCATGGTAGTAGCTTCGTGGATGCGGACGTGCAGATTGGCCCTGGGACCAAGATATGGCATTTTTGTCACATCCAGCGCGGGGCTAGGATAGGGTCGAACTGCTCCTTGGGGCAGAACGTCAATGTGGGCAGCAACGTGCGGATAGGCAATGGGGTGAGGATTCAGAACAACGTTTCGGTCTACGAGGGAGTGACGTTGGAGGACAATGTGTTTTGTGGCCCTTCGTGCGTGTTTACGAATGTGCTTACGCCTCGTGCAGCCTACCCGGTACACGGGCAATATTTGCCGACGGTGGTGGAGTACGGGGCTTCGCTGGGGGCTAACAGCACGGTGGTTTGTGGCCATAGGGTGGGGCGTTGCGCTTTGGTGGCTGCGGGCGCGGTGGTGACCCACGACGTGCCGCCCTACGCCCTTGTGGCCGGTGTGCCAGCCCGGAGGATAGGGTGGGTGTGTGAGTGTGGGGCGCAGCTCGATGACACTCTTTCTTGTACCCATTGCCACAGGCATTACGTCAAGGAAGGAAACGGACTAGAGGAGCAGCAGTGATGGAGTTTAGGGACTTGAAGGCGCAGTACCACGTGCTTCGCGAGCAGATCGACAAGGCGGTGCAGCAAGTGGTGGCGTCCGGGGCCTATATCAATGGCCCTGCAGTAGCTCAGCTGGAGCAGGAACTTAAGGTCTATGTGGGGATGGATCAGTGTATTACGTGCGGCAATGGCACGGATGCGCTCCACTTGGCTCTGATGGCTCTTGGGGCAGGCCCAGGCGATGCTGTGTTTGTGCCTGCGTTCACCTTTTTTGCCTCGGCTGAGGTGATAGCTCTGGTGGGCGCCAGGCCAGTATTTGTAGATGTGGATGCCCGTACGTTCAACATCGATCCGGCTGCCCTGGCTGATGCGTACCAAGCGCTAGTGCAGTCTGGAGCGGCTAGACCGGTGGGGATCATTACAGTCGACTTGTTTGGTCTCCCTGCCCCCTATCCGCAAGTACATAAGTTCGCGCAGACCCATGGGCTGTGGGTGGTGGAAGATGCAGCGCAGGGCTTTGGCGGGGCAATAGATGGGCGAAAAGCGTGCAGTTTGGGAGAGCTGTGCTGTACCTCCTTCTTCCCCGCGAAACCGTTGGGGTGCTATGGGGATGGCGGGGCGGTGTTTACCAACGATAGACAGCTGGCGCAATTGGTAGATTCCTATCGCGTGCATGGCCGGGGGACAAACAAGTACGACAACGTGCGCATAGGGCTGAACTCTCGGCTGGATACCCTGCAGGCAGCGATTCTACGGGTGAAGCTAGAGGCGTTGCAGGGCTATGAGCTAGGGCGTTTGCAACAGGTGGCTGCTCAGTATGATGCGCAGCTCGGTGGAGTGGTCAAGACCCCCTATGTTCCTGAAGGCTATAGCAGTAGCTGGGCGCAGTACACTATAAAGCTGCCAGATGCAAAACTGCGTCCTGGGTTGCAGGAGCATTTGAAGCAGCATGGGATTCCTTCGATGGTATACTACCCCAAGCCTCTGCACCTACAGGAGGCGTTCAAGTATTTAGGTTACCAAGTTGGTTCTTTCCCTGTGTCAGAACGTCTTTGCACCGAGGTGCTGTCGTTGCCCATGCATCCCTACTTGGAGCCAGAGGAGGTTACAAAGGTGTGTGGGCTGGTGAGAGACTATTTGCAATAGCGGGGGGAGAGAGGGATTATTTTTAACTTCGCGTGTTCTGAGGGTGAAATGATAGCGTAGAGATGAGCAAGCAACAAGAGGAGAAGAAGGGGCTGGAGTCTGTCAACACGGCTTTGACCAAGACGGAGCGCATGCTGGAGCGCAATCGTGTTTGGTTGCTTTCGGGAGCTGTGGTCATCGTGATGCTGGTGGTGGGCTTCCTACTCTATAGGAGCTACGTGGTCATACCCAACCGCCAGGAGGCTCAGGAGCAGATATATTTTGCCGAGCAGCAGTTCCAGAAGGATTCGCTGGATCTGGCCCTCAATGGGGATGGAAACCATTTGGGCTTTCTCCAGGTGATCGATAAATATGGCAGCACGCCAGCGGGTAATTTGGCCTGCTACTACGCGGGGTTGATCTATCGGGATAAGGGTGATTGGGACAACGCCCTCAAGATGCTCTCGGCTTACAAGCGAGTCGATAAGATGGTAGCACCCATAGCGGAGGGGGCCATGGGGGATTGCTACGTGGAGAAGGGGGATTTGGGCAGCGCGCTGAAGCAGTATGAGAAGGCCGTTTCGTCGAAGTACAGCGGAAATCCCATGACCACGCCCTTTTTCTTGGCCAAGTTGGCTGTGCTTCATGAACACGAAGGGCGTTTGGCTGAGGCCAAAAAAGCCTACGAGCGCATACGGCAGGATTATCCCATGAGCCAGCCGGCGCGTGAGGTAGAGAAAAATCTGGCGAGGTTGGCTGTGCTTGGTGCGCAAGAGTAGCCGTGTGCGCTTAAGGGTTGAGGTGAGAGTATGAGCGAGTCAACTGCGTATGCACAGCGAGCGGTAGATTTCAAGTTCCGCTGTAGACCCACGGTGTTGATTTTTGCTGCGAACTGGCATGCCGATGTGGTGGATGCCATGGTGGCAGATGCACGTAAGGAGCTGGAGTCGCATGGAGTGTCGAGAGTTATTACGATCCAGGTGCCGGGAAGCTTTGAGTTGCCGCAGGCGGTGAGTATATACCTGAGTAGTACGCGATACAAGAAAGCGTATCCCACGCCTGATGGGATTATCTGTTTTGGCTGCGTAGTGCAGGGGGAGACGCCCCACTTTACCTTTATTTCCCAAGCGGCCGCTAACGGGTTAGAAGCTCTAGCTACGCGGGTGGGGCAGATACCGATGATGTTTGGTATCTTGACTACTAACACGCTGCAGCAGGCACTTGAGCGAGCGAACGGGGTGCACAGCCGAAAGGGCCAGGAGGTAGCCCATGCCCTGCTTGAGATGCTGTATTTCCGCGATGAGGTTTCGGGGGGGCAGTGCTATGCAGGACGCAGCTTTTGGCTCGATCTACGCCTGATGTGGGTAGGCTGCTGTCGTTGGATGAAAGGCCTATTCAGCAATTGCGACAGGAAGCCGTAGTGTACCGTTGCGGGGCTAGGTTTCTTTTTTTGCGCGTAGTCTCCTGGTTTTGCCCCATCACCAGGGTGGGGGTGTGGAGTGTGGGAGTGTGATGGGTTACCTCTATAGTCGAGACGATTTCCAGGCTATTGCGGGGCGCGAGGGCGCATTGTTTGCAGCAGTTGCCGCGGAGGCAGCAAGTCTCGGGCAGCGGGTCTACGTGGTGGGTGGCTACGTACGCGATCTCATGCTTGGCCGCAAGAATGCCGACATAGACTTGGTGACCGTTGGAGCCGGTGCTGTGCTGGCGCAGGCGGTGGCCAAGAGGCTTAAAGCCAGCCAGCCCCACGTCTATAAGAGCTTTGGTACTGCGGGCTTCCGCTACCATGGGCTGGAGGTGGAGTTCGTGGGCGCAAGGAAGGAGTCCTATAGGAGCAATTCCCGCAAGCCCATAGTGGAGGCTGGGACACTGGAAGAGGATCTTTCTCGACGCGACTTCACCATCAATGCGCTGGCGATAAGTCTTAACCAAGATGACTACGGGACGTTGATCGATCTCTTCTCCGGAGAGGATGACATGGAGGCCGCATTGCTCCGGACCCCTCTAGAGCCTGTGCAAACCTTTAGCGACGATCCACTTCGGATGATGCGCGCTGTGCGCTTTGTAGCTCAGTTGGGGTTTCGTTTGGATAGCGAAGCCTTCGCGGCCATGCAGTCCATGGCTAGCCGCTTGTCGATAGTTTCGGTAGAGCGGGTGATGGATGAGTTCAACAAAATTCTTCTGGCTCCTGTGCCTTCCATCGGCCTATATCTTCTTAGTGCAGGCGGCCTGATGCAGCTAGTGCTGCCTGAGCTGGAGGCGCTCAAGGGTGTAGATGCTGTGGATGGTCAGGCCCACAAAGACAATTTTGGCCATACCCTGCAGGTTGTGGACAATGTGGCTGCCGCAGGAGCTGATCTTTGGTTGCGCTGGGCAGCTCTGCTGCACGATATCGGTAAAGCCCCGACCAAGCGTTTTGTGTCAGGGCAAGGCTGGACTTTCCATGCCCATGAGTTCGTGGGTGCCCAGATGGTGGGGCGCATATTTCGGAGGCTTCATCTGCCGCTAAACGAGAAGTGTAAGTACGTAGAGAAGCTAGTAAGCTTACATATGCGGCCGATAGCCCTCGTTGACGATGCCGTGACCGATAGTGCAGTGCGCCGTCTGCTGTTCGATGCGGGGGACGATGCGGAGGCCCTAATGCGCCTGTGCGAGGCCGATATCACCACCAAGAACCCCCGTACTGCCGCACGCTATATGGGTAACTTCCTTAGGGTACGCCGGAAAATGGTTGACCTGGAGGCTCGCGATAGAGTGCGCAACTTCCAGCCCCCCGTAACGGGGGAGGAGATCATGGCTCGTTACCATATTGGGCCTTGTAGGGCTATTGGCACCATTAAGCAGGCCATCAAAGATGCCATCCTCGACGGGATTATTCCTAACGAGAAGGAGTCTGCCCTACAGTACATGGAGCAGGTCGCTGTGCGGGAAGGGCTGGTTTCGCCCACGGTTGGGGGGCAGACACCAGAGGAGTGCTGAGGGGAGAATCCCGTGGGTTTCAAGCCCTGCAGGTCGGCCAAATTCTAAGTACATTTGCACAGTGAGTTGGCTGGTATAGCGCAGGGAGGGGATCGTTATGGATACGCAGTTACACGGCTTAGGTGTGGCGCTGGTGACACCTTTTCAGATTGATAACAGCATAGACTACCAGGCAGCCAAGCACTTGGTGGATTATCAACTGTCGGGTGGAGTCGATTTTTTTGTCCTTTTGGGTACCACGGGTGAGGCCCCAACGCTCTCGCTGGAGGAGCAGGATCGCTATGTATGCACGTTGGTGGAGCACATTGCAGGGCGTGTGCCTGTCGTGGTGGGGTGCAGCGGTAACAATACAGAGGCGGTGTGCCAACGCCTACAGGCCATGGATGTGCAGGGGGTGGATTACATCCTGAGCGCAGTGCCGTCTTACAATAAGCCCTCCCAGCGGGGTATCTTTGCCCACTTTGAGCGGGTGGCCGAGGCGGCGCAACGTCCAGTGGTTCTCTATAATATCCCAGGGCGTACTGGGGTCAATATGACAGCTGACACCACCTGCGAGCTGGCACGCAAAGTTCACAACATCGTTGGGGTAAAGGAGGCCAGCGGATCGCTCGACCAAGTGGCTCACATCCTGGCGGGGCGGCCACAGAGCTTCAGGGTCTTTAGTGGTGATGATTCCTTGACTCTCCCCATGATGGCGCTGGGGGCAGAGGGGGTGGTCTCTGTCTTGGGCAACGTGCTGCCAGCTGAGTTTGCCCGATTAGTCCATGCGGCCGAACAGGAGCATATGCACGAGGCAGCAGCTATCCATGCGCGCTTACTAACCCTATACAAGCTCTTATTTGCCGAAGGTAACCCTGCGGGCATTAAGTCTGCTCTAGCGGCTAAGAAGCTAATCCACAATGTCCTCCGGTTGCCGCTGGTCCCTGTATCCCAGCAGCTACAGGAGTCCCTAGCGAATGAAATTGCACGCTTTTAAGTACATCGCGGGCGCAAGGGGGTGAAACCTATGGGATTGAAACGGGAAAACGGCTGGAGTCTGGGGGGAGTGTACCTACAGGGGTTGGCGATGGGGGCAGCCGACGTGGTGCCAGGGGTTTCGGGGGGTACGATTGCGCTTCTTTTCGCTATCTACGCACGACTGGTCAATGCCATTCGCAGTGCTTCCTCACGTAGCTCGCTGCGCCTACTGAGGCAGAGAGGCGGAATTGCTGAGTTTTGGAAGGCCATCGATGGCTCTTTCCTGGTTGCTTTAGTCTTGGGCATTTTGACCTCCATCCTCCTTTTTGCCCGAGTGATCACCTACAGCATTGAGTACTACCCTGTTCTTTTGTGGTCATTCTTCTTCGGCCTGATCCTGGCCTCCATCTACCTGGTCGGGCTTAGGATCAAGTGCTGGGGACTCGGGACGATGTTGGTCCTCTTGATTGGGACAGCTCTAGGGGGCTTGGTGGGGCTTGCCTCTTCTACCACTATGCCTTCTTCTTTCCTAGGGTATTTTTTCTCGGCAGCCATCGCAATTTGCGCCATGATACTGCCAGGGATCTCAGGGAGTTTTATCTTGGTCTTATTGGGAAAGTACCATGAGGTACTCGCAGCGCTCAATGCGTGGGATTGGTCAGTGATTATCCCCTTCGCTATGGGGGCTGTAGTGGGCTTATTGTCCTTCTCCCACCTTTTGGCCTTCCTGCTGCGTCGCTTTGAGAATTTGACGCTCAGCCTACTGACTGGCTTTATGGCAGGCGCCATAGTGAAGGTTTGGCCTTGGAGACTTCCACGACCTGGGATGCCCGACCTCGATATGGCCGTGTGGCCCACTGCTTACGCAGAGCAAGGCTTTGCACCCCATGTGGCTGCTGCTATTCTGCTCGCGCTCTTTGGGGGAGGTGTGGTGCTTGCGCTTGGCCATTTGGTCAAGAAGAAGGGGGAGTAGGGGGTGCTTGACCTGCCTATTAAGTGACAGCAGGATTGGCTCTTTGTGCGAATACTGGCCTTTGGCAAGGCAAAGGCAGCGGGCGGGTTAACCTATGTAAGTAGGGCAGAGTAGACTGGCCCTAATGCTGGCTCAGGTGAACTAGTGACCCACTAAGAGGACGATGCTAATCTGTTCTAAGTAAGCCTCGGGGAACTTCAAGGACAATAAGCAGCTGCCCAAGGTGGTGCTACCAAGCGCTTTACAGATCATTATAGAGCATGCTTTTCGGTCCGTAGAGTGCCCAATTCCGTTGTTATTCCCAGAGGGGTGAAGTAGATGCAAGGCTCTGCGTTTGCCTATGGTGCGCTAGAGGAGATAGAGCAGTCCGCCGAGTTGACCACATCAGGTCATTTTGCCTTTGAGCAGCGGGCGAGCTTGAGATGCATCAGTTTTCGCAAGGCAACCCCACCAGGCATCGTTAGGGCTGAAATTCTTCAGTGACTTACCCGCAGATGTAGCTGTATATGAGCTAGGTCTTGTTGCTTAAAAATCTTAGCAACTGTCGGGCTTCCAGCAAGCCACGTACGTTCCCACGTTGAGGTTTCGAGCGTGAAGCTATTGGTCGGAGATGGGACTTGAACCACGACTCTAGAGGTTGGGGTATCCTATGGATATAGTGCCCCTTCTCGAGTCCCAATGGGCAGTTGCGCCGCGTACAGGCTTACGCCAACCACTAGATAGTGGCTTTATACCGCACTCACTGCATTTATAGGAGTTGAACTAGCAGTGTGCAGCTCTCTTGAAGCCTTGGCTAGTCAATATCTGCCCGGCGTTGCCGCAAGTCCAAGATCCTAATCCATCTTCAATACGGCCAAGAAGGCCTCCTGCGGCACTTCCACATTGCCAATCCGCCGCATACGTTTTTTGCCCTTCTTTTGCTTTTCGAGTAGCTTGCGCTTGCGAGAGATATCGCCTCCGTAGCATTTGGCGGTTACGTCTTTGCGGACGGCCTTCACGGTTTCCCGGGCAATGATCTTGGCCCCTATGGCCGCCTGCACGGCAATATCGAACTGCTGCCGAGGGATGAGTTCCTTGAGCTTCTCGCACATCCGCCGCCCAAAGCTGTAGGCGTACTCTTTGTGGATGAGGGAAGAGAGGGCATCCACCTTGTCGCCATTGAGCAGGATGTCGAGCTTGACTAGTTGCGCTGGCTGGAAGCCTACCACGTGGTAGTCAAACGAAGCGTAGCCCCGCGATATCGACTTGAGCTTATCGTAGAAATCAAAGACGATCTCGCTCAGAGGCATCTCGAAGGTCAGCTCTACTCGCGTGGCTGTCAGGAAATCCTGCTTTTTGAGAACGCCCCGCTTGTCCAGGCAGAGCTTGACCACTACGCCCAGCGATTCGGTGTTGGTGATAATTTGTGCCTTGATCGTCGGCTCGTCGATGTGGTCTATCAGCGTGGGCTCAGGCAAGCCGCTAGGATTATGCACCTCGAGCATTTCATCCTTAGTGGTGTAGACATGGTAGCTCACGTTGGGTACGGTGGTGATCACATCCATGTCAAACTCTCGGAAAAGTCGCTCTTGCACTATCTCCATGTGCAAGAGACCCAAGAAACCGCAGCGGAAACCAAAGCCCAACGCAAGAGAACTCTCAGGCTCAAAGCTTAGCGAGGCATCGTTGAGCTGGAGCTTCTCCAGAGATTCGCGTAGGTCGGTGTATTTATTGGTGTCAACGGGGTAGAGCCCAGCGAACACCATGGGCTTCACCTCCTCAAAGCCCTCAATGGCCTTTTGGCAGGGGGCCTCCACGTGGGTGATGGTATCGCCCACGCGAACCTCGCTCGAATCCTTGATCCCAGAGATGATGTAGCCCACGCTCCCAGCCGAAAGGGACTCTTCAGGGGTCATGCTCAGGCGTAGGGAGCCTATCTCGTCGGCATGGTAGTCCTTGGTCGAGTTGACGAATTTGACGTGGTCTCCAGTGCGGAGTGTCCCGTTGAAAATACGGAAGTAGGCTATGATGCCACGGTAGGAGTTAAACATCGAGTCGAATATCAACGCCTCCAGCGGGGCATTTGGGTCGCCTTGGGGCGCCGGCACATGCTCCACAATGGCCTCCATGAGGGCGGGCACGCCCTCTCCAGTCCGAGCACTCACCTTGAGCACCTCTTCACGCTTGCAGCCCAGCAAATCCACTATCTGGTCAGTGCATTCCTCCACCTTGGCCGACCCCATGTCGATCTTATTGAGTACCGGGATGATAGTCAAGTCATGCTCCAGCGCTAAGTAGAGATTAGAGATGGTCTGGGCCTGTATACCTTGCGAGGCATCAACCACCAGCACGGCCCCCTCGCAGGAGGCAATCGCACGGCTCACTTCGTAGGAAAAGTCCACATGTCCAGGGGTGTCGATGAGGTTGAGCACGTAAGTTGTCCCGTGGCTCTCGTAATCCATCCTGACGGCATGGCTCTTGATGGTGATGCCCTTCTCGCGTTCCAGGTCCATGTTGTCGAGTATCTGGTCTTGGGCCGTGCGTGGATCTACCGCATGGGTCAAATCCAACATCCGGTCGGCCAGCGTACTCTTACCGTGATCGATATGGGCTATAATGCAGAAATTGCGGATCTTGTCCATAGTAGCTCGCTCTGTAGCGCAAAGGTACTCAATTCCCCGCCTGTTGACGGGACGTTAGGCGCATGGTCTGGGGTAAACAATCGAGCTTAAGGGATGCGGATGCCTATCAGCGAGATGTCGTCAAGCAGCTGCTCCCCCATCGCGAAGTGGAAAAACGACGATGCGGCTCGCTCGGCCTGCACTTCCATGGGTTCCGTGTTGATAGCCCGGAGCAGCGAGAGCAGCCGTGCGGAACCATAGCGTTGCTTCTCCCCGTTGATTTGTAGGGTAAACCCGTTAGTCGCCAAGTAGAGTGTGCCGCCAGATGTAGCGGCTAGGCGATGTTCCTCCAGATTCCTATACGAGTGCTGCTCGCTGCCGAGTCCGCCCGCATCCCCCCTTATGCGCTCGAGGTGGCTTGAAGACTGACCGTAGAACACCGACTGGGAAAGGCTACTCACCGCTATTTGATGTAGCGTAAGGTCGATGGTTACCACGGAAAGCGTGATGTTGACCGTGCGCAGAAAACTGGGCGTGGCATGCTGGAGGAGCTGCGAGAGCTCTTGGTGTAGGCGTTCGATGACTTGCTTAGGCTGGCTAACGTGCTGCTCCTGCACCACCATGTTGAGTAGCATGTACACTATGAACGAGAAGGATGCCCCAGCTACCCCGTGGCCTGAGCAGTCGGCCAATACCATGATGTCCTGCGTAGGTGCATGGTTAAACCAGAAAAGATCGCCGCTCACCGACTCCTTCGCTTGCTGGAGCATGAAGCTGTCAGGATAGTGCGCCTTGAGGTGGTTGGCTGTAGACACAATGTCTTGCTGTATGGTTTGCGCGTACTCCAGGCTCTTGAGGATGGTGCGCTGTCGCTCGAGTACGCGCTGCCTGGCCTCCTCCGTCGAGGCAGCTAGTGCATTGGCGTGGGCTTCTGTAGCCCGCAACTGGGCGGTCAGGTCGGCTCGCTGCGCCTTGGACTCCTGTAGGCTGTGGCGTAGGTCGGCTATAGTACCCTCTAGGGTGCGGGCATCGCGCCACCAGTTCCGATAGACAAAATAGAGCAGCAGGACGATAGCCAGCAGTGCCACAGATGACCCGATGTATATCTTCAACCCGCGGGACCACACTCGCCCTCTGGTCGTCTTAAGCTCCTGGTGGTAATCGTTGCTTAGCTTCCGTGCTAGGGCTAGCACATCCCCATCTGCCGCAAGAAAAAGTCCAGACCCACTCAATTGCCTGAGGCTATCTTGACTCTCTCGCCATTGCTCCATGCAGCGGTAGACCCTTGACCAATGCGCATCTTCTTTGGCCAGCGCAGCTAACCTGAGGGCCACGTCTGACTCCAGCAGGTACTGGTGATGCGACTTCGCCTCTGTGAGTTCCGCCTCGAGGCATTCTGCGGCCCGCGGCCTGTCGCCTAGGGAAGCATAGTAATTTCCCAGGGTCAAGCCCCAACGCAACTTACGAGCCAGATAGCTACAGGTGTCCAGCCATGGGCTTAGGGCCTTAACGTACTCCCCAGCCTTTTCTGGTGCTCCTTCTAGCAGGGCTATGCGTATCAGGCCTATCTTGGCAGTGCCCCATTCGTAGGGGTGGGTCGTCGAGGTGATTCCCTCTAGTGCTCGTTGCAAATTCTGCTTGGCTTTCTGCAAGTGGCCTGCATGAACACAGTAGTCTCCCTGAGTGAGAAGGTACTGGAGCTCTTCATGCTCGCCAGCATGCCTTGGTGCTGATAGCCAGGCTCTATGCAGGAGGATTCGAGCCTGCGCTTCATTGCCCAAGCAGAGGACAGTGCGGGCCGAAAGCGTATTGGTGTAGCTGATCAGGCCAGAATCACCCAGGGCGGTGGCCAGTCGTAGGCTATGCGAGTAGTAGTCCTGGGCCGTGGCGTAGTTGCCCAAATCCCGGAGTAGATGGCCCACCTGTAGGCCAGCATAGATTTGGAGTCGCACCTCCTTGTGCGACTCCGCCGTATCGAGAACAGCCAGGGCACACCAGAGGGCTTGGTGAGGCTTGCCCTGCGCATCGAGCCGCATGAGCTTGAGCAATGATAGGGCAAACCAATCCTGGCTCTCTGTGCTATCCTCATGTTGTTGGAGGCTATCGATGAGGGCATCCAGGCTCTTAGGCTTATTGTTGAACAGAAGGTTTAGGCCACGCTGCGCCAGGGCAACCGCAGAGTCTCTCTGCTGGCCTATGCCGTTGACCGGCATGGAGAGTAAAGCCAGCAGCATACAGAAACCAAGCACTCTCCTCATGGTTGTGGGGAAATTCTAATACCAAAGCAGCATATGTCATCGGTCTGTTCTGCCGTGCCCCTATGGTGCTCAACCTGCTGCCAAAGTTGAGCTTTTTGTGCAGTCATAGGCGCATCGCCTGTGGCATTTAGTATGGCCATCATCGTGCTATAGCCCAGCTTCCTGGAGTGGCTGTCAAGCTGGTCGCTCAGGCCATCCGTGGCCATATAGAGCTCGCACCCTTCTGGGATAGGGATAGTTTCGTTGTTGTACTGTCGGTCGACCAAGGTGCTGCCAACGCTCATCAGCACCCCACGGTAGCGCTTGAGCTCCCCACGCTGCCGCACGTAGATGCTACTCGACGCCCCAGAGAAGATCAGACAACGGTCTTGAGGTATCCACTTCACTACGGCCACATCCATGCTGTAAAATCCGTAGAGGTTGCTGCGCTCTTCGCGCATGTAGCTGCGTAGCTGCGTGTGCATGGTCTGCAATATCTCCGCGGGGTCGGATAGCCCCCACTCATCCACCACCTTACGCAGTAAAGTAATGGCCACGAAGTTCATCAGTGCCCCTGGAATTCCGTGCCCAGCGCAATCCACCATGGCCAAAATCGTGTGCGTCGCGGATTGTGCATACCAAAAACAGTCACCCGACACCCCATCACGAGGCCTATAGATTAGGAAACAGTCCCCAAATATCCTGCGCAAGTACACCTCCCCTGGCAGCAGGGCTTGCTGGAGATTGTGCACGTAAGCAATGCTCGTCTCTAGCTGCGCATTGTGCGCTGAGAGCCTGGATAGGGAATATTTTTGGATCTCTTGGCGTTGTTCGATCAACTTCTCCTGCCTTTCGAGCAGGGCTTCCACCTGGGTGCTCACACGGCTTTCCTCCTGCAGCTGGGTGGAAAGACGCTTGATAACCTCCCGCTGCCGGTTGGCCTTCTTTTTCCGGCGGTAGCCCATCCGAAAAGCGGTGTATACGAGGCTGGTCGCCAGTAGTGCTAGTACGGAGTAAAGGTGACGGTTCTGTCTCCGCTTGCGTCGGGCAGCTGTATCCTGGAGGTTCTTATTGACCTTTTCGGCCAGCGCATGCTGCTGGGCGACTACCGCACGCCTCTGGGTTAGCACGTCCGCTATGTAGGCATGTTGTACACTGTCCAGTCCCTCTTCGTGGCGCTCCAGGATAGTCGCAGCATCCCGGTAACGCCCACGCGCTCCCTCCAATCGCGCCAGTTGCCCTATCACCTGCGCGTCTATTTCGTCAAGCTTATCGGCCTCAATGGCTCTATAGGCTGCGCGAAGATGGTAGGTGCCCTCCAACGTGTCCCCACACGATAGAAGTAGTTGCGACAACGCATGGTAATATCGACGTACTGCGTGGGGGCTCGAGTACCCCGTAAGTAGGGAGAGGGCTTCGTGGCTGGCTTCGTGTACGCCCGACCCATCGTGTAGCCGATTGGCCAGGAGGGCTTTTACTAGGCAACGCTCTAGGCAGTAGAGCGTATCAACACGTGTCGCCGCAGTTGGCGGTACCTGCACTAACGCACGGTGCATGGCCAACAGGTCTCCGCAGCTAGCCGCACAGCGTAGCACCAGCATGGCTTCTTGGACATCCGCTGGGGCCGCGCTACCCTTGGGCATCGCACCTAGGGCCTTCAGGCATGAGTCCATGGCCGCATGGCAGCCATGTTGCTCGTATATGGCGGCCATGAGAACATACAACCCGCGCAAGTTGACTTGCTCACAATCCAAAGGCTCCAGCATCAGGGCCGCTCGGGCATCGTGGAGTGCCGCTAAGTCATTGCCTACAGCACGTTGGTAGCGCGCGCGAAGGCCAAAGTAGTGCGCTAGACTCCTCTGCTCGTGACGATAACTTCGGGCATGCTGAATTTGGCCTTGTCTTGTGTACTGTTGTCTGTGCTGGTTGAAGTGCAATGGGTGCGCTGTACGCGCAGACCCAGGGAGAAGGTCTAGCTCTTCTGAGAGACTGTGGAGGGCCAGTATGCTGTCGAGCATGCCATCAAGCAGTTGCTGGGCCTTTTGAATCTCCCCCTGCGCCAAGTATTCGGCCACACGTACAGAGTCCCCCCACGAACGAGTCGCAGCCTGACCCACGCCACCCAGCAGGACAAGCACACCTACTACAACGCCTCTCCAGCCAACACAACCCATCTGCCATCTAGCTTCTATGCGCCAGCTCGCCTCCCCAGCCCCGCGTGGGCTAGCATCAGGATGCCCAGGCGGAAGGCAAACTCGCAAAATCACCCAGAATACCCCACCTAGTGGTCCACCACTAGACGCTCGGTGTAGAGCACATGGCTATTCACCTCCACCTGTACGAAATAGACCCCGCTCGGAAGTCGGTCTATCGACACCTGGTTGATGTGTCCCGGCATGATGGCGTTGCTCAGCACCGTGAGTCCCAGAAGATCCACTATGTTGACCCAACCATCCCCTTCCCCCCCCACGCCACGAAGGTCTATATTGATGACCCCTTGGGCTATCGTGTTCGGGTATACGCTCACGGGAATACGGTTGGAGTAGATTAGCTGCGGCCACCCAGTGCGTTCGTTTGGCGTCCTCAATCCTCCCACTTGGAGCTTCACTTGCGCTAGCGGGCGTGAGTGCGTGTACTGCCGCGCCGTAACCGTGAACACGGTCCCTGGGGCCAGGGGCTCCGAACCCAAGGTCAGCAGTAGGCGCCGCGAATCCGAAAAAAGCTGCTGCACGTGGAAGCTCGAAAGTGCCAGCACACCCTGGTCGGCTGCCACGCGGTAGTTGGAAAACGAAAGCCACGCTACACCCTCTCGGCGCATACCTGGCGGGTCAACCTCTAACGTGAATTCCAGTGGCTTGGGCAGGTACACATCGCTCGGCAGGGAGAGGTAGAATAGCGCACCGGCACCCAATTCATCGTGCGATAGGGTATAGACCTGGTTCTTTACTGCTTGCCCATTCACTGAAAAACGCAACGTTTGGGCCACTCCGCCCCGCACCACTAGCGGTAGCAGAAGGAAACAAACCAAAACTATCGCCCACTTACGCATGCCGTTCGCCCCCCCCGGAGCAGCTCCTCCCCCCCAACCTTATCCATGCAGCAAATCTACATCTTTTGTTTCTTTTTTCACTGGTTTGACCCCTCAACCAACAAGCTTCCCCCGTGTGGCGCCCACCCCTCCGCCTGAACGAACTAGAAAATCCTACCTTTGTGGCCTAGCTGGGGGCAGGTAGTGCAAGCCTCGCGCCCCTTCAACCTGAAGCTTTGTACAATTATGCAACGTCTAGTATCTCCCATCCTGGGGCTTTGCCTCGCAATGGCAGCCATGCCTTTCCTGCTCTCCTGCCAAGGAACTGGTAAAAGTAGCAACCCCATCAGCCCACAACCTACCGACTCCACTACCTCCTCACCAGTCGCAGCTGCTCCCGCGGCGCAGCTGTCCGACACGCCCCAGCCCGTCCCTATGCCCACAGGCGGGCTCAAAATAGCCTACGTCTACATGGATACCATCCTCCAAGGCTACGACTACTACTTCCAGCTTGAGCGTGAAATGAAAAACCTCACCGACAAGGCCGAGAAAGAACTTGAGCAAAAGGGCGTCGCCATACAGCAGCGCATGGCCACGCTCCAAGATAAAGCACAACGTGGCCTCATGACCCGCAGCGAAGCCCAGAAAGAGCAGGAAGATCTGGCTCAAGAACAAACAAGATACATGCAGCTCCAAGAAACCCACCGCCAGCAACTCATGGAGGAGGAACAGGTGCGCACACGTAAGGTCATGGCTGCCATACAGGACTATATCGCCGTCTACAACCGCACAGCTGGCTACGATTACATCCTCAGTGTTGGCATCCTCTACGGCGCCCCGCAACTCAACATCACCCAAGAGATCCTCAAAGGCCTCAATGCTGAGTACGCAGCCCAGCACAAGGCTCAAGCTGCCAAATAGCCCACCAGAACACCCAGAATTCCAGGGCCGCTGTCCCCCCCCCAACTATGCCAGAGCGTAGCCCATCGTCCCGAGTTCATGCTGCCCAGCGCCTGGTCAACTACCTGCGCAGCCACGTCTATTTGGCCATAGTACTCATACTCATCCTCTGGGTGGCCTTTTTCGATGACGATAGCCTCCTCTCTCTCTGGGCTTCACAACGCCGCATTGCGCAGCTCAGGGCACGGTGCGAGTACTACAGAGAAAAAATCCAACAGGACAGCCTCCGCCAACTGGAACTCGAGAACGACCCTGTGCTGCTGGAGAAGTTCGCCCGCGAGCAGTACTACATGCACCGGGCGGGGGAGGATGTATTCGTTGTCCGTGAGCAGGAGTGATGTTTGCGTCCTACGCGCTGGTGGTGACTATATTGCCGTAGGAAATATAGTCCTAGTCTCCGCTCGCCACGTTCCCCCAGCACGGCCAGAGTGGTTCGTGGCTATATTTGCGCATCCGATTAAAGTTTTAGAGTCATGAGGCGATATCTAGTCTTCTTTGTGTTGCTCAGCTGGCTTGTTCCCGCTGCCATGGCGCAGCCGAACCTCAAGGATCAGGTGGTCATTATCAAACCGACCTTCCACGCGAGTAGCGTGAAGTTCTTGGAGGATTTCAGCAAGTGGCTGCGTAAGGACGGCTATACTGAGGCCGCTGATGTGCTATTGGGCTATTCCCAAGGAGGTTTTGGCACGGGGTTCCTATACAAGGATCCCACAACGGGCCGTTTCTTCGTCTTGACCAATCGCCATGTGGTGGCACTGGCCGAGAGTGCCAGCATAGTCTTTGAGCGTCCCGATGGTGAGCAGCGTACCTACGAGAAGTGCGAGATTTTGGGCGTTGACCCCAAGCTCGACATCGCCGCCGTGGCCTTGCCGAGCTATTTCTCCAGTGAGAGCTTCTTGACTTTCAGCGATGCTGCTTCGGCCGATGGGCAGGATGTCTTTGCCGCAGGTTTCCCAGGACTGGGCGATAGGCCTTCTTGGCAGCTGACCAAGGGGATTGTCTCCAATGCCAGTGTGCGCGCTGAGGGCTTTATCGACAGTGCCATGCACGTACGCCTCCTCCAGCACACAGCCCCTATCGATCCTGGCAGCTCTGGGAGTCCCCTGTTGGTCAAGGACCAGGACGGCAACTTCCAGGTGGTGGGCATCAACACCTATAAGGCCCAAGCCCGTGAGAACGCCAACTTCGCCATTCCTGTGCGCTATGTCGAGGCCTTCATTGCCGAGAGGCTCAACGTGCGCGAGCAGCTGGTGAGCAAGGCGGCCCTCGAACAGCAGGCACTCCTACTGACCAATGTCTCTACAGACTATTATCGGGACCTCGTCCCGGCTCTATCCTATGAATGGATTGCTAAGATCACGCCAAGTGATTTCAACGAGTGGTACGACATCTGCCCTAAGCCTGTTTGTGAGGCCATTGTGGCCCAGTTCGCTGATATGAATCCAGTGGAGGGGGTGCGGATTGCGCTGGCCTACATGATTGCCAAGAGCGCAAGCACAAAGGGCTATACGCAGCCGCAAGTAGAGCACTCTGATGGAGCGCATGGACAAGTGTCCTATATGCATGATGAGGCTAAGACTATGAGCGGCTGGGGCGTGGAGCAGGGCGAGTGGCGCCTGATGGAGCTAGAGGGCTTTAGTGTCAAAAGCTCTGGGCGCACTGGCCTGGCTACCTCTTTCGGCTATCGGCGTTCGCTCTTCGTAGGGTTCGCCACCCCGTTTGCCCCGGGGCTCTTCGACCTCAGCATCGGCTATGGCAGCACGATCCGCACCTTCGTCACCTACGATGTGGCCCTGCGTTTTGGCCAAGTACCCCTCAAAGACAATCCTGAGCTGGTGAAGACTAAGTATTTTGGCTTCGACATCTCCCTAGGCGGCCAGCTTCCCCTGCGCCTCGGCCCTATCTACCTGATCCCTTACATCAAGCCCTTTGTTGGTATGGCCATCAAGGGGCCAAGCCTCAGCTATGGGGGACGCACAGGTCTTGAACTCGCCTACAAAGTGGGCAATAGCAGCTACCTCTTCCTCGGTTTAGGCTATCGGCTGCAATTCTTCAAGGATGTCCTCAAGTTTGAAGATGAGTACGTCTACCCCGATAATCAGCATGCCTTCGACATGCGTCTCGGCGTCGGTTTCTAGCGCGCTGCCACAGACTTGCAAAGCTCGCCACGCTGTTCCTGCCGCGCAGGGATTGCCTAGTCTGGTGGAAAAATACTACATTTGGAATAGTAAACCAGAAAACGAGATACGCGATGAGCACGCCCATTACATTCAACGAGCTTCGCAAGCTCAAAGACCAGCTGCCAGAAGGCACCATGCGTCTGATTGCCGAACGCCTGAATATCGATGTAGAAACAGTACGGAACTATTTTGGCGGCTCAGACTTTGACAAGGGCGAGGCTACGGGCTTCCACCTCGAACCAGGCCCCGATGGGGGCATTGTGCTGCTGGACGACCCCACCATCTACAACATGGCTAAGACCATCCTCAAGGAGCAACAGGAATAAAACATAATGTCCCACGCCTGCCAACGGCTAGCAACCCGCGGCCAATGGTAGGGGAGGGGATGGGCCGGTCGCAAAATAAAGGCTATTGCATGCGCAATGGTTATCAATCCTGGATCACACGTCCAGGAGATTTCGACTTCAACCTTCAACAATTCTCCAAGCTCATCCCCCACGCACAGAAGGTCAAGCGTGTGGCCGCTGGCCTCCAAGTCCAGACGGAGGGTGGGCTTCGCTGTTCGGGCACCCTGGCGCTGCCGCCACTCTTCCCCCTCATGGGGCTGGAGTTCGGGCAGTCGGGCAATTGGCGTGAGATGCTACAGGAGCAGCATCGCTACCTTGAAATACTCCCCTCGACCCTCCCTCCCGGCTTGGATTGCTTCCTAGCTCTACAGGGCGCACGTAGCCAGAGCCCAGCCTGGGACGGCACAATAGACCTCGTCTTCATCGACAAAATGGGGCAGCGCGATGGCGTTACACTCAACACCACCACCGATTGTGTCCTCTTCCATGGCTATGCTATCGCTTCCAGTACCACTTTCCGCGCGTGCCCCGAGAAGCTGATAAGCATCCTGAAGGAAGCCGGACTCCCCGAAGACCACCTCATCCTACTCGCCTGCGAACCATTCCTCCCATGTCTCGAAGCGCACCGAACAGCTACGCTGCGCGCCTCCGCATTACAGGAGGATAGCAAGCACATAGTGGTCGCCCCTGTGGGCCTCCTAGGCGACCAGGTGGTGCTAGAAAGTCCTCTCGACCAAGCTCTCCACGGCCTCTCTGGCCACTACGACCTCTGGAATGTGGAGTCCCAATGCAACTCCTTGTCCGCCGAACGAAAAGAGCTTTACCTCCATGAGGACGCTCTCCAAGCCCTACAGCTGGTTGAGCAGACCGCCTTCCTGCTGCGCTATTTCTTGGCGGTCAAGGGGGTGGAGGGCGTAGTCATCGGCCTGAGTGGGGGACTCGACTCCGCCATGGCCCTCTACCTCGCTGTGGTGGCCTTGGGGCCAGAGCACGTCTCCGCGTGCTTCATGCCCACCAAGTTCAATGCGCAGGCATCTCGTGAAGATGCACAGCAGCTGGCCAAGAACCTAGGCGTGGAATTACGCATTATCCCCATCGACGATTGGTATCACCAGGGGCTTGGACTGCTCGGCCAAGGCCACCCAGAAGCCCTCAAAGGCATAACCCAAGAAAACATCCAAGCACGTCTTCGCGGCGTGCTCCTCATGGGCCTTTCCAACCAAACAGGACGCTGGGTTCTCAACACATCCAACCGCAGCGAGCTGGCCATGGGCTACAGCACCCTCTATGGCGATGCTGTGGGCTCCCTCAGCGTCTTAGGATCCTTCTACAAAACGGAACTCTACCGCATGGCCAACGCTATCAACAGCGATAGCAAGCTCAGGGCCCATGGGAAAATAGTCATCCCGCAGCGTATCATTACTAGGCCCCCGAGTGCCGAGTTGCGAGAGGGCCAGAAAGACTCCGATTCCCTGCCCGACTACCTAACCCTCGATACCATTCTCAAAGACCTTCTCGACCTAAGCCACACGGTCGATGAAATCTGCCAACGGGGCTACCCCCGCGACCTAGTGAACAGCGTTGTGACACGCTATCGTAACTCCTCCTATAAACGCCAGCAATTCATGCCCATCCTCAATGTGATGGCTCGCAGCTTCCCCGATGGCCCTGTGGTGCTGCCCTCGCAATTCTTGCCCCTTTAGTCCAATCATTCTGCCCGTCTACAAATGAACAGCCGCCAACATCGTCTCCCACAGGGAATCCTGACACTCTGGGCAATAGTCCTCCTTAGCCTTTTGGTAGTGTTCCAAGTCGAGCCAGCAAGGGCCATGGGCGCAGATAGTCTTGACCTGGCCAAGGCAACGGTGGTCGTGCAGCCCAATTACAGCGAGCAAACTTTCAACTTCCTGGTCAAGCTGCGCAAGCAACTACTGCGCTGGAGCTACGACGAGAGCGCCGACATGCTCTCCCATTTTGAGCGCGGTGGTGCCGCCAGCGGTACTATCGTCCGCTACCAGCAATCCTACTATGTCCTCACCACTTGCCAAGCTGTCAACCTCACCACCAATGTGGACATAGCCCTACCTGGCGGCGCCGGGGGCTTGCTCAAGCATTGTCGCATCCTCTATAGCGATGAAAGCCTCGGGCTCGCGCTGGTGGCCTTGCCAGAGTTCTACCAGCCTGAGGCCTTTTTCCTACTCGACAGCGGCGCTACGCCACCTCAAGCCTCCGAGCTACTGCTACTCGGTTATCTTTCCGATGCTGAGCAAGTGATACCACAACGCATTCAGGCAAACCTCCTTGATGGTCCGTCTATCCCAGATCGAATTCAGCCCCTGCCACCCCAAGCGTTGGCCTTCTCCCAGCACATCAATTACGATGTCGCCGGGGGCCCTTTGCTAATGCCCCAAGCGGGCCAGGCCAGCGGCTATGACCTCTTGGGCGTGACCATTTGGCGCGCAGCCCTGGGGGATAAGCTCGGTTTGGCCATCCCAAAAACCACCCTTGTCCAGTTCATCGAGCAGGGGTTGCGCCTCTCGGCTACCGAAAATCTGCCAGCTCTAGAGCAAGCGGCAAAGCAGCTGGTTCTCGCCCTGCGCGACACCACGGCCACTACCCCAGTGCCCCTCTCCGATGCTTACATCGCACACCAACCCATGGCCCAGACCGTCGCCCTCCTCGACATGCTCTCCGACTCCATGCAGCAGGCAGTGGCTGATCGCTTTGACTGCGGCCTGCCCCTCGCCGGTGTACGCCAGGTACTGCAGACTGCCTTCGCCCAGGCCTATAGCCACCCTAGCACTACACTCAAAGCGTGTAACCTCAGCACCTACAGCGAAGGTATCGCAGAAGTCAAGCTCGTGCAGAACGATACCATCCTGCCCCTCGTCATGGAGTTCACCCCCCGTGGCTGGCTGCTCCAGCGAATAGAGCATGAGCAGGGAAATGAGCTGCTTCTCCGGCTACAGCAAAAAGCAAAACAGGCACCTTTGGCCTCCCAGTGGCGCCCAATGCCCCAACAAACCCCCACGGGCAGGCTCCTCGCCCATTTGCCCTACAGGGTCCAGCTTTGGGCTGGCCTAGTCGTCCCGTTTGCGAGTAAGGAACACATGCAGTATGAACTCGGCATCGGCTACATGCTGCTCAACTATATGTCGGTCAACCTCCAGCTCTACTACGGATCTTGTGACATCGTCTACATCAACCAAGAGCCTCTGGTCACCAGCATGCGCGACACCATTACCAATTGTCACTACCTCGGCTTCACCCCGTCCCTCGGTGCCCAGCTACCCTTGCATCTCAATCGCTCCTTCTTCATCCCATACATACGCATCGGTTTGGGTACCCATTTTCCCGTCTCGAAGCATGAGGCCTTCAAGGGTAAAACTGTCCGACGTACCTACTATGGCCTCGCCGCAGGGCTTAACTACTCCTACCAGCTCTCCCCCAAGCTCCACCTCCTCCTGGGGGCCGAATGGAAGCTCAGCTACGGCAAGTCTACTTTGGAGGACAATGACCTTATTCACCCCAACCTCTTCTCCTCCGTGGCACTGCGTGCTGGGGTGGGGTTTTAGGGAGGGGGGAATGGATGGATAGGAACAAATAACTGTAGATTATGTACTCGTGGAACCTTTGACCATTAACCTTCTATGTAGGAACTCATAGCGTGGATAAGGACTTGATCGACTCGGACGTACGTGAACAGAGTGAGGTGGGTGGCCTTTTAGAGGTTGGATTCCCTTTCCCGCCCCCTGAGGATGCGTTTTTTACGTTCGTGGATTTGTTTGCTGGGATAGGAGGCTTTAGATTGGCTATGCAGTCTCGGGGTGGCCGATGCGTTTTTTCTAGTGAGATTGATCGTTATGCCTGTCGGACGTATGCGGCTAACTACGGAGTGCTTCCTGATGGTGATATTAAACGAGATGACGTAAAGGCCCGTATCCCAGGTCAGTTCGATATCTTGTGCGCAGGGTTTCCTTGCCAACCTTTTTCTATTGCTGGAGTGTCCAAAAAACGCAGTTTGGGACGTGCTGATGGTTTTCGAGATAAAACCCAGGGTACTCTTTTTTTTGAGGTAGCGGATATTCTAAGCCGTCATAGGCCAAAAGCTTTTATACTGGAGAACGTCAAGAATTTGGTTAGTCACGATAAGGGACGTACATTCAGGGTGATACTTGAGGCCTTGTCAGAGCTGCGCTATTTCATTCATTACCAAGTGCTTGATGCGTCAGGCTATGTTCCACAACATCGTGAGAGAATCTTTATCGTCGGCTTTAGTATGGATTTCTTCCCTCAGGATTTGCCGTTCGTTTTCCCTTCTTCCCCAGTTGCGAGATGTCAGCTCAGCTCCATACTACAAGACAATGTAGAAAGAAAGTATACCCTATCAGAACGTTTATGGGGATATCTGCAGGACTATGCCCAAAAACACAATGCGAAAGGCAATGGTTTCGGATATGGTTTGGCATCACCTGATGGCATTGCGAGAACGCTTAGTGCGCGCTATTATAAAGATGGCTCGGAAATACTTATACCTCAGCATGAGTTGCATCGCCCACCGCGTCGTCTGACCCCTCGTGAGTGTGCCCGCTTGATGGGGTATCCAGAGAGGTTCGTCCTGAATGCTGTTTCTGAGACCCAAATGTATAGGCAGTTGGGTAATTCGGTGGTCGTACCTTTAGTCACTGCCATTGTGGACAATTTGGTGTCAGTAATTTATCCTGCTAACTAACCTTCTGTGTTGTGTGTCTGAGACACTGAGTGCAGCTGTTGCGGCCGTAAAGGAGGGTTTAGGGGCTTTCTGCCGCTTTATCACTGCCAACGATGTGGGTACTACAGGAGGACATCAGGCAGGGTTCTATATCCCCAAGAATGTGGCTTCTTTGTTCTTTGACCTGTTGGCGTGCCGAGGTAGAAATATGGAACGCAACATAGTGGTCTGCTGGCAAGGAGATTTTGTACCTCTAGCCGCTGTGTTTACTATGGTGCAAAGACTAGGAATGAATATAGGCTTACGAGGTTTGGACGAGGGTTTCCGTTCCTCCAAAGTGAGTATGTAGGAAGCTTATTGGTTCTTGTCAGGTCCTCTGTGGATCATTACGCTGCGTTTGTTCTGACTCATGACGAGGATATAGAGGCCTTCTTTGATACCTTCTCCCTTTCGTTTGGTGAGACAAGTCGCTTGATCGATTCTAATCAGAACCAGCATGGTATATGTGGAGAAGAGGCCTTGGCAGATTGTTTAGCGCAGGTGGGGATTGCTTTTGATGTCATGCCCAAAACTGGTCCTATGGCAGCTGCTGCCGAGTGTTGGTTCAATACAATCCATGGTCTCTCGCCTGAACTTATCTCAAGAAATTCTGATGGTGTCCTTTTGGGGTGGGTGCAGGCTGAGTACGACATCTTTCGTCGTATTGAGGAAAATGTCTACCAACCTATCTACACGAAGCCTTTCTCTAGTTGTCAGGAACTCATAGAATTCGCAAACACTATACTTAACCGACGCAAGAGTAGGGAGGGACTTTCACTTGAGCTACACCTTAGGAGCATCTTTGATTACTCTGAGATCACATATGAGGCGCAGGCTATAACCGAGGCGCATAAGCGCCCAGACTTCATATTCCCTAGCGAGGCTGCTTATCATGATGCCAAGTTTCCCCTGAGCAAGTTGTTTTCCCTTGCAGTCAAACGTACTTGCAAAGATCGGTGGCGGCAAGTCATAAACGAAGCTGATAGGCTAAAGGTGAAGTATTTGTTCACTTTACAGGAAGGCGTGTCCCAGAATCAGCTTAGAGAGATGGAGCTAGAGGGTGTGCGACTGGTTGTCCCTGCTCCCAATTTATCGGCATTTCCGTCTGGGAATCTCGGCAACCTGATCACATTAGGGCAATTCTTGCAACTATTACGCTGTGCTCAGGCTAAGTAGGTAGTTGAGCTTCTTGGCCTCGCTTCGATTGATTGAGTCCTCCCTCTCCCCCTAGCTCACCGCACATTTCTCCAACCCTTTTCTCGAACGAGCCTTTGTCCCCTACCAGGGGCAGCAGATCCACATGCCTAGCCGCTTTGTCCCAGACTTGGCCTTTATCCAGTACCACCGGGAGCATATCTTTCAGGTCTGAGGTAGTAACCTAGTGGCAGGGAACAAGTTCTAGCGGCACAACCCCACAGCCGCATTCTCGTTGGTGCCCCCTATAGTACCCCCTCTGGTGGCCGATGGTACATGGAGGCCTCTCCATAGCCTCAGACAGCTTCCCCTTCTCGTACTTGCTCCCACCTCACCCCAGTGTGGCCTTGGCCTGCTCGGCAGGCTTCTCTACATTCGGGTCGGGCGGGTACGCTATCCGCGTATGGTAGATGTTTAGCAGCTTATTGATGAAAATCCGCTTGATGGTCGCAATGTCGTGGAAGGAGACGTTGCTCTCATCGTACTGGTCGTCCATCTGCTGGTAGTTCACGATGTTCTCCACCAGCACCTGCAGATCCTCCTTCGTGAAGTGCTCAAGGCTCCGTGACGCTGCTTCTACCGAATCGGCCATCATCAGCACCACAGTCTCCTTCGAGAAGGGCTTAGGCCCGGGGTACGTGAACTGCTCTGGGATATCGGGCTCCTCCATGTGGGCCGCACGGTAACGACGGTAAAAATACTCTGCCCGACGGGTGCCGTGGTGCGTCACTATGAAATCGCATACCGGCGCCGGAAGCCCATAGCTGCGGGCTATCTTCATCCCGTTGGACACGTGCGCTATGATCAACTTGGCACTCTCGAGCTCCGTGAGATGGTTGTGCGGATTGGAGTTTGGCGACTGGTTCTCGGTAAAGTACTCCGGGGTCTCCATCTTCCCAATGTCATGGTAGAGCGCCCCAACACGCACCAGTAGCGGGTCGGCCCCAATGGCTATGGCGGCCTCCTCGGCCAGATTGGCCACCTGCAGGCTGTGCTGGAAGGTCCCAGGGGCCTTCTCGGCCAACTTGCGCAGTAGGGGCTGCGTCACATCCGATAGCTCCATGAGCGTGGTGGCAGAAAGAAAGTTGAATAGCTTCTCCAGTGGGTACATCAACGGGTAGACCGCCAAGGTGAGAAACGCATTGCCCGCAAAGAGCACCAAGGTCAGCAACGGCAGTTCGAACAACGAACCCTCCCTGAGCAGTACCAGCAGGGCCAGCGTTCCAACGTAGGATAGCAGCACGTAGCATACCGAAAGGAAAAGCTTCGCCCTACGGTAGATGGCCTGTAGCGTGAGTATCGCTACGCTCCCCGACACCAAGCTGAGCAGAAAAAATTCAAAGCTATTACTCGCGTACATGGCCACCAGCAGTATGGCTACTAGGTGGCTTACAAAGGCTACACGACCATCAAAAAACGTCTTGACCAGGAATATCCCTGCCACGCACGGCACCAAGTAGAGCAGGCTCGGCGTAAAGCGTATCACAAGGTAGGCCGCCGACACCTCCAGCACCACTACGAGAACCAGAAAAAGAAAATGCTTTGTGTTGGCCAACACGCGCATATCGTGGAGATAGAGAAAAGCGCAAAAACCCGCAAAGGTTAGCAGCAATAGGAACACATTCGCCACCTCGGCGCCCCATTGCCGCGCCCCAGACTTGGCCCGCGCGGCAAACTCCCGCTCCAGCGACACCAGCTTCTGGTAGTTCACCTCGTTGACCAGCTCGCCCTGGTCGATGATCTTCTCCCCAGCATGCACCATCCCCTCTGCGCTCGATAGCGTGCGCAGCTGCTCATCACGCAGCTGCATCGTGAGCGACGAATCATACTGCAGATTCTTCCTGACTACCCGCTTTAGGTAAAGAGTGTCGAGGGTGACACCAAGACTCGCAGGTATGTGGCGCTGCAGGGTTGCTGCAAGCTGCTTGACTACCTGATGTGGCGTGAACACATCCCGCGGCTGCGCCTCGTAGCTGATATGCTCACGCAGGATCGCAAAACGGCCATTGCGCGCGTGGCCATGCAAATCCGCTCGCTCTACCACCCCCTGCGTGTAGACCAGTGTGAGCAGCTGCCTAATGTCGTTGAAAAGGCTGTCCCGACTCGGATGCCCATGGTGCCTCCACCCGCTTGGTGCTCGCTGTCCTCCAGAACCTCCCGGCCAGTACAGCGTGTCGATGTAGGCCTCCAAGGCATCCGCCACCTCCTCTTCTACCAGGGGCTCTATGCGGAACACTGGCCATACCTTATCCGCAATCTCCGCACGTTGCGCCTGCACCTCCTGGGGAGTCAGGTAAAGCGGATAGTCGTACGGCGCCTTAAGGGAAGGATACGTCCAAACCTTCCCCTTCTGAAATTCGTACTGGAAGCGCGCTGTACGCGGAACGAGTGCATACAGCACAACCACTGCGCAAACCACGTAGCACACCACGCGCACCATGGCCCGCCTGTCTATGCGCTCCTTCTCCCGTGGCATGCCTACCCCCCTCGTCGCTCGCCGTCCTAAAACCGGAACAAGGCTATTTTTTGGCCTTGGGCTCCTCCTTGGGCGTTTGTCCCGCAGCGGCAGATTCCTCCTGGGCCTCCGGCGTATCCACGATGATGCGCCCGCAGTATTCACACACGATGAGCCGTTTGTGTAGCCGGATGTCGAGTTGACGCTGCGGTGGTATACGGTTGAAGCAGCCACCGCACGAATCCCGCTCAATGGTCACCACCGCCAGCCCGTTGTGCGCACTGCCGCGTATCCGCATATAGGCCCCCAGAAGGCGCTCTGGAATCTGCGTCTTAAGCTGGTCATGCTCCTGCTCCAGCTTGGCCTGCTCCAGGCTGGTCTCCTCTATAATGGTGTCTAGCTCTTTGCGCTTGGCCTCCAGATCCACCTTCCGCGCCGATAGCTTCTCTTTGGCCGCTGCAAGCTGCAACTGCAATTGCTCGTTCGACTTACGGAAATCCTTCGACTGCTTGTCGCGCAGCTCCGTCTCCAGCTGCTGGTAGGCTATCTCCTTGGTCAGCGACTCGTACTCCCGATTGTTGCTCACGTGGTTGATCTGCTCGTGGTATTTGGCTACCAAGGCCTCCGACTCCTTGTTCTCATGCTGGCGCGCAAGCACCTCCGCATTGTTGGCCGAGATCTTCTTACCCAAGTTCCCTATCCGCGTCTCTAGCCCAGCCACCTCGTCCTCAAGATCCTCCACCTCCATCGGCAGCTCACCGCGCATGCGCACTATCTGATCTATGCGCGTGTCGATATTCTGCAATGCGTAGAGCTTTGTCAGGTTACTCTCTATGCTCCTATCTTCGCGGGCGGGCGTGGTCTTCGCTGTACTCATCTTGACTTCTCGTGTTCAAATAGTAGGCTACAGGACTCTTTTCCTGCGCACTCTCCCAGATGGCAAAGGTAGTGAATTTCTTGGCCAACAGACGGTGTAGCAACCGCACCGCGCACAGCTCGCTCTCTCGGTGCCCAATGTCGCAGAGAATGGTCGACCCGGGCATACGCTGGAAATCGTGGTACTTGCAGTCGCCCGTCACCAGGATGTCGGCCCCACACCGCTCCGCCTCCGGCAGAAGCGAGACTCCTGACCCACCACACACCGCTACCCGACGGATGGCTCGCAACCCGGAAGTACTCATCCGAATGCAGGGCGGAGCAAACACACGCATCAGGCGCGCAACAAAACGCTCTATCGACTCTGCCTCGGGCAGCAACCCCACCGCCCCAAGACCCCCTATGGCCCGCGCGTTGCGCAGAGAATACAGATCGTAGGCCACCTCCTGGTACGGGTGGGCCGCCTGCAGGGCCGACACCACCGCCTGCACCCGCTCGGCGGGGGCCACTGTCTCTATCCGAACCTCGCGCGTCGTCGTAAAGCTATCCTTCCCCCCAATATACGGCTCGGCCTCGTGGGGAGAAAAAAATGTCCCCTCGCCCTCCAGGTTGTAGGAGCATCTACTGTAGAGGCCTATGCAGCCAGCTCCCGCCGAAAACATCGCCTCACGCACAGCCTCCGCATGGCTCGGCGGCACATAGGTCACCACCTTGATCAGCTCCTCGTCTATCGGTCGCAGCGGCCCAACCTCCCGGAGTCCTAACATCTGCGCCATCTCCCAGTTCACCCCATGTGGCGCGGCATCCAGACTCGTGTGGGCTGCGTAGAGACCTATACCCAGCTCCAGGGCGCGCAGCAATAGACGAGAGGTGCGTGTGCCCCCCGTCAGCTCCTTGACCCCGTGAAACAGCAACGGATGGTGCGACACCACGAGGTTGGCCCCCTGTTCGCGAGCCTCCTCGAGCACCGACTCCGTCACATCGAAGCACACCAGTATACCCCTCACCGCCGTGGAGGGGTACCCAAGCTGGAGGCCGCTGTTGTCGTAGCTCTCCTGAAGCGTTAGCGGCGCCTCTTCCTCTATCGCCCGCGCCACATCGCCAAACGTCACCACTGTATCCTCCATGACCGAATCCTCCTTACCCACCATAATGGGCAAGGGCGGCCGCCTTCTCGGCAACCGCCCTTGTCGTAGCGAGAGACGGGCTTGAACCGTCGACCTCATGATTATGAATCATGCGCTCTAACCAGCTGAGCTACCTCGCCTCCACGCCTCTCATGGCATAAAACAACTCCGCAAAGGTACGACAAATCCTACACCCCACCAAACGCCGCGCTGCTCTCTCCAAAGCCTCCACGTTACTCCAGGCGCAGTATGTAGTAATCCTTCTTGCCACGCTGCACCAGGATGTAGTGCCCATTGAGGCTATCGGCCACGGTGAGTTGCTGATCCGCATCCGACACGCGGCGCTTATTGATGCTCAGACCTCCTTGCTTGACCGCACGGCGTAGCTCCCCCTTCGACCCATAGACCTGAGTCCGCTCGCACAGCAGATCTACCACGCTGACCCCTGCCTCAAGGCTGCTTTTGGCCACATGGTATTGCGGCACACCGGCAAACACCGACAGGAACGTGGCCTCATCGAGCCCTAGCAGCTCATCGTGCGTATCCTTCCCGAACAGAATGGCCGAGGCCCTCAGTGCCTTCTCGTAGGCGGCCTGCCCATGCACCATCGTCGTGACCTGCTTGGCCAGCTCCTGCTGCAGCACACGACGCTCGGGGGCCGCAGCCTGCTCGGCCATCAGGGCCTCCACGCGCGCACGGTCAAGCTCCGTGAATATCTTCAGGTAGCGCGACGCATCCTCATCGGCCACGTTGAGCCAAAACTGGTAGAACTGATAGCTGCTCGTGCGCGAAGGCGAAAGCCACACGTTCCCCTGCTCGGTCTTCCCAAACTTGCGCCCGTCTGACTTCGTGATAAGGGGACACGTGACCCCGTATACTGTGGCCCCGTCCATGCGGCGGATAAGCTCCGAGCCCGTGGTGATGTTGCCCCACTGATCCGAGCCACCAAATTGCACATCCACCCCGTACTGCCGGTGAAGCTCCAGAAAATCCGTCGCCTGGATGAGCTGGTACGAAAACTCCGTGAAGGAAAGCCCCTCTTGGCCCTCACCACCCTCCAATCGCCGACGCACGGAGTCCTTGGCCATCATGTAGTTTACCGTGATGTGCTTGCCTATGTCGCGGATGAAGTCTAGAAATCTATAGCCACCCATCCAGTCGTAGTTGTTGACTAGCTTGGCAGCATTGGATGCTGTGTCGCCAAAGTCCACCAGCCCAGCCAGCTGCTCCCGCAGGCAGCTAACGTTATGCTGGAGTTCGTCCCACGAAAGCAGATTACGCTCGGTCGAGCGACCCGAAGGGTCGCCTATCATCCCCGTAGCGCCGCCCAGGAGCACGAAAGGCCTATGCCCGCAACGCTGAAAATGGCGCAACAGCATCACCGATACCAAATGGCCTATGTGCAGCGAGTCCGCCGTAGGGTCTATCCCCACGTAGCCGCTACGCATGCCACCAAGAAGGTACTCCGCCGTGCCCGGCATCACATCGTGCAGCATGCCGCGCCAGCGCAACTCCTCTATAAAATCCACGCTATGCCCCATGACTCTCTACTCCTAGGAAAGCGCAGTGCGCACCATACCCCTTAGTGCCTATGGCCCAAGCGTGACCCCACTAGGAATCGAACCTAGATTTAGAGTTTAGGAAACTCTCGTTCTATCCGTTGAACTATGGGGCCGCACTGCACCCTATGCGCTCGCGAAGGTAGCTAAATTCGCCCATTCGCCCCCGCAAGCCCTGCCTATTCCTCCTGCGTCACCGCAATGCTCAGCTCATCGAGCTGTACGGCCTCCAGCGGGGAGGGACTCCCAATCATCAGGTCGCGACCTGCGTTGTTCTTCGGGAAGGCAATGAAATCCCTTATCGAATCCGCACCGCCCAGCATGGCGCAGAGCCTGTCGAACCCAAAGGCTATCCCCCCGTGCGGCGGCGCCCCATACCTAAAGGCATTGATGAGGAAACCAAATTGCTCCTGCGCCTTCTCCGCGGTAAAGCCTAGGGCCTTGAACATCTGCTCCTGCACGCGCTGGTCGTGGATACGGATGGACCCGCCCCCCACCTCCACACCGTTGATTACGAAATCGTACGCATTCGCCCGCATTCGCCCAGGATCCGTCTCAAAGAGCCCTAGGTCCTCCTCGTGGGGCGCCGTGAACGGGTGGTGCATTGCGGTGTAGCGCTGCTCCTCCTCGCTCCACTCGAAGAGCGGGAAATCGATCACCCATAGGGGCTTGAACACCTTGGGATCTAGCCATCCCTGCGCCTGCGCAATGTGCAGACGCAGCTGACCGAGCGACTTCTGCGTCGTCTCCCGGGCCCCAAACATGATCAGGAGCATATCGCCTTCCTGGCAGTCCCCAGCCTTCCATAGGGCCTGCTTGGCCTCTGCCGAAAGAAACTTGTCGGCCGATGACTTCAGGCCCCCATCGGCCCCACGGCGCAGGTGGATGAGCCCCTTGCCGCCCACCTGCGGAGTCTTCACGTAGGCGGTCAAGGCATCGAGTTGCTTCCGGCTGTAGCTGCCTCCCGCGGGTACGGCCAGTCCTCCTGCGTACTCCCCAGCCCCCATCAGCCCCTGACTGGCCCGCATGGCTTCCGTCAGCTCGTGAATCTCCATCCCAAAACGCATGTCCGGCTTGTCGCTCCCAAAGCGCGCCATCGCGTCATCGTAGCTCACCCGCTGCGCACGCGCTAGCTCTACGTCTACTACTTGCGAAAACACGGTGTCCATCAGGCCCTCGAAGAGATTCAGGATGTCCTCCCGCTCCACGAAGGACATCTCGCAGTCGACCTGCGTGAACTCGGGCTGACGGTCGGCCCGAAGATCCTCATCGCGGAAGCAACGCACCAGTTGGTAGTAGCGGTCGTAGCCCGAAATCATCAGCAGTTGCTTGAATGTCTGTGGTGACTGCGGCAGCGCGTAGAAGGTCCCCGGGTGCATCCTGGAGGGCACCACGAAATCGCGCGCCCCCTCGGGGGTCGACTTGATTAGAAAGGGTGTCTCGATCTCCAGGAACTCCCGCTCGTTGAGGTAGTGCCTCACTGCTTGCGCCGCCCGGTGGCGGAGTAGCAGGTTGCGCTGCAGTGGCGCTCGCCGAAGATCCAAGTAGCGATACTGCATCCGCAGCTCATCGCCCCCATCGCTCTCCTCCTCGATGGTGAAGGGCGGCGTGGCGCTCTCGCTGAGCACCTTGAGCGACTCTAGCGCCAGCTCAACCTCGCCCGTCGCCAACTGCGCATTCTTATTGCTGCGCTCGCGCACTATCCCCTCCACTTGCACCACGTACTCCCGCCCAAGCTTCTCCCCACGGGCGTAGAGCGCCCCCTGCGTCTGCTCGGCCACTAGCTGCGTGAGCCCATAGCGATCGCGCAAATCGATAAAAAGCAAGCTCCCTAAGCGACGCGTCCGTTGCACCCAACCGGCCAGCTGAACCCGCTCGCCCACATTCGATAGACGAAGCTCTCCGCATGTATGCGTCCTGTACATCCCGCTTTCCCTCCTCTCGCTACTGGAGGTGGCCCTTGGGCGCGTAGTGCCTCCCTGGACTCCCCCTAGGGCTACCAGCGCAAAGGTATTGTTTTCTCGGCAGCTTAGGAACGATTCTGCACGCACCACCTGGAGCCCCTGCACCTAGTGGTGCTACGCATTAGAGTGCAACCTCCTACGAAATCCTACTGGCCCACCTCGTATGACCCCACAGGTTGCCTCTCTTTTTACTGTAGACAGTCTACCAACGACTGCCTGCTGGCAATTATTTTAAACATCCACATCCGTACACCTTTGGCGCTATCCTCTCCCCCCAAAAACCGCATCGCCTCCCGCATCGCACTAATCAACTCATTATGTTGCTAGTAATGGGAATCTCTTTGCTACTTTCTTGGAGAAGCCGGGTACTCAGCCCCCCCTTGTGGAGGTGCAGTGTGGCTACGTAGCTATAGCCTGAACGGCAAGTTGCTAGCGGCGGGAACGCGCTCGGTAGGCTCCTACATGATAAAAACAGGAGAACAAAAATTAGTAAACAAGGTGCTATAGATAAATAAAATAGCGTATTCGTACGAACAATCGCAAATATTTACTTTTCAAGATATAAGCTTACCTTTGCGCTGTCTTGCAGTGAAGTGCGCAGGTTGTAACACTAAAAAGAAAAAAGATGAGGCACGGAAGGATATTTGTATTGATGGCGCTCTCAGCCGTCATGGTGGTTGCAGCAACAGGCTGTAAAAAAGAAAACAAGGGAAAGGAAGAGACTGCCAGCACCGATGCCATCACTGGCAAATGGATCAACTATCGCTCCATACTAAATGAAGTTATTACCCACACACTACAGTTCAACAAAGATGGCAGCGGAGTAGAGTCAACCACCGAAGGAGACCCTGATGCATCTTTCTTTTGGAAGCTTGAAGGCTCCGACTTAAGTCTGGCTCTAAAGGGGGAAAACATTTCCGCCACCTTTGATGGCGAAACGATAATTGTGAATTTCACCCGCCACAGCAGACTATACATAAAGGAAGACGATAAGGGACCCGGTGAAGAGGTCAGCCGAAAGAACCTCATTGGCACCTGGAGAGGCAGCATTCATGATGATGGTAGAGGTGAAACCTATACGTATACCTACGTCTTCAGCGAGGATGGAAACGGATCGTACACAAAAGAAACTACATATAAAGACGGCAGCCCTGCCAAAAAGCTGTCAGACTCTTTTACATGGACACTTACCGGTGTCAAGCTAGTGCTAAAATCCTCGGGAATCCTTACTGACGTTACTTGCTACAACGGCAAAAAGGTGTTGTGCATTGAATCGGTAATGACGAAACAATAAACGATTCGCAACCCTCCGGTTTGAGGGGAAAAGGGGGCGCTAAACGGTTCTCTAAAGGGGAGGGGGTGAAACGATTCGTTTCACCCCTCGCTTTTAGTGCCAAACTCTCGTTCTACCATAGCCAGCGGTGTCTCCCGCGTGCATTTTCGCCAGCCAATGCAGCCCCGTCCGAAGGACGGTCTCTCAATAGCCGAGGGTTTTCACCCCCCCAGATCCCTGCACGCTAGGGCTAGCCGGCCAGCAAGCCTAACCATGAAAAACTAGCGAACAAAAATCAGACAACAAGGTGCTATAAACAAACGAAATAGCGTATTCATACAAACAATTGTACACATTTGCTTTTTCATGACATATGTCTACCTTTGCACCGCCATGCAATGAAGTAAACAGGTTGTAATACTTAAAAAGAAAAAGGTGAGGCACGGAAGGATATTTGTATTGATGGCGCTCTCGGCCGTCATGGTGGTTGCAGCGACAGGCTGCGGCAAAGAGAACAAAGGAAAGGATGTGACTACCAGCGGCCAGGAGAACAATGGGAAGGAAAAGACTACCAATAGCGATCCCCTCATTGGCAACTGGATAAACTATAGTGCCGGTAGAGCTGGAGTTGATACCTGGACCCTACAATTCAACCAAGATGGCAGCGGCGTAGAATCGTTCTCCAGTGGGGCGCCAGGCAGATCGTTCACATGGACCCTTAAAGGCTCCGCCTTAACTTGGGTTATGAAGGGGGAAAACGTCTCAGCCACCTTCGATGGTGAGGCGATAGTTGTGAATTTAGATGCCCACTACTGCAACCTATTCCTAAAGAAAGGCGATGAGGGGCTCGGTGAGGAGTCCAACCGAAAGAATCTCATCGGCACATGGATAGGCAGCGTTCATGATGATGAAAGTGGTGCAACCGGTATGTTTACCTACGTCTTCGGCGAGGATGGAAAGGGAACGTACACAGAAGAAACTTCCTATGACGATGGCCGCCCTTCCGAGACGGAATCAACACCTTTCACATGGACGCTTACCAGTGTCAAGCTCGAGCTAAAATACTCGGAACACGATTATGAGGCTACTTGCTACAACGGCAAAAATGAGTTGTACCACAGAGGACTGAGGTTCACGAAGAAATAAACGATCCAAGCCCCTTCTGTTTGAGGTGAAAAGGGGGCGCTAAACGATTCTCTAGGGGAGGGGGTGAAACGATTCGTTTCACCCCCTCTCTTAATGGGATCTTTCCAGAATGGCGAACGACGACGTTACTCCCGCGTTGAGCGCTCAGCCGTGTACGTTAATACACTAATACTACGCTCATAGCATTTCATCCACGCTACTGTTGGTCTCACTTAAAGCCTGGAAATAGCGACCCTTCCTAAGCCCTAAGGGCTCTATTTACAATGGACGTTGTATCCGTGTCTCTGTAGATGAATAGGATACAGATAGCATCGCTATTTTCTGGCTGCGGGGAGCTAGATTTAGGTTTTGCCCCTAGGGACTATTTTGCTCCCCTAGAAAACCGAATTGCGCACGCACAATGGGAGGTCGCCCGCCCACCAAGAAGAATTTGTGGATGATTATCAGGTATAGGATATCCCCGGCAAACACGGCGCGGATACCTACAAAGACGAGGGGAAACTCTCCCCATCTGCCCCCCAACCTTTCCGGCAGGGTAACGCCGACCCTATCCCCGCACTGCACCCCGCAGAACTCGCTACATTTTAGGGCACTTGGCTTGGGGCAAGGATGGCCGCAGGTTCTCCCACCAGTCAATTTGACCTTTAAGCCACGCAAAATCACGAAGCCCCCCGTGTGGATACCTAGAGAGACCACCCCGAGAGAACCCCGCTAGCCCCGCATAGGAGTACACGAAGCACCCACCCGTGGGAATTACAGGATTCGAACCTGTGACCTTCTGCACGTCAAGCAGACGCTCTAAACCAACTGAGCTAAACTCCCCCGTAGGCCTACCTCAGCGGAGCAGCATCAGCTGCTCATACGCCGGCGGTGGGAGTAACAGGGGTCGAACCTGTGACCTCTTGCATGTGACGCAAGCGCTCTAAACCAACTGAGCTATACTCCCTTCTTGTAAAGACCTCCGCCTCACCAATCGCCCCAAATAACCCGTGGGAACAAGAGGATTCGAACCTCTGACCCCCTGCTTGTAAGGCAGGTGCTCTGAACCAACTGAGCTATGCTCCCCTGCGACCGCCAACCTGCCTCCAGAAGCGGTGGCAAAGGTAGACATTTTTCACCACCTACCAAATTCTGCTCCCCAAAGCCTCGGCCGCAGCGCGCCAGAATGCACGGTGCCACTGACTCCGCCAGCTAGGCAACCGTGCTAGTTTACCTATCTTCGCCCCACGCTTCGCGATGCAAATCATGATAACTTACAACGGTATCTGCGCGGGGAGGCCCTGCTGGGCCTTTACGCACTCTGCACGGGGGGAGGGGGCGCGCTGTGGCTGAGCCTGAGGTTACGAGCTTGCAACCCGCATCTCCTTGCTACGCCGATGTGTTGCTCCCGCTGGCCGTTGGGCGGTTGCTATGCTACCAGGTGCCTCCCGCCATGGTAGCGCAGATCAGGCTCGGTGCGCGCGTGGTAGTGCCGCTCAGAAAGTATTCACACCTCGTGGGCCTGGTCTGGGCTCTCCACCACCGCGCGCCCACGGGGTACAGGGTGAAGTGTATAGAGGAGTTGGTCGACCAGAGCCCCCTCATCACGCCTTGCCAACAGCAGCTCTGGGAGTGGATGACCCACTACTACATGTGCACCCTGGGGGAGGTGATGGCCGCGGCGCTCCCGGCCGGCCTGAAGATGGAATGGTCCACCTTTGTCCAATGCCCCGCCACCCAGCCCGACTACCTGCCCACCCTCTCGCCCAGTCAGCGGGACCTCCTGCGCTACATCGAGCAGCATGGCCCCACGGCCCTGCGCGACCTGCTCGCCCTACAGGCCATCCCCCACTGCGCGCACCACCTCCGGGCCCTGCTAAGCTTTGGGCTGCTCGAAGTGGCTGAAAAAGTAGTCAATAGCTACAGGCCCAAGCGTATCCGTTGCCTTCTCTTCGCCCCGGACTACCAAGCGCAGGATAGGCTGCTGGCGGCCGTAGAGGCCCTCAACCGTGCGCCGGCCCAGCAGCGCTTTCTCCTCGGCATGCTGGGACATCTCATGAAGTGCCATGGCCACCTGCGGGCCCCAGTCGACCGGGCCGAGCTCCTGGAGAGGATTGGGGGCGATGCCCGCGTGGCCAACGCGCTGGTCGACCGGGGAATCCTTCAGGAACGCGAGATGGAGGCCATAGCGTTCTACGAGCCCCAGCCATCCAGTGCCACCAGCCCCGAGCTCTCCCCGAGCCAGCGGGCCGCCTTCCAGGAAATCCTCCAAGGCTTTGCCCAACGCCAGCCGGTGTTGCTCCATGGGGTCACGGGCAGTGGCAAGACGGAACTCTACATCCGCCTCATTGAGCAGTGCCGCCAGCGGGGCGAGCAGGCCCTCTACCTCTTGCCTGAAATAGCCCTTACGGCCCAAATGGTGGGGCGGTTACGCAGCGTCTTGGGCGACCAGGTGGTCGTCTACCATAGTCAGCAGTCCGACAATGCCCGCAGCGAGATATACTACCGTGTGCTCCACTTCCAGCCCCACGGGCCCGACCAGCGCGGGAGTGTAGTCTTAGGCGCCCGCAGCGCAGTCTTCTTGCCCTTCCAGAAGCTGGGCCTGATCATTGTGGACGAGGAACACGAGAGCAGCTACAAGCAGCAGGCCCCGGCGCCCCGCTACCAAGGTCGCGACCTCGCGCTGGTCCTGGCCAAGATCCACGGGGCCCACGTGGTGCTCGGCAGTGCCACGCCAAGCCTGGAGTCGTATGCCAACGCCCAGCGCCAGCGCTACCATCTGGTGACCCTCACCCAGCGCTACGGCCAGGCCAAGTTGCCCACCGTGGAAACCATCGATATGCGCCAAGCCAAAGCCCTCGATGCGGTCAAAGGCCACTTCTCCCAGCAGCTCCTCGAGGCCATTGCTGAGGCCATTGCGCACGGCAATAGGGTCATCCTCTTCCAAAACCGCCGGGGCTATGCGCCCTTCATGCAGTGCAACCAGTGCGCCCATGTGCCTAGCTGCCCCCATTGCGACGTGAGCCTCACCTACCACTCCTATACCCAGCAGCTCATCTGCCACTACTGTGGCTACCAGATCCCGCGCCCCACGCGATGTCCCGTGTGCGGCTCGGAGCACCTGTCCACCTATGGCTTGGGGACGCAGCGCGTGGAGGAGGAGCTTGAGGAACTCGTGCCCGAGGCCAAAGTGGCGCGGCTCGACCAGGACTCCACCCGCGCCAAGCAGGGCGCCCAGCGTATCCTCGACGACTTTGCCCAGGGTCGCACCAACGTACTCATCGGCACCCAAATGGTCACCAAAGGCCTCGACTTCCGCAATGTGCAGCTGGTGGGCATTCTCCAGGCCGATGCCCTCCTGCGCATGCCCGACTTCCGGGCGCAGGAGCGCGCCTTCCAGCTCATGGCCCAGGTGGGTGGCCGCGCCGGCCGAAGCCAGGTCGACGGCAAGGTCCTTATTCAAACCTACGACCCCGAGTCGCCCGTCATCGCATGGGTTCAGCGCAACGACTACGCCGCCTTCTACCATGCCATGATGCAGGAGCGCCGCGACAACCTCTTCCCCCCCTTCGTGCGCCTCGTGCGCCTAACCATCAGGGCCAAAGAGGAGCAGCTGGCCCATCAGGCCGCCAACGCGCTGGCCACCGTCCTCCGACAGCTACTCGGCGCCCAGGTGCTCGGGCCCCAGCCCCCCTACGTGGCCCGGGTCAAAGATTTCTACCTCGACGAACTCCTCATTAAACTCCCGCGCCCAGGGCAACAGGCCGCCCCGCTGCGCGACTATATCCAGCGCAATATCGCGCACCTGACGGCTTCCCCCGCCTACCGGCGCGTGGCTATCCAGGCCGATGTCGACCCCCTGTAGCCCCACGCAACATTACCGACAAATGGCTAACTTGCACGCAACAAAATAGCCAGTTGAGCGTTTCAGAAAATAAGTTCAATTCCAAAAATATAGCCTGCGATGCGGAAGTACAAGTGTGAGGTCTGCGGTTACATCTACGATCCAGCCAAGGGCGATCCAGAGGGCGGCATTGCGCCCGGCACCCCATTTGAGGACATCCCCGACGACTGGGTGTGCCCTATCTGCGGGGCCTCAAAAGACGATTTCGAGGTGGCTTAGCGCACCTGGTAGCCCTAGTCCTATTGATGCTGGCATCGTGCCCAACGCGCGATGCCAGCTTTTTTCCTAATGCTTTCGCCCGCTCGTGCAGCTGCACGAAGTGTCCCTTGGCGGGAAGCCGCACTCGCCGGTCAGTGAGGATGGACTTATCGAAGGCTGGGCCCCGCCCCCTGCGCCAAGCGTAGCGCAGATGCCCCAACCGCACGTCTTACTGGCTCGCCCCGCTCCGTCTCCCCAGCCGTGCGATGGGAGGCTTGCGTAGGGGGCTAACGCTTCTTGGGACTTGACCTGCGGGGTACACGCGATAGATGCGGGGCATCCCATCGCCCCGTGGCCTTGCTGAGGCCGCCACGTATGGCAAGAGGAGAGGAGAGAATCGGGAGGACTTGCGGGGGCGATGTATGCAAAATATTTATGTTTAAGCTAATGCCCCATTCACGCACCAATGGCGCAGGTCTGGAGTTGCCTAGTAACGCCGTAATTTCAAAAAAACCAGTACACTATCAGAATACACTCCGTACCAACTCCGTACCAACTCCGCATGTAAGCGAAGAATGAGCGGAGTTGGTACGGAGTTAATAGTCAGAATCCCAGTTTTTTCAATAGGAGATTCTGCAGTGAAATACTGCCGAATCTCGCCAGATGGGCGAAGACATGCGAACGTTTAACACTATTACGCATTGTGTATAAGTATACGTATCCTTGTGATTTATAGAGATTCATGAGGATTTTATTTTTCTGTTTTCCTTCCCACTTTTCCTCCATTGCGCTGGCTATTACTGTCCCTTCCCACACCTATTCAGTATACACGGAATGCTGTTATTTTGTTGCGAACAGCTTTCTTCATTCGTGATATTTATTCTTGGCATTTGGCTGTCCACCCGCTATGGGGCCTGGCGCAGAGGGGCGGCTTGGTGCCGCAGGGTGGGTTGTGCCAAAAGTGTACCTTTGTGGAGGTTGATAGACGGGTAAGAGCCATGGACGGGCAGGAGCGACGAATGCGGCTGCACACCGATGCACTAGTTAAGCGCTACAAGGCGCGCACGGTGGTCAAGCAGGTGAGCCTGGAGGTGCAGCAGGGGGAGATTGTAGGCTTGCTCGGGCCCAATGGGGCGGGCAAGACCACTACCTTCTACATGATCGTGGGCCTGATTACGCCCAACGCAGGGCGTATCTACCTCGACGACATGGACATCACCCGTAAGCCGGTGTTTCGTCGGGCCAAGCTGGGCATCGGCTATCTGGCCCAGGAGGCCAGCGTGTTTCGCAAGCTCTCCGTGGAGGACAACATCCGCTCGGTCATGGAGATGCGGGGCTATTCCAAGGCCCAGCAGCGTGCGCGCACCGAGAGCCTCATCCAGGAATTCTCCCTGGAGAAGATAAGGAAGAATCTCGGCATCCAGCTCTCGGGGGGCGAGCGTCGCCGCACGGAAATCGCCCGGGCCTTGGCCACCGACCCCAAGTTCATCCTGCTCGATGAGCCCTTTGCGGGGGTCGACCCCATCGCCGTGGAGGATATCCAGCATATCGTGGCGCATTTGAAGGATAGGAATATCGGGATTCTGATTACAGACCACAACGTGCACGAGACGCTCTCGATCACCGATAGGGCCTATTTGCTTTTTGAGGGCAGCATCCTGAAGACGGGCTCGGCGCGCGAGCTGGCCGAGGATCCTGAGGTGCGCCGCGTCTATTTGGGCGAGAATTTCCAGTTGCGGTAGCGTAGGGCCAGACGGGGGTGGGTTACGGAGCTAGAGGCACGGGGAGCATTGGGGCGGGCGGGCTGGTGGCGCACCTGGCCCGGCGGGGTTGCTGGGCCACTGGCTCGCTGGTAGCGCTTTTCCTGGTGCTGTTGGGGCGCGCGGTGCTGGGAGACTCCGCGGTAGCCCAGGAGATCCGTTTTGCGGGGTCGGGGGAATATCCGGCTGACAGCCTGCGCGATAGCCTGGTGGTTCAGCTTATGGCCGGGGCGCACTACGTGGCGGCGGCGCGTCGGATCGACTCCCTGCTCCAGCTCTCTGATAGTTCGTCTGGTGCGGGGCGGTCGGCGCTGCTGCTCGATAGGGCCGCCTGCTTGGTGTACACCCAGCGCGATCTCCCGCGGGCCATCCGCTTGCTGGCCGGCCAACCGGCATCGCCCCGGGTGCTGCTCTTGCAGGCTAGGGCCTACCAGCTGCTCTACCGTTTCGATGAGGCCTATCGTTGCTATGATGATTACCTGTCAGGGGGAGACCTGCGATTGATGCCCACGGCCCTAGCCCAGCAGGCCAGGGCGGCCTGCCAGAGCGCCAAGGCCCTCCTTAGCAATGCCCACGCGCCCGTATGCTACGCCCGCAAGATGGTCCCTGCAAATGGCGTGCCGTCAGCCCTCGATTCGCTGGCCATGGGCTATCGTCTGGTCCCTTTGCCCAGGGTGCTGTGGGGGCGCTATGAGCAGCAGCCCGACTCCACGCTTGCCTCCTTGGTGGCCTACCCACTGCGTATGCAGGAGGGTGCACGATTGGTCTTCCCTAGGGCGGTACACACGGCAGGCCCACGCGACCTCTATGCCATCGAGCTACAGGCCTCGGGGCGGTGGACGCAGCCGGCGAGCCTGGGCCCCGTGATCAATTCAGCCTACGATGAGCCCTTCGGGCTCTATGTGCCCGCTACGGGCTATCTGTTCTTCAGCTCTGCGGGTCACTACGGCATGGGGGGGCTCGATATCTTCTTCTCGCGCTACGATGGTCGCACCAAGCAGTGGAGTGCCCCGGAGAATCTGGGGTATCCTTACAATAGCCCGAGCGATGAGTACCTACTGGCCTACGATTATCCCTCACCGGGGCGCATTGTGGTGGCCAGTACGCGCGGCCATGGATGCGATAGCCTTACGCTCTACGAGCTTTCCTACAGCCCGCAGGCCCTGGGGCAAGCCGTATATGATGTCGACCAACTCTATGCGAATTCCTTTTTCCCCGCGCAGGCCAGTGGCGGTGCGCGCAGGGTGGCTGCTCCCAGATCGCCTGAGGTCCCCAAGCCTGAGGGTAATTCGACCCTGCGCGATGTGGAGCAAGATGCCGAGTACCAGCGGGCACTGCGGGCGGGGTTTAGGCAGCAGCGGTTGGCCGATTCGCTCCGGACGCTTCTCGAACGCTATCGTGAGCAGCTCTGGGATGTGGAGACCGTGGCGCAGCGCAAAGCCCTCGAGGCCAAGATAGCCCCCGTGGAGGATGGGATGCTGGCCGCGCAGCGAGAGGCCGATAGGCACTTTGTGGTGGCTAGCCAGGTGGAGCGGGAGTACATCACGGGCAGGCGACGGCCTAAGGGGGACACCAAGGCGGGGAAGGGCTTTGCCAATGACAATCCTGAGGCGCTCTACATGGCCCAATTGGCGCCTACGGTGTTTCAGCCCGATGAGCTCAAGGCCCTGGCTAAAGTGACCAAGACCCGTGCGCAGGGGGAGACCTTTTGTCAGGCTCTGCAGCTGGAGCTTAGGCGCTTGGCCCGCCGTTTTGCCGACACCGCTGAGCGCACGGATGCGCTGGCGCAGGCCGAGGCCGAGCTGGAGATACAGCTGCAGGCCTACCTAGATATGCAGGGGGAAAGGGAGACCGAGTGCCGACAGATCTACCAGTCTTGCTTGCCGGTGGCGCTCATAAAGAGTGGTCGTCAGGCGGCACCGCAGGTCAAGGCGTGTGAGCGGAAAGCAGGGGAGCAGTTCCGGGCGGCCCAGGCCCTGCTCAGCAACGCAATGCCAGGTAGCCGGGGCCAGAGCGCATTCCAGGCACTGCTGTTCCAGCGTCTGGGCAACGACTACCTGGAGCTGGGCTATAGCTACGCGTGGGGCATGGTGGCCTACCGGCAGCGGGTGCAGCGGCGGGCGGACAGCTTGGCAGCCTACCTTATGCCTACCCAACAGGCCGAGCAGTCGGCGGCGCTGCCCGCGCTGCAGCAGGGGGGGGCTGGTGGCACGGCGCCCCTAGAGGTGTTGCCCGAAAAAGGGCTAGTACGCGAGGCCACGTCACGCTACACGCAGGCAAACCCTGTGCCTGTCGATGGGCCCTTGCCGTCGGGGGTGGTCTACAAGCTCCAGCTCGGGGCTTACAGCAATCCCATCGACCCGGCACTCTTCAAGGGGATGTATCCCATGAGTGCTGCGGTGACCCAGGAGGGTAAGATCACCAAGTACTACGCGGGCTACTTTTTGCGCTATGCCGATGCCGTGGCAGGCAAGTCGATTGCGGACGCGTGTGGGTTTCCCGAGGCCTTCTTGGTGGCGTGGTACGATGGGCGGGAGGTGCCCTTGGCGCGTGCACGCTCGCTAGAGGGGACGCAGGGCTCCACGGCGCAAAAAGCGCGCGGGCAATTTGTGGTAAATCTTGGGGTTTTCGCGGAGCCCCAGCTTTCGGCCGAGCTCCAGACGACCATTCGTCTCTTGGCCCCTGGTAAGCAGCTGGTGTGCCTGCCGCTGGACGATGGGCGCTACAGCTATAGGTTGAGTTTGTTTACAGAGCGTGGTCAGGCGCAGCATGTGTGCGACAATTTACAGGGTAGTGGGCTGGTGTCGGCCCAGGTGGAGGCGTTGCCCTAGGCCACGGGAGGCGGTTTATTTGTAACTTTGGTGAAGATATGCAACACTCCAATCGGATCTGCGCGCTGCTCGGATTACATTACCCCATAGTGCAGGGGGGCATGGTGCATTGCAGTGGGAGTGCTCTGGTGGCGGCGGTGAGCGGGGCGGGGGCGCTCGGGGTACTCGGGGCTGGCTCGATGTACGCCGAGCGCTTGGCCGAGGAGATAGAGGCGGTGCGTCGCCAGACCACGGCGCCCTTCGGGGTTAACGTCCCCTTGCTCTATGCGCACGCCGAGGCGTGTCTCCGCGTATGTATTGCGGCCCGGGTGCCCGTGGTGATTACTTCGGCGGGTTCGCCCGCGAAGTGGACGGCGGATCTCCACCGGGCAGGCATCGTGGTGGGCCACGTGGTGGCCAATAGGAAGTTCACGCAGAAAGCTGAGGCGGCGGGGGTGGATTTTTTGGTGGCGGAGGGCTTTGAGGCAGGGGGACACAATGGAGTGGAGGCACTCTCGACGCTGGTCTTGACACAGCTGGTGCGCCAGTGGACGGACTTGCCCTATTTGTCTGCCGGGGGCTATTGCGATGGCCACGGGCTGTGCGCGGCGTTGGCCTTGGGGGCCGATGGCATCCAGGTGGGGAGTCGCTTTGCCTGTACGGTGGAGTCGTCGGCGCACGAAGCCACCAAGCGGGCCTACCTGGAGGCGCAGTCTAGGGGTACGGCCATCTTGATGCGCACCGTGCAGCCTACGCGCGTGCTACGCAATGCGTTTGCCGAGCAGATGCTGGATATGGCGCAGCGGGGCGCGTCGATACAAGAGCAGCTGGATTTCCTGGGTAAGGGGCGCGCCCGGCGTGGCATTGCGGAGGGCGATTTGGAGCAGGGGGAGCTCGAGATAGGGCAGATTGCCGCGGCCTTTCACGATTTGCCCCGTGCGGCGGACGTGGTGGCGCAGATGGTGGCTGAGTACGAAGAGAGTCGGTCGTGGCTCGAGGCCCCGCGGGCACGTGGTGCACGGGAGGGGCGCGCATGCTAGCCTTCGAGCGTTTTGCCTTGGACAATGGGCTGCGGGTGGTGGTCAATGAGGATGCCAGCACGCCGCTGGAGTCGGTGTGCCTCATCTACGGGGTTGGGTCGCGCAATGAGCGCCCCACGCTGACGGGTTTGGCGCACCTGTTTGAGCATTTGATGTTTGGCGGGAGCAAGCATGTGCCCGATTTCGACCGGGAGATGGAACTGGCCGGCGGCCAATGCAACGCCTTCACCACGCAGGATGTCACCTGCTACCACTGCCAGATTCCCCCGAGCAACCTGGAGACGGCCTTGTGGCTCGAGAGCGATAGGATGTTCTCGCTGGATTTTAAGCCTGCCACCTTGGAGGCGCAGCGCAAGGTGGTGGTGGAGGAGTTTAAGCAAAATTACCTCAATGTGCCCTATGGGGATCTGTACCACGAGCTGCTGGCGCTGGCCTATAGGGAGCATCCCTACCGTTGGCCCACGATAGGGCTGGAGGTGTCGCATATTGAGCGGGTGGGGCTTGAGGACGTAGAGGATTTTTTCTTTGGCCACTACGCGCCCAACAACGCCGTGCTGGGGCTGACGGGCCCCGTGGGCAGGGCTCGTGTGGAGGAGCTTGTGCAGGCGTACTTTGGGGATATTCCTAGGCGCCAGGTGCCCGGGCTTCCCGGGCCTGAGCCAGCGTACCAAGGTGCGCCGCGCCGGCTTACGCTGGAGCGCCCCGTCCCCTACGATCTGCTGGTGGTGGCCTACCCGATGGTGGCGCTCAGCGCGCCCGACTACCCAGTGTGGGATTTGATATCAGATGTCCTGAGCAATGGGCCCAGCGCGCGGCTAAAGTCGCGGTTGGTGGATGCGCAGCACCTTTTCACGGACATCGATGCGGTGGTCACGGGGACGGTGGATGCTGGGCTATTGATTATCACAGGCTACCCCGCCCCTGGGGTGAGTTTGGCGCAGGCTGAGGCGGCTGTGCTGGCCGAGGTGGCAGATTTGCAGCGTCTAGGGCCAGAAGAGCTGGGGCGCATGCAGGCCAAGTACGCCACGACGCATCTGTTTGAGCAACTCGACAACGAGGAGCGGGCGCGGCAGTTGGCTTTCTGGGAGCTTCAGGGTGACGCAGCCTTGTGGGGCCAGCAGATCGGGAGTCGTTACGACGTTTCGCTCGAGGCGCTGCGGGAGGTGGCCCGGCGCGGTATGAGCCCAGCGCAGAGCATTGTCATACACTATAGGGCCGTGGGGGATTAGGGCATGGCGAAGCGAGATAGAGCGCAGGGTCCAAGTAATCAGTGGCCTGCAACGGTTTCTTTTCCCCGAATGCAGAGGGAGGAGCTCCCTAACGGCTTGCCGTGCTACACGCTGCTGGGGGGGCAGGTTCCGGCTATGCAGCTCATGCTGGTGTTTCCGAATGGGCGCTATTCGGGCGATGGACGCATGGTGTCGCAGGCAGTTTTTGGTCTGCTCGATAGGGCCACGGCGCACCACGACAAGCAAGCCCTGCCGCTAGCATTGGACAGCATGGGGAGTCGCTGTAAGCCCTTTGTCACCTCATGCTTTTCGGGCGAGATTATTTTGTGCAGCGCCGATAGGCTGCTCCCCTCCGCGCAGCTGCTCTACGAGATGGCCACGGAGTGTGCTTTTAGTCAGCCCCTGCTGGATGTTTGGGCTGATCTCCAGCTGAAGAGTATAGGGATGCGCCAACAACAACCACGCTACTTGGCCAGTCTAGCCGTGCGGAAGGCCTTGTTGCCCTCTGGGCATCCGTATATCGATGAGACATTACCTTCACAGGTGGAGGCGGTGACGTTGGACGCGGTGCAGGATTTCTATCGGCGTCGTGTGGGCAGCCGGAATGCGCGGCTCTTCATCATGGGGCAGGCTCCGGCACCGGTGCTGGAGAGGGTGAAGATGCTCTTTGGTGCGACCCCTTGGGGCTTGCGCCCGGATGCGGAAGAGCAGGTGCCAGATGTGACGCCTGTCGACGGGGGCTTGGTGCAGGTGTTGCCCAGTCCGCAGGATGAGCAGGCTGCGCTCTGCTTGGGGCGTACGCTGCCCCTTTTGCCCGCCGAGGCCACGATAGAGCTCGACATCGCCTTGACCCTACTAGGGGGCTTTTTGGGGAGTCGTTTGATGCAGAATCTGCGGGAGCGCCGGGGATTGACCTATGGGGTGTCGGCTCGGCTGAGCCCTATGCGTAGGTGCAATGCGGTGTATATTGAGGCCGATTTGAGCAACAATAATGCTGCTTTGGCCGTACAAGAAATACGGGTGGAGCTGCAGCGTATGCGCGAGCAGCCGGCGGGCGCAGAGGAGCTGGCGAGGATGAAGGCCTATGCCCTTGGGAGATTATTGGCAGCCCACGATGGGGTGATGCGCGCGGGTAGCTACCAGGTGCGTCGGGAGCTGTTTGACTTTGCGCCCACCTACGACGCGGCGAGCTACATTTCCGTGCTGGGGGCGATCACGGCTGAGCGTATTCAGGCCGTGAGCGCGCAGTGGCTGGACCCTGCGGCATTCAGTGTGTGCGTGGCGGGTAACGTAGAAGCGATAGGAGGCATATCATGGTGAGGGGCATGGAATTGGATGTGATCCCCAGGCGGTTTTGTGCGTGGCGGCGCTGGCTGGTGCGCGGCTTCTGGGCGGTGGTGTGTGTGCTCTGGGTGGGCTTGGGGCCTGGCTGGGCCCAGGGTGGACTGAACCAAGGCAAGCCCCCCAAGCCAAAGCTGGTGGGCCTGACGGTGACTAGGACGGGCGCAGTGGTGATCTCCTTTAAGCCAGCCCAGCCTCTCCAGTACTACACGAAGCCTATCGGGGTGAGGATATATTGCCAGGATATTAATACTGGCGACTACACGCTTTTGGTGGAGCTGCCGGATGCGGCCATGGATCCTTCGTTCAAGTACACGCATACCGATGCGAAGGCCCACGAACGGCCGCGGAGCTACAAGATCACCTCGTTTGATGCGGAGGGGAAGGACAGCGAGTTTACCGATGAGCAGCGCACGCTTTTCCTGCGGGCCGAGTACGATGAGTGTGGCCAGCGGATCAAGCTGATGTGGGATTTGTACTTGAACATGTCGGAGATGTCGAAGCTGGGCAAGGAGGTGACTAGTGGGGGCAAGACGCAGCGGATGGTCTACGCGGTCTACCGGGGCTCTAGCGATGCCTTGGACGGCACGCTGCCCCACCTGCAGGTGAGCGATGAGGAGATGCCCCCGGTGTACGATACTCTGGTGGCCTCGGACCTCACCTACTACTACATGGTGAAGATGTTGAGTAGCGACCCGGCCTTGGAGAGCTGCTCCAACGTCATCAAGCTCACCACGAAGGATTTGCGGCAGCCGAGCATCTTGACGATAGATTCGGTGTTTAGCCTCCAGGGCTATAACCAGATACATTTCCGCATCGATGAGGGGAAGCATGTGGTGCAATACCAGCTGGTGCGCCGTGACGATACAACGCAGGGCCCCTCGACGTGGGTAGAGATAGCCCGGAGCGACAAGCCGTTGACGAGCCCCCTGGAGGATCACAACGATCCGGAGGCCATCCATTTGGCCACGCGCTACTACCAGCTCATCTCGACTGATATGTGCGAGGAGGAGAGCAAGTCGCGCCAGGTGAACAGTCTTACGGTGCGCTCGGAGTCGCAGGGGGATCGGAACGTGGTGCGCTGGAATTCCATCCTCGTGCCGCCGGGAAGCCGTGTGGAGTATGAGGTGTTTCGGTCGGATGCGAGTGGGGCGTTTAAGGATGCACCTATCGCCACGCTGGGCTCAGCGCAAGGGGAGTCGGCCTTGGAGTATTACGATGACGTTTCGGCCTCGCAGGGGCTGGATTTCCGTGCGCAGTATTGCTACTGGGTGCAGGCCCGGGAGATAGCCTCCTACACGTTGAAGGGGACGACCCTGGAGAAGCGCACGACGAAGGTCAAGAGCGAGACCACGTGTTGCTACAAGACGCCTCCCATGGTGCTTCCTACGGCCATTGCGCCGCAGGACGGTGGAAACCCGACCAATGGGCTTAAGCGCAATCAGTTCGCACCGTTGATTTCTGGTGCGGCCTCCTACAAGGTGTTTATCTATGATCGGGCCGGGGCGCTGATTTTTAATGGTAACCGCCACGAGAGCGAGCCCTGGGAGGGCAAGGATGCGCGAGGGTATTTTGTGCCCGAGGGGCCGTATCTCTACCGGGTGGAACTCTATGCGCCTGGGGCGCCCTCTACGAGCGCGATAGGGACGGTGATGGTGGTCTATCCTGCGAAGTAATGCTCCCGGAGTTCCACTGGACTAAGCAGCAGGAGAAGCTCATATCGACGGCGTATGCCGACCTGCTCGACTCGCTGGACAGCCTGACCGAGCCGGAGGAGCGTAAGCTTGTAGCGCGCGCCTTCGACTTGGCCAACGAGGCCCATAAGGGAGCGCTTCGTAAGTCGAGCGAGCCCTATATTCTGCACCCGATAGCTGTGGCCAAGATCACGGGCCAGCTGCTGCCGGGGGACGCGGAGGCGGTGGCTTGTGCCCTGCTGCACGACGTGGTGGAGGACACCCCCTATACCTGTCAGGACATCGAGCGCATATTTGGGCCCACGGTGGCGCAGATAGTGGAGGGGTTGACCAAGATAGACACCATTGCGGCCGATGGGGAGTCTCGCCAGGTGATCAACTACCAGCAGTTGGTCATGTCGATAGAGAAGGACTTCCGTACCATCATCATCAAGCTGGCCGACCGGCTGCACAATATGCGCACGCTGAGTTCCATGCGCGAGGATAAGCAGCTCAAGATAGCCAGCGAGACCATCTATTTCTACGCGCCGATTGCGGAGCGGATAGGCCTCTATGGGGTCAAGACGGAGCTGGAGGACTTGAGCTTCAAGTATCGTCATCCCAAGGCTTACCAGGAGATTGCGCGCCGCTACAATCTGAGCTTCGACCAGGCGCAGCGTCAGATCGATGCCTTCTCCCTGCCCATTCGCCGCTTGCTCACCGATTCGGGCGTGGACTACCAGCTCTCTAGCCGTCCCAAGAGCATCTATTCCATCTGGCGGAAGATGCAGAATAAGCAGGTGTCGTTTGATGAGATCTACGACCTGCTGGCCGTCAGGATAGTGTTTCGGCCCATAGAGGGGGTGCCGGAGAGCACGCAATGCTGGTTTGTCTACTCACTGCTTACCGACCTCTACACGCCGCTGCAGGAGAGAACGCGCGACTGGGTGACCTCGCCGAAGGTGAATGGCTATGAGGCTTTGCACTGTACGCTGCTGAGTAAGCAGGGGCGCTGGGTGGAGGTGCAGATTCGGACGGTGCGCATGAACGAGATCGCAGAGCGGGGCTTGGCGGCGCATTGGAAGTACAAGGATCACCGCTCGGATGGGACGTCGGCGCTGATCGACCGCTTCCGGGCGGAGATAGACCACCTGCACTCCACGCCGCACGAGTCGGCCACGGAGTTTGTCAGCACCATCCAGTCCTCAATTTTGACGCCGCAGGTGATGGCCTACACGCAGGCGGGGGTGCCCTACTCGGTGTCGCGGGGGGCCACGGCCTTGGACTTTGCCTACCAGGTGGATGCGCATACGGCCAACAAGGCCATTGGGGTGATAATCGACGGGCTGTACTTCCCGTTCAACTACGTGCTGCAGGGCGGGGAGAAGGTGGAGCTGCTCACGGCGGATTCGCAGGCCCCCTCGCCCAAGTGGGTAGATTTCGTCAAGACGCCCTACGCCAAGAATTGCATCCGCATCAGCTTGGCGGCGCAGGGGCAGGAGCTGGTCAAGCGCGGGCGCACCCGCGTAGAGACGATTTGTGCCCGGCTGGGGGTCAAGTGCTCAACGGTGCGTCTGCGGCAGCTACTGCCGCTTTTTGATCTTTCTGATGTCGATGAGTTCTACCGTGGAGTGGCCCTAGGCACGATCAATTTGGATTACCTCAAGCGGTCGATCCGTCGACAGGCTTGGCGCGTGCGTTGGTCGGTACTATGGCATTTGGGGTTGCGCCGCGTGCGGCTTTTCTTCTTGGGGCGGCGGAGCGCGGGGTGGCGGGCGCCGTCGTTGGGCCAAGGGCAGGCGGCTTCGTTGGCCAAGCGTATTAGGCCCGGGGTGGAGATCGTGCAGGCGCTGTGCTGTTGTCCGTTGCCAGGCGATGACATCGTGGCCTACCAGGAGAGTCCCGAGCAGGTGGTGATGCATTTGGCCACCTGCAATGAGGCCATTCGGCTCATGGCGCAGCATGGAGACCAAGTGCTGGGGATGACTTGGGAGGCGCAGCAGGATAGGACCTACCTGGCGCATTTCCACCTGGAGGGCGATGACCGCCGGGGCATCTTGGCCGATTTGTTTTCCCGTATCACCGATGTGCTCTCCATTGACATCTGCCGGGTGGATATGCAGAGTGCCAATCGCCACTTCGAGGGGCAAATATCGGTATGGGTGCATTCGTCGAGTGAGCTATTTCAGCTTATAGCCAATATTCAGAATATTAGGGGTATCCGTCGTGTGATACGCATGGAGGATGTCTAGCAGCTGCTTGTGTACTGCTGGCATGACCGCTGTGGAGAGGGGCCTGGGCAGAGGTGCGGCTATTGCGTGGCTTGGGCCAGGGGCGTATTAGTAGAAAAGTCCTACATTTGTCGCTGGGCAGTAGGTGGGGGCGGAGGTAGGCATTTGCCGCAGTTTCTTTTGCAATAGGGGGGAACACAGGTAATACTATAACACTATGATTGAAACACATCCGATATTCTGGCTCATTCCAGGAGCCTCGGTGCTGGCCTTGTTTTTTGCCTGGCTATTCTACCGTGGGATGAAGCAGAAGAGCGAGGGTTTGCCTCGTATGCAGGAGATAGCGCAGTACGTGCGTCACGGGGCGATGTCGTACATTCGTCAGCAATACAAGGTGGTGGGTATAGCGTTTGTTATCCTAGCGGTGTTTTTTGCGGTGTTGGCCTATGGGTTCAACGTGCAGAATGGCTGGGTGCCCTTTGCCTTCCTGACGGGCGGCTTGTTCTCCGCGCTGGCGGGCTACATAGGCATGCGGACGGCTACCTACGCTTCCGCCCGTACAGCCAATGCTTGCCGCACCTCCCTCAATAGTGGGCTGCGGATAGCCTTCCGTTCGGGGGCTGTGATGGGGCTGACGGTAGTAGGGTTGGCCCTGCTCGATATTTCCCTGTGGTACATTGTGCTCAATGCGTTTGTGGAGAGTGCTAGCCCCACGGAGAAGATGATAGTGATTACGACTACGATGCTCACCTTCGGGATGGGTGCCTCTACGCAGGCGCTGTTTGCGCGCGTGGGCGGAGGCATTTATACCAAGGCGGCCGATGTGGGCGCCGATTTGGTGGGCAAGGTGGAGGCGGGCATCCCCGAGGATGATCCGCGCAATCCTGCGACGATAGCCGACAACGTGGGGGACAATGTGGGCGATGTGGCCGGTATGGGGGCGGATTTGTACGAGAGCTATTGCGGAGCCGTGCTGGCCTCGGCTGCCTTGGGTGCATCGGCCTACATGGGTGCTGGAGTGGAGATGCAGTTCAGGGCTGTTATAGCCCCGATGCTGATTGCGGCGGTGGGCGTGGTGCTCTCGATCCTGGGTATTTTCATGGTGAAGACCAAGGAGCAGGCGACCATGCGGAATCTGCTCAACTCGCTCAATCTGGGCGTGCATACCAGCGCGGTTTTGATAGCTATAGCTACGTTTGTGCTCCTGTGGGCGCTGCAGCTTACCAGCTGGCTTCAGCTCTCCTGCTCGGTGGTAGTGGGCTTGCTGGTGGGCATCGTGATAGGCAAGTCGACAGAGTACTATACTTCTACCTCCTTTAAGCCGACGCAGCGTATAGCTGAGAGCGCGAAGATGGGCCATGCCACGGTGATTATATCCGGTTTGGGGGCGGGGATGATTTCCACGGCCATCCCAGTGCTGGCGGTGGTGTGTGGCATTACGTTTTCCTACCTGTTTGCGTCCAACTTTGACTTTGCCAACATAGGCCAAGGGCTCTATGGGATAGGTATAGCGGCGGTGGGTATGCTCTCTACGCTTGGGATCACACTGGCGACGGATGCCTATGGCCCGATAGCCGACAATGCTGGCGGCAATGCCGAGATGAGCGAGCTACCCCCTGAGGTGCGGCAGCGGACAGATGCGCTCGATGCGCTGGGGAATACCACGGCGGCCACGGGCAAGGGCTTTGCTATCGGCTCGGCGGCGCTGACTGCGCTGGCGCTACTGGCCTCCTACATCGAGGAGATCAAGATAGGGATGATCCGTCTGATAGACGGCGGGCAGCAGATAGCCTCGTTGCCAAATTTGACGCGGGAGGCAGTGCACGATGTGGACATTTCGACCTTCATGCAGTGGTTTGACGTGAATCTCATGAACTACAAGGTGTTGGTTGGCGTGTTCATTGGGGCCACGCTGGCGTTTATCTTCTCGGGCTTGACCATGAACGCCGTGGGGCGTGCGGCGCAGAAGATGGTGACGGAGGTGCGTAGGCAGTTCAAGGAGATCCCAGGGATTTTGGAAGGCAAGGCGACTCCCGAGTACGGGCGGTGCGTGGAGATATCGACCAAGGGTGCGCAGCTGGAGATGATTCTCCCGGCATCGCTGGCCATCTTGGTGCCGATTTTGACGGGTGTGATTTTTGGTGTGGCGGGCGTGATGGGCTTGCTGGTGGGCGGCCTAGGTGCGGGCTTTGTGTTGGCCGTGTTCATGGCTAATGCTGGTGGCGCCTGGGATAATGCGAAGAAGTACATTGAGGAGGGTCACTTTGGTGGTAAGGGGAGCGATGCCCACAAGGCTGCGGTGACAGGTGATACGGTGGGTGACCCCTTCAAGGATACCTCGGGCCCGAGTCTTAATATTCTCATCAAGCTCATGAGCATGGTCTCTATCGTGATGGCGGGCCTGACGGTAGCGTTTAGCCTGCTCTAGGGGCTTCCTGCTCGCTGGAAGTAACTCTCACTTTGTGGGTTTGTGGAGGCGTTACCGCGCAACAGGTTTGCGCGGTAACGCCTCGTTTTTTGCCGTTGTGGTGCGCACGGGCGCGCGGTGCAAGATAGTGTATTGGAGGGGGGGCTGTGGATCGAGGAGCGTACGCCTTGCGGCTAGTGATGCCAGCAAGGGCGGATGGGTTTAGAGGGAAAATGGAGCGAGCTGTCGGGGAGCCTCTTCTTACGTACTGGATGGAGGCTTGGTAGCCAATATATTTTTTGCCCGCGATGCTGGCGTAAAACGTAAGCTCGTCTTCGCGGCGGTCGGGGCGAAAAAATATAGAAAAAGAAGGCGACTAATACGACAATAGAAAGTAGCTATCGCTCAGATTATTATGGCTTTTGCAGCTTTAATAAAATCCAAGCTTGGTTTGCTATAACGCGAGGAGTTGAAACATCTACGATGCGCACATCGTATCAGGAAGAGCTAGTGCTGGTAGTAACCCGCACTCCTACTGCGTGACTTAAGCTTATAGGAGATAAATATATAAAGCGGCAGGAGCTATGAATAAAGAGCTGTTAATAGTATTGGTAGAGACCCCCATATTTACACTAATAATCTATGCGGTTTGTAGGTATTTTTTTAAAGGATCGATAGTTTTTCGTTTGTCTTTCTACTCGATGCTATTTGCCTTATGGTGCGGAATCGGCACAGCGGCGGCAGCTGAATTCAATGGGATTTATTCTTGGGTGGATCCGGTGCTTTATACTACAGAGATAGTATTAGGAGTACTGCTGGCCCGTTACTTTGCGAGATTGCTGCGTAAGCCGTTACAGGATACGATGGAGCGGCTGCAGCAGCTTAGTAATGGCGATTTGCGTCATCTTGAGGGCGAGGAGCTATCGCGATACGGCGAGTTGCAGGTACTCCATACTTCGATACAAACGCTGCAGCACAATCTGCAACATATGATAGGTGATATTTCGCAGAGCTCGATCAATTTGGAAGACATGAGTGGCCAGTTGCGTGAGGCCGCACAAACGCTCTCCTCGGGGGCTACGGAACAGGCCTCTAGTCTCGAGGAGGTGGCCGCCTCGCTGGGTTCAATAGCCGAGAGTGCTACCGGGAGCGCGGATGTTGCGCAACAGACGCGCGATCAGGTGAGCGCAATGCAAGGGCAGATGGAACAGGTGCAGCACCAGGCCGAGAATGCCCTGCAGTCGAGCGAGCGTATCGGCAATGAGATATCCGCAATAAATGATATAGCCAATCAAACGAATATATTGGCGCTGAATGCCGCCGTAGAGGCCGCCCGTGCCGGTGATGCCGGGCGGGGATTCGCGGTGGTGGCCGCCGAGGTACGTAAGCTCGCGGAGAATAGCCGCACTAAGGCACAGCGCATTGTAGAGCTGGCAGGTGAGTCGTTACAGTCGGTTAAAGAGACAGATCGCGTGGTGCAGGCCACGATGCCGACCCTCCTCAAGACGGACTCCTGTACGGAAGCCATATTGACGTCAAGCCAGGGGCAACGTAATAGCATCAACGAGCTCAATGTGGCGGTAGAGCAGGTGAACCAGATAACCCAGGCTAATGCGGCCGCGAGCGCGCAGCTGACGGCCAACGCCGATGAGGTGTTTGTCCAGAGCAGTAAACTCCGCGAGGCGGTTAGGTTCTTCAAGCTCTAGCGCAGCAAGTAGTATACCCAATTGGTTGCCAAAGGCTTCTTTCCCACAAGAGGAATCGCCTGATTGCGCGCGCCGGAGATGGTTTGATAGAAGTGCGTTGCAGATGGCCTACGGTAGGCAACATGCTAGATCCGTACAGCCATTCGGAGGTCAGCTGCTTGGCCATCCTCCCGCAAGGAATAGTATGGGCGATGCACTGCAATACATTCACCATGCGCCGATTCTATTCGGTAAGGCTATTTTAGTAGTAAGATAGTGATAAGTGGTGTATTTAAGAAAATAGTAGTATCTAGAAGTTCGAACGCTGCAAAGTAATTTAAGAGTGAACATCCAAAAGGTATTTCTACTTCTGATAGTAGCTTTTTCCCCGTTGGTGAGTAGTGCCGTTGAGGTATCGGTGAAGGATGCCCGTACGCATCTGCCGATACCGTATGCTGTGGCATCGAGCCATCTAGGAACCCGCGTGGCGGATGTCCGAGGGCATCTGGGCCTGCAAGAAGGCCAGGTGGCTATCAGCGCGTTCGGATACCATACCCTGCGTATGAGCTTGGTTGAGGCGGATAGCACTACAGTATACCTCGAGCCGTTGCGGGCAGTCACAGCACTACAAGACGATGCGCAAGCCCGCGCAATCATTATGGGGGTGGGCGATAAGCACATCGCTCCGCCACCCTATAGCGTGTATGCGCATAGCCGAACCATTGGGTATAAGCGGATTAAGAAGCCCAAGGGCCCAGAAGCTCTTCTTGAACCCCTTTCGGATACGCTGCAAAATTACTACTACGTTTACTCTGGTGAGGTCGTAAGCCAGCACTCGGTGAGCGCCAAGGGGGTTCTCAATGAGCGGATTATAGCAAATCGTCAAGATGGCTATCGGTGGCACAGCCAATTTGCCCTGCTGGTGCAGCAGTTCTTAACCGATATTTGGCGCAACCCCATCGTGGTGGATAAGGTGAGCTTTTTATCCCCCTTTCATCGGCAGCAGTCGCACCGATACAGCTATGCCATTTTGGATACGTTGCGCAGTGAGGCGGGTATCCAACTCGTGCGCATTGGCTTTGCCCCGCGGGGGGCGAGTCGGGACATGCTGCTGGAGGGCGAATTCATAGTAGAATTGCCGAGCCTGCAACCGGTATACGTAGCCATGCGTCCCTCGCTACACGATGACGCGAGCGCACGATTCACAGTGTGGCAGCGCTACGGCACCACGTCGCTAGGCCAGTGGCAAGCGCTGGAGCAGGCAGTGCTACGCGACTTGGGCCTGGGGGGATTGAATACATGCTTATTCACCATTAGCGAATACTCTAACTTTACCCCTGCGAGGTCGGAGCCAGCCCAGGATGCGGTACCCCCATTGCAAGCCCTCTCACCCGCTTCGCTGCCTGAGCGTACCATGCAAAAGGCGAACACGCTCGCTCAGGGTAAGAATCTGGATGCGATTCCCCATAAAATAGACTCCTACTTCGCATTTCGGTATCCCTTGAAGTATATCAACATACCTGTATTTAGTCTTTTTGACATCGACCCGATAGAGGGCCCGCGGGTGGGGTTGGCGCTCGAGACGAGCGATAGGCTGAGCGATATCTTTCAAATAGAGGGGTATTACGCCTACGGGATTAAGGATAAGGAGCACAAGTATGGTGGTTTTCTGCGTTTGCATTTCCTAGCGCAGCATGATATGCAGCTCCAATTTGGCTATCAGCACGATGTGGTGATGCCGGGCGATATAATCAGAAAAGAGCGGAGTGGACGGTATCTTTTAGGCGATTATCTGTACTACTCGAATGCCCCGATGCTCGACTATCGTGACGACTACCGCTTGACGCTCTCTGGGCGTGCTTGCCGGAGCCTTAGTCTGTTTTTGGAGGGGGCGTATGGGCAATATAGGAATGTTCCCGGCATGGGATTTCGGGTTGCCCAATCGGATGGTAGTGTTACGGCTACTACGACCCCATACGCCGTAGTAAGTGGTAAGCTGGAGGCTCGTTGGGTGCCTCTACAGCGTCTGGTGCGCTATGAGGGCGGGGCGAAGGTGGTGGAAGAAAAAGAGCCTCTAGTACGTGTTATCTACACGATAGCGAGCGATGTGCAGCATCTCAAGAACCCGTACCACAAGCTGGAAGGCAGCCTTGCGGGCTATGGTGCCTCGCCGGTGTGGGGTAGCTACATGCTTTCGCTGCGAGGGGGGGTAGCCCTGGGCGATTTCCCGATGGCCGAGGGCTACTTCAATAGCGGCACGGGTGGCGGTAACTTTGGCGTAACGTTCGAACAGACCTTCTTTACGGTTCCTGTTGGCTTTGCCTACCGAGACTACTATGCCGAGATGCAGTTGCAGTACGATTTCTACCCGCTGCTGGGGTTGAAATTGCTGGACAGCTGGGAGCTGGCCCCCGTGGTGACGTTTAACGCCGGCTGGGGCGGTGTATCGCATAACTACCGGTGGCAGACCCCGAAGGCGCCGGTGGATATGAGCAAAGGGCTCTTTGAGGTGGGGTCGGGATAGCTGGTCTGATACCCAACTTTATATACCCACCGTTGCGGCCATCGGTCAATGGATTCTACCGACTGGGCGCCTATGCCGATAACGACCCCATGCAGAATTGGTCTATAATGGTGAGCCTCCTGCTTGGGCTCTAGCAGTGGCCTTTGCGGGATGATGGTGAGTTTTTACGCTATTCCATGATGGCTTTGACCGTGGAGTAGAACTCCTTGGGGATCAGGAAGAAGGGACGGGTATTCTGTTTTTGGAGGAAGGCAGGGTGAGTACCTTCGAGATGTCGGTGAGGTTGAGGAAGGTCGACCTGCGGGGTGACGAGCTGTAGGGGCGCGTTGTGGCTATTGTAGGCCTGATTGTAAGCCTGGCCGCTCTGTATGAGTGTCTCTACCAGCTCATTTGGGGAGTTGGGGTACTGCATTAGGTAGGTGTCCCTGAGCTTGAGCGGGCGAGGGTGTCGATGACCTCTTCGAGTGTTAGCAGCTTGAGGGGGTTGGCTTGTTCTTGCCAGCGGAGCGTCCAGCCTGCTGGTTGCTCGTCTATGGTTATGGTGAGGTTAGGCGTATCGGTGGAGGCTGAGGTTTTTTGCCAACCGCAGCGTTGCAACGCGTGCTGCGTACAGATATATGCAGCACTCTGGGAATTGCCCTGGAGCTGGAATAGGCCGCAGCGCTGGGTGGGCAACGTGGTGGGTTGGAAGGTGAAGCTGTCGATGTTGAAGGCGGCGTAGGGGGAGTTGAAGTTTTTTTCGAGTAGGCCAGACAGTACGGCGCCCTCAGGGCTATATTGCTTCACGGTGCCCTGGCCGAGAATCCAGAGTGCATCGGGGAGCCAGAGCGCAGAGTGGAGGTCGTGCGTGGAGAAGAGTATGAGCTTTCCAGTGGTGTGCGCGATTTGGCGGAGTAGGGCGACGACCTCGTTCTTGGTGGGGAAGTCGAGGAACGCCGTGGGTTCATCTAGGAGGATGATGGGGGTTTCCTGCGCTAGCGCGCTGGCCAGCCAGGCTCGCTGTAGTTCCCCATCGCTGAGGGTAGCGAGCGTTCGCGTCCAGAAGGGCTCGAGGTGCACTAGGGCGAGAGCTTTCGCAATGGCGGCGTGGTCGTGTGGTTGCAAGTGGCGGAACCAGCCGAGGTGGGGAAAGCGGGCTAATTGCATGAATTCCCAGACTTGGAGCTTTGGGTTGACGCTGGGTTTTGCGGCGCAGAAGGCAAGTAGACGTGCGCGCTGCTGGTGGGAGAGCTGCGCTAGGGGGTATCCGCAGAGTTCCACAGAGCCTTGGAGCGGAGGAATTGTGCCGGCGAGCGTTCGCAGTAGTGTGGTTTTGCCGATGCCATTGCGGCCCACAATGGCGACGAGGCATCCGTGGCCTTGGTCGAGTTGGCAATGGGCGAGTAGGGTGCGCTTGGGGCGATAGCCCGCGGCGAGGTCGTTGGTTTTTAGGCTTGCGCTGTTGCCTTGTGTAGGGTTGTTCATCGGTCGCCTACGAGTAGGATATGCATGACGATGGGCAGCCCGAGCAGCGCGGCCACGGCATTGAGCGGGAGTGTGAGGTTAGAGCCGGGGAGCTGGGCGATGAGGTCGGCCAGGAGCATGGCAATGGGTCCTACGAGTAGGCAGCCTGCGAGCAAGGGCCCGTGTCGTACGGTGCCTAGCATTTTTCTGACTAGGTGTGGGACGGCGATGCCGATGAAGCCTATGGGGCCGCATAGGGCCGTGCTAGTGCCGGCTAGGATGCTTGTGGCTAGGAAAACAAGGAGTCGGATTTGCCGCATAGGTAGCCCTAGTGCGTTGGCTTGCGCCTCGCCGAGCAGTAGGACGTTGAGGCCCCTTAGGCAGCATAAAGTGAGGCCTATGCCGATGAGCGTGCAGGCGAACAGGATTTGGAGGCTGTGACCCGTGACGTTGGCCAGGCTTCCCATGCCCCAGATGACGAAGCTTTTCAGGGCTTGGTTGTTGCCGATGTACTGGAGTATGCTTACGCCGGAGGAGGCTGCGGCGCCGAGCAGTACGCCGAGGATGAGGAGTGTGGAGTTGCGCTTGAGTCGCAGCGAGGCGGCCATGATGATGGTGAGCATGGCCATGGCACCGAGCCAGGCCGAGAGGGCGAGTGAGAGGGGGCTGTTGGCTATAAGGAGCCCGCCCGCCAAGATGGCGATAGCTGCGCCGAGGCTGGCGCCGCTGCTAATGCCCAGGATGTGTGGGCCGGCCAGCGGATTGCGGAAGAGGGTTTGCATGAGCATACCGCTTACGGCCAGTGCAGAGCCCACGCAGAGGGCGGTGAGCATTTTGGGGAGTCGGAATTGGAGGATGATATGCTGTGCATAGCTGCCCTCGCCAAGGCCGAGGAGGGCCTTGAAGGTGGTTTCAAAGGGTATGACTACAGATCCTAAGGCCAGGCTGAGCAGGGCCATGGCTAGCAGGGTAACGGCGCAGAGGGGGTAGACCAACTGTAGTCGGTGGCCTCGTGGGGGAGTCCCCTGGACGACTGTAGTGGGGTTAGCTGTCATGTGTCTCGATAAAGAGTTGGGTGCTACCTATCGAGTAGTGCGTGGCAGCGGAGAGGTCGACACGCGGCGCAACAATTCCGCTGCCTAGCGGCTTCGGCCCTATGAAGACGCGCAGCTCGTCGTAGCAGCCAGTGGAGAGAAAGCCCTCTAGGGTTTTTCGTCCTCCCTCCACGAGGAGGGAAGCAATGCCCTTGGCGTAGAGGTCGCGGAGCAGAAAGGGGATCGGTTCGAGGCCTTCTGGGGGCACGGCGAGTTCTAGGTTTCTTATTCTGCGGAGCTGGTCGGCGCGTGGGGAGGTCAGTGCATGGGATGAGGTGTATACGATGGTGCGCACGGAGCCGTCGAAGAAGTGCTGGTCTGTTGGGAGGGAGAGGTTGCGGTCGAAGGTGATGCGTATGGGCTTTTGTCCGTTCCAATTGCGGGCGTCGAGGCGTGGATTGTCGCGCAGGATAGTGTTTGGGCCCACGTAGATGGCCGTTAGCTCGCTGCGCCACCGGTGGACGATGAGTCGGCACTGTTCGTTGGTGAGCCAGGGCGCAGGGGTGGAGGCAGGGCGTGCGGAGTCGAGGAACCCATCGATGGATTGGGCCCACTTGAGGACGACGTAGGTGCGCTGGTGCTGCTGGTTAGTAAAGAAGACGCTGTTGAGGGCCTTGCAGGCCTCCTGGAGGCATCCGGTTTCCACGTTGAGGTGGTGCTGCTGGAGGCGCGCAATGCCTTTGCCTTGCATGAGGGGGTTTGGGTCGAGTGCGCCCACCACTACGCGCTGAATGCCGCTCTGGAGTATGATGTCGGTGCATGGGGGCGTTTTGCCGTGGTGGCAGCAGGGCTCGAGGGTGACGTAGAGGGTGGTATCGTGGAGGTCTTCAGCGAGGGCCATGGCTCTCTCGAGGGCCATACGCTCAGCGTGGGCCTGCCCCCATTGGGCGTGGTAGCCTTCGCTGACAATCTTGCCTCGGCGCACCACGACGGCCCCCACCAAGGGGTTGGCCTGCACGCCGCCCAGGCCCATTCTGGCCAGTGCTACGGCTCTGGCCATCCATAGCTGATCGGTATATACTGTTGCCATATGGCGAATTTAGCTACATTTGGGATATGATGCTAGAGCAGCTGCTGGGGGCTGTAGCCCTGGGGTTGCAACCGCTGTATGCCCCGGAGGAGGCCTGTGCGTTGGCCTATCGGCTGATGGAGTACCAGCTGGGCTGTGATCGTGGGGCCCTTTTAGCCCGTGCGCGTGAGGAGCTTGCGAAGTCGGACAGGGAGGCCGTGGGGCGGCTCATCGGCAGGCTGCAGCGTGGTGAGCCTATACAATATATCGAGGGTCAGGTAGAGTTTGCGGGGCTCAGTCTAGAGGTTTCGCCTGGGGTGCTTATTCCCCGCCCAGAGACGGAGGAGCTGGCCATGCTGCTGGGGCGGGAGGCATTGCCTGCAGGGGGGCGGTTACTAGATATTTGCACAGGGAGCGGTTGCTTGGCCATATCGTTGGCGCATCAGCATAGAGCCCGGCGAGTGGAGGGGTGCGATATAAGCCCCGTGGCCCTAGAGTTGGCTGCCCGCAATGCGCGGCGCAACCAAGTGGTGGTGGAGTTATTCGCGGCGGATGTGCTGTCGGCGGCATTTAAGCTAGAGCCCTCGAGGTATGCGCTTATTGTTTCCAATCCGCCCTATGTGCCCTTGTCTGAGCTGGCGCGCACGCACGTGAATGTGGCGGCATGGGAGCCTCGAGAGGCTATTTTCGTGCCAGATGCAGCGCCGCTGCAGTTTTACGAGGCCATAGCCCATGCGGCGAGGGAGGCTCTTTGCCCTGGCGGAGAGCTTTTTTTTGAGATTTATCCCCCGTGCGCCGAGGCCTTGCGGAGCTTGCTGGGTGGGTTGGGCTTTACTGGGGTAGCCGTCATGAGTGATTTTTCGGGCAGGCCGCGCTACGTGCGGGCTCGGCGCACGGCCAAAGAGTCTTAATACTGGAATTGACCGACTTGTTGTTTTTGCTGCTCGGCTTGCTGCGCAAGGGTGGTAGAGCTTTGCTCAATTTCTTGGCAGGAGTGGGTGTTCTGTATCGTGGAGTTGACCAGGTTGTCGATGGCGACTTGGATTTCTGCGAGTCTTTCAGCTTCTTGGATAGCGTAGCCATCGTTGGTGTTAGAGAGCTGCGAGCAGTGTTCCATGGAGGGGAGCAGCTCGGAGGCTTGTTTGCTGGACTTGGCCGCGTGGGCTAGGGCCGATTCGATGATACCTTTGATGTCGTTGAGCGTGCTCCCCGTACGCTCGGCGAGTTTCCGCACTTCGTTGGCCACGACGGCGAAGCCCCGTCCGGCATCACCGGCACGGGCGGCCTCTACGGCGGCGTTGAGCGCGAGGATGTTGGTTTGTGTGGCTATTCCCTCAATGGTGGAGAGTTTTTCCTCCATGGATTGTATGGCGTGTGTGCTGCTGGCTGAGGAAGTCACGACCTCTCGTAGCCCTTCCAGGGTGGTTTGAATGGCGCGCTGGGTTTCTTTGGAGTTGGCCAAGGAATTGTCGTGGTTGTTTTTGAGGGTTTCGATGGCGGCGGAGACCTGTTCGCTGCTGGCTGCCTGGGAGTCGCTTGCGCCTCGGATGTTAGCTGACGCATTGCGGAGGGCCTCGCTATTGCTGGTTAGCTCTGAGGCTCTCTGGCCCAGTTCCGCTACTATCTGCGCGAAGCGAGCCCGCATGACCTCGAGGTCGTTCTGCAGAGCGTTCAGCTCGCGATAGTGGGCGGCTATCCGCGTGGAGGGGCGGAGGTCTCCCTGCGCCAGTAGGGCGACCTTCCCCTGCATGGCCTCAATGGGTCTGGAGAGGTGGCCTGCAATCCATTTGGACACGCAGAAGAAGATGAAAATTGCTACCAGTAGGCACACTGCGCTGCGTACGATGAGCCACTTCAGTTGGTCGTTGAGGTCGCTGGTGGAGCATCGGGAGATAAGCGTCCAGTTGTGGCCTGAGTTGAGGATCTGGATAGTCTCAGCGCGCTGCAGCATTTGCGCTCCGTTGACCTCCACTTGGCTCTTGACCGCCTGGCCTTGGAGGGTTTGGTCGATGGTTTCTTGGGTCACGCCTTGGAGCTTGTCCATCGGCAGGCCGATGAGGTCGCTGTCACTATGCATGAGGATGACTCCCCTTTCATCGAGCAGGGCTAGGGAGCCCTTGATGGAGCGATTGAGCTCAGCTATCTGCTGGGCGAGTTCTTTGACGGCGACATCGTAGATCAGCACGCCGCAGAATTTGCCGCGGGGTCGAATGCCCACGGCGACCGAGAGCATATCCACGTCCCCCGTGGGATGGTGCTCGGTGTATATGCCCGAAACGTAGATCTGCTCCCCCTCGCGGAGCAGATGGTAGTACTCACGATCCCAGAAGGTGGTCTTCTCAGAGACATAGCGGGAGGTTTCCCCGTTGCTCAGTGTATTGATGAGGGGGTGTAGCTGCTGGTCTTGGCGGAAATAGCCGACGTCGAAGTGGAGCGTGGATTGGAGGTGCTTACTGCGTATCCAGTGGGAGTCGAGGCTGTCGAGCGCATCCTGGTCCATGATGACTGAGGCCGCAAAGAGCGAGGGATTGTGCTCTAGGTCTAGGCGCATCATGCCGCATATGAGCTCACGTGAGGCCAGGTCCTTCTCCATGGCCATCTCGATGATGCCGCAGTCCTGCTGCGCAAGGGCGTAAATTTGGTCAAAGTTGTTGGATAGGCCCAACACGCCCAAGGCGGCCCATTCCTGGAGCGCAGCATGCTCTGCGAGGAGCATCTTACGATATTGCAGCACGCCTTCTACTCCTAGGAGCACCAGCGCAATCAGGAGGAAGACAACGGTGTATACGCGATTGATGCCTTTTCGGATGGAACGCCCGTTGCCATCCTTCCTGTTTTCGTTATTTATTTGAATGCTATTAGACGTATATTGCATAGGGACAGTTAAGATTATGTTCAATAAACTTTTACGTACAAATACCCATCAATGTTTCATGTGGCGGCTTTTGCAGCAGGGCGAGGAGGTGTTCAATCCCGCTAAGTAGCCAATGCATGGCTTATTGCTACCTTTGCTGCTGTAGAGCGGTTGGTGGAGGTAGTACACTGCAATTAACGAACATCTGATGGAGAGACGAGAGCGTGGGTATGGGTTCATCCTGTGGGGGCTGCTAGGCTTATTGTTGGCAACTGGCTGTGCCGGGGGAAAAAAGGCAGCTAAAGTCTTGGAAGCTCAGCCTGCTGGTCAGGAGGCCTCGACTGGGTGTGCGGGGCTCCCCACGGTGGATGGTGTGGTTGGCCAGGCTATCGCTAAGAGTAGGGGCTTTATCAATGCCTACGTGGTGCGCAAGGATCGTAGCAACCACTACTATTTTGAGATACCCTTCAGCGTGTTGGGGCGCGACCTTCTGATCGTAAACAAGGTTACAGGGGTGTCGGGGGCGCTCAACGAGACGGGGTTGAACAAGGGAACTAATTACCGCAACCTGCTGGTGCGCTTCGTGCATGATGCGGCGAATGGCAGTTGCCAGCTGGTGGAGGTACATCCGATTGTCAAGACTAGGCCCGGCGATGCTATTCAGGCGAGCGTGGCCCGGAATTACATTCCTTTACCCCTGGAGAACTTCCCGGTGAGGGCCTATAATGCTGATTCTACCAGTCTGCTTATCGAGGTGGGGGCGCTATTCAATGGCGAGAGTACCACCATCCAGAACCTTTTCGACGTGACGGGGCTAGGCACCTCCCCGCTTACGAAGCTCTCGGGCATTGTGTCGATGGAGGCCTTCCCGACGAACGTGTTGGTCAAGAGTAGGCTGGTGTCCAGCAACCCGGGGGCCACTGAGCATACAACGGTGGCCGTGGGCGTGGCGAGTAATTTCGTGCTACTGCCCGAGCGGCCCATGGTGGCTCGTTTTTCTGATGAGCGCTTGGGATTTTTCCATAGCGAGGTGATCTGCTACGCCGATGACCAGCAGGAGGTGGTGCGCCGCGATGTGCTAGAGCGCTGGCGCATAGAGCCTAGGCCAGAGGATAGGGCGGCGTATTTTGCAGGGCAGCTAGTGGAGCCCGCGCAGCCCATCATTTTCTATATCGACAGCGCTACGCCGGCGCAGTGGGTGCCCTATATCAGGCAGGGTATAGAGGCCTGGCAGGGCCCGTTTGAGCGCATAGGCTTCAAGAACGCCATCCAGGCCCGCGAGTTCCCGCGGGGCGATAGTGCCTTCGACATGGACGATGCCCGCTATAACACCGTGACCTACGCTGCCTCGGAGGTCTCGAACGCCATGGGGCCATCGGTGGTCGATCCCCGCAGCGGAGAGGTGATAGGGTCCGATGTCATGTGGTGGCACAACGTCATGAAGGCCATCCGCCACTGGATGCGTCTGCAGACAGGGCTCTACCAGCCCGGGGCCAGGGCGAACAAGGTAGATGAGCAGCTTATGGGGCAGGCCATAGCCTACGTGGCTTGCCACGAGATAGGGCACACCCTAGGCCTCATGCACAACATGGCGGGCAGCTACGCCTATAGCGTAGACAGCCTCCGCAACCCCCAGTTTGCCAAGCAGTATGGCACGGCCAGCTCCATCATGGACTACGCACGCTTTAACTACGTGGCCCAGGCCGGGGACGGGGTGCGGGACTTTGGCGCAAAGCTCGGCCCCTACGACTACTACGCCATAGAATATGGCTACCGCTATACGGGTGCTCAAAGCCCCTTTGAGGAGCTCAAGCGCAACGATTCGCTCATAGCGGCCCACCGTGGTGATCCGCGCTATTTCTTTGGGCCACAGGCCGACGCACGTACCTTGGTGGATCCCAGGGCACAGAGTGAGGATGTGGGCAACAACGCCATGGAGGCCTCACGCCTGGGGATTAAAAACCTGAAGGCACTCATGCCGCATGTCCTGGAGTGGACGCAGGCAGATGATGGTCACTGGGTGGAGGCAGGTAAATTCCTCTACGACATCATGGACCAGTGGCAGAACTATTCCTACCACGTGCTGGCGAATGTGGGAGGGGTCTATTTACAGGATCCCCACTACTGCGGCACGCAGCCGAGCTTCGTGCCTGTCCCCAAGGCCCTACAGGCCGATGCAGTCAAGTTCCTCTGCCAGGAGGTGTTGACCTACCCAGCCTGGCTCTTTTCGGGCGATATCTATCGTCGGATATACCCTGTACGGCAGTCGCCCGATGGACCCTATGAGTATGCCCCCATGGAGCTCTATAAGAACTACCAGGGGTATGTTCTGTGGGACATGCTCGACGATGAGCGCCTGGCCCGCATGCTTGAAAACGAGGCCCAGAATGGCGATGGGGCCTATACGGTCAGCAACATGCTTGACGACATCTTCGCCACGCTCTTTGCCCCTACGCGGCGCGGTGCACCGCTTACAGTGTACGAGCGCATAGCGCAGAAAGGCTACATCGACGCGCTCATCATCGCGGCCGATAGGGGCGTGGCCCGCAAGGAGAAAAAAAGCATCGTGGACTACTACGGCCCCATGCCCAATCTGGCTTGCGATGACAGGTGCGCCCAGATGGTGGGGCGAGGAATCACCACGGCCACGCGACGGATTAAATACAACCAACTTACTCGGGTGGGCGACCAGCTCTCCCTCAAGCGGGCCGAGCTGCAGCGCATCGCTGCCCTGTTTAAGCAGAGGCTGAATACGGGCGATCGGGCCACAAAAGCCCACTACCACGATATGATGTATAGGATTGCTGATGCTTTGGGCGAATAGAGACACTCGGAACTTAATGGATACGACGAAGACAATGCGCTGTAGGTGCAGTAGGGTAGTGGCCAGGGTGTTGCTAGTGCTGGTGCTTGCGCTAGTCACGCTAGGGTCTGTGGATGGGCTAAAGGCCCAGGAGACCTTGCGGGTGCAAGGGGTGGTGCTGGATGCTGACACGCAGCAGCCCTTGGTGGCGGCCACAGTGGGGGCCCTCAAGCCGGGGTCTGATACGGAGGTACTCACGGGGGGGATCACCGACGAAGAGGGGCGCTTCTCGCTTCAGGTACCCAAGGAAACGGCCCGGCTGCTGGTGGCCTACGTGGGCTATGAGTCGAGGATAGTGGGCGTAAGCCCCGGGTCTATCACCGTGGAGCTTTCGCCCGACTACCAGGACATCGAGGGGGTGATCGTCACGGGGTATGGCAACATCGACCGCCGGCGCTCTACGGCCTCAGTGGCCAGCGTGTCGCTTGAGAAGGTGCCTATGGCCAGCATGTCCGTCGACAAGATGCTTCAGGGGCAACTGGCGGGGGTCACTGTGACCTCCGCTGGCGGCGGGCCCAATGCGCCCGCCAAGATCCGTATCCGTGGCACTTCCTCCCTCCAGGGCACGCAGGATCCCCTCTGGGTGCTCGATGGTATGCCCTTGGAAGGCACCGATCTGCCGAAGCTGGAAAGTCTCTCCAGCATCGATGAGCTCCACTCCTCCCCCATTGCGGGCATTAACCCAGAGGACATAGAGACTGTCTCCGTGCTCCGCGATGCTGCCGCCACCGCCATCTACGGGGCTAGGGCGGCCAACGGGGTGATAGTCATTAACACCAAGTCCGGCGCCCAGGGGCGCGTAAGGGTGAACTACTCGGGCAAGCTCTCCGTGGTGACCCAGCCCAACTTCTCGCGCCTGCACCTGCTCGATGCCGCGCAAAAGGTAGATCTGGAGCTCGCCCTGCTGCGCTCCAGCTACGACTACATGCAGAGCCGGGGTGAGGTGTCGCGCATCCTGCAGCAGGAGGGGCTGCTGAGTGCCTACCGCACCTCGGGCAATAGCGCGCTGACAGCTCAAGCTAGTAACCGCCTCGACTCCCTGCGCCGTATCAACACCAACTGGGCCCGCGAGCTCTTCCGCACAGCACTCAGCCACGATCATTTCCTGAGCATTGCGGGGGGCGGCAATTGGGCCGATTACTACGTTTCGCTCGGCTTCTATCAGGAACAGGGCACTACGCGTGGCGTGGCCGCGCGACGCTACAATCTCACCTCGAAGACCACCTTTCACTTCTTCCGTGTACTCGACCTGGGCGTAAGCCTTTTCGCCAATCAACGGGAGAACACCAGCTACCTCACCAACACCGACGGTTACACCAACCCGGCGCAGTATTTCCGCACTGTCAGCCCCTATTTGCAGCTACAAGGGCCCCAGGGCGATCTGCTCTACGACCCCAATGTGCATGGCTTCGGGAAGAATATCGACAACCTACGCTACAACGTGCTAGAGGAGCGCCAGAATACGCACAACGATCTGCGCAATCGCGCCCTGACGGCTCTCTTTGACCTCCACTGGAGGATCTGGCGTGGCCTTTCCCTGGAGGCTCAGGCTGGACTACAGTACGGGAGTAGCAAGCTGGAGAGCTGGGCTACCAAAGACAGTTACGCCACCCGCAGGGAGCAGCAACGCTTCATGGTGGGGGGCAAAACGCTCCTACCCGATGGGGGCTTTTTCCGCAACACCGATGGCTACTCTTTCCAATATACCCTCAAGGAGATGCTCCGCTATGCAGAGACTTTTGCCGATATCCACGCCCTCGATGTCATGCTGGGCAATGAGGTCAGGCACACCACCGATGAATCCATCCTGACCACCGCCTACGGCTACGACCCTAAATCGCTCACCACCAAGCACGTCAATATCACCGAGAGCACACAAGCCCGCTACCTGCGCCCCTACACCCGCACCTACTTCGAGAATGCCTTCGTCTCCTTCTTTGCCACGGCCTCCTATACCCTCATGGCGCGCTACACGCTGGGGGCGAGCATCCGCTTCGATGGGAGCAACCTCTTCGGCGTGGACCCAAAATACCGCTACCTCCCGCTCTACTCGGTGAGTGCCATGTGGGACGCCAAGCAGGAGCGCTGGCTGCGCGATGTCGATTGGCTCTCCTCGCTCCGCCTACGCGCCTCCTGGGGGCTACAGGGCAACATCGACAAGAACACCTACCCGGTGCTCGTGGGCCGCTGGGAAAATGAGGTGAGCTTCTTCCCCAAGGCTCCCGCCAATCCCGGCGCCCTGACGGAAAAGTCCATCTCCGTGGACAACCCCCCCAACGACAAGCTCCGCTGGGAGAAAACCGCAACCTACAATGTGGGCCTCGACATGGCTTTCCTAGGCTATCGACTGGGGCTTTCGGTCGACTACTACCAACGCAATAGCACCGACCTGATCGGCATGCGTCGCCTGCCCTTGGAGTCGGGCTTCCCCTACTACACCGTCAACTGGTCCAGCCTGACCAATAGGGGCGTTGAGCTGAACCTCTCGGCCGTGCCTGTCCAGGTGGGCGACTTCCGCTGGTCATTGCAATGCAATTTCTCCTACAATGCCAACAAAATAGGGCGACTCACCGTGCGCAGTGACAGCCGCCGACCCAGCGGCGAGGGCTACCCCGTGGGGGGCATCTTCGTGCTGCCCTATGCGGGAATTGATGAGTACGGCTACCCGCTCGTGGCGGATACCAATGGAGAAAAAATGCTCATCTCTGAGCTGCTCCATTTGACCCCTGCGGCTACGGGGTCTTCCCGGGGACTCTCCCCCGAGCAGGAGCGCAGCAAATACGTCTACGCGGGCACCGATGAACCCCCTTACAGCATGGGCTTTACCACCAACTTCTCTTGGAAAGGGCTAGCCCTGAATATCGGCATAGTGGGCAATTTTGGCCATAAGGTCCTCGTGCAGCCCTACTATAGCTTTACGGCATATGACCGTGGACAAAACACCCAGGACTACATCCTGCACCGATGGAGTGAGGAGAACCCGCAGGGCACGCTACCCCGTCTGTTTGTGCGAGATGAGTTTGCCGGCAACCGCAAGTCGGAGTACGATGCCTACGATGAGTTACAGTACCAGTCGGCCCTTTCGCTCTACGTCCGCAATGCAGGCTACGTTCGCCTCCAGAGCCTTAGGCTCAGCTACGACTTCCCCCAGTCGCTCCTTGGCCCCGCCAAGATGAGCAGTGCACAAGTGGCCTTTGAGGCCAAAAACCTCTTTGTCTACGGCTTTGACGATAAGGGCTTCCTCGACCCTGAAACCATGAAAAACCCCTATGCCCAGCCTATCCCTTTGACCATGACCCTCTCGCTACGGGTGGGCTTCTAACCCCTTACGACCATGACCAGAATGCGCGCATGCAGACTCCTAGCCTTCTCCTGTCTACCCTTGCTGCTGGGCCTGATGCCTAGCTGCAAGAAGTTCCTCAGCATTACCCCTACAGGCATGGTGATCCCCTCCACCACGGTGGAGTACCGCGCCCTGCTTACCAGGGCCTACAGCCAGTGGCCGCAAGACCTGCCCAAGCTCATCATGCGCACCGATGGGGTGGAATGCGTGTTTGCCCAGAGCATCGACCGGGATGCCTTCTCCGACTTCTACATCTGGCAGGATCAGGCCCGCAACGCCTCGGCCAGCTACACCGACTGGCAGAAGTACTACTTCGCCATCTATACGGCCAACTACCTCTTGGAGGTCATGCAGGCCAACGGCTCACCCTCCATGGATGACCGACAGATCCTCGGCGAGTGCTATGCGCTTAGAGCCTACGCGCACTTCGTGTTGGCCTCTATCTACGCGCCTGCCTATTCGACAACAACACTCAGCGCACCAGCTGTGCCCATCTCCACCTCTACCCAGATGGGGGTCTATTTGAAAAAGTCTACCCTCAAGGAAGTCTACGATCAAATCAAGACCGACATCGCGCACGCCCGAGAGTACATGCTGGTGAATGCGTGGGCTCCAGACCGAAATGCAGGAACCCAGATCACCGTGGAGAACGCCGAGTACATGTACCGCTTCTCCAAGGATGCCCTGCTGGCCCTAGAGCAGCGGGTGGCTGCCTATACGCAGGATTGGGAGGGGGTTCTTCGCTGCTGGCAGGAGCTACAGGCTAGGCCCTATAAGCTCGTGGATCTCAATGAATCTTCGGCAGAATTGCCCTGCCACTACCGCTCTACGGAAAACATCCTCGCCCTCGACCAGGTATTCCAGTCGGAGTTCGTCCCTATCCTCAGGCCCTCAAAGCTGCTCTTAGCCAGCTACCCGGAAGGCGACTTGCGCAAGGCCCGCTACTTCGTGGAGATCACCCCAGGCGACTACCGGATCAACCGAGGCCAGAAAATAGACCATGGGCAGGCAACCTACCCCACGGTGGATGCCTACCGCTGCTCCTTCCGCTTGGCCGATGCCCTGCTCTTGGCCGCGGAGGCCGATGCCCAGCTCGATAGGCTCTCCGAGGCCAAGGCCCTGCTTGGCCAGCTGGCTAAGTGCAGGGTGAAGCCCGGGGCGTTGGCTGCGGTTACCGATGCCATCAATGCCCTCCCCGACAGGCCCGCAGTGCTGGCCTACCTCCTCCAGGAGCGCCTCCGCGAGCTGCCCATGGAGGGCTGGCGCTGGTTCGACCTGCGTCGTTGCGGACAGCCTAGCCTGGTGCACACCTTCGAGGGCACTGACTATAACCTGGCGCAGGGCGACAGCCGCTACACCCTGCCTATCCCCCCGGAAGCCAAAGCGGCCAATAGCAATCTATAGTCTCCAATCGTTTAATCTAGGAGTTCACCGCAATGAGAATGAGCTTGTACCCCCTGGCCGTTGGCCTTTTGCTACTGCTCAGTGCCACCTGCTGGGGACAGCAGGTGCCGCTGAAAGCCGATCCCTGGAAACCCACAAAAACTGAAAATAAAGCGCTGGGCTTCACCGAGCAGAACCTGGTAGCTACCGCCGATGGCGGCTACATAGTGGCCGACCAGCTCACCGGCGAACAACAAACGCTCCAGGTGGGCGACTACACCTATGAAGGCCTCTTCAAGTGGAGCGCCTACCTCGTCAAGTACAGTCCTGAAGATAAGCCCTTATGGTCTGTAGCCTTTAGTGGTGCTAGCCAGGTGGATGGGCTGGTATCCCTCAAAGACGGGAGCTCCATCGTGGTACTCTCCTATGCAGGCACTATGACCGCTAAGCAGAAGGGCACAGAGCTATTTCAAGTCAGCAGCCCAACGAAAGAATCGTGTGGCATTAGTGTCGTGATATTAAGTGCCGATGGCGCGCTGGTGATGAACAAGGCCTTACCCCTTACGCAGAATGTTGAGTCATGGAACGGGCCTACTAGGGTCCTTAGCGTTGCTCTCGATGAGAACGCAGGGAGCTTCTATTGCACCATGGCTCTCCTCTCTGAGCTGCAGCTGGGGAGCACGACGCTGGCTCCTGCTCCTATGACTCCTGATCCTGATACTCCGTCGTGGAAAGTCTATGAGACATCACTCACCGTAGAGGTTGTGCTCTCGTTGCGCGACCTTGGGATCCAGCGTGTCATTTCCTACAAATCAACGGGAAAAGCAGATAAGCCTCTTGCGACCTCAAATATCTCCGCGCTACGCCATGCGGTGACGCCCGATGGCACTACCTTCACCAGCTTTTCCCTCTTCGGCTGGGTGGATGAGGAGAACCTAGATGCTACAGGGGCCTCTACCCCAATAGCTAGTTACAAAAAGGGAACAGAAAATGACCTAGCCGATGCCCGCGCTATTATCCTCAGGGCAAGCAGTGCAGATGGAAGCAAGAAATGGGAAAAGGAGATAAAAGTCGAGCGCCATGCCTTCTCCAATGATAATTACTGTGCCACTGCCCATATTCGCCAACTCGTACTTTCGCCCGATGGTTCTAAGCTCTTGGCCTTCGGCCTATTCCAGGGTAAGCTCACGTTCCCCGATGATAACTCCACGCTGGAGTCCAAAAAGTCCGAAAAGGATGATACCTACGCTACCGATGCCTTCATCCTGATTATCGATCCATCCACAGGAAACATACTCAACAAGCAAAAACTGGGCTTCAATTCCCTGGGTTATGCTATATACGTCAATGACCTCACCTTGACGATGCCCTTCCAGGTGGCCACTCAGTTCCCCCACATCTACTTGGCCACGGCCTACCAGCATAAAATCACACTCAATGGCACCACGATTGACTACAATGAGCTTGAGATGTCTGACCCCAAGAAGTTGAATAAGAATAAGAATCGCTACGGAACGGCCTTGCTCCACCTATACTATGATGGTAGCGACATCGCGCCGCTGGAGATCTTCCCCCTCCAGACCGATAGCTACTTCCGGGTGGCGGGGCTTGTGCCTGGACGGCCCGCGCATATCAGGGCCTTGGGTTCCTTGGCCACGAAGAAGGACCCCGCCTCCCTCAACCTCGCGGGCACTAAGCGCAGCGACTCCTACGAGGTGGGAAAGCACTATACCTTCCTCACCGATATCGACTTCTCTATCCCCACAACGCTCACCTTCACGGGCATGCCCGATAACTTGGCGCTAGACCTCGCCACCAATGGCGGTGCGCCCGTCACCTACATCAACGCCGATAGGGACAAATTCCCCCAATTCCAGCTGGGTGACACCTACAAGATGACCCTGAAAGAGTACAACCATGCTCCTTTTGCTAAGTACCTCCTTCGGGTCAACGGTATTGAGAGCAGTGGAGATTATCGCCTGACAGCGCGCCCCAACAAGGTGGAGGTAGAAGCCTCTTCTCCTTCCTTCTACACCGTCGAGCTGGCTCAAAATCCCCTCAACGAGCATTTTGACATCGTGTTCCATGCAGGGGACGACAGGGCTACGGCTCCCGAATTGAAGCCTGGAGAAAAGGTCAAGCTTGGAAATAAGCTCTGGGTCACTGTGACCCCGAAGGATAAGGATAAGTACTCGGTCGACTCCGTGATGGTGGGGAAGAAGCGCTTCACCCTAGCGCAGCTGGACAATGAGGGCTATGTCATTACGGGCGAGGAGTCTCACCCGCTGGTGGTGGCCCCTAGGCTGCATGCCCTCGACTTCCCCGTGCTGCTGGCTGCTAGCTCCAAGCTAGAGGGCGCAGCGGTCTCCGTCAGCTCTGGGGCCAAGCCCAGCGAGCAGCTTACGCAAGACAAACCGGCCACTACCTTTACGGTGCGCCAGGGCGATAAGGTGAAGATCGTCTGCAAAGCACCATCCCTCGATGTCCTGCTCTTGAACGTGACTGTCAACGGTCAGAAGCTCGAAGGCGATTGGGTCGCTGGTGTGGAGTACGATGTACCCGTTGGTGTCTACAAGCTGGAGCTGGAGGTGCAGGCTATTCAGAATCCTCCTATGCCCATCGTGGTGACGTATGCGGGCGATTTCACATTGGGTGGTGTGAAGGTGCAGATCAACCAGGAGGCACCCATCGAGCTGAAGGGTGACCCCACGAAGTACCCTGCCCTTAAGGCTCGCAAGCTGGATAAGCTCACCGTGACCGCTCTGCCCTCGGAAAAGGGAGAGTTCAAGGGGCTTACTATCTGCGGGGTCGACGTGGAGAATGGGAACACCTTCGAAGTACCGCTCGCGCAGAGTGTGAGCATACCTATCGAGGTCGCCTTTGCCCGCAAGAATTCCACCCCAGTGGAGGCCCAGCCTCTGCTTAGCGTGGAGACCATAGTGTCGGGCGAGCAGATCCGCATTCTGGGCTCTTGGAGTGCACCACTGCAGGTCCACATCTACAATCTGCTGGGCGTGCCGCGCTATGCCCGCACCTTTGCCCCGGGCGTTCAGCCAGTCATTGGCCTACAGGGATTCCCCTCGGGCATCTACCTGATGGTTCTTTCTAGCGCTGAGGGCCAGCGGGTGATACGTTTTGTACGCTAGCCCAGCTGCGCGGCTACCAAGGGCCTTGAGCCCTTGCTAGCCAGCGTGGCCTGTTCTGCGCTGTGCCTATAGGAAGCCCCAGCACCGTTGCGTGCTGGGGCTTCCCTCTTTGGAGGGGGTTGATGCGCGGTGGGGTAGGCGTGCGCGTACTGCGCTAGATCAGATTACCCAGGCCCAGGGGAAACCAAGCCTTGGCGGTCTCTAATCTTGGGTGGTGAAACTAGGGGTAGGGATAGTCGGTAGCCCTGCATTTGGGCCACGCGCTGCGTGCGGCGTGCCTTCCCTCTCAGAGGGCGCGTACGTCGTAGACGGGGATACCCAGGGCCTCATGCATGGCTGCGCGTAGCTTCTCGCTATCCAGTCGGTAGCCGTTGGGGGCTTGGGGATTGACCGTTATGGCCAACAGGCGGTTGCGCATGGCGCAGCGCACCTGCCCACCAGTGCCAACGTAGGCGGCCATGGCGCGCGCCGTGACAAATACCCGCGTGAAATCCTGCACTATCAGCTCGGTGGCGCTGCCCTGCATGCGCAGGGTGTCCACCACGCGGTCGGTGACTGCGCCAGCCACGTAGAGCCGGTGCCCGTAGCGGAAAAGGTCCTTGCCCAGCTTGGCCATGAGGAACACGGACGGGAGCTGCAAATCGTGGAGTTCCCCCTCGCTATCGATGGCCCACACGCCCCGCTCTATCTCCTGCAACTTCTGCTGCAGGGCGGGCTCCACTTCGGGGAGGGTGATGAGCCCATAGAGGTATTGGGTCTTTTTGACCAGCTCCGGGATGCTGGTAGACACCGCGGCCCCAGTGGCTAGCACGAGGCCCTGCGTCACGGTGGGGGAGGCCAGGCTGAGCCGCGATAGGGCCCCATCCACTATGGTGAGCTTCATCCCGTGGTCTCGCATCGAGGCCAGTAGGCGACGCAGACCGCCCGTGCTTGCGGGCCCCGAAAGGAGCACCTTGCCGGCAATGAGCGTGCGGGCGGCTACCAGCCGCCCGAGGGCAGTGCGTTCCTTGGACAGCGCAAAGATCTCCGCGGTGAGCTTGCGCTGGTGGAAATGCTTTTCCGAGGTCACGAACGACATGCCCACCGGCACCGTGATCTCGGGCTTCTCCGTCCGGGTCACCTGGTCGGTGCGCTCCCCATCGATGCCGATAGAAGTCAGGGCGATCCCCTCGGATCGCCCTGATAGTAGACCTATGATGTAGTTGAGCGTCTCGGTCTTCCCGGTGTTCTTGGCCATGCCGACCACCGAGACGCTTTCTAGGCCTGCAAGCTCATCTACAAAGCGCATTACATCCGCTGTTCCCGATTGCGCTTGGCGCGCTCGTGGCGCTCGAGCTGCTTGGGCTCTATCACCATCTGCTCCCCGCGGAGTAGCTTGGCCACCCCCTCAGTACTCGACTTGCCCTCCTGGCGCGCACGCTCGCAATCGGGGCAGTGGCACTCGTCCACGTAGTCCGTCGGCTCCGTGTAGGTGGTGATCACGCCCTCGAAGTTACGCAGCACCACGTGGTGCGGACTCTGCGATATCACGTAGTTGGGCATTACTGGCGTCTTGCCGCCCCCGCCAGGAGCGTCCACCACGAAGGTAGGCACCGCGAAGCCCGACGTATGGCCGCGGAGCGACTCCATGATCTCGATCCCCTTCGATACGGGCGTGCGGAAGTGGCGAATACCCTGCGAGAGGTCGCACACGTAGATGTAGTAGGGCCTCACGCGGATCTTCACCAGGCCCCGCACCAGGCGTAGCATGATGTTGGGGCAGTCGTTGATGCCGCGGAGCAGCACCGACTGGTTGCCCAGTGGCACGCCAGCATCGGCCAAACGGGCGCACGCAGCCGCCGCCTCTGGGGTGAGCTCGTTCGGATGGTTGAAGTGCGTGTTGAGCCAGATGGGGTGGTACTTCTTGAGCATATTGCACAGCTCCGGGGTGATGCGCTGTGGGCACACCACGGGGGTGCGCGAGCCGATACGCACGATCTCCACGTGGGGAATGGCGCGCAGCCGCTTGATGATGCTCTCCAGCTTGGCATCGCTCACCATGAGGGCATCGCCGCCAGAGAGCAGCACATCGCGCACCTGGGGGGTGCGGGCGATGTAGTCGATGCACTTGTCTATGCGCTCATCGGGCGAGGCGGCATCGCTCTGCCCGGCAAAGCGCCGACGCGTGCAGTGGCGGCAGTACATCGAGCACATGTCTGTGATCAGAAACAGCACCCGGTCGGGGTAGCGGTGGGTAAGCCCGGGCGCGGGGGAGTCCTCGTCCTCGCTAAGTGGATCGAGGATGTCCTCCGGAGAGGTGATGAGCTCGGCCTCCGTGGGTACGCTCTGCTTGCGGATAGGGCAGTTGGGGTTGCTCGTATCGATGAGGGTCAAGTAGTATGGCGTGATGGCCATCCGGATGGTCTTGAGTGACTTCTTGACCCCCTCCTCCTCGGCCGGCGTGAGCGCAATGTACTTTTTGAGCTGCTCCACCGTCTCGATGCGGTTCTTCACCTGCCAGTGCCAGTCGTTCCACTGCTCATCGCTTACCTGGGGGAAGTACTTCAGACGATTGCGCTGGTGCATCGGCAAGGCCGACTCGCCCCCTTTTCCTGTGGCGGTCATAACGTACTCCTTTCCTTCTTTAGGCGTACAGTTCCTCAAATACGTCGCGCAGCGCCTTGCATTCGCGCAGCTCCTGGAGGGTGATCTCGGCGTGGCCCTTGGTGTAGCCATTGCCGATGAGCATGGTGACATCGCTGCCCACCCCCTCGGCGCCCAGGGCGGCCTTGGTGAAGCTGGTGGCCATAGAGAAGAAGTAGACCATGCCATCGTTCTTGGTGCAGAGGATGCTGGTCATCTCGGTGTCGGGGATGTTGACGTTGTTGATGGTCAGGTCGCACATCTTGCCATCGGTGAGCTTGGCGATCTCCTGCATCACGGGCACGGGCTTGGTGGCATCGGCCGAGAACACGTAGTCGCAGAAGCCCAGCTTGCGCAGGCGCTCGGTGCTGCGCTCCGAGTGGCATAGCCCGATCACTTTACCCGTCACCCCGGCGCGCTTCTTGGCCTCATAGCAGCAGAGCATGCCGCTCTTGCCGCCCGCCCCGATCACGAGCACCGTGTCGCCCGGCTTGACCAGCTTGGCCGTCTGCGCGGGCGCACCCGCCACGTCGAGCGCTGAGAGGGCTAGCTTCTCCGGCATGTCGCTGGGGATCTTGGCGTAGATGCCGCTCTCAAAAAGAATGGCCTTCCCCTCGATGTCTACCTGGTCCACGTCCTTGCGGATGGCCTTGATCTTATCGATGCGCAGGGGCGTGAGCGACAGCGAGACCAGCGTGGCAATCTTGTCGCCCACCTTCAGGTCGATCTTGCCCTTGAGCGCATCGCCTATCTGGGCCACGGTGCCTAGCAGCATGCCCCCAGAGCCCGTCACGGGGTTACGGTGCTTGCCCTGCTTGGCCACGATGTCCATCATGATCGAGGCGATCTTCTTCTCATCGCCCCCAGCCTGCTCGCAAATCTGTGTAAAGCTCGCCGAGTCCACGTTGAGGGTCTGCACATCGACCAGGATCTCGTTGTCGTAGATCTCGTCCATGTTGTTGTCTACCTTGTTGGCCGGCTGGGGCAATACGCCCTTAGGCTCTAGCACACGGTGTACACCGTAGCGATCCCCTTTTTTCTGTGTCATCGTACCACTACTTTTTGTTATGATCTCTTCCTCGTTGCCAAGCACACGCCGCACATACACCTAGGTAATTCACTGGGTATTCTCTGGCACTGCAGCTACCCCAAAGTTACTAAATCTTGGCGGATTACAATACTCCTGCCGCTGTGCTGCCCCGTGGTATCCCTAGTACCGCGCGGCGTTGCGGCCCTCGACTCTGCGGCCCAGAGGCCTGCCGCGCACGGCAAGGCAGCGGGGCGCGCGCCAGATTCTGCACGGCGCTTAAGCCCCCCGCTGCCTTCCGCTATGCCCCAGACAACCAAGGTCAGGGCCTGCCTGATGCCACCTGCGGTCGCAAGGTATCGGCATCCCGATGCCCCCAGCCTGTCGTGCCCTGACTGTGGCGGGCGCAACATCAAAAAACTTGGCCCACTAGGGCTTCTGGGCTCGTGCTATGGGGTACGGCCTCGTGGGCTATTCAGCCTTCTCGGGTCGTTGCTCTTGGCCCTCCACGAGATGCCGTTGCTCCATGCGCCAGAGTTTGCCGCAGAGTTCCTCGCCTGCGCGCCAGTTGGTGGCTGCGCTCTTGCCCACGATGCTCGCCAGGTCGGGGAAGATCTCTAGGTAGGCCCCGTTGGGGATATAGAGCCATACGGTGAGGTACTGCTCTGCGTCCAGCCGCTTGATCTTGGCCTTGGGAACCGATGTGGGGATGGACACCCTATGCCCCTGTACTTTCACTGGGAAAACCTCACCTAGACGGTACGGCTCGTGACCGCGGCAGGGAATGAATGCCCCGCTGGGTTGGACCACTAGGCGCGGTGCAGAGTGCGAGGAAGCGGGCCGGATCCGTAGGCGTACGGAGGGCTCGGTGCACCAATCCTTAGGGCGAGACTGGCCGGGCCGTTTTGCGTTGTTGCCTAGGTTCGTGCCATCGAAGCTGAAGTCTTCATGCATTGCTAGGCGCAGGGTGTCGCTCGCCACCAGCTCCAGCGGAGTGGTTTGGTAGAGCCCATCGGTGTTGTCGGATAGCCGTAGCCTCCCCACGACGCCGGCCGCGATGGTGTAGCTCAGGGCTGCTACCCAGATGAGGATAAGAGAAACAATGCTTGCCCTATGCATCCGGAAGCGCATTAGGCAGCGTAGCCCCACCAGGAAAATGGCCAGCAAGAGCACAATGACAAGCAGCCACGCGGCAATCCAGAAGCCCGCAGGCCAGCTCAGCGAGGCGATGAACTCGTAGCCACGCCCAAAAAACTCTTGTACCCCAGAAACATCGCTATCGACCTGGGACGCCCCATGCATCTTGTTGATCAGGACGATGAAGGCGATCGTGGAGCCGATGCCGGCCAGCGAGCTGGCTATGATAAGGGCTACGCCCACCACGCCCACCAGCACCCTCAGGAATCCCAACACAATGACCCCCAGCAAGTAGGCCAAACGGACGAAAAAGTCCTTGACCCCTGATAGCTGTTGTAGACGGGCCCCCTTGACGGTGCGCTTGCACTGCGCGTAGTCGCGCTGCACCTCGCGCCGCATTTCCTGGTAGGAGCGCGGCCGTCCGCGCATCTCCAGCTGCTGCATGGGGGTCACGGCCGCGGGGATGGCTACCCAGAGCACCACGTAGAGTAGCAGCCCAAAGCCAAAGAAGAAGCAGAGGGCAACCAACACAACGCGTAGAATCCAAGCATCCAGGTGGAGCTTGGCGCCGATACCAGCGCACACGCCCCCGATGATTTTGTGCTCGAGGTCTCGGTAGAGCCGCGTGCGGGCATAGGGCTGCTCGCTGCCCTGCTCCTGGAGCTCCTCAGCCTTATCGGCATCGATTTGCTCGGGTTGCCCTATCATCGCAATGCCTTTCTCCACGGTGGTCTTGCTCACCACGGCGCCCTTCGGGGTGTGCTCCGAGAGAATCTCCGCCATGCGCGTCTCCACGCTCTCCAGCACATCTTGGGCCTCCGGGCCTTGCCCCAGGAAGGCACTCAACGCCTCCAGATAGCCCTTGAGCGCCACGTAGGCCTCCTGGGTAAGCGTGAAGGGCACCGCGTGCAGGCTGATGTTTACTGTGTTGTCCATGGTCACTCGTCCTTTTTCCCCGCGGACGCCGAGGCCCGCGGGATGGGCTCCTCAGAGAGGTTGTCCGCTACGCCCTGGAGTATTGCGTTGACTACTTGCTCGGTTTCTTGCCAGCAGGCCAAGAGCTCCTTGAGGTATTCCACCCCGTGCGCCGAGAGCACGTAGTACTTCCTCGGGGGCCCCTGCTTCGACTCCTCCCAGCGGTACACCAGGTAGCCTGCATTCTTGAGTCGCGAGAGCATGGGGTATATCGTGCCCTCTACCACGATCATGCGGGCCTGCTGCATGGCCTGCACGATGTCGTTGGCGTAGCACGCTTTCTTGGAGAGTAGGGCTAGAATGCACAGCTCCACTACGCCGCGGCGCATCTGCACCTCATAGCTCTTTGTGTTGCTAGCCATGGCGTGTGCCTCCTACAGGTTTTGCTTTAGGTTCTCGTTGGTGATGGGTAGGCCCATCATCTCCAGCCGCTCAACGCGCGTTCGGGCTGCGGGCAGGACGATCCAGAGCACCAGGTAGACCCAGAAGCTGGAGAAGAACAGGAAGAGCAGCAGCACCGCAACGATGCGCACGAGCACCACGTCACCCCGGAAGTAGTAGGCCAGCCCGCTGCATACCCCCCCAAAGACCCTGTTGAGCGGGTCCCGGTAGAGCTTCCTGCGCATGCGCTGCGGGGGCGGGCAGCACTCGCTGCCCAGGTCCTCGGGCTGCCCCATGATGCGCTCGACCCGCCGCACGTCGTCCAGCGTGATGACAAAACCCTGCGCGCCCTTCCATTCCCAGAGGTGCTCGCCCAGGCGCCCCTCTATGTCATTGACTATCTCCTCCCCATCCGGCTGACTGCTGTAGAGGCGGCGCAACCGCTCCAGGTAGTTGGCCAGCTCGCTCCACGCATCCTCCTCCAAGGTGAAGCTGCGCAAGCCTATGGATCCGTTCATGGTTCGTTTCATGGTATCCATCCTCCTCGGTTAGACTTTCACACCGCGAAGGTAACAACTTTCAATGTACTTTGCGTCGCAAAGTACAACCTTTCAAATAATAATCAATTGAACTCGCTGGGTGTCAAACTAAAAACGATCTAAGATTCCCCGATAATTCCGACTCCCCCTGGCCTAGCAGGGCCTCAGGTACCCGTGGCCCCACCCGCCCAGGCAAATTGTTAAAAGGCTGGCGCTCTTGGGGGAGCAGATTGCAATTTGGTACGTCATCGTAAGCATTTCTCTATCAATTCCGTACCTGCTCCGCTCATCGTGCGAAGTCGAGCGGAGTTGGTACGGCGAGGGTACGGCGAGGGCGCGAGATGACTGCCCAGAACACAAGCTGATGAGTATTGCCGTGTGCAATCATCAAAAATATAATAAGCTGTAACATCAACGATATCAATGCGATAACCTATGTATTTTATGAGTAATAAACGGGGCGAAAGTGGCCTATTTTGGGTTGGCGGCAGCGCGCTGGTGGCCCCTGTTTCCCGGTGGCGGTAGGCCGCGGATGTTCGGTGGGTAATCGTTAATTTCGCGGTGAGCGGTTATAGGGGGTAGTGCTATGAAGATAGGGGTATTTGGTGCGACGGGGCTGGTAGGGCAGCATATGTTGACGTGTTTGGCTGAGGCCGGTTACCCGGTGGGCTGCGTGGTGGCGGCGGCCTCTGACCGCTCGGTGGGCCTGCGGGTGCCGTATGGGGCCCAGGAGGTGCAGGTGATTTCCGTGGAGGCTCTGCTGGCGGCGCAGGTGGACCACGTGCTGTTTGCGGTCGAGGCGGAGCTGTCGCGGGAGTGGGCGCCTCGCTTCGTGGAGGGGGGCGCGGTGGTGATAGACAACTCTTCGGCCTGGCGCATGGATCCGCAGGTGCCGCTGGTGATCCCCGAGGTCAACTTCGATACGGTGGCGGCCCACCGCTTGATAGCCAACCCGAATTGCAGCACGATCCAGCTGGTGGCGGCCTTGGCGCCGGTCCATCGGGTCAACCCGGTGGTGTCGCTGCGCGTGGCCACCTACCAAGCGGTGAGCGGCTCGGGCATCCGCGGGCTCAACCAGCTCCGCGAGGAGCGCCATGGGCGTGTGCCCCGCGATCCGTTCTATGGCCACCCCATCGAGGGGAATTGCCTTCCGCACTGCGATGTCTTCGAGCCGTCGGGCTACACCAAGGAGGAGATGAAGCTGGTGAACGAGACCAAGAAGATCCTCCTGGCGCCCCAGCTGCGGGTTTCGGCCACGGCGGTGCGGGTGCCCGTGGAGGTGGGGCATTCGGAGGTGGCCTACTTCGAGTGCGCGCAGCCCATTACCCCGGGGCAGGTGCAGCAGTTGCTCTCCCGGGCCGAGGGGATCAAGCTGGTGGATGACCCGCAGCGGGCACTCTACCCCACGCCTTTGGCGGCTGTGGGGCAAGATAGGGTGCTCGTGGGGCGCGTCAGGCAGGATCTGGCTTCCCCCACGCAGGGGATCAGCTTCTGGGTTGTGGCCGACAATCTGCGGAAGGGGGCGGCGGCCAACGCGGTGCAGATCTTGCGGCGTCTACAGCCGCCCACGGATTGCTAGGCCCTGCCGTAGCGGGCGTGGGGCTACTCCTGGCGGAAGGTGATGCGCCGCCGGGGATAGCTGATGGTGGCGTGGAGTTTTTCTAGTAGGTCGCTGCCCAGGAGCCCGGCCACGGGGGCGTGGCAGAATTCGCTATAGATGCGGTTGAGGTCGGCGATGTCGGCCAGGACGACCTCGTAGCTCTCCAGCACGATGCGTCCGATTTGGATGTTGCGTAGGGGGGTGATTTGTAGGTCGTTGAGATGCCCGCCCATGCCGTAGCTGGGTTCGTCGAGGGGGTGGGGGGCGTTGAAGTCGAGGGGGAGGTGCTTGTCGAGCACCGTGTGGGAACTCCCGGTGTCGATGATCATGTGCAGCTTGTGGCCCTGGATGTGGATGGGCATGATCAGGTGCGAGTTGTTTTCTGAGAAGTTGAGTAGGTCGAATTTTACGGTTGTCTGCATGCTTGTGGTGCGGTGCGCCGTGCGCTGTGGAGGTACGCGCACAGGATGCTACGCCGCGAAGGTATCGAATGTTAGTCCAAATGGGGCGGCTTTCTTGGTAAAGTGTTACCTTGCCGTGGTTTCGGGAGGTTATGGGTGAGTGCGCGCTATGCTAGGATTTCTTTCCAAGAAGAGTAAGGAGAGCCTCGATAAGGGGCTTGGTAAGACCCGCGAGGGGATTTTTTCGCGGCTCACGCGGGCGTTGGGGCTGCGTAAGAAGGTGGATGAGGGGCTGCTGGATGATTTGGAGGAGGCGTTGCTTTCGGCCGATGTGGGCTTGTCGACCACCAGCAAGATCATAGCCGGGGTGGAGGCGCAGATGAAGCAGGGCAAGGTGTCGACCGAGCAGGAGCTCTCGGCGGCGCTGTGCGCAGTGACCTGCCAGATGCTGGAGGTCAAGCCCCGTGCGCTCGAGGCCCTGCAGCCCACGCCCGGGGTGCCCTACGTGGTCCTGGTGGTGGGTGTCAACGGGGTGGGCAAGACGACGACCATCGGCAAGCTAGCGCATCGCTATAGGCAGCAGGGCAAGCGGGTCTACATCGGGGCGGCCGATACGTTTCGTGCGGCGGCCATTGATCAGCTCAAGGTGTGGAGCGAGCGTGTGGGGGCCGAGTTGGTAAGCCAGAAGATGGGGGCGGATCCGGCCGCGGTGGCCTACGATACGCTCGCGGCGGCCAAGGCCCAGGGGGCCGACGTGGTGCTCATCGATACGGCGGGCCGTCTGCACAACAAGGTGAACCTGATGAATGAGCTGGGCAAGATCAAGCGCGTGCTGCAGAAGATAGCCCCCGAGGTGCCCCAGGAGGTGCTGCTGGTGCTCGACGGGAGCACGGGGCAGAATGCCTTTGAGCAGGCCAAGCAGTTTGCGGCCGTGACCGACCTTACGGCTTTGGCGCTCACCAAGCTCGATGGCACCGCCCGGGGGGGCGTAGCTATCGGCATCTGCGACCAGCTCCAGGTGCCCATCAAATACATCGGGGTAGGCGAGCAGATGGACGATCTGCAGCTGTTCGACCCGCGGGCTTTTGTGGAGTCGATCTTCGGGTAGCCGTGGTGTGCACACATAGCGGGCAGCCAGGGAGCATTTGCATTGTGACCTTGGGGTGCTCCAAGAATTTGGTGGACTCCGAGCGGCTGGGGAGTTGTCTTCAGCGGGCGGGGTGGCACGTGCGCTACGACTGCGAGCCCGCGGCGCAGGATGTCCTCATCCTGAACACGTGTGGCTTTATCGGGGATGCGCAGGAGGAGTCGGTCAACTATATTCTTCGCGCGGTGGCCTTGCAGCGTCAGGGCTTGCTGCGTGATTTGCTGGTGATGGGGTGCCTGAGCCAGCGGTTTGGGCGGGAGCTCCGGGCGGAGATTCCCGAGGTGGGGCATTGGTACGGCGCGCGCGATTTGGGCCAAGTGCTGGGCTATTTTGGTCTTTCGGGCGAGTTGTTGCTGGCTGCGCCGCGCCGGGCTTCGGCCCATCGTCACTACGCCTACCTGAAGATAGCCGAGGGATGCGATCGCCATTGCCATTTTTGTGCCATTCCGGGGATACGGGGTGGCTACCGTTCGGTGGCGCCGGGGCGTTTGCTCGAGGAGGCGCAGGCCTTGGTGGCCGATGGGGCGCGGGAGCTCATCTTGGTGGCCCAGGAGCTCTCTTCCTACGGGCGCGATCTCCCGCATCCGACAACGCTGTTGACCTTGCTGGAGGCCTTGGAGAAGATTGAGGGCCTGGCGTGGATACGGATGCACTACGCCTACCCCACGGGCTTCCCGCTGGAGGTGCTGGAGTGGATGCGGAGCTCGAAGAAGGCCTGTCGCTATTTTGACTTGCCGCTCCAGCATATCTCGGATAGGGTGCTGCGCGTTATGAATCGGACGCACACCACGCGGAGTACCTACGCGCTCATCGAGCGGGTGCGGGCGTTGCTGCCCGAGGCCTCGCTGCGTACCAGCCTGATCGTGGGCTACCCCGCGGAGGGGGAGGCCGAGTTTCGTCAGCTTGAGGAGTTTGTGCGCACGGTGGAGTTTGACCAGGTGGGGGTGTTCACCTATTCCTCGGAGGCGGGGACCTACGCGGGGGATCACTTGGAGGATTGCGTGCCGCAGGAGGTCAAGCAGATGCGTCGCGATGCCATCATGACGCTGCAGCAAGAGATCAGTACGCGGAGGCTGTCGCGCTTTGTGGGGCGGACGATGCCGGTGCTGCTCGATGAGCAGGTGGGCCCGCACGCGTGGGTGGGGCGGACGGAGTTTGCCTCGCCTGAGGTGGATGGGGAGGTGCAGGTGCAGGCGCCATCGCGCGAGTTGGCGGTGGGGCAGTTTGCCCAGGTGCGCATCACCGGCTCAGGCGCCTACGATCTGGAGGGCGAGGTGGCGTGAGGGCCGCGGGGCAGTGTCCGCCGAGGAGGCGCGCGCCTAGTACTACGGGGTAGGCTTGCCTTGGGAGAGTGCGTTGGCGCGCAGGCGTGCGGCGTGGGCCTTAGGGCTCTTTAGGGCTTCGAGGGCTTTGGCATATTGTTGCCAGAGGGAGGCCGAGTCGGGTTCTTTTTCTAGGAGTTGTTCGAGTAGGTTGGCGGCTTGTTGGGGTCGGCCCTGCTGATAGTAGGCCATGGCCTGTAGCTGGAGGAAAGGGGTGGCGGCGTGGCTGTTGAGTGCAGCGATGGCGGCCAGGCCTTGGTCGATGTAGGGTTGTGCGAGTTCGGGCTGGTGCGCGAGTAGGTAGGCGAGGGCGAGCTTGTGGAGGGCTTCGGGGTTGTCGGGGTAGATGGTGCGCCCATCCTGGAGAGCCTGCAGGTATTGCTCTGGGTGGTCGAGGGCGTTGTGGGGCTCGAAGGCGAAGAGGTATGCGGGTTCGCTATGGCCCTCCTTGTGGACGATGCGGAGGCAGGCTGGGTTGACTTCGAGGAGGCGCTGGAGGTTGTAGTGCATGGAGTTGATGAAGCGGTCGGTGCGTATTTGGGGGTTGATGCGGAGATGCCCTACGAGGATGTAGTCCACGTGGTGGCTGCGGAAGTATTGCCATACGCTGTCGCGGTGCTGCGCGACCTGCTTGAAGATGCCCAGGAAAGGTCGTTTGGCGTAGATGCGGGCGTTGTTTGGTTTGCGGGCTGCGATGATGGCCGAGTCGGGGAGGTTTTTCCCGGCCCAGGCGCTGGCCCTGAGGTAGTTTTCCCAGTCTGGGGTGAGGCCGGCGTATTGGTCGCCGCGTAGGTTGGCGGCGAGGGTGCTGGGCGTCATGGCGTGGAGGTTGGTGGCCAGGGTGCTGATGGAGGCGAGAGCCACGAAGGTATAGATGGCGCCCCGTGCGATTTTGGGGCTGAGCGCAGAGAGTAGGTCGTGCAGCCCGTTGAGGGCGAAGGCCAGCAGGAGCGGTAGGTAGACGACCACGAGGCGCATTTGGTTCCATTTGGCCTGCTGGGTGAGGAAGGTGATGCCCAGTAGGACGACTAGGTATGTGGCTAGGAAGATGGGAAAGGGTTTTCGACTGCGCCGGAAGATGAGGATGGCCAGGCCGAGCAGGATGACGAGTAGGGGGAAGGAGAGGTTGCCCCGCTCGAGGGGAATGCCTATAAACTGGCCGAAGTGGTAGCCGAGGTATTGCTGGGCATTTTCTCCCATCCGCACGAGGAGTCCCCCGAGGCCTTCTTGGCCTTGGTCGGCATTGTAGAAGTCTTTCTGGAGCATGTGGCTGAGCTGCTCCTGGAAGGCTGCGCCGCCGAGCTGCCAGCGCAGCTGCTTGTAGAGGGAGAAGGGGATTTGAAATAGCAGGAAGCCCCCCAAGGTGAGGCTGGCGCCCCGCCAGTCGCGCGCAAAGATGACCAGGTAGAGCAGTAGGGCAATGAGGGCCCCTAGGCCCACGTAGCGCGTGAGGGCTAGGAGGAAGAGCAGGCAGCCTAGTAGGAGGTAGCCCCAGAGGTTTTGGGGGACCAACGCTTTGTGGCTAAAGGTCAAGACGTGTGTGAAGAGGATGAGCACGGCGGCCTGTAGGAGCATGAAGAGGGACTCGCTGTAGGTGCTGCTGGCCAGGTAGACCAAGTTGGGGCAGAGCGCGCAGAGGAGCAGAGTGCCGAGCCAGGCCGGGCGGGCAATGCGCCCATGCAGCCAACGCCCCATGAGGTAGAGGGCTGCCGTAGAGAAGAGCATGGAGAGCACTTTTATCCAGGGGATAGATAGCCCCCCTAGGCCGACCAGGGGGCTCAGGAGGATGGGGTAGAAGGCGCCGTGCCATTCCGGGAAGGCGTGTCCGTGCCAGAAGTCCAGGGCCGAGAGGATGTACCAGGCGTCGTCGCCCCCAATGCTGACCTTGGCGTCGAAGCGTAGCAGCGCGAGGAGGAGGTGGAGTAGGCAGATGGCCAGGAGCACTAGGTGCCTGCTTTGCGTAAGGGGCTGCGCAGGGGCTAGTAGCCAGTCGTAGGTAGGTGGGTCTGGAGCTGCTGTGCGCAGCTTGCCGTGCTGACTCTGTGCGCGCGTTGCCTTCATGCTTGGTTGGCCTTTTTAACCATGGAGACTATGGTTCTGAGTGCGTGGGCAAAGGTACGAAGTAGTAGCCAGAGGTTTGCGCTTTCTCAAAGGCCACTATTTGTAAAGAACATTATACCTTTGCGTCTGTATATGAACAGGATACGGATAGCATCGCTATTTTCTGGCTGCGGTGGGCTAGATTTAGGTTTTTTAGGTGGGTTTTCAACTCTCGGAGCGTTGTACGAGCGGTTGAATACGGAGGTGGTGTTTGCCAACGATATAGATGACGAGGCTTGTAGCGTTTACCGCGCCAACCACGCGGCGCCGATGGTGTGTGGCGACATACGGCGTGTGCCTATAGATGCTATTCCGGATTTCGATGTGCTAATAGCGGGTTTCCCATGCCAGCCATTCTCTACAGCGGGCGCACGTAGGGGCGTGGACGATGAGGGCGGCCGGGGCACGCTGTTTGAGGAGTGCGAGCGGATAATACGGGAGAAGGTGGCGCAAGGAGTTCCACCGCGCGCCTTTCTGTTTGAAAACGTGCGGGGTATTCTCTCTTCCTACATGCCCGATGGGAAAACAACAGTGCCTCAAGAAATCACGAGCCGCATGCGCGCCTTGGGTTATAATGTGTCGGTGAAGCTTCTCTGCGCGTCGGATTATGGCGTTCCTCAGAATCGCTACCGGGTGTTTATAATTGGCACCTATGCAGGGTGTGCTTCCTTTGACTTCAATCGGTTGCAGACTTTTGTCTATCAGCAGGGCATCCCATCGAGAACATACACGCGGCAGGAGAAGCTCGTGATGGGCTATGTGCTTTCGTTTCCCACGGCAGCCCATGATGCAGATGCCGTGCATTGGGCGTACACGCCCGCTACGCAAAAGATGGTTGAGGCGATAGGGAAGTGCTATGGTGCCCCTTCTCGGGCAGTGTTTGATGGCGAGAAGCCATTGAGCATGTTGGCTAAGGAGTATCGGCAGGGGCGCTCGTGGAAAAACATTCCCCGGGAAAAGCTCACGCCGCGGTTTCAGCGCATACGTGACGATCCCCAGCGCTACCGGTCGCCTAACTTTTTTCGACGTTTTGCGCTGGGGGAGATAAGCGGCACGGTGATAGCCTCGGCCCAGCCAGAGAATTCTGGGATAACGCACCCGACCGAGGATAGACGGCTAACCGTTCGGGAGGTGGCGAGGATACAATCGTTTCCCGAGCGCTACGATTTTTCGTCCGTTGCGGTGCCCTCTCGCTACAAGGTGATAGGCAACGCCGTGCCGCCGGTGCTGGGGTGGGTGCTGGCTAAAAACTTACTAGAGCTGATATAGATATTGGCAGGCGATGTACCTATCCAACGAAATAGTAGAAAAGGTGTTTTCTTCCCCCATCTCCCCGATGGTGGTTTGGAGTCTGTGGCCGTGGAAGCCGGGAAGGCGGGTGCTCGGCATCCTTGCTCCTAACAACTAGCAACTGATGACTGACAACTGGCCACTGCCTATTGGCCACTGGATTCTGACTGTGAATTTTGTGCAACAGGGGAATATGTCTACCTTCGCGAGGCATGTGGTTGGTGATCCTGCGTGGAGTAGCTGGCACTTGCGGGCCTATAGCTCAGTTGGTTAGAGCACCTGACTCATAATCAGGGCTGTCTCTTATAC
>CAMXWF010000010.1 GCA_947252645.1 uncultured Bacteroidia bacterium
AGGCCAACACCTACCAGGTCTCCTTCGATGCCCAGGGCGGCACCCCCGCCCCGGCGCCCGTCAGCGTGAACCACGGCGAGAAGGCCCCGGAACCCACGCCCCAGCCCGCACGCCAGAGCTACACCTTCCTCGGCTGGCACCTCGGCGGCGTCAAGTACGACTTCAACCTGCCGGTCACCGAGCCACTCCTCCTCGTCGCGCAGTGGCAGGCAGTAGCCGTAGTCAGCCCCACAACCCTCGAAGATGTGCGAATCACCGACTCCGATCGCAGCCACATCAAGCTCATCAATTGCCAGAGCACGCAGCACTGGCAACTTCTGACAGTCACAGGTGTCGTCGCCATGGAGGGCGACAATCCAGAAGCCAACACTATCTACATCCCCACAGGCAGCCTAGCCCCTGGCGTATACCTCATACTACTGCGCAGCAACCACGCCTTGCGATCGATCAAATATGCTATCCAGCACCCATAAGCCAGCTCTAACCGTAGCTTCCCAACAATGCTTCGCCAAGCAATATGGCTACTCCTACTAGTGTGCCTCCCGCGCTGGGCGGCTGCGCAGTGGCGACTTGGCCCTCGGGTCGGGGTGGGATTCCCCTTGCTACAAGAAGGTGTTTTCCGCCCCACCGCGAATGGCACCAGCATCCTAGGCTTCCACGTTGGGATTGATGTGGAATATCAATTTGGCCAGCCCGCCGGGCCCGACCTCTCCTTGGGGGCCTATCTAGCCCGGTTGGGGGGCGAGGTACTCACATCGGAAGCCCACCACAACGGGGGCACGGCAACCCTCTTCTCGGCCTACTTCTACGCCTTCCAATGCCCCCTGATGGTGGGCTACCACGGGAGCCTATCGCAGCTCCCACTCTACATCGCCATAGGCCTAGAGCCAGCCTGGGGCCTCTGGGGTAAGCAAAAAACAGCCCCCGACACCCCGCATAAGCCCATCGCGTGGCAAGAAGACATGCGGCGCTTTAACCTCTCAATCACCTTCCGCACCGGCGTTGAGCTACCTCGCTGGCCCGTGCAGATAGGAATCTACATGGATTACGGACTTCTCGACCTCACGCCCGGCGAGGGGCATCTAGTCAGCGTAGCGTACGGCTTCTCGTTTGCCTACCTCGTCCCCCTCGTCCGCACAAGCCCGCCCCACAAGCCCAAGCAGCCCGTGGCACAATAGTTGTCCCTCAACATGCAGCAGCACTCCTGCAGAACAGAGAACCACTAGGTATACTATCTCCATGAATAAGCGCACGTATCTACTGACGATCGGCCTGTGCCTATTTACCCTTACGGCCAGCGCCCAGTACAACGGGGGCATCAAGGCCGGAGTCTCCTTCCCGCGACGCCATGTGTCGGGCAACCCAATGCTAAGCGACTCTACCCAGCGGCAGACCTTTGGCTACCACGCTGGGGGGGAGTTCCTCATGCAGCTACCCGTAGTGGGCCTAGAGTTTGAGGTCGACCTACTCTTCGTCAAGAAAAGCTATTCGTATGCTTCCAACAAGGTCAACCCTAGGTTTGAGTTCACACGCGCCATTTACTACCTGGACCTTCCCCTCAAGCTCAACTACTCGATAGGCCTAGCCACCACGGGGCTCTTCGTAGGCGCAGGCCCCACGCTCTCCGTGGGGCTCTTTGCCAAGGACAGCGGCCCAAGCGCAACGTCAGCCAGACCAGGCTTTGGCGGCAAGCCCACTCAGCTTAATCGCTTCGATGTCTCCCTCTCCGCCCAGCTCGGCTTACGCTTCAGCGGCGTACAACTCTCTGGGTACTTCGACTGGGGCTTCCTCGATTGCGAGAACATCCCCAGCGAAACCTCCACGCTCTACCACGGCGGCATCTCCCTAGGCTACCTCTTCTAGCCCGAGGAGTCCAAAACACAAGGGGCCTCCGCCTACAATCGGCCAGCGGAGATCCCTTGCGCTACATGAGCTCCGGCACAAGGTAGCGCGCCAACAGGTAGCCCACCCCAAGCAACCAAGCGAACAGCACCAGCGCCAGCAGGAAAGGCCTCGCCCCCGCTTGGCGGAACTTCTGGAAGTTCGACTCTGCCCCCAGGGCCGCCATGGCCATCGTGAGCGCAAAGGTGTCCAAACGCTCTATCCCCTGCGTGACCACTGCGGGAATGGGAATGAGCGAGTTGACCACTATGGCCACCAAGAACCACACCGCAAACCACGGAATGCTCACCCCCCGATGCTTGCGTTCGGCCGGGCTCCCAGAGGCCTCCTCTCGGGGCCTAGGCAAGCACAGCCCCAGGATGATGAGAAAGGGCGCCAAGAGGATCACCCTAATCATCTTGACTATTGTGGCGCCGGCCGCAATGGCCTCATCCCCCATGGCATTCCCAGCTCCCACCACGTGCGCCACCTCATGGAGCGTAGAGCCCGTGTAGATGGCCACCTGGCGGTCCGAAAGCGCATTGAGCAGCCCAACACGATACATCGAGGGGTAGAGAAACATCGCCAACGTGCCAAACAGCACCACCGTGGAAACGGCCACGGCGGTCTTATAGGGCTTGCTCGCAAGCACGGGCTCGGTGCCTAGCACAGCCGCCGCACCACAGATCGCGCTGCCCGCAGAGCAGAGAATCGTGGTCTCTTTATCCACCCGCAACCAACGCCCCACCAAGAGCCCCAACCCCAACACGCTCGACACCACGATGGCATCCACCACGATGGCCGGCGCCCCCACCGCCAAAACGCTCTGCACCGTCAAACGAAAACCATAGAAGATAATACCTATACGCAGCAGCTGCTTGCTACAGAATAAAATCCCGGGCACCCACGCCGCCGGCAAGCGATTGCGTAACGTATTGGCATAGATCATCCCCAAAACGATCCCCACGATCATCGGGCTCAGGGAAAGGCTACGGATAACCTCGTAGCCCGCAATGTGGTACGCGGCAAACGAAAAAAGAGCCACCAGCATGATACCGTTGAGCGAACTAACACTACGTGCTTTCATAGTCTTAACTTGGATTCTAGCATGAGGCCAAAGGTATAGCGTTCGACTCAACCCACCAAGCGTGCCTCGCCACCACCCCCAGATGCAGCTTGCCATAATTGCACGCAAAAGGCACACAGTCTGACGAATTGACACACCACCCTGCGCTAGGCACATAAATTGCCCCCCACGCGGGAGGGGTCATTTTAACATTGAAGCATAGCATGGCTGAGACAAAAGGCACTATAGGGGTTACCAGCGAGAATATATTCCCGATCATCAAGCGTTTTCTATACAGCGACCACGAGATCTTCCTGCGGGAGATAGTCTCCAACGCCGTGGACGCCACCACCAAGCTACAGACGCTGGCCAAGGCAGGCGATTTTGCGGGGCCGCTGGGCGACCTGACCATCCACGTGCAGATCGATAAAGCCGCCCGCACGCTCACGGTACGCGATGCGGGCCTGGGTATGACGCGCGACGAGGTGGAGCAGTTCATCAACCAGATCGCCCTTTCGGGCGCCGAATCGTTCCTCGAGAAGTACAAAGACGAGGCCAGCGGCATCATCGGCCACTTCGGCCTGGGCTTCTACTCGGCCTTCATGGTGAGCGACAAGGTGGAGATCTACACCCAGTCGTACAAGCCCGGCGCGCAACCCGTGCATTGGAGCTGCCAAGGCGACCCCAACTACACGCTGGAGGAGGGCGGGGAGAAGGCCCGGGGCACCGACGTCGTCATGCATATCAGCAGCGAACACGCTGAGTTCCTCGAAGAGGGCCGCATCGAGGCACTCCTCAAGAAGTATTGTCGCTTCCTCCCCGTCCCCATCGCCTTCGGGAAGAAGAAGGAGTGGAAGGAGGGCAAGCAAGTCGAGCTGGCCGAGGACCACATCATCAACGACATCGCCCCGCTCTGGACGCGCAAGCCCAGCGACCTGACGGAGGAGGACTACCAGCAGTTCTACTCCGACCTCTACCCCATGGCCGACAAGCCCCTATTCCACATCCACCTCAACGTGGACTACCCCTTCCACCTCACCGGCATCCTCTACTTCCCGAAGCTCAAGTCTAACTTCGACATCCAGCGCAACCGCATCCAGCTATACTGCAACCAGGTCTTCATCACCGACTCGGTGGAGGACATCGTGCCCGAATACCTCACCCTACTCCACGGAGTCATCGACTCCCCCGACATCCCCCTCAACGTCTCACGAAGCTACCTACAAAACGACCAAAACGTCCGCAAAATCTCCACCCACATCACCAAGAAGGTGGCCGACCGGCTGGCCGAGCTCTTCAAGAGCGACCGCACCCAATACGAAGCCAAATGGGACGACCTCAAGCTCTTCATCACCTTCGGCATGGTGTCCGACGAGAAGTTCTACGAACGTAGCCACGAGTTCGCCCTACTCAAGAACGTCGAGGGCAAATACTTCACCCTGGAGGAATACCGCAAGCTCGTAGCCCCCAACCAGACCGACAAGGAGGGCCAAGTCGTCTACCTCTACTGCACCGATAAGGCCGGGCAATGGAGCTACATCGAGGGCGCCAAGGCCAAAGGCTACGATGTGCTCCTCATGGACGGGCAGCTCGACCCCCACCTGGTCAACCTCCTGGAGCAAAAGCTCGAGAAAACCCGCTTTGCCCGCGTCGACTCCAACACCCCCGAGGCCCTCATACGCAAGGCAGAGGAAAACTCCGTGGCCATGGGCCAACAGGAGCAAGAAACCCTCCGGGGCATGGTGGCGGGCGTGACCGAGGCGCAGGGCCCCCAGGTCATGGTCTCCTTCCAGGCCCTCGGCGCCAACGCCCTGCCCGCCGTGGTGACCCAAAACGAGTTCATGCGCCGCATGCGCGACATGCAGGCCATGAGCCCTAGCAGCCCCATGTTCGGTGCCATGCCCACCACCCTCGACCTCGTCCTCAACACCACCCACCCGCTCATCCAAGCCCTCGCCAAGGAAGCCAAGGCCGCCGTAGGTCAACAGGTAGAGGAATTTGAAGGCAAGATCAAACCGCTCGAAGCCCAACTCAAGGCCCTCAACGACCAAGAAAAGGACCAGGACGAGGAAGGCAAAAAAGCCCTCAACGAGCAGCGCGAGGCCCTCTACAAGCAAATGGACGAGCTGCGCAACGCCAACGCCAAGACCCTCAAGGAATACGGCCACAGCAACCGCCTGCTGGGGCAAATCTACGACTTGGCCCTCCTATCCACCAACCAGCTCACGGGCCAGGCCCTGAGCCGCTTTGTCAAGCGCAGCGTGGAAATCGTAGAGGAAGGGCTTAAAACCACCTCATCCCACGCCTAGTGCCCACGAATTTCCACTAATACACTACTGCGCACTGCGCTCATAATCAAAGCAATCGCCGGACTATGAGGCCACTCCCAACACGGATTGCCCCTGCCCACTTGCACAAATTCTGAGAAAAAGCACTACCTTTGCAATTCGAAGCGGTTAGCGAATGGGCTTCGCGGCAGGCTGCGCGGAAACGGAGATATAGAGTTATGGACGAGCAGATAAGGATAGCCGAACAGGCAATGGCGCAAAGTACTCCCGAGTACCCGGCTTTTAGCAGCGGCGACACGATCACCGTCTCCTACAAGATCAAGGAGGGTACCAAGGAACGCGTCCAGCAGTACCGCGGCGTAGTCATTCAAGTCCGCGGCACGGGCAACAAGAAGATGTTTACCGTCAGGAAGATCTCCAACGGCATCGGGGTGGAGCGCATATTCCCCATGAACTCCCCCTTCATCGACAAGGTAGAGATCAATAAGCGCGGCAAGGTGCGCCGGGCGCGCATCTACTACCTGCGTGCCCTGACGGGCAAGCGAGCCAACATCAAGGAAAAGGTGGTGCGTAGCGCCGCGAAGGCTTAGGATAGCGCATAGGGGCCCCGTAGCTTAATTGAATAGAGCATTTGACTACGGATCAAAAGGTTGTGGGTTTGAATCCCGCCGGGGTCACGCAGAAGCCAGGTCCAACGAGGCCTGGCTTTTTTTATGGCCCTAGAGGCCAGCATTGCGAGGGCCTTCCCGCAGAAAGCGCCCGGCGAGCATTATGGCCGATATACAAGTATCAGGGGGAACACCCCACCCTAGAGGTTAGGGGAGTGAAGGCGATGCCTGCACGCACCCGCAAAGAACATCTAGACACGAGCGCCCCTGTAGCCCTCTGTAGGCTGCCAGACCCCACATGGCCTCTAGCACGCCTATAGGCCGCTTGCCCCGGCGCACGGCGAGCCCGAAATAGCGCGAAGAAACAAGATTCGAGCGAGCACAGCGTGCCAACGCCGCACCATCTCCGCTACCGCTTCGCTAAAAAGGCTAAAATATGCGGCATTGGTACGGCGAAGATACGGCGAAGGTATGGGGGCCACTTTTTCTGCCATCGGGTCCCACGGAGCAAGCTGAGCGTAGAGCCTAGGGGGCTACCTGGTGGCGTAGATGGCTGCGGGGCCTAGCTTCTCGCGACGAACGCTACCTTGGCTCACTCCTTGAACAGACCCGTGAAGCAATAGCCCATGGCCACGTTCAGGTAGACGTGCTGCATGCGCATGCTGATGCCTTCGAAGTGCTTCTTGAAGAGATTGAGCAGGCTCATGCTCACCCCGGCCGAAAGCACCAGATGTCGGCTAAGGCCGTGGAGGCCAAAGAGCGCCACGCCCGCGTCGAAATCCTGAATGTCGCTGGAAAAGTCAAAGGGCGCTTCGGGGATCTGCTTCCTATCGCTCACGCCCCCTGGCTCGGGTGGCTCGCTCCAGATATAGCCATTGCTCACACTGCCCTTGAAGCTCTTGTAGAGCGCGTAGGCAACATACCCGCCCAGCTGGAGCTGGTAGCGGGGCGTGAGGGTGAAGGCCAAACGAAGCGGTATGCCCAAATAGGCACAGTTGACCTCGGTTCTATTCGTACCCGTGAAAGAGCCCGAGAAGGAACCGACCACGTTGTTCTCCGTCATGGAGACCTTGGTGTAGAAGTTGGCAACCAGGGCGGTGGTCTTCATGCCCTTGTACTCTGCGTAGAGCCCCGTAACGCAGCCCATCCAGCTGGTAAGGCCTATGTACTGCTCTAGGGCGAGCATGGGGGCAAAAATCGGGGCGAAGGCGCGGATGGAGGTGCCCTCAGGGACGCGCAGGGGCGCAGTGGCCCCCAGATTGAGTCCCACGCGGACTGTGGTCATGTTGAGCATCTTCTTGCCCACGTTGCCTGCACGGTAAAGGAAGTTCCCAAAGCGCCGGGATCCCCAAATGGGGTGTGGGCCTTTTGACCCCGCGAGAGTAGACGTATAGGGCCAGAGAGCCAGCTCTGGAGAGATTCTGTAGGAGGACACGTGGGTAGGCACGGTGGGACGACGCACACCAGCATGGTGCGCAGTGCCCGCTTCGTGCGCAGGCTCCTGCGCCTCGGCCAGCCCCGGCCAACTGGCCGATAGCAACAGCACTAGGCCAAGGGAAAGAGACGTTCGAATCAATCGCATGCTTACGGCAGTAATGTTTTATCCAGGAATGCGTTCCCGAGGCCTATGTGGGGGCCTCCTATCCCAGCCCCACGATGCGTCGGCGGATGCGCTTGTAGGCGTCCTCTATGCCTATGAAGGCGATGATGGCTTCCACGGCCACGCCCCGCAGAGCCCCTACCAAGGCCAGGCGCAGCGAATCCATGGCCTTGGCACGTGGCCAGACGTAATCATCGAGTACCTGCACTATGGCCCCATGCACCGACTCCTCGCTCACCTCTGTGAGCTTGTGGATACCCTCGGCCAGGCTGCGCAGCAGCAGGGGCGTTTGGGGGTCATCGCACTGACGCCGAGCCTTGAGGTCATACTCTGTGGGGGGCACCCACAAATAGTCGCTCTTACTCCAGAACTCTCGTAGCTCATAGACCTCCGCGCGCACCAACTCCACCGCCTTCACCACCTGCGCATTGACGGGGATAAGCCCTCGCTGGTGGAGCTGCTCGGCCATATAACGGGCGAGCGATTGGGGTGTGGCGGCCATGATGCAGGCGTGGTTGAGTTCCCGGGCCAGCTCGTAGCGCAAGGTCAAGGGCTGGGCCAGGGGCCTCGACAGGTCAAAGTGCTCACAAAGCTCTTCAAGCCCCATGGGGCGCAGGTCAGCACTGGGTTCCGAGGCGGGCGCAACCATAAAGCTCAAGTAGGCCTTTTGGAAAAAGCCCGCCTCCCGGTAGCCGAGGTGGATGCGGAGGGAGGTGTCTTCAGAATTAATGGGCCCCAGGGGCCATTCGATGGGGGGAGCATCGTCGCGGGGGGGCTGCTCAGGGTACTCGACCGTCACCGGGGGGAGGAAGGCATACTGTGGCACGGCATCGCACCAGCCGAGCAGCTTGTAGACGGCGAGCTTGAGGAAGAGGGAGGGATAGGCCTCGGACTCCCGGAAGACATGGGTGACGCCCATGAGGTAGTCGTCGATGGCGGCCATGAAGGGCTGGGCGTACTGGTCGGTGGCTGCGTTGTAGAGGACGAGGTCGAGATCCTGGGGCCGGGCGATGGCTTGGTCGCCTAGGAGGATGTCGCGGTAGGGCAAGGAAGACTCCTCGGGCAAGTTGAGCCTGACGGTGCACATGGCGAGAGCAGCTGGGTCGGCCGGGGTGGTCTTCTGCTCGGTGCTATCCACGTTGTGTGCTGGTTGGTCGGTAGGTTTTATCGGGCAGGAGGCCACCATGGAGGCCTTGCCTTCATCGAGCAGCTGCTTGAGGTAGCGGCCGTAGAGTGCCTTTCGCTGCGACTGTCGGTAGGGGCCCTGCTCGCCCCCGTAGCCCTCGCCCTCGTCGATCTCGAGTTCGCACCACTTGAGGGCCTCGTGGATGCGGAATATCTGCTTGGCCCAATCCTGTTGGGTGCCGCTATCGGCTATTTGGAGCAGAAAGGTGCCCTGGCGTTTTTTTGCGTAGAGGTAGTTGTAGAGCAGCACGCGCATGGTGGAGGCGTCGAGGGGGTTAATGGGCGAGACGGCGAAGCGTACCCTCACATCGTTGGTAGCCATATTCGCTGGTTTATAAGTAGCCTCGTAAAGTTACGGATTTCTGGGGAGTCGTTCGAAGGCCAGGATGGCCTCCTTCCAGCCATCGGGCAGTGGGGCAGAGGTGGCCTGCTGGGTGTCGAAGCCCACCATGACCGACAGGCACCGGGCGTAGATCCTGGGCTCGGCCCCCGGGCGGTAGAGTAGCTGCTCGAACTGGAAGCTCCGCTCGCCCACGTGGACCACGCGGGTACACACGGCCACCTGGTTGCGCATGGTGACGGGGGCCAGGAAGTCCAGCTCCAGATGGGCTATCACGGGCACACGGCCGTTCCAGTCGGGTCGGGAGGCCGGGAGCATGTCGAAATAGGCCAGACGCCCCAGGTCGTAGTACTGCTGGTAGGTGGCGTTGTTGACGTGGCCCAGCCTGTCGAGGTCGGCAAAGCGCACCTGGATGGGCAGATGGCAGCGGAAGTCGCGGGGGTTGGGGAGATCGCTAGGTTTCACTTGGCCTGGCAGCAATGTGGTCGAGGGACTGGAAGCGGGAGTTTTTGGAGATGAACTCAGGGACGATGACTTTCATCTGCTGCACGATGGCGTAGTCGTCGTTGGATTGGAGCAGGTCGAGGAGCTTATCCAGCGCGGTGCGGACGAAGTCGTCGTGGCAATCGCGGATCTTGGCGCGCAGGATCTGCTTGTTGGCCGTAGGGATGGTGTTTTCGTTGGTGGCCAGCACCTCCTCGTAGAGTTTTTCACCGGGTCGGAGGCCCGAGATGACGATTTTGATGTCGTCGTTGGGGATTTTGCCGGAGAGCATGATCATTTTCTCCGCCAGAGTCATGATTTTTTCGGGTTTGCCCATATCAAACACGAAGATCTCGCCGCCGTTGCCCATGGTGCCGGCCTCGAGCACCAGCTGGCAAGCCTCGGGAATGGTCATGAAGAAACGGCGGATCTCGGGGTGTGTGACAGTCACAGGGCCCCCTTCGTCGATCTGGCGCTTGAAGCGCTGGACGACCGAGCCGTTGGAGCCCAAGACGTTACCAAAGCGGGTGGTGACGAATTTGGTGTGGGCATGGTGGGAGAGCATTTGGATGTAGATTTCACAAATGCGCTTGCTGGCCCCCATGACGTTGCTGGGGTTGACGGCCTTGTCGGTGCTTATCATGACGAATCGCTCGATGCCATAGGCCTCGCTCAAGTCGGCCAGGAGCTTGGTGCTGCGCACGTTATTGTAGATGGCCATGTAGGGGTTGTCCTCCATCATGGGCACATGCTTGTAGGCGGCGGCATGGAAGACCACCTGGGGGTGGAAGGCATCAAACACATAGCGCAGGCGCTGGGCGTCGAAGGTGTAGCCGATGACGATGCGGTAGTCGGAGAAGTCGAGCTTTTCTCGGAGTTCGAGGTCGATTTCGTAGAGGGGGGTTTCGCCCTGGTCGAAGAGGACGATGAGCCTTGGGTGGAATCGGGCGACCTGGCGCACGATCTCCGAGCCGATGCTCCCGGCGGCCCCGGTGACTAGGACGACCTTGTGGGAGATATAGTCCTCGATGGCCTGCATGCTCAGCTTGATGGGTGGGCGGGAGATGAGATCCTCAATGCCATATTTCTGGAGCTGTGAGGCCTTGATTTCGCCGGCCGCCAAGCTGCGGATGTCGGGGATGGTGAAGACCGGCACGTGCTGGTGCATGCAGGTGGCCAGCACGAAGTTGCGGATGTCGGGGAGGAGCTCGTTTTTTGCCACGATGACCCGGTCGATATGGCCGTGGGAGAGTACGCTCCTGAGCCTATGGATGGGGTAGAGGGGTACGCCCTCCACTACGGCCTCGTTGCGCTTGCGGTCGGTGGTGAAGAGGCCGACCACGTTGATAGAGATGCCCAGGTCTTGGTCGAGGGCCCGCTTGAGGCGTATGGCCGTGGCCTCGGAGGCAAAGATCAGGGCCTGCTCATGGCCCTTTTCCTGCAAGCGGATATAGAGCGAGCGCACAACTATGCGTGAGGCTACCATGAGCAGGGTCGAGACCACATACTCCAGCAGGACCACGGATTTTGGCACCGCGTTGAGGTGTGTAGGGGTAAGGAGCAGCACTACCAGGAACACGGCCAGGGAGCTGACCGTTGTGGCACTTAGGATACGCTGAATGTCCTCGGTGGAGGTGTAGCGGACAAAGTTCAGGTGGGTCTTAAATACTAGGAAGCCGATGCCTCGGAAGAGCAGGATAAGGGCCAAGAAGAGCGGGAGGCCCATCCTCCATATTTCATCGGGTAGCCTGAACTCATAGCGCAGCAGGAAGGCGGCTAGAGCCCCGCAGATGGTGATGAGGCAATCGATGGTGAAGACGAGGAAGCGGGGTGCGTGGCGCATAAATGGGGGGAAAACCGCCTACTCCCCACAGGGGGGAGTAGGCATTGGATTGGGCGTGGTCTAGTGGCCTAGTGTAGCCACCATGACGGCTTTAATGGTGTGCATGCGGTTCTCGGCCTCGTCGAAGACGATGGAGTGCTCGGACTCGAAGACCTCATTGGTGACCTCGAGGGCATCGAGGCCATACTTCTGGAAGATCTCCTCGCCGATGGTGGTGCCCCGATCGTGGAAGGCGGGCAGGCAGTGGAGGAATTGGCACTTGGGGTTGTTGGTGGCTTCCAGGAGCTGCATGTTGACCTGGTAGGGCTTCATGAGGTTGATGCGCTCCGCCCAGGCCGAGGCCGGCTCGCCCATGGAGACCCACACGTCGGTGTAGAGGAAGTCGCAGCCCTTGACGGCGGACTTGGCATCATCGGTGATGGTGATCTTGGCCCCGGTGGACTTCGCGACCTCCTGGGCCATCTTGAGGATCTTCTGGTCGGGCCAGAAGGCCTTCGGGGCGGCGGCGCGGTAGTCCATACCCATCTTGGCGGCCCCCATCATCAGGGAGTTGCCCATGTTGTATCGGGCATCGCCCAGGTAGCAGAACGATATGGCGTGCAGTGGCTTCTCGCAGTGTTCCTGCATGGTGAGGAAGTCAGCGAGGATTTGGGTGGGGTGCGACTCATTGGTCAGTCCGTTCCACACGGGGACCCCGGCGTATTTGGCCAGCTCCTCGACGATGGGCTGCGCAAAGCCGCGGTACTCAATGCCGTCGAACATACGCCCGAGGACGCGCGCGGTGTCGGCCATGGACTCCTTTTTGCCGATCTGGGAGCCGGAGGGATCCAGGTAGGTCACATGGGCGCCCTGGTCGTGGGCTGCCACCTCGAAGGAGCAGCGGGTGCGGGTGCTGGTCTTCTCAAATATGAGGACGATGTTCTTGCCCTCTAGTCGGTGCTGCTCGGTCCCTGCGTACTTGGCGGCCTTGAGCTCGGCCGAGAGGGTTAGGAGGTACTGCAGCTCCTTGGGGGTGAAATCATAGATCTTGAGGAAATGCCTTCCTTTCAGGTTGAACGACATACGCTCTCTGCTTTTAATGGTTAGACGAAAATAGCACTTAGAGTACAATGCGGGTGCCCACGTTGGGGTCGCCCAGCTTGCCCGCTTCGGTGATAATGCTGACGTGCCCCCCGCGCTCGAGGAACTGGACGCAGGCCCTGATCTTTGGGGCCATATTGCCCTCGCCGAACATGCCCTGGGCCAAATATCGCTGGATGTCGCCGCGCGCTACCCGCTCTAGGCGTTGCTCCTGGGGTGTATGGAAGTTGAGGTAGACGTAGGGGACATCGGTGAGGATGTAGAGCTCTTGGGCGCCGATGGCCGAGGCCAGGAGGCTACAGGCCAAGTCCTTGTCGATCACGGCCTCCACGCCCTCAAGGTTGTCCTGGGCATTGCGGGCCACGGGGATTCCACCGCCGCCTGCGCACACGACGATCACCCCAGCGGCCACGAGCTGCTCCACGAGCTTGGCGTTGAGCACCTCGGCCGGCACGGGCGAGGGCACCACGCGACGCCATCCCCTGCCCGTGGTGCGGACCTCCTCACGGAACTCCCAGCCCTTGGCAGCAGCCAGGGCATCGGCGCTGGCCTTGTCGTATATGCGCCCCACGCGCTTGGTAGGATTGGTGAAGGCAGGGTCGGTACGACTCACGAGGGTCTGGGTGATCATGCAGCAGGCCTGACGGTCGATGCCGTGGGCCCGCAGGACATTGCGCAATTCGCGCACGAGCAGGTAGCCGATGCTCCCCTCGGTTTCGGCACCGCAGACATCCAGGGGGAACTGGGGAATGCTATACTTCTCTTCCCCCCCCGCATGCTGCATGAGTACGTTGCCCACCTGCGGGCCATTGCCGTGGCCTATGGCCAGTTGACAGCCACTGGCAAGCAGTGGCAGCATGCTCTCCAGCGTCATGCGAATATTCTCAACTTGCTCCTGCGCGGTGCCCCGCTGGTCGCCGCGCAAAAGGGCATTGCCCCCCAGGGCCACAACTGCTCTGTTTGCCATAGCCTCAATGTTTCTATTGGGCAAAGTTAGCGCATAATTTCTACAATCGCTGGGGCGCATTGCGGGGCCCTGGGGGCGGTAGGCCCCCGGGGCGGTCGTGGCCCCCTGGCCAGAAAGCCACTCCTAGGCAGTGGAACGATTCTAATTTTGGCCCCCCGGCGCCCTTCCGGGGCGCGCCGAGGGTATGGGTTGAACCCCCTGATATCGTTGTAGTTAAAAAAACGCACCATCGCTCTACCAGGGGAAAAAGAATCTGGTTGCATCACCATTTTTGGGGATAATGCTATACATTTGCGATGCCTGAGCAGAAGGCAAGGGCGGAACATCAAATCATTAGGGAGGCTAATCATGGCGATGAAGATCACCGACAAGTGCGTGGCCTGCGGGACGTGCATTGACGAGTGCCCAGTGGGGGCGATTTCTGAGGGCGACATCTACAAGGTAGATGCGTCTGCCTGCATTGATTGCGGCAGCTGCGTGGAGTCGTGCCCCAATAGTGCTATTGAGCCGGCCGAATAGGCCTAGCGCGCCAGAAGCTCTTGGGGGCGTAGCCAGCTGGCTACGCCCCCATTTTTTGTTTGTCGAGTGGCGTAGGCCTGGCCGCGGGCGCTGGTAGCGCATGGGTGACGATGGGAGTCGGGAATATTGGCTATCTTTGGGATGGTTAAACGGGTTAATAACACTTAAGCGCATATGCAGTTTCCATCAAACCTCAAGTACAGCGCGGACCACGAGTGGGTACGCGTGGAAGGTCGTGAAGCCGTGATAGGAATCACCGATTTTGCCCAGAGTGAGCTGGGCGAGATCGTGTTTGTGGACATTGATACGCAGGGCGAGACCCTGGAGGCCGGGGAGGTGTTCGGCTCAGTGGACGCCGTGAAGACGGTATCCGACCTCATCATGCCCGTGGGGGGCGAGGTACTGGAGGTCAATGCGCAGCTCGCAGATGCCCCAGAGCTGGTTAACAAGGATCCCTACGGCCAAGGGTGGATGGTGCGCCTTAAGCTCACCGATGCCAAGCAGGTCGAGGGGCTCCTCGATGCCAAGGGCTACCAGGCCAAGATCGGCAAGTAGTCTTTCCCCCCATGCTTTCCCGGGCAGCGCGTCGATTGGGCGCGCTGCCTTTGTTTTGTTCCAGGGGAAGGCCCCAGACGCCCCGGCGTCTTGGGGCGTATCGTGTCTTCCGGGAGCAGCAGGATGCGGGATGGGTTTCAGATTTTGCTAGGCTTCCCGAGGAGGTAAAACGGCCGTTGGGGCACGGCGCGCAGTCAGCGGTTTACATTGTCAATGGTCAGCCTGCGCCTGTGGGGGTAGGCTTTAGCCCTCGAGGCGGCCTGCGGCTACAGAATCACCAGTCGCTCGTAGCGCTCGGTGAAGGCCTTATGGGCCAGGTTAAGATCGTAGCTTACCACCTGCACTCGGTAGAAGTAGACACCACGGGCTAGCCGTTGGCCGCGGTCGTCGCATCCGTCCCAATAGATAGGGCCGATGCGCTCGCTGACGGGCGGGGTGGCCCGGATGGTTTTGACGAGGGCGCCGTCGATGGTGAAGACCTGCACCATGACCTCCACGGGCCTGTCGGCATTGGTGAGGTCGAAGTAGAATGCGGTATGGTGGGTAAATGGGTTGGGGTAGTTGAGCAGATGCTCAATGGTCGAGGTGCCCTGTTCGACGACGGAGAACTCGAGCTGAGCTGTGGTGCGGTTGCTGGCGATGTCGGAGGCAGCGATCTGCAGGCGATAGGATCCTGGGTCGAGGTCGAAGAGCTGGTACTCTAGGGTGCCCTGCTGGTAGCTGCCGTTGTGGGCGGTGTAGTAGTCGCTCAGGTCTGCCGTTCTGACCACCTTTCCCTCGTGTTGCAAGCGGAGCTCGATGTTGTGCCCTGGGGTCGAGTGGTCGATGTTGATGCCGCTGGCATCGCGCAGTTTGGCCAGCACGCGGGGATTGCGTCCTACCCTGTAGTCGCCTCTGGGGGCGAAGTCATTGAGGAAAATCTCGATTTCGGGCCCTTGTGTGTCGTGCAGGGTCGTGGCAGCAGCCCCGCCGAGCTTAATGAGCTCGCAGCTATTGGCCGCCAAGCTGTTTTTGGAAGTGGCGAATAGGGCTATTCTGGCTTCTTGGGTGGGTCCGCTGGAGGTTGGGGGCATAATCCATTGGAAGGAGGCCTTTCCGTTGGTTGCAGTGGCAGTGCCCCGGAAATAGCTTTTTGTGCGGGCTTGGAAGGTGAAGGGGACGGGATAGTCGTTGGCTCGTGTGCGCACGCTATCCTTGCCGCCCTGGAGCTCAAGGTAGACCTTTCCGTTGAAGGGGGAGCCATCGTTGTTGGAGACCTGGAGGTCGAGCTGCACCGTAGCCCCTGGGGCCAGGCGTGTGGAGGGCGAGGGGGCGTTTCCGTTGATGGTCTTGATGTCCACTTGGGCCGTAGGGGCCAGGAGAGGCAGGGCGGGGTTACCGAGCAGGACGTACTTAGCCCTATTGACCTCGTCGGCGGTAGCGGTTTTGGCGGCCAGGAGGGCATCGCCCAACCTGTGGCCCTTGGGGGGTAGCGTGTGGGGCTGGATGTGGGCCACGAGAGCCTGGTTGAAAACGGCATTGGCACCAGCGAAGGTGTAGCGGGTGGCCCCGATGAGGGCGACGATGCCCCCCTGGGGATGCATCAGGGCCTTGGTGGCAAAGGAGTAGTCCTGATCGAGCATGTCGTACTTGGCGACATCGCAGCTGGCGGCCACCATGATGGGCAGATGGGGCAAATTGCGCCACTGGGGCAGTTGCATGTCGCCGATGACGTCTTCTCGCATGAGCGTCCAGATACTGCCATGGCCCATGTAGTTGAAGAGGAGGGCTCCGCGCTGTATTTCGCTCTGGACGGCCTGCTTGAGGGATGGGTACATGGTTCTATACCAGCGGTTTTCCTGTTTGAATGCATCGGCATAGAGGCGTCGGACGGTGGTTTGTGGTCGGTCGCGCTCGACCTGCTGGGCCATGCGCTCGGAGCCTTTCATGTAGAGGAGTCCGTCTTCATCGTCGGCCAAGAAGAGGACTCTGGCCAGCCAGGGGCCCCAATGCTCGGGGTCGAGAAAGGCGCGCTCGTGGCGGAGCAGGGCCTCGGCCTCGGGCACGGAGCGCACAGGGTAGCGCCCTAGGGCGATATCGAGCCCCCCGTGGTACTCGCCCTCCCCGGGGTCGAGGAGGCAGAAGAAGTCGTCGCTGCCGAAGGAGCGGATGTCGTCGTAGGAGTTTTCGGTCAGATGGTTAGGAACGAGACTGTAAGGCCCATCGATTTCGGCGAGCCTGTAGTAGGCATTGCCGAGCAGGAGCATGTATTTGAATGGGCCCGTGGGGCCGCCTCCGCGCCAATAGAGCATGCGGGCCAGATTGCGAATGGCCGCGGCCTCTGTGCGCCCTGCGGAGAACTCGTTGTAGACAGCATGGGCGTCGACGACCGCCACATCCAGTGGGGCCAGGGGGTTGTGGCGGTAGAGATTGGCCAAGGCTTCGGCCTGCGCCCGGAAGGCCTCATGGGTCACGATGAGGAGCTCGGGCGGGGGGAGCGCGTGGAGATTCTGATTTCGGACTTGTCCGCAGAACTCCACGTGGTGCAAGTGGAGCTCAGTGGTAAAGAGGGCCACTCGGCCCCTTTGGCTCGCCGGGAGGGTTGGGGCAACCTGTGGGCGGAAGCGACGGGGGTGGAAGATGTTTGAGACGTCCCACACCTCCAGCTCGGGGGTGCGGCCTGCGATCTGGAGCTTCGTGAGTCCTGTAGGCCCTAGGGAGTCGACAGGCGCGAAGAGTGGCTTCCCTTGGTAGCTCAGGGGCGCACGAACATTTACCGAAAGGCGATTGAGCCAAGCCGTGGCCGAGGCACTTAGTGGACGATAGACCACCTGCAGGGCTAGGTCGCCGGTGCCAAGCGGCGGGATGGGGAAAGCAGCCTGGCGGAGGTTGGCCACGGTGTGTTCTTGCTCGGCGGCGGAGAGGCCCGGGATAGTCACCTGGCCTACTGGCTGTTCGTTGCACACAATGTCGAAGGTGGATACTGCCAGCGAGCGTGCGGCCAGCTCAACGTAGACCTTGCCCGCCTCTGGCTGCGTGGGTGCAGGTAATCCGGTGGCGATGCTGCGTGTGCTGGCGCCGGGGAAGGGCTCACCGAAAGTCTTGCGCCCTGTACGTACGGGTGGGTCCCGCTGCCCCTGGTATCCAGAGACGGCCCAAAAGGTTGACTGGCTATACTGGGTGGGGGGTGCGTCGGCTACGAGCTCTGGGGCCCTGGGGGGGCGTGCATCGGTGAGGAAATAGAAGGTCTTGGTGTAGGTCTCGTGCTGGTGATAGAGATACATTTTTTCTCCCCTACTCCACTCCCACCAGCTATAGCCGGCTAGGTAGGCCACTGCGTAATCCTCATTGCGCACTTGGCCCTGCACGGTGTGAAACCACTGGAGGGGGATCTGGGTGAGGTCGTCGGATTCTGTAGGGTCGTTGTAGTAGCTCAGCTGGCGTCCATTGCGTCCCCAAAGAGATACCTGCAAGGGGTCTGCGAAGCCATGGGCCTTGAGCTCCGCATAGCTGATGCGATACATGCCCTCGTCACGCACGGCTATTTTTTCCCAGTGCCCGCTGGCCAACACGGAGCTGGTAGCTGCGGGAAATGGGTTGCCCCGGGTAGCCGCGTGGGTGGTTGGCTGCCAGTCGGTGGTAAAGCCTTTGAGTATTTGGAGCCCTGAGGGGCCCAGCTGGAAGGCCGGGAGTGTGACGCGGACGGCGTAATGGCCTCGCGAGATGACCAGCGTAGCCTGGGGGGCGATGGGGTCCTGAAGCCAGGGGGGCAGTGAGGTTGCGCTGAAGCCGGGTTGTCCGTAATCTACCTGCTGGACTACAGGCTGCAATCCTTGGACATTGGGCACAGGGAGTAGGGCTGAGAAGTAGACCATCTGGCCTTTTGCCGGCTGCTGCATGCCCGTGAAGGAGTAGTGTCGACCTATGGAATCGAGGCACACCTGGGACTGCGCATACTGCCAGAGCACCTGCTGGTGAAGAGGTGCAGGCGGTTGCCCAAAGGCCTCCGCTAGGCAGCCTAGCAGCAGCACTACTCCCCGCCCCATGGCACGGGGAACCGCACGGCACAAGGCCCTTACAAGGATCGCACCCCCGCTAGCCACTGCAGACGGAAAAAACCCGCACTACTCGTTCGGGAAACCCGCTAGAGGCCCTAGTGGCACTGGCCGCAGCACTCGCCCTCTTGGTGCCCATGGTGGGCGCATCCACAGGCGTCGTCGTGGCACCCGTCCCCGTGGCAGCAGCGATGGTTAGCGAGCAGCTTGTCGAGTTCGTCGGGGGTCAGGGTGTCGATGGCCTCCACTTTGCCAGCAAAGTGCAACTGCTTTCCAGCAAGCTCGTGGTTGAAATCCATGCGGACGGTGCTATCGCCGACCTCCTTGACAGTTCCCATGATATGCCCTCCATTGCGGAGGAGCATGGGGACTTGCGTGCCGGGCTCTAGGAGATCCTGCTGGAGTTGTCCGCCGACGGTGAAGGCCTCCAGCGGGACATCGAAGACTCGCTCCGGCTCGTAGCAGCCATAGCCCTCCTCGGGCTCGAGGACGAAGTCGAAGCTTTCGCCTCGTTCCAAGGCAGTTACTTGGCGCTCAAAGCCGGGTATGACTTCCCCCAGCCCTGAGACGAACTGCAGGGGTTCCTCCCTGTCGGCGCGGTCCTGCTCTTGGCCATCTACGGTGAGCACATAGCTCACTGAGTAGCGTCGCTTTTCTGCGGTTGTCATGTCCATGAGTTTTTTGCGAGTAATTGGCTAGCCCCAGGGCAGCGCGGGGCTAGCGTGAGAGGTGGTCTTTGAATGCTAGGCGCAGTAAGACGTAGCTCTGCGGTTTCTTGCTATGGTTGGTGGAAGGCAGCTCGAGCTCTACTTGACACACCATGGGGACCGATGACTTAAAATCCCACCAGGGTTTCATGCCGTAAGGGCGATTGTCGAAGAGCAGGTTGCGGTCGGCATCGTAGATTGTATAGTGGACGGCGTTCTTATCGCTTTGTGCGAGGGTCAGCAGGCGATAGTGGACGTTAGCGTAGAGCGTGAGGGTGACCTTGTAGACTTGGCCCTGCCGGGCTAGGCCAAACCACTCCTGGCCATCGCGGGCGAAGCTGCCGCCCAGCAGGGAATCTGCCTGTAGGCTCATGGCCCGGTAGCGCGTGGCTGTTCCTAACTCCTGCCCGCAGAGGGGGAGCGCGCAGAGCAATAGGGCTGCGAGCAGACTAGCGCGCAGACGATGCGTGGATAGCATGGGCTAGTTGGTCAGTAAGAAGGGTGAGCGCGGAGACGATGGCTTCGAGCTGCGCCCTGGACATGGAGACCTGCATGGTACCCTGGATGCAGGTCAACCGGGCTGCCGTATCCACCTTGGGGGCCTGGTAGCTATATGAGATCTGCACGGACTGGTAGAGTGGGAGCAAGCCGCTGAGGGCGGAGTAGATCTGCTCGCAATCGGGGGAGCTATAGACGCACTCGGCCAGCAGATCGGTGACAGCCGTGAGCGATAAACGCTGCTCGGCCATGAGCTGGTAGAGGACTTGGCTTTCGTTTTCAAGGGCCAGATGACCTAGTAGATGCGTGCCTTCCACCCAGGCTGCGGCTGCTATCAAGGCGTAGAGATCTTTGCGGTGGAGTCTATGGAGCTGCTCGCTGAGCCTGTTGACTCTTGGCAGGCTCCACTGCATGAGTTGCGCCCATGAGAGCGGGACGGCCATGCTATCCCACAAGGCTGTTAGGGGCCAGACATCGGTGAGCCCCATACAGAGCAGTAGACTGTCGACCCCCACGAGGCACTGTGCTGCTGCCCTCTGGTTTTCGGCTCGGAGCAGGTAGAAGAAATCGACCGTATGGAAGCCTAGGTCGAGTGCCATCAGGGCGGTGTCGGCAGAGCAGGAGGCCACCGTGTGGAAACGGGCTAGCGAGGTGTCAAGCGAGGGCTGGTGGGTGGCCAAGAAGCGCAACAGGCCTTGGGATGTAGGACTGAGCAGGGCTCCTTGTTCCTTGAACCACACGGTGCTATCCATGGCGGCCATATCGGCCAGAGAGGCCCGGTCGCCTGCCTGCTGAGTCTGATTCTGCGCCCCGCACCCCCAAAGCAGCAGGGACAGCAGTAGCTGCATGAGAACGCAGCAGCCCCCACACCCAAGGCTTGGCATCACTCGATGCCCCCTTAAGATTGGACTCTGCCTCCGCGTGGCCCCCACAATATACTTTCTTCCGGTGCGCACAGAACTCAGCGCAAATGTAGCGAATAATTGAGACCTACCTTTGCCTAGTTTTCCTCGCGGAGCCTTGCGCAGAGTCGTGGCTTATGTCGTCGTTCTCCGTTTTTTCTTCCCCTAGGAGCTCTTGGCGCAGGGTGGCGGAGAGCCCTTTTCGGGAGGCATAACGCGCGTAGAGTAGACAGAGTCGGCACAAGAGCACCAGCAGCACCAGGCCCCATCCCCAGCGCGGTAGGGCCCGGCCTGCAATCGTGGTGAGCTGCTTGCTTAGCAAGTTAGATTGGAAGTAATCGGGATCGGGTAAATCGCGCCAATTCCACTTACCTATGACCACGCCTTGATGGAAGAGAACCACGCCGGGCTTTGCGCGAACGATGGTTTTGAGTACTCGTTCATCGCCGGTGAGCATGCTGAAGTGGCCGTGAGGGCCTTGGTTGAACTGTTGCTGGGCTTGTTGAGTCGAGCTGCTGGCCAGGTAGAAGGGGATGTGTAGCCCCTTGGCATGGTCACGCAGCGCAGCGAGGCGCTGGGTAGCCGCGGGAGAGATGGCCTCCAGGAAGGGGGAGATGGCCACGAAAGCATAGTCGTCCACCAATACCTGGCTTTGCGCGACATCCTGCCCGGAGGAATCGCGCAGGGCGAAGTCTACAATGGGCGGCCTATAGCCTTGTCGGACCAGCTCTGTGGAAGAGGAAACGTAGGTCCAGGTGGAGTCGTCCCAGGGATAATTGGACTCGTTGAACTCTTTTTGATGACCGTTTTTTTCATAGATGAAGGTGGTGAGATACTCGTCTTTTGGTGCGTCTTCAGGTATGGCCATGCTCTCCACGATGCTCGCGCCGAGGTGGTAGGGTCGGAAGTCGAGCAGGGGCAGATGGCGCAGCGCATGGAGCCCCGGGGCTAGGCAGAGGAGGGCGAGCAGCCCCCGGAGGAGGTACTGCCGCCAACGCTGCGTAGGAAGGGTGAAGCACTGCCTCTTCCACCTGCCCAGCAGGAGGGGCAGGAGGAAGAGGCAGAGGAGGATGTTTTTCCAGAAAGTGAGCCAGTTGCTCAGCTTGACGGCATCGCCAAAGCATCCGCAGTCGGAGACGGGATTCCAGATGGCCAGCGCGAGAGTCAGCGGGGTGAAAAAGGCCATGAAGCAGGCCACGCCCCCCACGGCCACCGGGCGCCACTCGTCGAGGATGAGGAGTACACCGAAGAACAGCTCAGTAGCCGAGAGCAGTAGGGCCAGGGCGAAGGCCAGGGCGCTGAGCCATTCCATATGGAAGGCGGCGAAGTAGTCTTGGAGCTTGTAGGCGAAGCCCCAGGGATCGACCACCTTGACAAAGCCCGAGAAGATGAACGTGGCCCCCAGCGCATAGCGTGCTATCAGGCGCAGGGCTATCTTGGCGGTATGCATAGGATCACTCCTCCAACAAAGTTATAGTACGAGAGCGGTCGGCCTGGACCTCTATCTGCACGGCCACCAGCGCAGGTGGCAGAATAGGCAGGGCCACTTCGGGCCACTCCACCAAGCATCGCCCGGAGTCTTGGTAGAAAATGTCGGGAAGGCCGAGGTTTTCGAGTTCCTCCACCTTTTCCACGCGGTAGAAGTCAAAATGGTAGATGGGTTGCTGGTCTGCGTTGCGGTATTCATTCATGAGGGCGAAGGTGGGGCTAGTCACTTGCTCTGTGACCCCCCAGGCCCTGCAGAGCTGGGCGATCAGGGTGGTTTTGCCAGCCCCCATAGGGCCTAGGAATAGGATGAGGTGGTCATTGCGGAGTCTTTTGCATAGGGTGTGAGCCACAGTTTCGAGGGCGCGGGCATCTCCATAGGGTACGTTTGCGGTGAAGGGGGCCATGGCTAACGCTGCGGGTTGAGGGTTACGAGCGGCACCAGCATTTCCTCCATGCTCACCCCGCCGTGCTGGAAGGAATCGCGGAAGCGGTTGGCGATCAGGGTGTAGTTGTTTGGGTAGACAAGGAACTGGTTGGCCGTGGCGAAGATATATCGTGAGCTCACATTGGCCTGCGGGAGGTGTGCTAGGGCGGGCTTCTTGAAGTCGATGACCTCTCGGGCATTGTAGGCTAGGTTTCGCCCCATCTTATAGCGCATATTGGTGGAGGTTTCCCTGTCGCCCACTACGCGGACTGGCTGTCGGACTTGGATTGAGCCGTGGTCTGTAGTGATGACTAGCTTGACATTGAGCGTGGCGGCCTCCATGAGGAAATCGTAGAGGTCGGAGTGCTGAAACCAGCTCTTGGTGAGGGAGAGGTAGGCGTTGGCATCTTGGGCCAACTGCTTCATGATCTGCATATCGCTGCGGGCATGGGAGAGCATGTCGATGAAGTTGTAGACTACCACCGTGAGGTCGTTCTCGAGGAGCTGCCCCACATTGCCCCCGGTGAAGCCCGCGCCGCGCAGGCTTGCCCCCTTGAAGTACTCTAGGGCGTAGTCGCGCCCGGTGCGTTCGACAAAGCGCTCTAGGAGTTCGAACTCATACTGATTCTTGCCCTCCTCGTCGAGTTCACCGACCCAGAGGTCGGGGTGCAACCTTGCGATCTCTAGGGGCATGAGGCCGGCGAAGAGCGCATTGCGTGCGTATTGGGTGACGGAGGGCAGAATGGCGCAATACATTTCCTCCTGCTCCACGCGCCAAGTGCCCGAGAGCATGGAGCGCATCATGAGCCACTGGTCGTAGCGTAGGTTGTCGATCACCACCAGCAAGACGTGCTCACCGGCATCGAGCAGGGGAAAGACCCTCTCGCTGAGCACCTGCGGTGACATTAGGGGTCTTTCTGGGCTGTCGGGGAACCAGCTCACGTAGCTGCGCCGGATGAATTTGGCAAAGGCGGCGTTGGCCGCCTCCTGCTGCATGCCTTGTAGCTGGAGCATTTGCTCGGTATGCGCGTCGAGGAAGGTGAGTCGCCAATCGCAGAGTGCGCGGTAGACCCTGGTAAAGTCCTCGAAGGTACTAGCCTTGTTGATGTCGTTGGCCAGCTGGGAATAGTTGGACTGGTAGCCGGCCGTGCTCTCCACTTGCACCAGCTCTTTCTGGTGTAAGCACTTTTTGATACTGATGAGTACCTGGTTCGGGTTGACCGGCTTAATGAGGTAATCGGCGATCTTAGCGCCCACGGCCCGATCCATGATGTCCTCCTCCTCGCTTTTGGTAATCATCACGATGGGCATTTCAGGGGCGAGCTTTTTGAAATAGCCCAGGGCGTCGAGTCCGCCGAGGCCGGGCATCATTTCGTCGAGGAAGAGCAGATCGTAGTTCTGCTTTTCGAGCATGTCCAAGGCATCGTCGGCGTTGGTAGCCGTATCCACGTGGTAGCCACGCTTTTCCAAGAAAATGATGTGCGGGCGGAGCAGCTCCACCTCATCGTCCACCCACAAGATATTGATTACGGACATTGCTATGCTCCTGCTGTTTATAGCCCTGTGGGGCTAGTGGCCGTAGGCCGTCTGGTAGAACTCTAGGTACTGCGTGATTCCTTGCTGCTGGAGCAGTTTCTCGTAGTTGCCAGGGGAGATAACCAGCAGCACCACATTTGGTTGCGCAAAAGGATTGGCCTTTTCCAGCGCGGTGGCATACCGTTGGGCATCCTGGCGGGTGGAGAAGTCACGGATGGTGAAAAGCCGGGTGGACTCATTGAGGGCCACCCACTCGACCTGCACCACGTGGTTCACATCGTAGTCCACACTCCAGGCGATGATCTTAAACTTCTGCTCCTCTGGTTTGCCGGCCGCCGGCATAGCTACTGCCACCCAGTAGGCGCCCGTGTCCATCGTGTAGTTGACCAGCACTGTGGGGCGCGCGGCAGTATCTAGGCGTTTATGCTCTGCGAGGCTATCAGGCACCAGGGGGCGCAGCTCGCGTCGCTGCAGGGCCAGCAACACGTTGGCTGCATAGGCACCGAGGGGGGAGTTGGGGTGAGTGACCGAAAAGTTCTTGAGCATGGCCATCTGCTGGGCACTCCCCGGCGCGTTCCCTTGGCTCAAGGCAATCAACAGCTCAAAATAGGGCGCCATGTCGGAGCCCTGTGCGTCGCGTTGGCCCTCAAGGGCCAAGCTATACGCCTGCTCCCTCTGCCCAGCGTAGAGAGCCAGGCGCGCCTGCTCATAGCGCGCAGAGAGCGCCTCCAGCTTAGCCTGCAACTGGGCTAGGTATTCAGGAGAGCGCAGGAGCTTAGCGTAGCCGCTGCTGGGGTAGTCACGCTGCAAGGCCTCGGCCAATCGCTTCATTTCAGGCGTCAGCCCCTGCGCTTTGGCGAGCAAGTAGGCGGAATAGAGGGCCCCAGCGCCCTCATCGCTGCTGGGGAATCGCTTGGCCAGGGCCTCGTAGGTAGCCCTGGCAGCCTCTGGGGCCTGTAGCTGGTAGCGGTAGGTGGCTGCCATGCCCAGGTAGCCCTGCACGAGGCGAGCGTTGGAAGCTTGGCGCGCCGAGTCGGTCAGGGGTACATCTTGCAGATAGAACTCCACGCGCGTGCTGTCGGTCACCCGGGTGCTATCCACCGGGAGTCCTTGGGCGTCCTGCGCGTCCCCTGGGAGTGCCGAGATTTTATTCTTGCGGCGCCAATTGTCCTCCAGCTTCCTATCGCCCCACTTGAGGCGGAAGTCGGCGCGCCCCATGGAGACGGCCACTGGGCTGTAGAAATACCATTTGCTGCTGCTTTGCGCCTGCTGCTGATACCCGGTGCGATACTGATTTTGCAGGGCGAACTCCCTGTCTTGGGCAGCTTTTTCCTCGTCTAGCTTGCGCTGGCGTGCGGCCTCCTGCAGCTTCTCGATATGCTGATGGATGAGAGCCAGGCGAGCATCGTTAGGCATACGGGCCATCCGCTGCAAGCTGTCCTCTCGGTGTACGGTGCGCGCATAGCCGACCAAGCCCCCCAGCGCGTGGCCTCGCTGGAGCAATTGCTGGTAGCCGGGGTAGCTCTCGGGCAGTGCCCGTAGGGCACTATCGTAATAGCCCTCAGCCTGCAGATAGTTGCGCTTATGGTAGTAGTGGTCGGCCAGTCGCAGGTAGGAGATGCCCTTTTGCTGGGGGTTATTTTCGCTCCGTTGGGCCGAGAGCTCCAGCTGCTGGAGAGCTTTGGCCGTGTCTCCATGGGCCAGGGAGACCTGGGCGAGGGCATAGTAGATCTGGTCGGCATACTCGGCGTTTTTCTCATCGTCGAGCATCTTGTGGAGCTGTCGTTCGGTGGTGCCACCCTGGAGCTGGGCTTCAAGAGTCGCTTGCCGCAGGCGTGCATTGAATACCATGTCGTACTGGTAGGCTTCCCGCGCCACCCGCTTGTAGTCGTCCAAGGCCTCCTGGAGCTGCCCATTGCGTTCCTTGAGCTGGGCTAGAGCCATGCGACAGCGCGCCCGGTCGGCCTTGGTGGGCACTGACTCCAACAACGTGTCGGCTAGCTGAAGCGCCGCGAGGTAATGTAAGCCTTGCACCAGGATATCGGCCCTAGTGCCATAGAGCAAATAGCCCCAACGCTTATCCTTGGGGCGAGAGGGCTTACGGCTAAGGTCCTGGAGGCGTGTGGTGGCTGAGAGGGTATCGCCCTGCAGAGCCTCGAGGCGCGCCAAGGCCAACTCGGCACACCACCCCTCCTCGGAGTCTCCGTATTGGCGCATGGCAAAGTCCAACGCCTTACGGGCCTCCTCATAGTCAGCCTGCCAGAGGCGGGCATAGCCGAGCAGCACCCACCCTTTGCGCACCCACGGGATGTACTCATTGCGCCCCAAGAACGCCCTCTCCTTCGCCGTGAGGTCCTTATCCCCGTAGTCGGGCTTGGCCGTGATGGAATGGAGACGCACCATAGCCGCGCACTTGTCGACCACGGCCGCCATGTCGCCCCCACAAACCTGCGCGGCCTCAGGCAATCCCATGAGCACAAACGGTACGGGCCTAGTGTAGTCGAAGCTCTGCGTGCGGGCGCACTTCTTGGTGGCCGAGCGGTAGAGGTCGTGGGCATTGAAGTAGTAGTTGAAGTGAGCCGTAAGCCTGTGATAACCACGGCGGAACGGGGTATTGCGCCGCGTGCTACACGCAGCCAACAGCAGCAAAAGCAACAGCCCCCCCGCCCCCGAGACCACAAAAAGCCTACGCACCAACGTCGCCACAGCCCCACCTACGTTCCATACTTCGCGAATTTAGCCAAAATAGCCTGTTACCCTAGGGGCAAACCCACCGCCCCCTGCCGTTACCCGCAGAGGACAGGGGTGACTGTAGAAAGAATACTCAGCTAGCCATGCTCAGTACGCACTAAGCAGATAATCTGGACTCCAGGGCAAACCGAGTGGTATACCGATGCCACACAGCCCATCGCCAGCCCAAATGGCCGGTGCGTAGCACAAAAAAGGGAGGCCACCCAACGATGGCCTCCCTGAGAAACAACTCGATTATGCCTTATTACTTCTTTGGTTGTATCCCAACCTTTAGATTCACGATGACATCGAGATCCTTGGTGAGAGTACTCCCTAAGACAGTAAAGTTCAGATCCGTCAGTTTAGCCTTCAACTCCACGATTTGAACCTCGCCATCCAGTGAAATGAGTGTGTTGGCCTTGCGAAGCTGGGGATCAAGGAGCTTTGCCTCTGGCTGCGCATCAAACTTCAACTTTGCGCTGAAGTTCGCCGCTTTTCCTATTTTAAATTTCACGGGGAACTCCTGTTGTTTGAGCTCACAATCTAAAAGGAGTCCCCTTTTAGGAATAGCCGTGTAAACAGGGTTTGAAAATACAAGTACTTCATTCCCCTTAGCATCGAGGAGCTTAAGAAGATTGCCAACAACCTCAAAAGTGACCTCACAACTGAGGCTTGTCCCAAGCTTCTTTTCCAGATTACTTATGCCTATTTGAGCCTTCTCAGGATCAGAGAAGTCGTCTGGAAGGATTTCAGTCTGATTGAGCGCCACAAACTTAAGGGTGCCCGCCTCCGCCTTTTGATACTTACTCACCACCGAGTCGAAAGGCACAGGTTTGAGAACCTCCACCGAGCGGTCCAGCTCGTTCTTCTTGCATCCAGCGACTAGGGCCAGAAGCACAAGAAGAGAAATTGATAACAGGATATTACGTCTCATAGTTTGCGCTATTAAGGAACAGCGCAGGGGAAAGGAAGGTGTTCCCCTGCTTTGTTATGTGGCTAAATTATTTTTGGGGGTCGAAAATTGGATTCTGCTCTAGCTTCGGGTTCTTATCGATCTCCGTTTTAGGAATCGGGAAGGTGTAGTAAGGTGATGGACCCTTTGCTACTTCTTTGAGCTGAACCTGGTGGGCAGCACTTCTCTTCACCCCGTCCTGCCAGCGACGATTGTCGAACCAGGAGGCACCCCCCTCGGCCCACAGCTCGATACGGCGCTGCAATTTGAGCTCCTCAAGAAGCAACTCTTTCTCGGAAGGCACTGTAAAGTTGGGATTGCGCTCCTGCATGAACTCTTTAAAAGCTTGCTGCGCCCCGGCAATATCTCCCGTCTCTATCAAGCACTCAATGCGCATAAGCGCAGGGTCCGCAGCCCTCAGCCATATCGGGTCACCTAGAAAATCCTTCTCTGCGTAGAACTTCATGGAAGCACCTTGTTTAACTGAGCTCGAGGTCAATTTCTCTCCAGGGAAATACTTCGCCAGGTAGGCATCTCGAGCTGCCTCACCCCCAGGGGTAAACTGAATCCTACGCTTATCGTTGTCGCCCATGTGGGCATAGAGCTCGGGCTCTATCCGGTAGTAGGCCGCAGCTGTATAGCCATCTTGGGTATCGTCCATAATAGAGCTGCACGAGCCGTAGTAGATAGTATTCTCCGTTGTGACATCAAATCCCCAAAGATTTGTCGGCTCATCAAGGCTGGTAAAGCCGTGCTTCGTGACATCAGGCAAGCGGTTCAAATCAGGGAAATCTTGCTTGAACTGGTTCAGGTAAGTCGATGCCTTTGCGTAGTCGCCCATGTCCATATAGGCCTTAGCCAAAAACGTCAGGGCCACCAGCTTCGAGGGCTGAGCGGGATTTGAGGGCTTGGCGGGTCCAAACTCAACCCCAGCCTCCAGGTCAGCTATGATGGTCTCGTAGATCTTTGAGAGCTTCACGCGCTTGAGACCCAACTCCGGATCATCGGCATCCTCTGCCTTCAGCACCAAGGGTACGCCTAAAGCATTCCCTTTATTATTGCAATATGGCTCTGCGAAGATACCTGCCAAATAGTAGTAGCTTATCCCGCGCAACGTACGGAGAATTCCATAGTATTCGGGGAGTTGCTTTGGCTTGCCGTCTTCACCCACAGGGATAGACACCAACATGGAGTTGATGACACCTATCATCTTATAGTTTTTGGCCCAGTACTCCCCTATCCGGTAGAACCTAGGGTCATAGTAAATCCTTTCGTAATCACCCCATCCCCAGGCATCACCAGTGAAAAGCATATCCCGGCCTCCTAGATCGAGCGCAAGGTTGGTGAAGTATAGACCCGCACCGAAGTCATCCCTTTTACCTCTTCCTGTGAATGTGTAGAGGAGATCATACACACCGCCCATCTGGCCTTCAAGAATGTTCTTGGTGGCCTGCGAGCTGCCCTTGGAGGAAGCATCCAGGCGAGCTTGGGTAATTGTCTCCTGGTCGTACGCATCCAGGAAGTCCTTTGCGCACCCAGTCATTAGGGCGAGCGCTCCTAGCGCAAGCGCTCCAAAAAACAATCGTATAGCTTTCATTTCAATGCATGTTAAGGGTTAGAAGCGGATCTGGACTCCGCCTGCAATGGTGCGCAGCGGGGCATACGCATAGTCTTCACCGCCGAAAATCGACTGGCGTGGGTCAAAACCCTTGCGGGCACTCCAAAGCCAGACGTTATCGCACATGAAGTAGATACGGAGTTGCTGCATTTTCAGCACATTCACCCACTTTTGCGGGAAAGAATAGCCCACCACCACGCTCTTAAAGGCCAGATGGCTTGCAGTTACCAGATTCCGATCTGAGGATGTCGTCAGTGAAGAATGGAACTCCATGCGGGGGAAACGCCCGTCTCTATTCTCGGGAGACCAGGCATCACGCTGATCCTGGTGGATCGATGCGCCCAGACCGGCTACGCTCATGAGGTCGGCATAGGTGTCATCCATCACATAGCCGCCGATAGCATACGAGAACTGCACGGATAAATCGGCCCCATAGGCATCGAACATCACGCCAAAGCCGCCCGTCACATCTGGCAGCGAAGAACGCCCCAAGACCTGGCTCCAGCCAGCTTTTTCTTGATCCAATGGTGTAACCACCCACTCCCCGCTATCCTTCTTCTCACGGAAGCGATAGAGAGGCGCACCATTGCTCTTGTCGATCCCTTCGTAGTGCACCAGATACCACTCCTCCAGCGAATGGCCGACCATATACCGCTTGGCGCCATTGGCCATACCCTCTTTCGCGTAGTTGTCTGGCAGCTTGAGGAGCGTATTCTTGTAGTGCGTCAAGTTCGTTGAAATCGTCAGCCCCATATGCTCCGTGCGGAGGGGGGTCACATTCAGCTGCAGCTCCACGCCTAGGTTACGTACATCCCCGAAGTTTACAGGCCTGGTTGAGAATCCCGATGACACCTGAATCGGGAGTCTAAAGAGCATGTCGCGCGTTGTGCGCGAGAAGAACTCCAATTGGCCATCCACCAAGTTGTTGAATAGGCCGAACTCCAGAGCCAGGCTCAGATTGTAGTTCTTTTCCCAGGTGATCATCTCATTACCCACATATGCTGGAGTCAACTGCGCATTCTTACCATCGGAACCCAGCGTGTAAGTCGTCATGTAGGGCGTATAGGCTCTGTCTCGACCTTGGTAGAGGAAATCGTTGCCCTGTAGGCCATAGCTCAAGCGCAGCTTGAGGTTGTTGATATACTGGTGCACAGGCTTGAAAAACTCCTCACGCGATACCACCCACGAGGCCCCCACGCTCCAGAAATTACCCCAGCGATGCTTGGGATGAAACACCGAAGACCCATCCCGACGATAGCTTCCCTGCAGGAAGTAGCGATCGCGGAAGGAAAGCGACACTTGGCCAAAATAGCCCTCCACGCGGTAATTGTTCTGCGCACCGTTAAGGTACGTGTACTTGGCAGCGTAGTCCAAATCCTCGATGTCATAGAGCAGCAAATTCTCCTTGCCCCCAGTCATCCACGCGTCCTTCATCCTATAGGCCTCGTGGCCCAGCTTGACCGAGAGGTTGAGCGATTTGTCGGGCAGAAAATCCCAGTACCAGTCGAGCACCTGCGAGAAGTTGAACGAATTCTGATTGCCGCGCTTGTTTTCGAGTCGTCCGTTTACGGCCTTGGCGTCCCCAAACGGGTACATGCGATCTATCCTGCTGTAAAATATCCCGTTGTACGTGAAGTCCACCGACAGCGAGAAGTTGTAGGGGATCTTGAACAGAAGCCCGGCCGTTTCCGCCACGATATACCGATCGTACCTTTTCAGATCCTTCCGCGTGTTGAGCACTGGGTTGTAATTCTTGTACTCCATACGCGATTCAGAATATTTCACCTTCCCATCAGGGCTAGTGGCTGGGTACCCATCATCGAATAGGGGCTTCCCGTCCGCATCAAAGAGCACGTTGCCCTGGTCATCGTGCTGGTAGATGGGGTAGATGCATGGCAATCTCCGCGTAAACTGGAACACGTTCGCGCTCAACCTACCATCTTTGCCCACCTGTTGCATGGTCTTGGTGAACTGGAATTTGTTCGTGAAATCCAGCCAATCGTATATCTGCTGCTTAACGTTTAGCCGTGCGACTATACGCTCAAAGGCACTCCCGATGGCATAGCCCTTGTCCGACAGGTAGCCCGCCGAGAAGAACACCGAGGTGCGGTCGTTGGCCGAGGAAACCGTCAACGTGTGCTCATGGCGGAAGCGCGGCTGGAATAGATTGTTGTAGAAATCGTTCCACCCCTTGTCCTTCATGGCCACCTCGCCCAGCTTGGGATTGATGCTCCCGTCGGGGAGAATCCACTCCTCGGGCGCTACCTCCTGCCAAAGCTTATAGCCTCCGAGTTGCTTATAGAGACTGTCTGATGCCATACGCCCCGCCTCCGCTAGGGAAGTCATGTTGCCCCGGAAAAAGTAACTATTGCGTAGCGAGCGCCACTCCAGCTGGTAGTACTCCTTGGGGTCGGTGATGATGTCATACTCGGGGATACCGCGCATGTTGACCCCAAAGCGGCCATCGTAGTTCACCTGCGTCTGGCCTTTGCGCCCCGACTTGGTGGTGATGAGAATGACCCCATTGGCCGCACGGGCGCCGTAGAGCGCAGCCGAGGCAGCATCCTTCAAGACGTTGTACGACTCGATGTCCGACGGGTTGATCGTGTTGATGTCACCCTCGTAGGGGGCGCCATCCAAGACGATGAGCGGCGCATTGCTCGAGTTGATGGAGCCTATACCGCGGATACGGATCGTTGAGCCGGCACCTGGCGTACCCGTTGTTGAGCTGATCTGCACCCCGGCAATCTGGCCCTCGAGCGCCTTGGCGGCATCTGTTGCGGGAAGCTTTTCGAGCTTCGCGGCATCCACCGAGGCGATGGCCCCGGTCAACGAGCTCTTCTTCTGCGTACCAAAGGCCGTGACCACCACCTGCTCGATCTCCTCGGTGGCCATGCCCAATGCCACGTTGATCTCACGCTGATCGGCCACGAGCACCTCCTGCGAGTCGTAGCCCGTGTAGAAAAACACCAGCACGGCCTCCGGGCCTGGCACGCGCACGCTGTAGCGCCCAGCATTATCGGTCACTGTGCCCGTGGAGGTACCCTTGATCTGGATGTTCACCAGCGGCAGCCCCTCCCCCGTGGCTGCATCAGTCACCAAGCCCGTGACTGTGCGCTCCTGCCCTATTGCTAGCCCAAAACTGGCTAATAGGGCAAAAACTAGTAGTACGAATCTTCTCATAGCACTTTTTATTTTAGTTGTACTTAAATCACAACCCCTCATGCGTAACCGCCCACCGACACCGCTTCGCCGCGGCCTTGTCGCCTGTAGCGGCCAACACACTAGAACGCATTCCGTATGCAAATATACAATATTCCCAACGACAATGCACCACGATTTTCCTCATATCGCAACGTGGGGTGCACGGGCTAGGCCTGTGCACCCCACGTAAAGACTTAATTACGAATTAGTTAACGCTGCTTCGCAGCCTCAATTTTCGCTCGCACTTCCTCCTCGATGTCGTTGGGCTCGGTCTCCACCTGGAGATGTTGGAAATCCTCCAATCCCGTGCCGGCCGGGATGAGATGCCCGCAGATGACGTTTTCCTTGATGCCCTGCAGATGGTCGACCTTGGCGCGGATGGCAGCATCGTTGAGTACCTTGGTGGTCTCCTGGAAGGAAGCCGCCGACATGAAGCTATCGGTCTGTAGGGCCGCCCGGGTAATCCCTTGCAAAATCTGCGCCGCCGTGGCGGGGCGAGCCTCGCGGATTTCCACCAGGGGCAGGTCGCGGCGCTTGAGCGAGGAGTTCTCATCGCGTAGCTCACGGCGCGAGACGATCTGGCCAGCCTTGAAGCGGTCGGAGGCCCCAGGATTCTCCACGTAGACCTTGTCGAAAATCCAGTCGTTTTCCCGATTAAACTCCCGCTTGTCTACGATGTCGTGCTCGAGGAACTTCGTGTCGCCCCGGTCCACGATCTCCACCTTGCGCATCATCTGTCGGACGATGACCTCGAAGTGCTTATTGTTGATCTTCACCCCCTGGCTCTGATACACCGACTGCACCTCGTTGACGATGTACTCCTGGACTGCTGTGGGTCCCTCGATGGCCAGGATGTCGTTGGGGGTCACGGCGCCATCGGAGATAGGCATGCCCGCCTTCACGTAGTCACCGTCCTGCACCAGCAGCTGCTTGGAGAGCGGGATGGCGTACACGCACTTTTCATCGAGCTTCTGGTTGGTAATAGTCACCTCGCGCGTGCCGCGGCGCACCTTCGAGCTCACCGACACGATCCCCTCAATCTCCGCCACCACGGCGGGGTTCGAGGGATTGCGGGCCTCAAAGAGTTCCGTGACCCGCGGCAAGCCCCCTGTGATATCGCCCGAGCTGGCCACGTGGCGCGGGATCTTGGCGATGATATCGCCAGGCCGCACCATGGCCCCGTCCTTCACCTGCAAACGCGTACCCACGAATAGATCGTAGGTGCGCAGCAGCTGGTCATGCTCGTCCACAATCTTAACCACGGGGTTCTTGCCCCGCTCACGCGACTCGATGATCACCATCTCGGTCAACCCAGCCTCTTCGTCCACCTCCTCCACGTAGGTCACATCGCGGATGATGGACTCATAGACCGCCCGACCCGAGAACTCGCAGATGATCTCAGAATTCCACGGATCCCACGAGCAGATGGACGCCCCCAGCTCCACGGTATCGCCATCTTTGACGAACAGCTCGGCCCCGTACGGAATGGAGTAGCTCTCCACCTGCTCCCCCGTCTTCAGATCGTAGAGGCGCATATTCACCGTGCGGGCCGTCACCAACGTCTTGTGCTCCCCAGGGTTCTCCCCCTCCACATCTAGTGTCTTCAGATCCTCGAAGGATACCCGCCCGGGATTATTCACCTTAATCGTAGCGGAGATGGCATCGCCAGAGGCCGTGCCGCCCAGGTGGAAGGTACGGAGCGTGAGCTGCGTACCAGGCTCCCCGATCGACTGCGCCGCGATGATACCCACCGCTTCGCCCTTCTGCACCATCCGTGCCGTGGCCAGGTTGCGTCCGTAGCACTTGGCGCAAACCCCCCGCTCGGCCTCGCAGGTGAGCACCGAGCGTATCTCTATCTGCTTGACGCCCGCCGCGCAAATGGCCGCGCAAACGTCCTCCGTGAGCTCTGTGCCAGCCTCCGCAATGCACGCCCCGCTCTTGGGATCCACGATGTCATCCACGGGCACCCGCCCCAAGATATGATCGCTAAAGTCGGCCCAAGCCTCCCCCTCGCTCTGGTTATTGCGCTTGTTGTAGCTGACCATCAGCCCCCGGAGCGTCCCGCAGTCCTCCTCGGTCACGATGACATCCTGCGCCACGTCCACCAGGCGACGGGTCAGGTAGCCCGCATCGGCCGTTTTCAACGCCGTATCGGCCAGACCCTTGCGGGCACCATGCGTGGAGATGAAGTACTCCAGCACCGAGAGTCCCTCCTTGAAATTGGAGAGAATGGGGTTCTCGATGATGTCGTTGGCCGAGGCGCCCGACTTCTGTGGCTTGGCCATCAGGCCGCGCATGCCGCAGAGCTGACGGATCTGCTCCTTAGAGCCTCGGGCCCCCGAGTCAAGCATCATGTAGATGGAGTTGAAGCCCTCATCGTCGCTCTTCAGCTGGTCCATGACGGCGTTGGTGAGCCGCTCGTTCACGGCCGTCCAGCAGTTGATGACCTTGTTGTAGCGCTCAGCCTCGGAGATACCGCCGATGGCACGCTCCTCGTTGTAGCCCTCTACCTCCTCGCGCCCTTCCTGGATGATCCCTTCCTTCTGCGCTGGGACAATGACATCATCGATATTGAACGAGAGGCCGCCCTTGAAGGACATCTTGTAGCCTAGGTTCTTGATGTCATCGAGGAACTGCGAGGTGCGCGACACGCTGGTCTTCTTGAGCACCTGGGCGATGATCTTGCGCAGCGAGCCCTTGGTGATGAGCTGGTTGATGTAGCCTATCTCCGCGGGCACGTACTGGTTGAAGAGCACGCGCCCCAAGGTGGTGTCGATCATTTCATCCCCGCGGCGCAATATCACCGGCTCGTGCATCTTCACGGCGTGTTCATTGAAGGCGATGATGGCCTCCTCGGCGCTATAGAAGATGCGCTTTCGCTTACCTGCAGGTAGGCTCCGCGGCTTGGTGATGTAGTAGAGCCCCAGCACCATGTCCTGCGAGGGCACGGTGATGGGTTCCCCGTTGGCGGGGTTGAGGATGTTTTGCGAGCCCAGCATGAGCATCTGCGCCTCCAGCACGGCCGCATTGCCGAGCGGGAGATGCACGGCCATCTGGTCGCCATCGAAATCAGCATTGAAGGCCGTGCAGGCCAGGGGGTGCAACTGGATGGCCTTACCCTCTATGAGCTTTGGCTGAAAGGCCTGGATGCCCAATCGGTGGAGGGTTGGGGCGCGGTTAAGCAGGATGGGGTGCCCCTTGAGGACATTCTCCAAGATGTCCCAGATGACCGGGTCGCGCCGATCGACCACCTTCTTGGCCGACTTGACCGTCTTGACGATCCCCCGATCCAGCAGCTGCCGGATCACAAACGGCTTATAGAGCTCGGCCGCCATATCCTTCGGCAAGCCGCACTCGTGCATCCTGAGCTCAGGCCCCACCACGATCACCGAGCGCGCCGAGTAGTCCACCCGCTTGCCCAGCAGATTCTGGCGGAAGCGCCCCCGCTTGCCCTTGAGGCTATCGCTCAACGACTTGAGCGGCCTGTTCCCATCGGAGCGCGAGGCGTTGGCCCGGCGCGTGTTGTCGAACAGGGAATCTACGGCCTCCTGTAGCATGCGCTTCTCATTGCGCAGTATCACCTCGGGGGCCTTGATCTCCAAGAGCTTCTTGAGCCGGTTGTTACGGATTATCACCCGGCGGTAGAGGTCATTGAGATCTGAGGTGGCAAAGCGCCCACCATCCAGCGGCACCAGCGGCCGCAGCTCGGGGGGAATCACGGGGATCACATGCATAATCATCCACTCGGGCCGGCTCACCCCCTGCGACTCCCGGAAGGCCTCCACCACCTGGAGCCGCTTGAGAGCCTCGGTCTTACGCTGCACGGAGGTCTCGCTCTCGGCCGTCTCGCGCAGCTGGTAGCTCAACGCATCCAGATCCACCTGGCGCAACAGGTACTCCAGGGCTGGGGCCCCCATCATGGCGATGAACTTATCGGGATCCTTGTCGTCCTTCTGCTGGTTGCCCTTGGGAAGAGTGGACAATACGTCGAGATAGGCCTCCTCGTCGAGCAGCTCCAGCCGCTGCAGCTCCGTGGGCCCCGGCTGCACCACCACGTACTTCTCGTAGTAGATGATGGCGTCCACCGCCTTGGTCTTCATCCCCAGCAGATGCCCGATCTTGTTGGGCAACGAGCGGAAATACCAAATATGCGCCACGGGCACCACCAGCGAAATATGGCCCGTACGCTCACGGCGCACCTTCTTCTCCGTCACCTCCACGCCGCAACGATCGCACACTATGCCCTTGTAGCGCAAGCGCTTGTACTTGCCGCAGTGGCATTCGTAGTCCTTTACAGGGCCAAAGATCTTCTCGCAGAACAAGCCATCGCGCTCAGGCTTGTAGGTCCGGTAGTTGATCGTCTCCGGCTTGGTCACCTCCCCGTAGGAATTGGCCAAGATATCATCGGGCGAGGCCAGGCTGATCCGAACCTGCGAAAACTGCCTGCTCTCCGCGCCGCTATCCTTACGATTCATTGCCATTTCGCTTCGCTTCTCCTTACTTTAACCGCCCGCTCTAGCTCATCTCGATCTTTAGCCCCAGCCCTTGCAGCTCATGGAGCAGCACGTTGAGCGATTCGGGCGTCCCCGACTCGGGCATCACATCCCCCTTGACGATCGCCTCGTAGGACTTGGCGCGCCCCTCCACATCATCGGACTTCACCGTCAATATCTCCTGCAGCACGTGCGAGGAGCCCCAGGCCTCCAGGGCCCACACCTCCATCTCGCCAAAGCGCTGCCCGCCAAACTGGGCCTTGCCGCCCAGGGGCTGCTGCGTGATGAGCGAATAGGGGCCTATCGAGCGGGCATGCATCTTGTCATCGACCATATGGCCGAGCTTCAACATGTAGATCACCCCCACGGTGGCCGGCTGATCAAACACATCGCCCGTCTCCCCATCGCGGAGGAACATCTTGCCGTAGCGGGGCAGGTTGGCCTTCTCCATGTACTCGCTGATGTCATCGAGCGACGCCCCATCGAAAATCGGCGTGGCGAAGCGCAAATTCAGCTTCCGCCCAGCCCAGGCCAATACGCTCTCGTAGATCTGCCCCAGGTTCATTCGAGAAGGCACACCCATCGGGTTCAACACGATGTCCAGCGGCGTGCCATCGGGCAGGAAGGGCATGTCCTCCTCGCGAACTATCTTGGAGACTATCCCCTTATTCCCATGGCGCCCGGCCATCTTGTCGCCTATGCTGATCTTACGCTTCTTGGCTATGTACACCTTGGCCAGCTGCAAGATCCCCGTCGGCAAGTCATCGCCCACCGTGATGTTGAAGTTCTTCCGCTGGCGCACTGCGTCGATCTCCTTGAGCCGGCGGATGAAGTTATTCACCAGCTTGGCCACCAGCTCGCTCTTATGCCCATCGGCTATCCAGTTGTTGGGGTTGATCTCCATGTAGTCCAAACTCTGCAAGAGCTTGGAGGTGATCTTCTGCCCCGCAGCCAGCTTCTCCGTGCCGTAGTAGTCGCTGATACCCAGCGTCTTCTTATTGAGCACCAGCTGCGAGAGCCTATCGATGAGCTGCTCCCGCACGGCGGCCACCTGCTTCTTGGCCTCCTCCTCCACCATCGCCTGCTCCACCTTGGTGGTGTTGCGGTGACGGCGGCTCTGCTTCTGGTTGTTGACAAACAGCTTCTTGTCGATCACCACCCCCGTCAACGAGGGCGAGGCCTTGAGGGAGGCATCCTTCACGTCGCCCGCCTTATCTCCAAAAATCGCCCGCAGCAGCTTCTCCTCGGGCGAGGGGTCAGATTCCCCCTTCGGGGTAATCTTCCCGATCAGGATATCGCCCGGCTCCACCTTGGCCCCGATGCGGATCATCCCGTGCTCATCGAGCTCCTTGGTGGCCTCCTCGCTCACGTTGGGGATATCGGCTGTCAGCTCCTCCTCGCCCCGCTTGGTATCGCGCACCTCCAGGATGTACTCATCCACATGCACCGAGGTGAAGAAATCCTCCCGCACCAGGCGCTCGTTGATGACAATGGCATCCTCGAAGTTGTAGCCCTTCCACGGCATGAAGGCCACCAGCAGATTGCGCCCCAGCGCCAAGTCGCCCTTCTGGGTGGCGTAGCCATCGGTCATCAGCTCCCCCTTCTCCACGCGCTGGCCAGGCCTCACGGTGGGATGCAGGGTGATGCTCGTACTCTGGTTCGTCTTCTGGTAGTGGGGCAGCTTGTAGACCTTGGTGGGCGGATCAAAGCTACAGAACTCCTCATCCTCCGTGCGGTCGTAGCATACCTCAATGCGCTCGGCATCCACGTAGGCCACCACGCCCGCCCCTTCGGCCACGATCTGCACGCGGCTATCGCGCACGAGCACGTCCTCCAGCCCCGTGCCCACAATGGGGGCCTCCGGCATGAGCAGCGGCACGGCCTGGCGCATCATGTTGGCCCCCATGAGCGCCCGGTTGGCATCGTCATTCTCTAGGAACGGGATGAGCGAGGCCGCCAAGGAGGCAATCTGGTTCGGGGCCACGTCCATGAGAGCCACCTCACCCGGTGCCACCACCGGGAACTCACCACCCTCGCGGGCCTTCACCTGGTCGCGCTCAAAGTGTCCGTCCTCGGTCAGCGGCGCGTTGGCCTGGGCAATAATCTTGTCCTCTTCCTCCTCGGCCGTGTAGTAGCCCACGCCCTCCGTCGAGAAGTCCACCACCCCGGTGTGTACCTTACGGTAGGGAGTCTCGATGAAGCCAAACCTATTCACCCGTGCGTAGACGCACAGCGAGGAGATCAGGCCGATGTTGGGCCCCTCAGGGGTCTCTATCGGGCAGAGCCGCCCATAGTGGGTGTAGTGCACATCTCGCACCTCAAAGCCCGCCCGCTCACGCGTCAGGCCACCTGGCCCCAAGGCCGACAAGCGGCGCTTATGCGTCATCTCGGCCAGCGGGTTGGTCTGGTCCATGAACTGCGAGAGCTGGTTCGTGCCAAAGAAGGAATTGACCACCGAGGAGAGCGTTTTGGCATTCACCAAGTCCGAGGGGGTAAACACCTCGTTGTCGCGCACATTCATGCGCTCGCGAATCGTGCGCGCCATGCGAGCCAGCCCCACGCCAAACTGGTTAGCCAGCTGCTCGCCCACCGTGCGCACGCGGCGATTGCTCAGGTGGTCGATGTCGTCCACATCCGCCTTCGAGTTGCGCAGCTCTATCAGGTAGGCGATAATCTTGATGATATCCTCCTTGGTGAGCACGCGCACATCCTCCGGCACATCGGTGATGTGGAGCTTACGGTTGATCTTGAAGCGCCCCACGCTCCCGAGGTCGTAGCGACGCTCGGAGAAAAAGAGCTTGTCGATCACATCCAGCGCCGTGGCCTCGTCCGGCGGCTCGGAGTTGCGCAGCAGCCGGTAGATGAACTTGACGGCCTCCGTGGTGCTCACGGTGGTATCCTTCTCCAGGGTATCGTAGATGATCTTGTACTCCATGGACTTGGCATCGTCCTTATGGAGCGAAATCGTCTTCACGCCCGATTCGAGGATCGTGGCGATATTCTCCTCGTTGAGCTCGGCCCCGCGCTCGAGAATATCCTCGGTCCGCTCCGACATGACCACCTCGCCCGTCTCCTCGTCCACGAAGTCCTCCTTCCAGGCCCGGCGCAGCTGGGCGGCCAGCTTGCGCCCCTTGTTAGCCTCCAGCTGCTCCGGGGTAGCCTCTATGACGTCGGCCAGCCCATAGATCTCCAGGATGTCGCTATCGGTATCGTAGCCGATGGCGCGCAGCAGCGTGGTGACGGGCAACTTCTTCTTCCGGTCGATGTAAGCATACATCACGTTGTTGATGTCCGTGGCAAACTCTATCCACGACCCCCGGAAGGGAATGATGCGGGCACTGTAGAGCTTGGTGCCGTTGTTGTGGATGGACTGCGCAAAGAACACTCCCGGCGACCTATGGAGCTGGGACACCACCACGCGCTCGGCCCCATTGATGACGAACGTGCCGCGGGGGGTCATGTCGGGAATTGTGCCCAAATAGACATCCTGCACCGAGGTGTCGAAGTCCTCGTGGTCCTTGTCGGTGCAGTAGAGCTTGAGCTTGGCCTTGAGCGAAACGCTATAGGTGAGGCCGCGCTCTATGCACTCATCGATCGTGTAGCGCGACGGGTCGATGTGGTAGTCCAAGAATTCCAACACGAAGTTGTTGCGCGTGTCGGTGATGGGGAAGTTGTCCGTGAATACGGTATACAGCCCCTCCTGCTTACGTTGCTCTGGCGTAGTCCACAGGCTAAAGAACGAACGGAAGCTCTTGACTTGTATCTCGAGAAAATCGGGGTAATCAAAGTGCGCTCTGGCGCGCGCAAATGTCACGCGCCCTGACTCCGTGATCACTGGTTTACGATTCATGGAAAGGGATCTTAAGTAGTAGCACCCAGAAACACTGGCTGCGAACCTAGCGGGACCGCAACCTATAGACACCACAATTAGGAAGCATGGTATGCAGCCATACCACGCCCCCTAATCGTGTAACTAGCCTTCGCTCCATCGAGTACGCAACGGCACTCGAGCGCGACTACTTAAGCTCAACCTCGGCGCCTACTTCCTCCAGCGCGGCCTTCATGCTCTCGGCCTCCTCCTTGCTTGCGCCCTCCTTGAGGGTCTTAGGGGCGGCATCGACCAGATCCTTGGCCTCCTTGAGACCCACGGCCAGCAAATCCTTCACCTTCTTCACCACTTGCAGCTTCGTGCCCCCGGCCGAAGTAAGCACAACGTCAAAGCTCGACTTCTCCTCTGCGGCCCCAGCTCCACCAGCCGCCGGCGCAGCCACCGCCACCGCCGCGGCCGCAGGCTCGATGCCGTATTCGTCCTTTAGGATCTGCCCCAACTCGGTCGCTTCCTTCACTGTAAGAGCCACCAGCTCTTCAGCCAGCTTCTTCAAATCTGCCATCTTTGTAATCCGTTTCTTTGTCTATTTGGACTCCTACGGCCCCACTAGGCCGCGCGCTCACTGAGCGTCTTCAATATACCACCCAAGTTCCCACCGGCTGAGGAGAGCGCCCCAACCACGCGCTGCATGGGCGACTGCAACAGCATCACCACATCGGCAATCAGCTCCTCGCGGCTCTTGAGCGTGGAGAGCATCTCCAGCTGCCCATCGCCCTCATACACCGACTCCTCGGCGTAGGCCGCCTTCAAAATCGGCTTCTCGCTCGTACGGCGGAACTCCTTGATCAGCCGGGCGGGCGCATTGGCCACATCCGACAAAAATACACAGGTAGAACCCTTCAAATGCTCATAGAGCGGCTCGTAGTCGGCCACCTGCCGTGCTTGCAGCGCCCGGCGCAGCAACGTGTTCTTCACCACGTGCAGCTCCACGCCCTGCTGGAAGCACAACCGACGCAGCTGCGTCGTCTGCTCGGCCGTCAGGCCCGATATATCTGCCAAGTAAAAATGCGCCTTGGAAGACAGCATCTCCCCCAGCTTCGCCACCTGGGCTTGCTTCTCATCTCTAGTCATCTCGCTCGCCTCCGCCCTAATTTACTTCCTTGAGCTGCTGCAGATCGATGCCCACGCTCGGGCTCATCGTGCTCGACACGTATACGCTCTTCACATACGCCCCCTTGAGTGCCTGGGGCTTGTGGCGCATGACGATTTGCAGGAGCTCCTCGGCATTCTCCTTCAGCTGCGTGGGCGAGAACGACACCCGCCCAATCGAAACGTGCAGGATGCCCGTCTTGTCCACCCGGAAGTCAATCTTCCCGGCCTTCACCTCCTTGACGGCCTTGCCCACCTCCTGGGTCACCGTGCCGCTCTTGGGGTTAGGCATGAGTCCTCTGGGACCCAACACGCGCCCTAGTTGGCCCACCTTCCCCATGTTCTGCGGCTGCGTGATCACCACATCGAAGTCAAGCCAGCCCTCTTTGATCTTCGCCACGTACTCATCGAGCCCCACGTAGTCAGCCCCGGCCTCCTTGGCCTCGGCCTCCTTGTCGGGCGTACAGAGAGCCAACACGCGCTTGGTGCGCCCCGTGCCGTGGGGCAACGTGGCCACGCCGCGCACATTCTCGTTGGCCTTGCGCGGATCCACGCCCAGCCGTATGTCCATGTCCACCGAGGCATCGAACTTGGTGTAGGTCATGTCCTTCACCAGCTCCATGGCGGGCAGAAGGCCATACTTGGTCCCTGGGGCCATCTTGGCTACTACCGCCTTACGGTTCTTACTCAATCGCATACCCTACTCTCCTACTTCTTCTGGGAACGGGCCATCGACTGCTATGCCCATGCTCCGGGCTGTGCCGGCCACCATGTGCATGGCGGACCCCAGCGTGAAGCAATTGAGGTCGGGCATCTTCTCCTTCGCGATATCCTTGACCTGCTCCCAGGTCAACCGACCCACCTTGTGGCGGTTGGGCTCGGCCGATCCTGCCTTGAGCTTGAGGACCTCCTTCAGCGTGGCAGCCACGGGCGGATTCTTGATGATGAACTCGAACGACTTATCGGAGTACACCGTGATCACCACCGGGAGCAGCTTTCCGGCCTGGGCTTGCGTGCGCGCATTGAACTGCTTGCAGAAGTCCATGATGTTGACCCCCTTGGCACCCAGTGCCGGGCCAACTGGAGGAGCCGGATTCGCCGCGCCACCCTTAATCTGCAGCTTGATTAGAGCTGCAACCTCTTTCGCCATCTCGTCCTCCTCTTTCCGTTTACTCTTTCTCTACCTGCAGAAAACTCAGCTCGATGGGCGTCTTGCGCTCAAAGATCTTCACCAGCACTACCAGGCGATGCTTCTCCAGGTTGACCTCCGACACTACACCCGTGAAGGTGCTGAAGGGCCCATCGATCACTTTCACCGTGTCGCCCACCCCGAAGGAGACCTCCAGGGCGGCTTCGCCTTCGGCGAGCGCGTCGGTCTTGCCCAGTATCCGGTTCACCTCAGCCTCGCGCAGCGATGCCGCCTTCCCGGCCGCATTGGTCAAGAACCCCAGCGCATCAGGCACCTCGTGGAAAAACTGCTCCACCTCCGGCGTCAAATAGGCCTCCACATACACGTAGCCCGGGAAGAGGACCCGCTCCTTGCTGGTCTTCCGCCCATTACGTATCTGGAACACCTTCTCCACCGGCACGAGCACACCATCGATCAGCCCATCGAGATGAAGGCGAGCCACTTCCCGCTCGATGTGCTGCGCCACGCGGCGCTCACGCCCACTGATCGCCCGCAGTACGTACCACCGCAGGCTTACCGTCTCCTCCGCCACTGCACCCATCCTCTCCTAGTATAGGATCCGGTAAATCCAATCCAGTACGTTCTCAAACGCCAAGTCCATGACGAGCACTATAGCCGCTATACATAGGGAAGCTATCATGACTATGATAGCGCTATTCTGGAGCTCGCGCCACGTAGGCCACGTGACCTTATACACCATCTCGTCATACACCTCGCGCAGGTACTGTCGTACTCTCATAGCTGTCCTCTTCTGCTGCACGGGAGGAGCGACTCGAACGCCCGACACCTAGTTTTGGAGACTAGTGCTCTACCAACTGAGCTACACCCGTCCAAAAAAATGCCCCCCAGCGCACGGGCGGGGGACATATAGTAGAATCGTTGCTTACTCCACGATCTCGGTCACCTGGCCAGCGCCCACGGTGCGCCCGCCCTCGCGGATGGCGAAGCGAAGACCAATGTTCAGCGCCACCGGGTAGATGAGCTTCACGGTGATGGTCACGTTATCCCCGGGCATCACCATCGGGCGCCCCTCGGGCAGCTTCACCTCGCCGGTCACATCGGCCGTGCGGATGTAGAACTGCGGGCGGTAGTTGTCGTGGAACGGCGTATGGCGGCCACCCTCCTCTTTCTTCAGCACGTAGACCTCGGCCTTGAACACCGTGTGCGGGGTGATGGAGCCAGGCTTGGCCAGCACGTGGCCGCGCTTGATCTCGTCCTTCTCAATGCCGCGGAGCAATAGGCCAGCGTTGTCGCCCGCCTCGCCCTCATCGAGCTGCTTGCGGAACATCTCAATGCCCGTGATCACCGTCTTCTTCTTCTCGGTGCCCAGGCCTACGATCTCCACCTCGTCGTTCATGTGCACCACGCCGGTCTCAATACGCCCCGTGGCCACGGTGCCGCGGCCAGTGATGGAGAACACGTCCTCCACGGGCATCAGGAACGGCTTCTCGTTGTCGCGCTTGGGCACGGGGATGTACTCATCCACGGCCGCCATGAGCTCATCAACCTTCGCCACCCACTCCTTCTCGCCGTTCAGGGCGCCGAGCGCAGAGCCAAGGATGATTGGAGCGTTGTCGCCATCGTAGTTGTAGAAGTTCAGCAGATCGCGCACCTCCATCTCCACCAGCTCCAGCATCTCCTTGTCCTGCACCTGGTCGCACTTGTTGATGAAGACCACGATCTTTGGTACGTTCACCTGGCGAGCTAGCAGGATGTGTTCACGGGTCTGGGGCATGGGGCCATCGGTAGCCGCCACCACGAGGATGGCGCCGTCCATCTGGGCCGCGCCCGTCACCATGTTCTTCACGTAGTCAGCGTGGCCTGGGCAGTCCACATGGGCGTAGTGGCGCGAGGCGGTCTCGTACTCTACGTGCGAGGTGTTGATCGTGATACCGCGCTCTTTCTCCTCGGGCGCATTGTCGATCGAGTCGAAGGACCGCGCCTCCTCCTGCGAATGGCCCTCATCGTGCAGCACCTTGGTGATAGCTGCCGTCAGGGTCGTCTTCCCATGATCCACGTGGCCTATCGTCCCAATGTTCACATGGGGCTTCGACCGATTAAACTTCTCTTTAGCCATAACCTCTGACCTTGATTATCCTATTACACTAACCTTTTCCTAACCGTGCGCCCCGCGCACTGCTACCCTGAGCCGATGGTGAGAATTGGACTCACGACCTCATCCTTACCAAGGATGCGCTCTACCCCTGAGCTACATCGGCCTACTATGAGCGGGAGACGAGACTCGAACCCGCGACCATCAGCTTGGAAGGCTGACGCTCTACCAACTGAGCTACTCCCGCCCGACTCCGGCCGCCCATGGCACCGTGGGAAGAGCAGGATTCGAACCTACGAAGGCGTACGCCAGCAGATTTACAGTCTGCCCCAGTTGACCGCTTTGGTATCTTCCCTTGAACCATCTCAAAGACCACACCCCTCGCCCCTCTGCCTACGCACTCGCCCAGCTCGCCGAGCCGATGGAGGGGCTCGAACCCACGACCTGCTGATTACAAATCAGCTGCTCTACCAACTGAGCTACATCGGCGAATGCAACCCAAACGAAGCGCGAAGATAGGCCATCTTGCCCAATCTTCCAAATCCATGCCCCGTTCCCTCCGGTACGCCTCGGCCTGGATCTCGCAGCAACACACGCCTCGCGGGGTGGATGACGCTAGTCGCGAATTTTCCCCTTACGGCGCTGGAGCTGGCTGCGCAGCGCGTCGAGCGTCTCGGCCACGGCCTCCTCGAACGTGGCCCCGCTCTTGCTGGCGAACTGCTTGTCGCCCCGGAGCTCCAAGGTGATCTCGGCCACGTGGCGTTCCTCCTTCGTGTTGGCGTTCTCTAGGCGCAGGATGGCGTTGGCCCCCATGAGGGTGTCGTCGAATCGGAGCAGCTTGCCGGTTTTCTCCTGCACGAAGTCGAGCAGCTGCTGCCCGGCCGTGAACCCCACGGACTGAATGTTGATCTTCATCCCCATAATCGTATACCCTCGCTATTATTCTTTTGGCCGCTTCCCCCGTGCGTGGGGATGGGCCTGTTGGTATTCCTTACGCAGCAGGCTGGCATCCACGTGGGTATACACCTGCGTGGAGTGCAAGCTACTATGGCCGAGCAGCCGCTGGATGGTGAGTATGTCGGCCCCCTCTTGCAGCATGTGCGTGGCGAAGCTGTGGCGCAGCACGTGGGGACCGCGGTAGCGCATGGTCGTCACCTGCCCCAGGTAGTCCCGCACGAGCCGATAGAGCTGGGGGACCTCCATGGGCGCCCCCTGGTCATCGAGAATCACCGGCGCATCCCACGACTGGGCTGCGAACTCCACCCGGGTGGCCTCCCGATAGCGCCCCAGCAACTGCGCGGCCTCTGGCAACACTGGCAAGAAGCGCTCCTTCCGCCCCTTACCCAGAATCCTTACCTGCTGGTAGCCCGTTGAGAAATCGCGCCATGCCAGCGCCAGCAACTCGCTACGGCGCACCCCAAGGGTATAGAGCAAGAGCAGGATCAGACGATCGCGCAGCCCGAGCCACCCCGCAGGGTAAGTCACCTGGTCAAACAGGCGGGCGGCCTCGGCCTCGGTAAGCACCGTAGGCAGGCGCTCTGGCACGCGCAGGCTCTGCACGTGGTAGGTGGGGTCGTCCTCCTGAAGCCCCTCGCGGCGCAAAAAACGGAAGTAGTAGCGCAGCGCCGAGAGCCCGCGGTTGACCGTAGTGGGCTTGCAGCCCCGCGCAACCCGCTCGCTCATCCACTCCACCACATCGCCCCGCAGCACGGTGGAGGACATTGAGCCATCGTCCCGCAGCGTGGAGAAGAACTCCCGCACATCGGTCACGTAGGCCACCACCGTGTGTTCTGAGTACCGGCGTTCGTAGCGGAGATAGGCCTCGAAGCGCCCCACCGCCTCCTCTAGCTCGGCATGCATCCCCTCACAACCTCCCGCAAGGCTTGCGCCCAAACATGGCGCTTGGCTGCGCCGACTACATCTCCTCCCGATCCTGGAGCTGCTGTATATACTTGGCGTGCTCTATCTCCTGGCGGCGCAGCACCGAGGGCTTGTCGAAGGCCTGGCGGCGGCGAATCTCCCGCATGGTCCCCGTCCTGTCGAACTTCCGCTTGAACCGCTTGAGCGCCCGCTCAATGTTCTCCCCGTCTTTCACCGGTATAATGATCATAGACTTCTTACGCTTATAGTCTTTCCCGCGAAGGTACACTTTTCTCTGCAAACCCATGCGGGTAGCCGACAGGCGCCGCGCGCCGGATTCCTCTCCCTGTAGGGCCAACTGCCAAGGCGCCCACAACGGGGAAAACTCCACTTGTACGTAAGAACTGCGGTCTCTCTCCGCTCCGTGTTCGCTAATAAAGCGAAAATATGCGGCGATGGTACGGCGATGATGCGGCGATGGTATGGGGCAAAATAGTGCTATGGGGGGTGGATACCAAACTCTATGCTCCTAGTGGGCAGCACCGCCTCTGGGGTGTGAAGCGCACCCACGCTGAGAGTACCTCTCTGCGTGGAGTGCAGGGGTGCCACAATGTGGGCAGATCGGCGCACGCAGTGCCCTCCCTATCGGCGCGCAGCGTGTTCTCCGGAGTGGCCACTGGGGAGGTATGGGAAGGGGGTTCCAGTCTGCTTGGGAGCCTATGCGTAGGGCTGCCCGTCGCGCCGCGCCGTGCGGTGGCATTAGGGCCCTGCGCGCCTCAGGCCCTAATGCCTGGCTTCCACTACTCGGGCTCTGGGGCGCCGGGCCTGCGCGTTCTCCTTGAGGAACAGGAGTCGGTTGACGAAGTTCGCCTCGCTCACGCCGCTGTCGAGGTCGAGGAAAAGCAGACTCAAGTCGGGGTAGAGCTCTTTGGCCCGTTTCTCTATACCCTTGGATACAATGTGGTTGGCGATGCACCCGAAGGGCTGCAGGCTCACGATGCTGGTTACGCCTTGCTCGGCCAGGTGCGCAATCTCCCCGGCGATGAGCCAGCCTTCGCCGAACTGGGCATTGAGGTTGATAATGCGCGCTGCTAGGCGAGCCTGCGCGCTAGGCCGCACAATGGGGCGATAGTAGGGAAAGGCGGCTACGCGCTGTTCCATGCTCCTGACCACGCTAAATAGCAGTCGCTCTACCGCGGGGAACGCGCGGGTGAGTGGCTCGCGGTGGTCGATGTATGTGCGCTCGCGCACAGGCTTACTAGCCAGGGCCTCGAAGAAGAACTCCGCAATGGCAGGCACCACGGGCTCGAGACCATGGGCCATAAGCCAATCGACTACCCCGCGGTTGGCGAAGCGATTGTATTTGACGAAGATTTCCCCCAGCACGCCCACCCTTGGCAACTCCACCCGTTGAGTAGCGGCCGCGAAGGCGTGGGCAGCCTGCTCCAGCAGCGAGGGCAGGCGCCGGGTGGCGTTTCGCTCCACAGCCTCAATAGCCTGCGCGGTGTAGAGCTTGTAGATGTGCTTGGCCAGCCCCTTCTCCCGCTCGCGAGGGCAGGCCCCATGGAGCATGGTGGCCATGATGTCGGCAAAGACCAGCGTGCGCAGCACAGGCAGGGCCATTCGTCGCCAGGGGATGGTGAAGCCAGGCTGATCGTGTAGGCTGGCTGCGCCCACCCCCACCGAGATGATGGGGATATTGCTGAGCCCAGCCTCTTGCAGGGCACGCTTGACTAGGGCCAGATAGTTGGTGGCGCGGCATTGTCCGCCCGTCTGCGTGATGCCGAAGGCCACGTCATCGGGACGGTACTGGCCCTCTTTGAGGGCCTGCATCAGGGCGCCCACCACGAGCGTGGCGGGGTAACACACCTCGTTGTTGGCGTAGCGCAAGCCGTAGCTCTCGCTCTGGTCCGTGGTTTGGGGCAGGTTGACGGCCTTGTAGCCAGCCAGGGAAAATAGGGCAGGCAAGTACTCCGAGTAGCCATCGGCAAACCAGGGGAGCAGGATGGTGCGTCGCCTATCCTCTGGGCGGAATAGCACCTGCTGGTTGCTGGTCAGGGGGCGGCCAGCCCGCGCGGTCTGCTGGAGGTGAAGGCTTTCTACGAGGGAGCGAATCCTGAGTTTGAGTGAGCCCACATGGTTCACATCGTCGACCTTGAGCATCGTGGCACTTTTGCCATAGGCGTGGAGAGCTTGGTTCACCTCGTCGAGCAGGATGGCATCGGGGCCACAGCCAAAAGAGGTTATCTGGACATAGTGTACCCCGGGGCCAGCTTGGGCCGCCCAGTGGGCCGCGGCGGCGATCCGGCTGGTAAAGGCCCACTGCTGGTAGCTGCCCACCAGGGCCTGCACGAGGCCGCCTTCGCGTGCGATGTCCTCGGTGACCACGTCGGCTCCAAAGCTAGCGATGATGCTGGAGATCCTATGCTGAATGAGGGGGTCGACGTGGTAAGGCCGGCCGGCCAACACGATGAGCATGCGCCCCTCCGCCAAGGCCCTCTTGGCTACCTGCTCGTTGCGCTGTCGTAGTTCACTGTTGAAGCGCGCTTGGGCTTCTAGGGCTGTCGCGAGGGCATCCCGCACTTCCCGCGTGGAGGGGAGGTGCTTTCCAGGGCGCACGTTGTGGAGGTAGGCAGAGAGTTCCTTGAGCAGCAGGGCCCGATTGCGGAAGGAGATGCTCGGCGCGTCGATGGGGACTTGGTGCCCCTGGTAGTTTTTCAAGACGCTCCTGATCACCTCGCTGTAGCCCGAGACCACGGGGCAATTGAAGCTGTTATCGGCGTGGGCTATCTCCAGGCGCTCATATACCACGAAGGGCAGGAATATGCGGTCGACTCCCTGAGCCACCAAGTCGATGATGTGGCCGTGCATCACCTTGGCTGGGTAGCAGATGTTATCCGACATCACCGTGTGGGCACCAAGCTCCGTTTGGGCTAGGGTACTCGGGTTCGAAAACACCACCTGGAAGCCCAGGCGCGTGAAGAACTCCTTCCAGAAGGTGAGGTGTTCAAACATGCCAAGCGCCCAGGGCAGGCCGATGGTAACCCCCTGGTATGGGGTCTGGCTGGATTTTGCTCGGGCGGTCGCGCGCAGGGCTCTATACTTCCACTCGCTCAGGTCCACCCCTTGGGTGCGCCCTTGGCCACCGTTGGAGTAGACCCGCTCGCACTGGTTGCCCGAGTAGTAGCATCGTGCCTGGCCGAAGTCGAAGGTTGTTATTTGGCAGTGATTGTAGCAGCCGGGGCAGCGCTGCTGGGTGGTTTGGTAATCGGTGTGGGCCAGCAAGTCGCCTATGCGCTTGGGCGCCCGTTCGTTGGCGTTGGCCTGCTGCGCAGCGTGGAGCGCGCAGCCCCACGCCCCCATGAGCTCAGGGGCATCGGTAACGATAACCGGCTTACCCGTTTCCAGCTCAAAAGCTCGGCACACGGCCACATTCCGCATGGTGCCCCCCTGGAGCATCACGTGGTCACCAAGCTCGCTATAGTCCCTGAGCTTTAGCACTTTATGCAGGCAATTGCGTACAACGGAGTAGCCGAGGCCCGCCGAGATGTCAGCCAGCTTCGTCCCTTCTCGCTGGGCTTGTTTGACCCTGGAGTTCATGAACACGGTGCAGCGTGTTCCCAAGTTGCAGGGATGTTCGGCGGTACAGGCCAAGTGGGCAAAGTTTGCCACCGGCTGCCCAAGACCCTTGGCAAAGGTTTCGATGAAGGAGCCGCACCCCGAAGAGCACGCCTCGTTGATCTCCAGCTTGACGATGGCCCCTTGGTCGATGAAGATGGCCTTCATGTCTTGCCCCCCGATGTCGAGGATAAAGCTTACCTGCGGCTCGAAGAAGAGGGCAGCCTGGTAGTGGGCCAGGGTTTCCACCATGCCCTGCTCTAGTCTGAAGGCGGTTTTGATCAGTTCCTCGCCGTAGCCCGTAACGCAGCTGCCGGCAATGCGTGGCTCCACGCCTTCAGCGCGGCAGGCCTTGGCAAAGGCCTCTAGGGCCGTGCGGGCTGCCCCGAGGGGGTCACCTTGGTTGGGCGCGTAGTGCCGGTATACAATGGCCTGCGCCTCGTTGGTTACCACGAGCTTTGTGGTGGTGCTACCGCTATCTACGCCCAGGTAGCAATTTTGGTGCGCCAGCGTGGCCAGGGTCGCCGTTGGGAGGGCGTACTTGGCCTTTTCGCGCTGCCAGCGCTCCAGCTCCTCCTGCGCACGGAAGAGTGGAGGGCACACCCAGCTCTGCGGCGCGCGCGAGGCGTGGTTTCTCTGGGCCAAGAGCGCTCTAAACTCCTCGATAGAATACTCCTTGCCCCCTGCGGCCAGCGCGCTGCCCCAAGCTGGGAAAAGCTCCGCGTGCGCGGGCACCACGACATCGCCATCGCGCAGGTGCGCGACCAGGCAGAAGCTCTGGCGCAGCGCGGGGATGAAGGCAAAGGGCCCTCCGCAGCAAATCACGGTGGGCCTGAGGGTGTAACCTCTGGAGAGTGTGGTGATGACCTGCAAGCTCACGGCGTGCAGCACAGAAGCTGCAATGTCCTCCCGTGGGGTATTGCGGGCCAGCAGGTTCTGGATATCGGTTTTGGAGAACACGCCGCACCGCGAGGCCATGGGGTGTACCCGCTTGGCGCGCAGGGCGATTTGCCCCAAGGTAGCCACATCGACTCCCAGCAGACTGGCCATCTGGTCGATGAAGGCGCCCGTGCCGCCCGCGCAGCTGCCGTTCATGCGCATATCGGGCGCGTGGCCGGGGGAGAAGAAAATCATCTTGGCATCCTCGCCCCCGATGTCTACCAGGCTGGCGGCCTGGGGGAAGAAGGTCGAGACCACCTTGCAGGTCGCCACCACCTCCTGCGTGAACGCTAGGCCACAGCGCGCCGCCAGCCCCATGCCGGCCGAGCCGGTGACACCCACTGCCATCCGCACGCCCGGCTGGGCGCCCTCCAGCTGCTGTAGCGCCTGCTCCAGTGCCCCAGGTATGTCGGCCTGATGGCGCGCATAATGGCTGTGGAGGAGCTGCCCCTGCGCGTCGAGTACGGCTAGCTTAAGCGTAGTGGAGCCGATGTCGAGCCCTAGGCGGGCCGATGTGGTCAAGATCCCACACTTGTTCACTGGCAGTATTGATTAACAAGACGATGTTGCACACCTCTTGACACTAGAACACGTTAGTAGCCTAGGTTGTTTGCTCTTGGGCGAGCTGCCCCCAGGGGGCGTGGGGTTGCGTGGTGCCCGATCCTGGGGTGTGGCAAAGATAAGCAGGAAAGTCGGCATCGTCCCCTGAGTCCATCCCCGGGGTAGGTTGCATTTCGAGTGCAGTTGCAACCATGTCAGGTATTCACAAGCAACTTTAAAATCGGATTTCTTATTTCAAAATAGATTGACACACTGTATGTTGCTCATATGTTAGAAAACTCTACTTGCCCACCTGTTGCACATAATGTGCAGAAAGCACTACTTTTGCGCCGATAGGATCAAGCTTGCACGAGGATGGAAAAGGATTTCTGGGCGGCCCACGGGCTCCGTCGAACGAATTGCCGGGCAGCGGTGGTGCACTGCCTGGAGGCCAAGAACGAGGCGCTCTCTGAGCGGGCGCTCCGAGAGGAGATAGGGGGTTCTTTTGACCGTACCACCTTCTACCGCACCATGCGCAGCCTAGAGGAGCACAAGGTCATCCACCGGATCTCTGCGGCCCAGGAGGGCCTGAAGTGGGCGCTGAGCACTCCCCTGGGGCTACCGCCGGCCCATGCCCACTTTGTATGCAGCGTATGCGATGGCGTCTGGTGCCTCACCCAGCTCCGTGCGCCCGTCTACGCGCACCGTAAGGGGTTCACCACCGAATACGTGGAGAGCATTGTGCACGGGGTGTGCGCCGAATGCAACCGGCGAGCTAGAGCGCAGCAGCAAAGGCTCCAGTCGGCTTGGCAGGAAGAGCAGTAAAGCGGAGGAATCTATGTCCCGGTGGTGCTATCGAATGGGGCTACTCTGGTTGGTGGTCCTGCTGGTGGTCAGCCCTTGCCTTGCGCAGCTGGACGTACGCGGGACGGTAATCGATGCTTCAACTGGGGCGCCCGTGCCCGACGTGCAGGTGGTGCTTTTCCCCAGCCAGCAAGGAACCTACACGGATTCTGCGGGCGATTTCCGGCTACGGGCCAAGCCCACAGATTCCATGTTTCTGCGTCTAGAGCTCTTGGGCTATGAGGTGCTGCGTTTGCCACTCTCGCCCGCGCGGGCAGCCCACCTTGCGCTCCACCTACACCGCACGCAGTCGGAGATCCAGGAGGTTCGTATTGCGACCAGCTATCGCACAGCGCAGCAGCAGAATACGGGGGCCAATGTGGCTATTTTGAGCCATAGGGAGCTGCGTACCCTTCGTGCGGCCAGCCTGGCGCAGTCGCTCGAAGCCCTGCCGGGCATGCATTCCATGCAGATAGGTCAAGGGGGCAGTAAGCCCATGATCCGCGGCATGGGGTTCAACCGGGTGGCGGTCATCGACCGTGGGCTCAAGCAGGAGGGCCAGCAGTGGGGGGCGGATCATGCGCTCGAGCTGGACCAGATGGCCGCCTGGCGCGTGGCCGTCTACAAGGGCCCGATGAGCCTACGCTACGGCGGCGAGGCCATGGGGGGCGCCATAGTGATCAACGAGCAGCTCCTGCGACCCCCGAAGGGGTGGCATGCTGACCTAGCCCTCTGGAGCGAGACCAACGCCTGGCGCACCGGGCTCTCCCTCGGGGCCTCGTACGCCGCTACGCACTACTATTGCCAGCTACAGGGCACGGCCATAGGGGCAGGCGACTATGGCATCCCCACCGACACCGTCAACTACCTCTCGTGGAGGCTGCCCATTGTCCGCCGTCAGCTTAAGAACACGGCCACCCGTGAGCTCGATTTCACCCTGGATCAAGGCCTCCATGGCCCGTGGGGCCACCTGGCGCTCTCGCTCTCCTCGGTCTACATGGCCAATGGCATGTTTCCGGGGGCGCACGGGATTCCCTCCGTGGCACGCGTGCAGCCCGATGGATGCCGCTTCAACATCGAGCTTCCCGCGGCGCAAGTGCAGCACTATAAGGCCATTTTGCGCTACCAATCGCCCCACTTCGGTGGCTGCTGGCAACTGCGCGCCCTCCTGGGAGGCCAGCTCAACCTGCGGCAGGAGCTCTCCACCTTCCACACGCACTACCCCGACCAGCCCATGCCCGCTAGGGATCCTGATCTGGAGCTTAGCTTCAATCTGCGCACGCTATCAGCCTCCGTGGGCCTGAGCTGGCAAATCCGCCCCTTCCTGCGCCTGGAAGCGGGACTCGATGCCGAGTACCAGCGCCACACCTTCGCGGGCTATGGGTTCCTACTGCCCAACTACCAACGCGCCTCGGGGGGGCTTTTCGCCATAGCTTACTACCAAATGTCCAGCCATTGGAAGCTGGAAGCTGGGTTCCGCGGCGACGTGGCCTACACGGACATTACCCCCTACCGGGATCAATACCTCGCCACATTTCTCCAGAAAAATGCGGCTTACTCCCCGGGGCAGATAGACATTTTCAGCCAGCGGGTGGCGGGGCTCAAAAAGCTTTTCTACGACTATTCCTGGGCTCTGGGGCTAGTCTATACGCCCTCTGCGCACCACGAACTCAAGTTCCACGCGGGGCAGTGCTTTCGTCTGCCCACCGTCAACGAGCTGGCAGCCAACGGTCTCCACCACGGTGCGCTCCGGCATGAGCGGGGCGACCTCACCTTGCTCTCCGAGCGCGGCATACAAGCTGATGTGCAGTACCTGCTCAATGCTGCCCGACTCCAGCTGGACATCTCGCTCTTCGTTGCCTACTACTTCCGCTACATCTACTTGGAGCCCACGGGCCGCTGGTCGATACTCCCCCACGCGGGGCAAGTCTATCAATATCGCAAGGCGCAAGCCCTGACGGGGGGCGGGGAGCTGCGTTTGCGCTATGCGTTGGGCTGGCAGGTGGAGCTGCAGCTCTTGGCAGACGCGGTGCTACAGCATAACCTGGAAGATGGATACCCCCTCCCCTTCACGCCAGCCCCCTCGCTACGTGGCCAAGTAGGCTACACTTGCCACGGTATCCCCCAAAGGGCGGGCAAGCTCTTTTTCAGCGTGACCCTAGGGTACACCCTGGCGCAGGATAGGGTGTCGCGCAATGAGGAGCCGACCCCGGGCTATTTCCTGCTCGAGGCCAACGTGACCTACTCTAGACAATTCCACAGGGGCCGCATGGACCTTTCGCTCAAGGGGCACAACCTCACCAATCGTTGCTACATCAACCACCTGAGCTACTACCGTAGGCTCCAGATCCCCGAGGCGGGCTGCGCAGCCGAGCTAAGCCTAATGCTCCATTTCTAGCGTATAATCAACCTAACACACTACAGGTATGAAGAGAACCCGTGTTGTTTTCCTGCCCTTGCTCTTGGCGAGCCTGACCTTGTCCATTGCGTCGTGCAAGAAGCACGAAAATAAGGACACCGAGAAGCCCACCATCACCATTGCCGAGCCCGAGGAGGGCGAGTGTGTGCTGGTGGGCAAGAGCATGCACTTGGAGATGGACCTGGCGGACAATGAGGCCCTGGCCAGCTACAAGATCAACGTGCATAATGCCTCCGATGGGCATTCTCACGGTGCTACCCGTCAAGGGGGCTCTGGGTCCAAGCCATTCTTCTACGAGAAGGTGCACGAGGAGATAGCAGGCCAGCGGAATGCCCACGTGCACACGCACGAGGTCGTGATCCCCGCCGATGCCGAGCTGGGGAAGTACCACCTGATGGTCTATTGCACCGATAAGGCAGGCAACGAGACCTACCGCGCCATAGGCATCGAGCTGACGAACGACCCCAGCAAGGTGGAAGAACACCACGAGTAGCAGGCTCTCTGCACCCTGGGTAGCACTCCGTACCCTCCGCCCGCACCCAGCATAGCGCAGGCGGTAACGGGTACGGAGCTTTTCTTGCTTGCATCCTATCCCCTGCGGCCGGAGGTAACCATACGGTGTTCCCGAGGCCTAGGCTTTTGGTGTGACAGAGGACGAATTGGGACGTGAGCCCCCTGCGGATGGAATGGGTGGTAGAATTGGCTTAAAGAGTGTATCTTCGCAGAGATAACTAATTAATATTAGTAGGGGTACAATACTATGCGCAAGTTAATATTCATCTTTTCTCTGCTGGCTGCGGTGCTGTTCCCCGTGGCTACCATAGCGCAGCCCACGCTGCGTACGCTCTACTACAATCGCCATGGGCAGGGGGTCGCCGCGCCGGAGTTGGCCGATTTTAGGCGCACCATGACGCTGCCCAATACGGAAGGATCAGCCAAAATTTTCCGTGATTTCTACTTGAGCGGGGAGCTGCTGCGCGAGGGCCAATACGTGACGATAGACTCGGTGGACGACCAACGCTCGGCATTCGAGGGAGAGGTGGTGACCTACTACAAAGACGGAGCGGTAAAGAGCAAGTACCGCTGGGCTGAGGGCGTAGTCGACGGGGAGGCTGTGGAATATGCCCCCGATGGGTCGTCATGGCGTGTGTACCATTACGACAAGGGAACCCCCGTGGGCGATTACTATGAGCTGCACACCGCTGGGGGTGAAGTTGTGCGCTACAATCTGGCCGACGATACGCCCGTGCTGGAGGTGCCAAGCCCTGAGCAGCGGCAGATCGAATACCAGGCGGGCAAAGCATACCAGAGCTATCGGATGAATGGCGTGCAGCTGGCGGCGGCCCTCGATCGCGTCAACGAAGTGAGCGATAGCTATCGCTTCATCCTCTACCTGCACAACGTCAGCGGCCAGGCCATAGACTTCCAACCCGAACAGCTGCGCGCGCAGCTAATAGACAAGAAGGACCAAGAGCGAGAACTCGAAGTGTGGACTGCGGAGGCCTACGAGAAGAAGGCCAAGTCGCTGGCCACGCTGACGGCAGTACTCACAGGGATTTCGGCGGGTCTCAGCGTGGCCGATGCCGCAATAGACCCCACGAGCACGTCGGTGGCCATGGCCGCCACCAGCACTCTGCTTGCCGACAAAGAGGGGGAGAGGATCGAGCATCGCTACCAGCTAAGCCAGGAGAGCGTTTTGCGCCGCACCACGCTCCACCCCGGGGAGGAGCTGCGAGGCTACATCATGATCCACCGGAAGAAGGGCAAAAAGCTCACGGTTTTCCTGACCTTGGCCGGGATGGAGTATCCCTTTGAATGGGACGTACTCAAGCTCAAGGCGAATTAGGCTGCTAAGTAGGCCTTAGCCGGTCGCTGGGGCGCACTCGCAGAATATGCCCCCATGCGCACAAAAACTGCAATGCTGCCCATTGGCATAGAGACTGGGGGGTGAAGTCTCTGGTTGGGCCCTCGGCCACCATGCGCTAGCAGACAAGCTCAACAGTCGCGGCTTTGCCGCAGCATGGGCAGGCCCATTGAGTGGTGCTGGAGGTGTGGCAGCAACGTGGGATAAGCCCCAACGACCAACAAAACACTGGCTACAGGTAGCCACAGGTCTTGCAGAATTGCGCGCTACCCAGCACAGACTCCTGCGCATTGGAATGTGCTGTGGCCGCGCGTGTGCCGTCTACATGATAGAGGATAGCACTCTGGCCGAGGTGGTATTTTAGTTCGTATGCAAGAGTCCAAGCGTGGGTGTATACTGGGCACAGTGGAGGCTAAATACTAGCTCACGTTGGAAGACCGGGGCCTTGTACTGCGCGCTGGGCCTAGGGGGAGGCAGCTCATTCGGCATGATGTGAAAGCCCACCCTGAAGTTGCCCACCAAGGACTCTACACACGAGAAGAATACACTAAAATGCGCTGCTTTCTTTGTGCATCTCTTTGCACATCGTGGCCTTTGGTTCCATTGGGGGTGTTGCCGGTAGCCCTGCGCTCGCATCCAACCGTAGCTGACCTTTCAAAGCGGTGGGCAGGCAAGGGCATTCTGAGCCTCCGCATCCAACAGGAAGACGTACGCCGGCCACTTTCTCGAAGGGGCGCTCGAACGAGGAGCCAGTCGTTGGTCGGTGTCGGGATGTGGTAGTCGTAGAGCCGAAGTCAGTGGAGCGTGCAGGGGGGTACGACAGATGAGCGCACGGAGGTCTTCCCTAGGGAGTGGCGAGGCCTCCGCTGGTCAGGCGTACCACGCTAATCCCATTCGATAGGTGCGGTAGTTGGAGGAATCTTTGGGGTAGTAGGGCTAACCAAGGGCTGCAATGGCCTTCTGGAAACGCGCAATCGTCTCGTTGATCCCGAGCAGCGCGATGATTTCGTGGATACGCGCCCCACGGGAGGTACCCACAAGAGCCACGCGCATGGAGTTCATGACTTTACCCATTGGCAGCTCTTGGTCTTTTATAGCCTCGTACAGAGCCTGCTCGATGTCCTGCTGTGTCGGGGTATCGGGCAGCTCCTGAAGGCAGCGCACCATGGCCTGAAGGTACTGGGCAGATGCTGGTTTCCAGTGCTTCTTGAGGCTTGCGGGATCATAGGCTTGGGGGGCTACAAAAAAGTAGCGGAGCTCAGGGAGCAGGTCGGGCAAGAACTGGGCCTTGCTGCGGGCGACTTCTAGGGCTGCAGCTAGCTTCTCTTTGTCAACGTGGATGCCCTCGGTTTCCAGCATGGGCGCAACCAGAGGGAGCAGCTGCGGCAGAGGACAATGGAGGAGGTACTCATGGTTAAACCACTTGGCCTTCTCGAAGTCAAACCGGGCGCCGCTCTTACTACAGCGTTCGAGGGAGAAGAGCTTGGCGAGCTCTTCCATGGAGAATAGTTCTTGGTCGGTGCCGGGGTTCCAGCCGAGTAGGGCCAGGAAGTTGACCACGGCCTCGGGCAGATAGCCCTGCTCGCGGTATCCTGGGGAGACCTGTCCCGTTGCAGGATCGCGCCACTCCAGGGGGTATACAGGGAAGCCAAACTTGTCGCCATCGCGTTTGCTGAGCTTGCCGCTGCCGACAGGCTTAAGGATAAGAGCTAGGTGGGCAAACTGGGGCATGGAGTCCTGCCATCCGAGGGCCCTGTAGAGCAATACGTGCAGCGGAGTGCTGGAGATCCATTCCTCACCGCGAATGACATGGGTTATGGCCATCAGGTGATCGTCCACGACGTTGGCCATATGATATGTGGGCAAGCCGTCGACCTGCTTGTAGATCACCTTGTCATCGAGAAGCGTGGAGTCAATGGCTACTCGGCCACGGATGAGATCTGTGAACTCTACCTGCTCTCCGGGTTGAATTTTGAAGCGTACTGCGTAGGGTGCGCCTGTGTCCACTAGGCGCATTACCTCCTCCTGGGGCAGGGTGAGGCTATTGCGCATCTGTAGGCGGGTATGGGCATCGTAGATGAAATTGGGGTTACTTGCACGGGCAGCCTCCAGCTCTGCTACGGTATCAAAAGCATAGTAGGCTTGGCCTGTATCAAGGAGCTGCTGCACGTAGTGCTGGTATATGCTTCTCCGTTCGCTCTGACGGTAGGGGCCGAAATCTCCACAGGGGCTACTCACGCCCTCGTCTATCTGGATGTTGAGCCAGCGCAGGGCCTCCACGATATACTCCTCGGCGCCTGGCACGTAGCGCTTGCTATCAGTGTCTTCTATTCGAAGCACCATGGTACCCCCAAAATGGCGGGCAAAGAGATAGTTGAACAGCGCGGTGCGCACGCCCCCGATGTGGAGAGGCCCCGTGGGGCTAGGCGCAAACCTAACACGTACATTCAGTTGGGACATAGCGGAAAGGGAAGCTGAGTATGAATATCCAGGAGAAGCTAGGCAAAGAAAAAGGCGAAAGGACTTGAGCCTCCCGCCTTTAGGAATTCAGATACCGTGCCTGGTACCTACTTCTCTGAGGCTGAGGCTTCCTGGGCCTGAGCAGGAGAGGACTCGGTTACCGTCTCCTGAGTCGCAGCCTGTGGTTGCTCTGGTGCGGCAGCTCCTGATTCGGGCTGGGCAACAGCGGGCTGTGTTTTGGCAGCACCTCCCTTTCCTCTGCGCGTGCGGCGGGTACGAGAGGCCGTGGGATGGGTGGCCTTGGCCTGGCTGTATTCCTTATTGAAGTCTACCAGCTCTATAAGGCACATTTCTGCATTATCACCTGGGCGATGACCCGTTCGGACAATACGTGTGTACCCTCCTGGGCGGTCGCCCACTTCTTCACGAACCTTGGAGAAGAGCTCGGTGACCGCATACTTTGAGCGCAGGTCGGAAAAGGCCACTCGACGTGCGTGCGTGGTGTCGTCTTTAGCCCGTGTAATGATGGGCTCTACGTACATGCGCAAAGCCTTGGCCTTGGCCACGGTGGTGTTGATTCGCTTGTGTAGGATAAGCGAGCAGGCCATGTTGGAGAGCATGAGCTCCCGGTGTCCCTTCTGTCGGCCTAGATGATTGAACTTTTTATTGTGTCGCATCGACGTATTCTCTATTCAATATTATACCTGCTCACGTCCATCCCCAGGGTGAGTCCCATTTTGCTGACCACCGTTTCTATTTCCTTGAGCGACTTGGCACCGAAGTTCCTAATCTTGAGGAGATCTGTGCGCTTGTGGCTGACTAGCACTCCGAGGGTGAGCACATTGGCCGCCTTCAGGCAGTTAAGCGCGCGCACCGAGAGGTTGAGCTCATCCAGGTCTGTTTTGAGCAGCTGGGCCATAAGCAGGGTGTCCTTATCCATCTCCCCGACGTCCTCATGCTGGGCCTCAGGCACCATGGTGGTTTCGTCGGTAAAGAGGCGGAAGTGGTACACCAAGATCTCCGCGGCCTCCTTGAGCGCATCGTGAGGGAGGATGCTACCATCCGTGGTGACATCGAGGGTCAGCATCTCGTAGTCGGTCTTCTGCTCTACGCGGTAGTTCTCTACCTTGTACATCACATTGACGATCGGGGTATGGATGCTATCCATGGCCAGCACGCCGAAGGTGTCGTGTTCACTGGTGTTGTCATCAGCCGTCACATAGCCGCGCCCCTTACGGAGGGTCAGGTCAAGCTTGAGGTTGACATCTGCATTCATATTGCAGATCACCAGATCAGGATTGAGTACCGTAAACCCTGTGAGGAACTGGCCTATCATGCCTGCCTTAAACTGCTCCTCGCCTGATACGGTGACCGAAACGTTCTCGCTCGGTAGCTCACCCTCGGCCTTGAAGCGTACCTGCTTGAGGTTGAGGATAATCTGGGTTACATCTTCACGCACGCCAGGGATGGTGGCGAACTCGTGGTCCACACCATCGATTTTCACGGAGGTGATGGCAAAGCCCTCGAGCGATGAGAGCAAAATGCGCCGCAGAGAATTGCCTATGGTCTGACCATAGCCGCGCTCCAACGGACGAAACTGGAACACCCCATGGTGCGCATCCTCGGAGAGCATGATCACCTTATCCGGGCGCTGGAAATCTAATATCGCCATAGCCAACGACCTCTCGATTACTTAGAATACAGTTCCACTATCAGCTGCTCCTTGATGTTCTCTGGGATGTCAGCTCTATCGGGATAGTTGAGGAACTTTCCACTCTTCGACGCAGCGTCCCACTCGAGCCAGGAATAGCGACCCGTGCGGCTACGCTGAAGTGACTCATCAATTACCTCCAGCGACTTAGACCTATCGCGCACGGCCACGATATCCGAGGGCCTAAGCAGATAGGAAGGAACGTTGGTCACCTCGCCATTGACCGTGATGTGACGATGTGAGACCAGCTGACGGGCTGCGGCCCGCGTGGGGGCAATGCCCAGACGAAAGACCACGTTGTCCAGACGCGATTCTAGCAGCTGCAGCAAGATTTCACCCGTCACGCCCTTACGCCGCGATGCGCTGTCAAACAGATTCGCAAACTGCCGCTCGAGCAGCCCGTAGATGAACTTGGCCTTCTGCTTCTCCATGAGCTGCAGCCCATACTCCGATGTCCTACGCCTACGCCGATTCGGCCTATTGCGTCCTGCTGCACTAGTCCTTCGCTGGAAGGACTTATCTGGCCCAAATATCGGCTCGCCAAATCTCCGGGCGACCTTCGTGGTAGGCCCTATATACCTCGCCATACTCTCCTTCTTCTAATCTACTTCTTAACTTCTTCCGGCTTTCTGCCTGCACTGCGCATTACACGCGGCGACGCTTCGGCGGCCGGCAACCGTTGTGAGGGAGCGGGGTCACGTCTACTATCTCCATCACCTCTATCCCCGCATTGTGGATGGTACGGATGGCAGCCTCGCGCCCCGACCCAGGCCCCTTGACATAGACCTTCACCTTGCGCAGTCCCAGGTCGTAGGCCTCCTTGACGCAGTCGGCCGCCGACATCTGCGCGGCGTACGGCGTGTTCTTCTTGGAACCGCGGAACTTGTTCTTACCTGAAGATGACCAGGAAATCACATCTCCGTTGGCGTTGGCCAGCGTGACGATGATATTATTGAACGAAGAATGGATGTGCGCCTGCCCCACGGGCTCCACATGCACCTTCTTCTTCTTCGATGCTACTTGCTTAGCCATCTCCCTACCTATTTAGTTGCTTTCTTCTTGTTGGCCACGGTCTTCTTCGGCCCCTTACGGGTACGGGCATTGTTCTTGGTCTTCTGACCTCTCACGGGCAGCCCCAAGCGATGGCGAATGCCCCGGTAGCAGCCAATATCCTTCAAACGCTTGATATTCATTTGCACCTCGGTGCGCAGCTCGCCCTCCACCTTGTACTGCGAGCCGATAATGGCGCGGATGGAGGCCACCTCCTCATCGGTCCAGTCCTGCACCTTGCGATCCAAGTCGATCTGCGCCTCGGCGAGGATGGCGCGCGCGCTGCTCCGCCCTATCCCGTAGATGTAGGTCAACGCTACCTCCCCTCGCTTGTTCTTGGGTAAATCTACCCCTACTATACGTGCCATACTGCTCCTTCCCTTACTTACCCTGACGTTGCTTATACTTCGGCGTCTTCTTGCAGATTACGTACAAGCGACCCTTCCGGCGCACGATCTTGCAATCATCGCTACGCTTCTTAATCGACGTTCTGACCTTCATTCCCAGCTCTACGCTCCAATTCTTGCTATTACTTGTACCTGAACGATATCCGACCCTTTGTCAAATCGTAGGGCGACATCTCCACCTTCACCTTATCGCCCGGAAGTATCTTGATGAAATGCATCCGCATCTTACCCGCAATATGCGCCATGATCACGTGCCCGTTGTCCAGCTCGACACGGAACATCGCATTCGACAACGACTCCACCACCACCCCATCCTTGACTATTGCGTCCTGCTTCGACATCTGATCTTCCTTCGCCTTTCTTTCCGCTACGCACCCTGCACGCGGGCCAACGCCTGGTCTATCACCCCATAGTCGGTCAACACATCGGGCGCCCCGTGGCCTGTCACAACCAGCGTTTTCTCAAAGTGCGCCGCCTTCTTGTGATCCACAGTCCTGACCTCCCAGCCATTATCGGCCACACTAACACTATAGCTCCCCGCCGTGACCATCGGCTCTATGCAGATACTAAGCCCCGGCCGCAGCAACACGCCCTGGCCCGGCTTGCCGTAATTGGGCACTTCCGGCCGCTCATGCATGGAACGGCCAACCCCATGCCCAACATACTCACGCACCACCCCATAGCCAAACTGCTCAACATAGCCCTGCACCGCATGGCCTATATCGCCTGTCCTATTCCCCGACACCGCCGCAGCTATCCCGCGCTCTAACGACTCGCGCGTGGCCGCTACCAACTGCGCATCGGCCTCCGACAGCTGACCCACGCCAAACGTAAACGCCGAGTCCCCATAGAAACCGTGCTTGATCGTCCCACAATCAATCGACACCACATCGCCCTCCTTGAGCTCGTAGTCACTCGGGAAACCATGCACTACCACGTCATTCACCGAAATACACAGCGTGTACGGGAATCCTCCATAGCCCAGGAAACCCGGCTTGGCCCCATGGTCACAGATAAAATCATGCGCCACCTTATCGAGTGCCAAGGTAGTAATTCCTGGCTTAATAAGCGTGGCCAGCTCCGCAAGCGTCGAAGAGACCAGCAGGGCGTTCTCCCGCAGCTTAGCCACATCCTCAGCTGTCCGAAGCCTGTCTCGCTTAAACATTCGAAGCCCCTTCTCCCTGTACGCTAACGACGCCCCTTGATACGCCCAGACTTCATCAGCCCATCGTAGTGGCGCATGAGCAAGTGGCTCTCAATCTGCTGCAGGGTATCCAGCACCACACCCACCAAAATGAGTAACGAGGTGCCCCCGTAAAACTGAGCAAACTGCCGATCCACTCCAAACATAACGGCAAACGATGGCATGATGGCAATAAATGCCAAGAATATGGCCCCGGGAAGCGTGACTCGGCTGATGATGGTATAGAGAAACTCTACCGTCTTTCGCCCTGGCTTTACGCCGGGTATAAATCCTCCGTTACGCTTCATGTCATCCGCCATCATGTTCGGATTTATCGTGATGGCCGTATAGAGATACGTAAACACGATGATGAGCAGTGCCAGCACGAAGTTGTACCAGAAACCCGTGATGTCGGTCATAGCCGACACAAAGCCCGAGGCCCCCGCTGAATCATAGCGGGTAAACATCACCGGCAACACCATGATGGCCTGTGCAAAAATGATAGGCATCACGCCCGCCGCATTAACCTTAATCGGGATGTACTGCCTTGCCCCACCATACTGCTTATTGCCTACTATGCGCTTGGCATATTGCACCGGGATACGGCGAGTACCCTGCACCAGGAAAATAGAGAACATGAACACCACGAATAGCACCACCAGCTCCACCAAGAACATCACCAAGCCGCCCGCCATCTCCTCAGCTCGCGAGAAGAACTCCGCCGCCAACGCAAAGGGCAGACGGGCTATGATGCCAATCATGATGATCAGAGAGATCCCATTGCCTATGCCCTTCTCCGTGATACGTTCACCGAGCCACATGACGAACATGGTGCCGCCAATAAGGATGATGGTCGAGGAGATCGTGAAAAACCACCCCTGGAGAGCAAATGCGGAGGCATCGAGCTGGAAATGCAGATTGGCCAAGTAGCCTGGAGCCTGGAGAAGAAGTATCAGCACCGTGAGGTAGCGGGTAATCTGGTTGATCCTGCGAAACCCACTCTCCCCCTCCTTCTGCAATCGCTGGAAATAGGGTACCACCATTGCCAAGATCTGGATGACGATCGATGCCGAAATGTAAGGCATGATCCCCAGGGCGAAAATGGAGGCATGGCTGAAGGCACCACCGCTGAACATGTCGATAAACCCGAGCACCCCGTCCGCCGTCTGTTGCTTGAGGGCAGCAAGCTTGGTCGGATCGATACCCGGGAGCACCACGAAACTCCCAAGACGATATACCAATACGATCCACAACGTATACAGTATCCGCTTGCGCAGCTCCTCTATCCTGTATATGTTCTTGAGCGTTTCGATGAACTTTCTCATAGCCTAGAGTATTGTGATCGCCCCGCCCTGGCGCTCTATGGCCTCCCGTGCCGCCTTTGACACGGCATGCGCCTTCACATCAAGCTTGACCGTCAGCTCGCCCTTGCTCAATATCTTGTACCGCTCCGACCGACGAATCAGCTTGAGATCATAGAGCAACTCTGGGGTAATCTCAGCCAACTGCCGTGCCGTAGCCAAACGCTCCAGCACCGATAAATTGATGGGCCGATAGACCACACGGAACTTATTCGTAAAACCAAACTTCGGCAGCCGCCGCTGCAACGGCATCTGCCCCCCTTCAAAACCAATCTTGCGCGAATAGCCCGAACGCGACTGCGCCCCTTTATGGCCGCGAGTCGATGTGCCACCAAGCCCAGAACCCTGGCCGCGGCCTATCCGCCGACGGGCATGCACCGAACCTCGCTTCGGCTGCAGATTCCCCAGCCCTATCTCTTTACTCATCGCCTTCCCTCCTCGCTCTTATTCTACTGCTGCTCCACCACCACCACCAGATGGCGAACCTTATCTATCGCGCCGCGCATCGAGGGGGTGTCCTCCACAATGGCCTCGCGATGTATCTTGCCCAAGCCCAAGTAGCGCAACGTCGCACGCTGACGCTTCGTGGCCCCTATCAGGCTCCTGACCTGCTGCACTCTGTATTTCACTCCACCCAACGCTCCTATCCATTAAACACCCGTGAGACTGATATCCCCCGCTGCTGCGCCACCATGTGCGCATCGCGTAGCTCCAGCAAGGCCAGCATGGTCGCCTTGACCAAGTTGTGCGGATTCGAGGATCCCTTGCACTTCGCCAGCACGTCGGTTATCCCTACGCTCTCCAGCACCGCGCGCATGGCACCACCTGCCACAACCCCCGTACCCGACGTGGCCGGGCGCAGCAGCACATGCGCACCACCATAGCGAGCCTCCTGGGCATGGGGAATCGTGCCCTTATAGATAGGAATGCGGTACAGATTCTTCTTCGCATTCTCTACCCCCTTGGCCACGGCAGCCGGCACCTCGCCCGCCTTACCAAGGCCAAAGCCCACCACACCGTGCATGTCGCCAACCACCACGATGGCCGCAAAACTGAACGTCCTACCGCCCTTTGTCACCTTGGCCACCCGCTGCAACGCCACAAGCCTATCTTGCAACTCCAAGTCCGCGGGCCGTACTCGCTCCCTCTTCTCTGCTAGCATAACTGCAATATTAAAATACCAACCCGCCCTCTCGTGCCGAATCGGCCAATGCCTTCACGCGCCCGTGGTACAAGTAGCCACTGCGATCAAACACCACCGTGCTGATCCCCTTACTCTTGGCAGCCTCAGCAGCTAGTTTACCCACCTCTTGCGCCTGCGCAATCTTCGTCATGGCGCCCTTATCGACAACCGCCTTGTTGCTCGAGGCCGCGCTCGCCAGCGTCACACCACGGTCATCATCGATAAACTGCACGTAAATCCCCTTATTGCTACGGAACACGCACATGCGCGGCCGTGCGGATGTCCCGTGTATCTTCAGACGTATGCGCCGCTTGATCCTCGCGCGGCGGCTAACCTTCGCCACTCCCATCTTCTCTCTCCTCTCTATGCTACTTTGCCGCGGCACCAGCCGTCTTACCAGCCTTGCGGCGAATCTCCTCGCCCACGAAGCGAATACCTTTACCCCTGTAGGGCTCCGGCGGACGTATCGAGCGCAACTTGGCCGCCACCATCCCGAGCAGCTGCCTATCCGGCGAACGGAACGTTACTATCGGATTACCGCGGCGCTCTGTCTGGGCCTCCACTTGCACCTCAGGCGGCATCTGCATGTACAAATCGTGTGAAAAACCCAAGCTCATCTTCAGCAGTTGACCCTGCGCCTCGGCCTTGAAGCCCACACCAATGAGCTCCTGCTTGAGTTCCCAGCCATGCGACACGCCATAGACCATATTATGGATGAGCGCCCGATACAACCCATGTAGCGACTTCAGACGCTTCTCATCGCCTGGGCGAGTCAAAACCACCTCTTGGCCCTCTACCTTCACCGTGATGTCAGGGTGTACCCACTGGGTCAGATGACCCTTGGGCCCTTTCACGCTTACCACGTGGTCCTGACCCACCTCCACGGTCACTCCCGCCGGTAAGTTTACAGGCTTCTTCCCTATCCTCGACATTGCCTTACCTCTCGATTATTTCCCCGCTAATACACCTCGCAAATCACCTCACCGCCCACGTTCTCGCGGCGAGCCTCCTTATCCGTCATCACCCCCTTCGAGGTGGTCACGATAGCTATCCCCAAACCATTGAGCACCCGTGGCAGCTCGTCCACGCTCTTATACTGGCGCAAACCCGGCCTGCTCACCCGGCGGAGGGACTTGATCGCATTCGTCTTGGTCTTCGGGTCTATCCGAAAAGCTATCCGTATCAGCCCCTGCTTACCATCATCCTCCACCCGGTAGTTCAGGATGTAGCCCTTCTCAAAAAGAATCCTCGTCATATCGCGACGTAGGTTCGAACTCGGCACCACCACCATCCGGTGGCCTGCACGCACCGCATTACGTATCCGCGTCAAGTAATCCGCTATTGGATCAGTCAACATATGGCTTCCCTCCTAATATTCTACCAGCTCGCCTTCTTAATCCCGGGGATCAAGCCCTGAGAGGCCAACTCGCGAAACGTAATCCTGCTCACCCCAAACTGGCGCATATAGCCCCGCGCCCGACCCGTGATGCGGCAGCGGTTGTGCAAACGGCACGGACTCGAATTGCGCGGCAGTTTCTGAAGACCCTCCGCATCGCCCGCTGCCTTAAGCGCCGCACGCTTCTTCGCATACTTCGCCACCAGCTTTGCCCTGTGGCGCTCACGCGCCTTCATCGACTCTTTTGCCATCCTCTACTCCTTCTTTTCGCTCTTGAAAGGCATCCCAAACTCCCGTAGCAAGGCCAACCCCTCGGCATCGGAACGCGCAGAAGTGACAAAGGTAATCTCCACCCCACTGATGCGCGACACCTTGTCTATGTCGATCTCCGGGAACACTATCTGCTCTTTCAAGCCCATCGTGTAGTTTCCCCGACCATCCAGATTCATCGGTAACCCCTGGAAATCACGGATACGTGGCAACGACACATTGATCAAACGATCCAAAAACTCGTACATCCGATCCCTACGAAGCGTCACCATCGTCCCGATGGGATTGCCCCGGCGCACTCCAAAGTTCGATATATCGCGCTTGGAATGCGTAATCACCGCCTTCTGACCCGCTATCTGCGTCAGCTCCGCCTGGGCCTGCTCCACAAGCTTCTTGTCCTCGGTCGCACGACCTACGCCCACATTGAGCACAATCTTCTCCAGCTTAGGCACCTGCATCGGACTGGTGTAGCTAAACTGCTTCATCAGGGCTGGCACCACCTTCTCGCGGTAGTAATTACGAAGTTCTGGTACGTAGGCCATTACTGTATCTCCTTTCCGCTTTTCTTCGAGTAGCGAACCAGCTTCCCCTCCTCATTGCGCCTGCGCCCTACGCGTGTTGGCTTGCCCGTTGAGGGCTCTATCAGCATCACGTTACTCACGTGGATCGATGCCTCCCGCTCGATAATTCCACCCTTGGGGTACTTCGCATTCGGCTTCGTGTGACGCTTGATCAGGTTCACGCCTTCCACGATCACCCGCGACTCCGAGGGCAGCACCGTCAACACCTTCCCTTCCGTCCGACGGTAGGCCCCAGTGAGCACCCGCACCTGGTCCCCCCGCTTGATCTTCAATCTCGCCTTCATCTCTCCTCTCCTATTAGAGCACCTCGGGGGCCAACGAGACGATCTTCATGTACCCGTTACGCAGCTCCCGGGGCACCGGGCCAAAGATACGTGTCCCGCGGATCTCCCCATCGTTATTGAGCAGCACGCAGGCATTGTCGTCAAACCGAATGTACGACCCATCGCTACGCCGCTTCGCACGCGTCACGCGTACCACCACCGCCTTGCTCACTGTGCCTTTACGCACATCGCCCTGCGAGGTCGCATCCTTAACCGTCACCACGATCTTATCTCCTATCGTGGCGTAGCGCTTGCCCGTGCCTCCCAGCACCCGGATGCACAGCACCTCGCGCGCCCCGCTATTGTCGGCTACCTGTAGCCGTGATTCCTGCTGTATCATGCTACTTCGCCCTTTCTACTATTTCTATCAAACGCCACCGCTTGCGCTTGCTCAGCGGGCGCGTCTCCATGATGCGCACCGTATCGCCCACATGGCAATCGTTCTGCTCGTCATGCACCATGAACTTCGTCGTACGGTTCACATATTTCCCATAGAGCGGGTGCATCAGCCGACGGCGCACGGCCACCACGATCGTTCGATCCATCTTATCGCTCACCACCAGTCCCTGACGCACCTTGCGCAGGTGACGCTTTGCCACTTCTTCTCCCATCGCCTATTGCTCCTGCTCTTTATCCTGCTTCGCCCGGCGTGTCTGCTCCGTAAGCAAACGCGCAATCATCTTCTTCGCCTCCCGTAAACGCATCGGATTCTCCAGGGGCGATATCGCATGGTTCATCTGCAGCGCATGCAGATTGAAGCGCGCCTCCGCCAGCTTATCGCGCAGCTCATCATTCGAAAGTCCTCGCACCTCCGACATCTTCATCGCTTCTCCTCCTATTGCGCTGAATAATCCCTACGCACCACAAACTTAGTGGCAACTGGCAACTTCTGCGCCGCCAGGCGCAAGGCCTCCTTGGCCACCTCCAGCGGCACACCATCGGCCTCTATGAGCATGCGCCCAGGCGTCACCGGCGCCACAAAACCCTCCGGCGCACCCTTACCCTTACCCATACGAACCTCAGCAGGCTTGCTCGTTATCGGCTTATCGGGAAATATCCGTATCCACACCTGACCCTCACGCTGCATATAGCGCGACACGGCCTGGCGAGCAGCTTCTATCTGACGACCCGTCAGCCACGCCTGCTCCAGCGTCTTGATCCCAAACGAACCAAAAGCAAGCTGCGCCCCACGAGTCGCATTCCCCTTCATGCGACCCTTCTGCTGCTTGCGGTACTTTGTCTTCTTAGGCTGTAACATCCTTAGTCCCTTTCAATCGGCTTAGCCCTCTACCGGCGCTCACGGCGGTCACCGCGCTCGCGTCGCTCACCGCGCGCATTCTCCCGACGACGCGGCCTATTCTCCCGCGGCTGACCTCCACGCTGAGCACTCGGCGTGCCCATACCCACGTTGGGCGAAAGATCCCTACGGCCATACACCTCCCCGTGGCACACCCAAACCTTCACGCCTATCAGCCCTACCTTCGTCAATGCTTCACAGAGCGCATAATCGATGTCGGCCCGAAATGTATGCAGCGGAATGCGACCATCCTTCACCGTCTCAACCCGCGACATCTCCGCACCTCCCAAACGACCCGCCACCTGGATCTTGATCCCCTCGGCACCAGCACGCATCGCCGATGACACCGCCATCTTCAGCGCCCGACGGAACGACACTCGACCCTCAAGTTGGCGCGCCACATTGTCTGCCACCAGCACCGCGTTGGTCTCAGGGTGTCTGACCTCATACACGTTCACCTGCACATCCTTCGAGGTCAACGCCTTAAGCTCCTCACCCAAACGCTGCACCTCCTCGCCCTGGCGACCTATCACCATCCCAGGCCTACCCGTATGGATAGTCACCGTGATCATCTTCAGCGTACGCTCTATCACTATGCGCGCCACGCTCGCCTTCGAAAGACGCGTCTTCAAATACTTCCGAATCTTCGCATCCTCTACCAGCTTATCGCTGTAATCACGACCACCATACCAATTGGAATCCCAACCGCGGATGATCCCCAAGCGATTGCTTATCGGATTGACTTTCTGTCCCATGGCTCCTTACCCTTCCGTAACTACTGTGCCGTCCATCGCAACTGGCTCCGCCACCTGCTCACGCTTCCTGTCGCCCAGCTCGATATGCACATGGCACGACCGCTTGAGAATCCTAAACGCACGACCCTGCGCCCGCGGATGGATACGCTTGATCTGCCGACCCTCACCCACGGTGATAGTCTTCAGGTACAGCTCGGCATCATCAAAGCTCTTATCCATGTTCTTCTGCTGCCAGTTGGCCATAGACGACAACAGCAACTTCTCTATGTAGGGCGCCGAGTTGCGCTGCGTGAAGCGCAATATCGCCTGCGCCTCCTTCACATCAAGACCACGCACCATATCGGCCACCAAACGCACCTTCTGCGCTGGAAACGGACACCCCCGCAGCGTTGCCTCAGCCCGCTCGGCGCGCGCCTCTCGGTAAGCCTTCGCGGTATTCCTCTTTCGCTTTCCCATGCTATCCTGCCCTTTCCCGTTAGCTCCTGTTGCCTGAATGGCCGCGGAACGTACGCGTCGGGGCAAACTCCCCGAGCTTATGCCCTACCATATTCTCCGTCACATACACCGGGATAAACTTGTTCCCGTTATGCACCAGCAGCGTGTGGCCCACAAAATCCGGCGATATCATCGAGGCCCGCGACCACGTCTTCAGCGGCTGCTTTTTGTTCTTCTCATTCATCTCCAGGATCCGCCGCTCAAGCTTGTAGGCTATAAAGGGACCCTTTTTCAACGACCTACTCATGTCTCCTCCCTATTTCTTCTTGCGGCGTTCCATGATGAAACGACTCGACGGATTCTTCGGATGGCGTGTCTTATAGCCCTTGGCCAACACACCCGTGCGCGAACGCGGATGGCCTCCTGAAGCCTTCCCTTCACCACCGCCCATGGGGTGATCGACTGGGTTCATCGCCACGCCGCGTACTCGAGGCCTACGACCCAACCAACGACTGCGACCTGCCTTGCCAGACTTCTCCAGGCTATGATCCACATTCGACACCTGACCCACCGTCGCCTTGCACGTCGTCAGCACCATGCGCTTCTCCGTACTCGGCAAAAGCAATATGGCATACTTCCCATCGCGCGCCTGCAGCGTCGCCCCGGTGCCCGCACTGCGCGCCAGAATGGCCCCCTGACCAGGCTGCAACTCGATGTTGTGCACCACCGTGCCAAGCGGAATCTCACTCAAGTAGAGCGTATTGCCAATCTCTGGCTCCACCCCATGGCCCGAATCAACCATCTGGCCCACCTTCAAGCCCACGGGCGCAATGATATAGCGACGCTCCCCATCGGCATACTGCACCAACGCAATACGCGCCGAACGGTTGGGATCATACTCTATCGTCAACACCTCGGCTGGCTGATTCTCCCGCTCGCGCTTGAAATCTATCACGCGGTAACGGCGCTTATGCCCGCCACCACGGTGATACACCGTCCGCTTGCCCTGGTTGTTGCGACCACCACTCTTCCGGATCGGCTCTAGCAGCGACTTCTGCGGAGTGGTGCAAGTAACCTCCTCAAATCTGTTCATCGCGCGGTGACGCTGCCCTGCTGTCACCGGCCGTAACTTTCGTACTCCCATCTCCTATATGCTGCTATAAAAGTCTATACTGTCGCCCTGACGGAGCGTCACCACGGCCTTCTTGTAGGCATTCGTGCGCCCAGCTGTGGCCCCGTGCTTCGTGTAGCGACTCTTACGCTTGCCCTGATAGCGCATCGTATTCACCGACTCCACCACCACATTGTAGTACTGCTCCACCGCCCGCGCAATCTCAATACGATTCGCCTCGCGCGCCACCAAAAAACAATACCGCGGCCGCTTCTCCCCCATACGGGTCGTCTTCTCCGTCACCCACGGACGCTGCAATATCACTCGCCCCTGCGCCATCGTTAGGCCTCCTCCTTATAGTCCTCGTTGATCGACTTCACGGCTGACTCCGTCAGCACCAGCACCTGCGCATCCAAAATGCTATACGTATTCGTCTCATAGTAGGGCGAAACCTTCACGCCGCGCAGGTTGCGAGAGGAAAGATACAGCACGCGATCCGTCTCCTCCGTAAGCAACAGCACCTTCTGGCCACTCACCTTCAGCGCCTGGCAAAGCTTGATGAACTCCTTCGTGCTGGGGGCCTCAAACTTCAAATCCTCCACCACTACCACCTTGCCTGCCTTAGCCTTGTAGGTAAACGCACCCATACGAGCCAATACCTTCACCTGCTTATTGAGCTTGGTCCGATAGCTCCGCGGCACCGGGCCAAACACCCGAGCCCCACCACGGAAAATCGGCGAATTGATATCGCCCGACCGCGCTCCGCCCGTCCCTTTCTGGCGCTTAAGCTTACGCGTACTCCCGCTCATCTCGCTGCGCTCACGTGTCTTTGCCGTCCCCTGACGCTGATCCGCCAAATACTGCTTCACGTCCAAGTAGATCACATGGTCGTTCGGCTCCGCCAGCTCAAACACCGCGCTCGAGAGCTCCACCACGCGACCCGTAGGCTCTCCGCCCCTACTCAATACTGGAACTTCCATCTCCGCCTACTTATTAATAATGAGATACGCCCCCTTGGCACCAGGCACCGAGCCCTTCACCAGCAAAAGATTCGACTCGGGAATCACACGCAGTATACGCAGATTCGTCACTGTCACCCGCGCTCCTCCCATACGACCCGCCATGCGAAGCCCAGGAAACACCCGGCTAGGATAGGAAGACGCACCCAACGAACCCGGCGCCCGAAGCCGATTATGCTGGCCGTGCGTGTTCGTACCCACACCACCAAAACCATGCCGCTTCACCACGCCCTGGTTGCCCTTACCTTTCGAAAGTGCTATCACATCCACCCACATATCCTCCACCGACAGCACATCCGCCACCTTGAGCACATCGCCCAGGTTATACTCTGTCTCCCACTCCTTGAACTCCGCCACAAAACGCTTCGGGGTCGTCTGCGCCTTCGCAAAATGCCCCTGCATGGCCTTCGGCGTACGCTTCACCTTCTTCTCATCAAAGGCCAACTGGTAGGCCTTGTAGCCGTCCTTCTCCTCCGTCCGCACCTGCGTCACCACGCACGGACCTGCCTCTATCACCGTACACGGCACATTACGCCCGTCCGCCGTAAACACCGAGGTCATCCCGACCTTGCGCCCTATTATTCCTGCCATTTCTCTTCGCTCCTTCTCCGTGAACACTCAGACCTTGATCTGCACCTCCACACCGCTCGGCAACTCAAGCTTCATCAGCGCATCCACCGTCTTCGGCGACGTGCTGTAGATGTCCAGCAGTCGACGGTACGAGTCCAAACGAAACTGCTCACGGGACTTCTTATTGACAAATGGCGACCGATTCACCGTAAAGATCCGGCGCCGCACCGGCAACGGTATCGGGCCACTCACCACAGCGCCTGTCAACTTCACCGTCTTGACGATCTTGTCCGCCGACTTGTCTACCAGGTTGTGGTCGTATGACTTTAACTTAATACGAATCCTATGACTCATGGCCTTTGGCTATTTCTCTGTTACCCTAGTCCCATGCTCTGCGATAATGGCCTTGGCCTTATCGTCGGGCAGCGGGGCAAAATGCGAAAACTTCATCGTCGACGCCGCACGTCCAGAAGTCAACGTGCGCAGCACCGTCACGTAGCCAAACTGCTCCGAGAGCGGCACCTCCGCCTTGATCTCGCGACTCGTGCTGCGCGTCTCCATCCCATTCACCTGGCCGCGCCGACGATTCAAATCCCCTATCACGTCTCCCATGTACTCCTCGGGGGTCACCACCTCCAGATCCATGATGGGCTCCAAAAGCTGCGGGCCAGCCTCCACACAGGCCTCGCGGAAACCCTGGCGCGCCGCAATCTCAAACGAAAGCTGATCCGAGTCCACCGGATGGAACGAACCATCCTTCAAGGTCACCTTCAGACTCTGCAACGGATAGCCCGCTAGCACGCCACTAGACATGGCCGACTCAAAGCCCTTCTGCACCGCAGGAATAAACTCCTTCGGCACATTGCCTCCTTTGACCTCATCGATGAACTGCAGCCCCTGCTGCCCCTCATCGGCCGGACCCAGCTCAAAGATAATGTCGGCAAACTTACCACGACCACCCGTCTGCTTCTTGAACACCGTCCGGTGCTCCACGCTCTTGGTCACGGCCTCGCGATACGACACCTGCGGCGCCCCCTGCGTCACCTCCAGTTGAAACTCCTTCTGAAGACGCGACACTATGATCTCCAAATGGAGCTCTCCCATGCCGGCAATCACTGTCTGCCCCGTCTCCTCATCGGTATAGGCCCGGAAGGTGGGATCCTCCTCCATCAGCTTGGCCAACGCCAAACCCAGCTTATCCACCTCTTTCTGCGACTTCGGCTCGATGGCTATCTTGATCACGGGATCCGGGAACACCATCGCCTCCAGGGCTATCGGCGCCTCGGGTGCGCAGAGCGTATCGCCCGTGTGAATATCCTTAAAACCCACCGCCGCGCAGATATCGCCCGTCTCACACACCTCGATCGGGTTCTGCTTATTGGAGTGCATCTGGAACAAACGGCTGATGCGCTCCTTCTTCCGCGTACGCACATTGAGCACATACGACCCACTATCCAAGTGCCCCGAATACACACGAATATAGGCCAAACGCCCCGAGAAGGGATCCGTCGCAATCTTGAAGGCCAAACCACAGAACGGCTCGTCCATGCTCGGATGGCGCTCCACCACCTCGCCCGTATCGGGATCCTTGCCCTTGATGGCCGGAATGTCCAGCGGGCTGGGCAGGTAGAGCACCACGGCATCCAAGAGGGGCTGCACACCTATATTCCGCGCCGCTGCGCCACAGAGCACCGGCACTATCTTCATGGCGCAAGTCCCCTTGCGGAGCGCCTGGTGGATCTCCTCCTCCGTCACCGCAGACGGATCCTCCAGATACTTCTCCATGAGCGCATCATCGCAATCGGCCAGCTCCTCTAGCAGCTTGTCGCGATACTTCTCCAGCTCGCCCTCCATCTCCGCCGGCACCGGCACCTCTTTGTAGTCGGTCTGCTTGCCATCGGACGATGCCTCCCAGCGGAAAGCCTTGCGACGGATGACATCCACCACCCCCACAAACTCCGCCTCTTTACCTATGGGCAGCTCTATCACCACCGGCTGCGCACCCAGACGCTCGCGAATCTGGCGCACCACCGAGTAGAAATCAGCCCCCATGCGATCCATCTTGTTGACAAACGCCAGCTTGGGCACTCCGTACTTATCTGCCTGGCGCCACACCGTCTCGCTCTGGGGCTGTACTCCGCCCACCGAGCAAAACACCGCCACCGCACCATCCAACACGCGCAGCGAACGCTCTACCTCCACCGTGAAATCCACGTGGCCCGGCGTGTCGATGATGTTGACCTGGTAGGACTGCTCCCCATACGTCCAGAAGCACGTTGTGGCCGCCGAGGTAATCGTGATCCCACGCTCGCGCTCCTCCTCCATCCAGTCCATCACCGCCGCACCATCGTGCGTCTCACCCATCTTGTAGGTCTTTCCTGTGTAGAAAAGCACTCGCTCGGTCACCGTGGTCTTGCCGGCATCGATGTGCGCCATCACCCCTATATTCCGGGTATGTATTAGGTCCTTACTCATTATCTTATTTCTCCGAGCAGTGTTTGCGACCTCACGGGGGTCTAGTACCTGAAGTGCGCAAAGGCCTTGTTGGCCTCAGCCATCTTATGAATATCCTCCTTGCGGCGATAGGCGCCGCCCTCCTGGTTGTAGGCCGCAATGATCTCATTGGCCAGCCGATCGCTCATGGCATGCCCAGGACGCTTGCGCGCGTAGAGAATCAGATTCTTCATCGCTATGCTCTCCTTGCGCTCACCACGTACTTCCACGGGCACCTGGAACGTGGCCCCGCCCACACGGCGACTCTTGACCTCCACCTGCGGCGTAACGTTCTCCAAAGCCTTGCGCCACACATCCAGCACCGTGCCCTCGTGCTCCTTCATCCGACTATCCACCAGATCAAGCGCATCGTAAAATATCGAGAACGCCACGCTCTTCTTCCCATCAAACATCATGTTGTTCACAAAGCGCGTAACATCCACCTCGTGAAACTTCGGATCGGGCAGTACCACCCGGTGCCTCGCCTTTGTCTTTCTCATGGCTACTAACCTCTCACGCTTGACCTATTGCTTCTTTGGACGCTTCGTGCCGTACTTGGAACGCCGCTGATTGCGCCCTTCCACCCCTGAGGCATCAAGCGTACCCCGCACCAAATGGTAGCGCACCCCAGGCAAATCCTTCACGCGTCCCCCACGCACCAGCACCACGCTGTGCTCCTGCAGATTGTGGCCCTCACCGGGGATATACGCATTCACCTCCTTGCCATTGGTCAGCCGCACACGGGCCACCTTCCGCATGGCAGAATTCGGCTTCTTGGGCGTCTGGGTATACACCCGCACGCACACACCCTGTCGCTGGGGACTCGCATCCAGTGCGGGCGCCTTGCTCACGCCAGTTATCTGCTTGCGCCCCTTCCGTATCAGCTGCTGTATCGTTGGCATCTCTCGCCGCCTCCTTAACTATTTCTCCTTACGCGCGCGCCCTCAAAATAGCGCGCAAAGTTAATCCAAATCCCCAAACACCACAAAATCCTCCGTAGAGCTATTACCCTACAAATCAAAACAAGCTACTCGCCGTGAATCACTTAGCTCTCGCTAAGCCGCTCACAATCGCTCCCGGAGACCGTGGAAGCACTACCGCCTTCGTCTCCACAAGCCAAGACATCGTAGCCTTTCTCCATGCCCTGACCTCAACTCTACTCGTCGGGGTAGCAAGATTCGAACTTGCGACCCTCTGCTCCCAAAGCAGATGCGCTAACCGGACTGCGCTATACCCCGCTCGGCCCCGCTCCACCAGCTCCCCGCAGCGCCAGCGCACAACTCGAAGCCAAGCGCAAAGGTAACACTTTTCCCACAACCACGCAAACCTCCACTGCATCTAGAAGCCGACTCCACGCCTGGCAACGCGCCGAGGCATGGCAAACACTGCTCCTCAAAACAACAGGGCGAAGGGCTCCTACCGCGCCGCGCATAATCGATGCCAGATGTATCCACTGCCCCATTTTAGGTATCCATAAATAATATGCCTCAGCGGCAGCGCAGAAAACCGCGCAACTTGAGGGCAGCTTCCACCACCATCAGGCAAGCAGACAAGCTCACGGCAAAAGGCAAGCACGGCTATGGCCGCACAAAAAGCAATCGCATTGGTACACTCTCTTGCCCCGTGGAGCCAACTACTCACACCCAAATGGCAGCCTACCTGTAGCTCTCCACACCACGACACCTCGACTGCGCGCTCTCCACATCGTCGTTCGTACCTATGGTGTAGACGTATTTCTTACCCGTCTTGTCCGCAGCACGACGCCGCTTCCTCGCCTTCTCCTTGTCAATAGCTGCCAAGTAGAGGCTATTGGATGACACCGTGTACATCGTCTCCCCCGTAAAGTGGAATAGGTAGAACTCCCCGGGCGAAAGCTCCAGGTAGAGGATGAAGTAATCGCCGCTCACCCGCTTGTAGAATTCCAGAAAGCCCTTGACGCGCTTATTGATATACGTGCCTCCGATGGAAGTAACCCCCAACGCCCCCATCGAGACGTAGGACCGCGTAGCCCTATCCCAGCGCAGTTGCACGTCGCCCAGACTAATGGTAGTCTTCAGCTTGCCCACGGGCTCCTTACACAGCCCAAAAAGATCGATCTGCTCCTTGGTCTTCTTGAAGGCCTCGGGCGAAAGGCGCCACCGGAGCCCATCCTGGTAGGAGGGCAACTTCTCATCGAGGGGCGTGAGCTCCTCCCGTGCCTGGATATCTGCCGCCAGCATCTTGAGCGCATCGTCGAGGAAGAGGAAATCAAAATCAATGAAGGCACGGGCATTCACACTCGAATCGCGCGCGTCGTAAGTTCCCGATAGCGTTGTGTTCACGTGCACCTGGCCCAAGTCAAAGGGCAGCCGCACCGGGCCACTGGTGAAAAGACGGCACTCCGTGGGATCCAGCTCTATCAACGGAAGCACCGTGTCCGCATGGGCAAATTTGGCACTATCGGCCAGCTGGAAGCGCCCTCGCTGCGCATTGTAGGTCAGCTTACCCACCGGCTCCACCAGCGACTCATCCATCCTACTGCGCCGGTTGCTCACAAACGCCCCATAGGGCGAGGTGGACACATAGGAGAGCATCAAGCCGCTCACTATCACCGAATCCTTGCTACTCCGAGGCTTGGGCCCATACGGAATCATGAGGCTATCGGCCTGCAGGCGACTGCTAAACCGCAACGGGGCTGCCGAAAACTTGTAGCACTCATAGAGCGGCTTGGCGGCCCCGTTGAAAAGGAACAGCGGCTCATGGGAGTCTACCTCTACCCTACCCTCAAAGCTAAAACGCTGCGACAAATGGAAGCCGGCCGCCGAATCCACCTGGCTAAAGGCATGCGAGGTGGCCTCCGGCCCTTGGCCACGCACCATGATGGTGTCCAACGTCAGCACCTGCGGGGTCGGCCAGTCGCTCTGGTAGTCTATCCTCCCCTTCCCAGCATACGAATAGCCCCCATAGACCATCAGATCGGCCGCGTAGATGTGGTGCGTCAGGTTGGCCTTGTCGAAGTAGAGCGTCGCGTTGTGGAGCGGCAGCATGCGCTCCTTGCTCTTGACCCCCACGTAGAAATTATCCGGATATATCATGGCATCGGCCACCAAAATCTCCCGCACTCCATCGGCCTTAAGGTAGGGATCGGTGAAAAGGTAGGTGGCCTGTGGCGCCGCGAAGTAGAGCGAGTCCTCCTGCGGCACCACCGAGTAGAAAATAGACCCTTGCGGCACACTATCGAGCATGTAGCTCCGGGGAAATTTGAACTTGCCCGAATCCACCAGCTGCTGCACCCCCGTGGTGGTCAAGCGTATCTCATCCCCATCGATAGGCCAAAATATCGTATCGGCCAAGCACTGGTAGCCCAAGGCATCCATATTGCCCACCACCGCACTACTGATGCTACCAAACTCGCCCGAACGGCTGTCGTAGTCCACCTCGCCTCGAACCCTATCCGCGCTAAAGGCCGTCGCCTTATCCAGCTCCACAAAAAAACGTATCCCCATCGAGTCTGAGTGCCATGCCCGATTCTCAAACACAAAATGGTCCGAGGTCATATTCGCCTTCCGCATCCCCACCGTCCCCGAACCCAAAAGACTCTGGGCCGTATAGGTGATGTCGCCCTGGAAAGCCGCCGCGGAATCGTAGAGCGAAAAGCCCTGCTGCCCACGCGACGCATGGAACTCCCCGTCCGCCGGCACCCACCGGATGTTGTGCACCCCACCGTACACATCGGGGTAGTTGGCATCCACACTCTTAGTTCCCGCAATACTGAACTCCGTGCTCTTGGCCACCATGGAGTCCGGATGAAACACAAAATCATGCGACCGCGTCGTGGAGTTGAGGAAGGTCAGCTTCCCATCCCCCCGGAGCCCACTGCCGCTCAGCATCAGGTTCTCATAGAAGCGGGCCTTACCATTGTATAGCGGAATCCCCTCGGGCGGCGTGGGATGCACAAAGCCCAGCGATGTATCGGGACACAGCACCAGCGTATCGCGGAAGGCATCAAGCAGGCTATCGGCCTCCAGGCGACCTGGGAACGATATGTCCTTCCGACCTATGCGGAACATGTTGTGAAACGTGAACGTATCCACCTGGAAGCTCAACTTCTCCTTGGCATACGACGGGTTGCCCCCGGCCGTATTGTTGTAGTACACCTTCGACGGCTTAGTCGACTTGAAAAGCGGATACCCCTCGTTGCGGCGGAGCCCCGCCTTGTTGTTGGGCTCATCTATGTAGATGAATCCCGTGAGCTCCTCCAGCTTGGAGCGCACCAACGCCGTGGCCCGTGAACCATCGGCCGCAGCCGAGTCGTCCAGCTGAAAACGCAAGTAGGCCGAGTCCACCTTGGTCAAATCGATCGTGTAGTGCTCATAGTCAAAATGCATGCTGTCACCCATGAACGTGAATAGCCCTACATTGACCACCCCATCAAACTGGAAGTCCCTATCCTTCTGCAACTTCACGTAGCGCCCTCTCGGTATGATGTTCACGTTCTGCGAATCGCTCACCGACACCCGCGGCACACTATAGACATCCAAATCGGCATTATTCAAATCCAGCACTGCGTTGGCCTGATCCTTGCCCACCTGCGAGGAAAACTCTATCGCATCGTAATCCACCTCCTTGAACTTAGCCTGGATACTCCGAAACATCCGATCGAGCAAAGTAATCTCCTGGGCCTCGATGTCATAGAGCAAATAGCCCTGTACCGAGAGATCCATCAGCAGGCGACGCACCGTCGTGAGCGGCCTATGCATCCGCTCGGCCACCAGACGAATGGGTATCGTACGACCTCCATACCACTTGCTGATCTCCTCCAACTCCAGCAACGGATGCTCATACGACATCCCCATCAGCCGATCAAACGGCTCCGCCTTGAAGTACGCATCCGACTGAAAGTACGCCTGCCCAAGCGTAGACCCATACTGCGGCCCAAAGATAAGCTTGTCGCTCCCCACCTTCCAGCTCAGCTCATCGAAGTAGATCAACATCTTATGGTAGCTACTATAGAGGGGCGCATGGGTAGTCTTGATGCTCGTGCCCCGCAGCCGCACCACCTTCTCCGGATCGTAGTACTCAAACCGCAACCCGTTGTGGTACAAACTATCGCCCTTCAGGTAGATCGTCACCTCAGCGTTGTCCGCCACCATCATCGTGGGCCGAAACGCCATGCGCAGCGTACGTAGCTTAATGAAAAGCGTATCGTTGCGCTCCATCTGAAAACGCACCGGGCGCTCCTGCGTACCCACCCCTATCAGCTGACTACCCTGCATGATGCAACCCCCACGAAACTCCACGCCCGGAAAATGGCTTTTGACCGTGTAGTCCGTACCATAGGTATGGAATTCAGGGTAAAACACATCAGGGCGCTCACCCGTCTTGGTCAGCTTATCCTCCAGACGACCTTGCACCGGCCTGTCAAAATAGTCCGTGTTCGTAAATATCGCGCTGTCAGCCGTATAGGCCGTCTTAGTCATATCTATGCGGTAGGCGCCAAGCTGCGCGTGCACCGCCGACGGCTCAAAACCACTCCGCAGCCAACGCACCTCTCCCCCTCGGCCCTCCCACGCAAAGCGCAAAGGATAATAGCGACCACTCGTGTTGAAAATAAGAATACTGTCCCCCGGCCGGCGGCACTCCAAATCCACACCTTGAAACTCTAGCACCAGCTCGGGCTCCGTGCGCACCGCCACCGGCTGCCCAGTAGCCCCCCAGCTAAAAGCATTGCCCTCGTGGAGAATGCTATCCTGCACCAGCGCCACGGCATCGCGCAGCACCGATAGCTGCGCCACCACCCCTAGACTCCGCGCCCCACACGAGGCCTCCAATACCGTCAACAACGTCGACAGCTGACCCTGCAGCTCCGTATGCTCCATGTAATACAGAAGGCTCGTATACCACAGGCGGAAATAGGCCCGCGACAAGCCCGCCACCCGGGCCATAGCAACACTCAGCGTGGCCACACGCTGCTCCACCTCAAGCGACAACGCCTGCTGCTGCCAAAGCCGCGCAAACGCCTCATACCCCTCCCGCTGCGCCCTCTCGGCCCTCTCCCCCTGCTGCACCGCCTGCTCCAGCTCTGCCGGGAACGTCTCCACCTGCCCCGTGAATAGGCGGCCACCCTGCGTATGGCCCTCGGGCACCCCCCAATAGGCCAGGCCGAACACAAAACCACACAGCAGCAACGCAACTATGGGCCAACGAACAACTCCTAATCGCTTAGCCATCAGCTTCCTCTAGCTAGCACCACCACATGCCAACCAGCGCGCGCGCCACGCTGGCAACAAGTCCACCCACTCCCCTCAGCACGCAAAATAAGCCCCTGCGCCTGCTCACCCAGCAAACCACTCGCCAAAAGCACTCCTCCCGGCACAAGCAAATCCCAGAAACACTGGAAATTGTCTATCAGGAGCTGGTAAAACACATTGGCCATGATCAGGGCATAAGGGCCACCGCTAAGCTCCGCCATGTCCTGCTGGCGAATCGTCACGTTGCTGCACCCATTGCGCGCCGCATTGCGGCCTGCAACCACCACGGCCCAGGGCTCAATGTCAATGGCATCTACACCTCCTGCTCCCCACAAAGAGGCCGCCACGGAAAGAATCCCCGAACCGCACCCCACGTCCAGCGCACGCCGCCCCGACAGTAGATGCGCATGGAGCTGCTCAAGCATGAGCTGCGTGGTGGGGTGATGCCCATCGCCAAAAGTCCCCTCGGGGTCTATCGTCAGCTGCCAATCGCCCCCCACAGGCGGGTGGCTACTTGTGCCAATGGCCAACTGCCCATCCCCTAGACTTACGCATACAGGCCGCAGCTGGGCCTCGTAGGCAGCATTCCAGTTCTGCGCTGGAAGCTCCTCCACCGTAAAATTCAGCCCCTTCCCAAGAGCCTGCAGCTGCGTTGCAAGCCGCACGCGGTCAAACCGGCTGCGCGCAATATACGCATACAGCCGATCACCTTCCTCGCGAAACGCCTCATACCCAAGCTCAAGCAGGCCCTCCTGCACTAGCCCCAAGGCAAGCTCCCCGGGGCGCAACCCCATCAGCTGGACTTCTAGGTAGCTAGCTCCCATACTGGCAGCATCACGAGGCTCAAAACGATTTGGCTATCGTGAGGAAATCAGCTGCCTTCAGCGAAGCACCGCCGATCAGCCCCCCGTTGATATGCGGCTGGGCAAACAGCTCACGGGCGTTCTTCGCGTTGCAACTCCCCCCATAGAGGATGGGCACAGCCTCACCCGCAGCACCAAACTGCCTACTTTGCCACTGCGCAATAAAGGCACACACCGCCTCCGCCTGCGCCGCGGTGGCCGTGCGGCCAGTGCCGATAGCCCAAATCGGCTCATAGGCCACGATGAGCGACTTCTCCACCGCCTCAGCCGAAAGCCCGGCAAGCGTAGACAACTCCTCCTCGATGTAGGAAAAAGCCGCCGACTCGCCCTGGGAGCGCACCGACTCCGGTTCCCCCACGCAATAGACCACCTGGAGCTGGGCCGCCAGGGCCTGCCTGAGCTTCTCCGACAGCAAAGCCCCATCCTCATGGTGGTACTGACGGCGCTCCGAGTGCCCTAGTATCACCGCCCGCGCCCCGCAAGAGGCCAGCATCGGGGCCGACACCTCCCCAGTGTACGCCCCATGGTCGTGCGCAGAGCAATCTTGCCCCCCCACCACCACGCGACTAGGCACCTGCCCCGCCACCGCAGCCACGTGGGTAAACGGCGGAAACACCATCACCTCCACCTCTCCCGGTACCTGCGTCAAGCCCCGCCCTATCTCCGCCACCAAGGCCTGCGCCTCCGCAAGCGTGGTGTTCATCTTCCAGTTCCCTGCCGCTATCCTGCGTGCCATAGCCTATCCTCCTTAATGTTTCCCAACCTGCCCCACCGACCCAACCCTCCCCAAAGTTAACCACTTTACGGGAATAGCGCAGAATCTGGCGATTAGCGATTGGCTTCTAACCCTACTGTAGGCGAGAATATATCCAGCTTATCCAATTTTTTACCGTGGCCGCTCTACGCCTACACGTAGAAGCAGCAAGGCGAGATGCAACCGGCGAAGCCAGCAAAATAGAAACCACCTGCTCGTCCGAGGGACACATCCCACAACGCAAATAGAGCCTCATGGCCGCTTGAAAGGGTGCATGGCGCAAAACAACCGCGGCGATGAAACGAATGCGTAAACCTAGGCTACCCTGCGTGCAAAACCTTTCGCCCAAAGGCGAAAGGTCCACACTTGGGCCAAACTCATCCACGAGCCCCAAATAGCGGGCAGCATTCACATAGTAGTCCACCTGGCGAAGCGCAAAGCTCTGCTGTCCCTTGAAGCTGATTTCAAGCCCTAACTGTTTTTTTTCAATAGGTGCGCCCCGACTATAGAGCAACTCGCAGAGACTAATAATCCTATTCAGGGAATCGGCCTGCGGGAAAGGAACATCATTGGGTTCCGCCACGCAACTTTGCTCCAGCAGGGTCTGGAGGTGCTTGGCAGAGAAGCTCTCATCCATGGGCCCCAAGACCTGATACTGACGTTGCGTCAACAGCTGAATAGAGCTGTAATTCTCCAACTCCTCAAAACCGTACTCCCAGAGCCCGTACAACCCATTGCTGTAGCATAGAAAAATCGTCCGCACTGGCTTACCCACCCTAGTGCTCCACAAGCGAAACGGATAGTATAGTTGCCGAACAATGAAATCACTCTGCTCACCCATTTTGGCCTCCAGCAAGTAGATAGCATCGCGCCCCTCATAGCCTGCATCTATCTCTACCTGCGCCCCCTCAACCTCAACGTGCATGGCCTTGCCGTCACGCATTGCAATGTCAAAGCCAAAAGCCGGCGTACCCATACGACCAGAGATAGTAGGCCACAGCGCAGCATCGCCTGTGAAGTCCTGCAAGATGCCCCAGGAATAGGCCCCGTGGAGCGCCATGGCCTCGCTGGTAATGTTAGCCAAGGAAAGGGAATCAAACTGCCGCCGCGAAATGAACGGAACTGGCTCCTGCGTATCGAGTGACTCAAGCTCATGGAAAGTCAGCATCGGGGCTATCAGATAGCTTCCGCGTCGCGTAGGGAGCATGGAAAGTCCACGCTCCGCAAAAGGCTGCGGCAAAGCACTGGCATGGTCGAATTTCGCCATCAGGCGCGGTTCACGCACCTTCTTTATCTGCTCGGCAGTAATAGCAAAGCACCCATCCTGCGCCACACGCTCTGCAATATGGTACTCCGCAAAAAGCCTACTCCAAGCCGCATCGTTGGTCTTCTCACTCATAGTTGCGAATCAGCACCTCATCCACGGGGCCCCTTCCCCGACCATTGGAATTGATGCTCCGTTTGGCACTCACTTTGACTACTACGTATCCACTATAGAGCTCCAATATGAATGGAGTACACGAATTCGAAAGCATGAAGCGCACCCCCAAGGCATTGAGCCTATCGCATTCCAACTTCAGCCGCAATTGGTCGCGCTCACCCCAACCCCCGCTCACATAGCTGGTGAAATTCGCACTCGCCGAAAGCGGATGATAGGGCGGGTCGAGATACACAAAGTCCTCCCGGGTCACCCCTCGCAACGCCTCCGCATAGTCGCCCGAAAGTATCTCAACCCGAGCTTGCCGAAGATAGCTCGACACCGCAAGAATTTGCTCTTCTTGAAAGATATGGGGCGCCTTATAGCGCCCAAAGGGCACATTGTATTCCCCCGCTCTGTTCACCCGGTAAAGGCCATTATAGCAGGTCTTGTTCAAATAGATGAACCGCGATGCCCTCACTATAGGGTCTAGCCTCCGGTAGCCCGGTTGCCTGTCAAGGGCGCGAACCCGATAAAAGCACTCCTCCGTATTCACATACCGCCTCAACAGCCCTATCACCTCCTCGGGGTGCGTCTTGACTACACGGTACGCATTGATGAGCTCAGCATTGGCATCATTTATCACCGCGCTGCTAGGACGCAGTGCAAACAGCAAGGCTCCGCCTCCTATAAATGGCTCATAGTAGCATCCCCTTAAAACATCATGCGGCAAAAAACGCAGCAGCTGAGGCAAAAGCTGCCGCTTGCCCCCTACCCATTTCAAAAACGGAGATACGCGCGATACATAGGGAGGCCTCGCTCCCCTCAGGTCAAGATACATAGCGTGTCAAAGGTAGACAGAAGCCACAAAACAGCAAACACGCCACGCAACGCCCCGTCCGCACCCAGGCTAGCTGCAAGAGAACAAAAAACTCCCCGGGACAAAGCCCCGGGGAGAGGATTCGCTGGCGCAAGCCGCAATGCTACAGCTCGTAGGTCTCGCCGCTATTGAGCAGCTCGTCCATGGTGTGGTAGAGGCCCTTCTGCTGGATCTCGATGACCTGGTCACGCACCAGATCATCGTAGGTGGGGAAGGGAACGCTGCGGATAACACCGAACGCCACCGGGAAGTCTGGGTAGCGCATGTTGACCAGCATCATGTGCAGGCCCGGATCCTCGGTGGTGGCATCGTGTATCAGCAAGTCCTTCTCCGTGATGCCGTTCTCCCCGAGCTTCACCACCTTGAGCTGACGACCATCGAGGATAAGGCCCTTGTCTTTGTCCTTACCGAAAATCATCGGTTGGCCCTGCCGGAGGTAGATCACCCGGTCGGCCCGGTTGGCTTGGTCGGTGATAGCCGCATGGGCCCCGTTATTGAAGATGACGCAATTCTGCAATACCTCCACGATGGAGCAGCCATCGTGCCGAGCAGCCTCCACAAGCACCTCGGCGGTGAGGTTGACATCGACATCAATGGAACGGGCAAAGAACTTGCCCCGAGCCCCCAGCACCAGCTCGCCGGGAATGAAAGGCTGCTCCACCGTGCCGTAGGGCGAGGTCTTGGTGATGGCCCCCAGCTTCGACGTAGGGCTGTACTGCCCCTTGGTCAGGCCGTAGATCTCGTTGTTGAACAGCACGACATTGATGTCGATGTTCCGGCGTATGGCGTGGATGAAGTGGTTGCCGCCAATGGCGAGCGCATCGCCATCCCCCGTCATCTGCCAGATGCTCAGGCGGGGATTGGCCACCTTGGCCCCCGTGGAGATCGCCGTGGCGCGGCCATGGATGGTGTGGAAGCCAAAGGTGCTGACGTAGTAGGGGAAGCGGCTCGAGCAGCCAATGCCAGAGATCACCGCAAAGCGCTCCTTCTCGTAGCCACGCTCCTGGGCCACTATGGGCAGGGCGCGCGTCACGGCCGCAAGAATAGAGTGGTCGCCGCAACCCGGGCACCAGCGAACTTCCTGGTCGCTCTTGAAGTCGGCTGCAGAATATTTCGTGTTGGACATGGATGCCTCCTTACTTTATTTGTTTGAGCACCTCGTGGGCATGGTCAACGATCTCCTTGACGGTGAAGGGCTGACCCTGAACCTTGTTGTGCTGGATGTAGTCGAACTGCTGGTGCTTGATGCGTAGGTAGTTGGCCATTTGCCCCAAGTTGAGCTCGCACACCATGATTTTCTTGAAGCGCGTGAAGATCTGCGCCAGGTTCGTGGGCAGAGGATTGATATAGGAAATGTGGCAGAGGGAGACCCGATGCCCCTCCTTACGCAGAGCCTTCATGGCCGAGAGGGTATGCCCATAGGTGCCGCCCCAGCTCACCAAGAGCAGGTCGCCATCGAGCGCCCCCTCCAGCTCCTGCTGGGGGATGATATCGGCCACCTTGGCCACCTTCTCAGCCCGGATATGCACCATGTACTCGTGGTTGGTCGGCTCGGTAGAGATAGAGCCCTTGACCTTGTCCTTCTCCAGACCGCCCACACGGTGCTCCAGGCCCTTGATGCCGGGATAAGCCCAGGCCCTAGCCAAGTTCTCATTGCGCACGTAGGGCATGAAAGGAGAGCCATCGGGATTGGGCTTGGCAAAGGGCGGATGGATCTCCGGGAAGTCGGCCATCTTGGGTATGCGCCAGGGCTGCGTGCCATTGGCGATGAAGGCATCGGTGAGCAGCACTACGGGGGTCATGCGCTCCATGGCGATGCGGCCGGCCTGAAACGCCATGCCGAAGCAGTCGCTGGGCGTTTTAGGCGCTAGCACCACCAGGGGCGACTCCCCGTTGCGCCCATAGAGCACCTGGAATAGGTCGGCCTGCTCCACCTTGGTGGGCAAGCCCGTCGAGGGGCCGCCACGCTGCACATCCACGATCACTAAGGGGAGCTCGGCCATAATGGCCAACCCCATGGCCTCGCTCTTGAGGGAGACCCCAGGGCCCGAGGTGGTGGTGACGGCAAAGCTACCAGCGTAGGCCGCGCCGATGGCTGTGCAGATACCGCCTATCTCGTCCTCTGCCTGTAGGGTCTTCACGCCAAGATCCTTGCGCTTGGCCAGCTCCACGAGGATATCCGTAGCAGGGGTGATGGGGTAGGAACCACAGAAAAGCGGCAGATGCGCCTTCTCGGCAGCCGCCATGAGCCCCCACGCCGTGGCCATGTTGCCGCTGATATTGCGATAACGACCATGCTCGCTAACCTCCACCTTAGGCACCTCGTAGGTGTTGGCAATGGCCTGGATATTGGCCGCGTAGTTGTAGCCGTCTTGGAGAACCTTCTTGTTGGCCGCAATGAGCTCGGGCTTCTTCTTGAACTTGGTCTCGAAGTAGTGGAAGGAGTGATCCATCGGCCGGTCGAACATGTAGAAGAGCATGCCCAGGGCAAACATGTTCTTGCAGCGAACCACGTCCTTATTGCTCAGCCCAGCATCCTTGAGGCTCTCCTTGGTCAGCGTGGTCATCTTGACGAAGATGACGTTGTAATCCTGGAGCTTGAGCTCCTCGATGGGGTCGTTGGTCTTGTAGCCAGCCTTCTCGAGCCACCGGGGAATAAAGGCATCCTCATCGGCTAAGATCGTGCCACCCACCTTCATCCACTTGGCGTTGGTCTTCAGGGCGGCGGGGTTCATGGCCACGAGCACATCGCAGAAGTCGCCCGGCGTGTTCACAGGGCCGCTACCGATATGCACCTGAAAGCCCGAGACACCGCCCAGCGAACCCTGCGGGGCCCTGATTTCTGCCGGGTAGTCAGGGAACGTACTCACCCCGTTACCCAGCAACGCCGAGGAGTCGGAGAACAACGATCCTGACAGCTGCATGCCATCGCCCGAATCACCCGAAAACCGGATGACCACGTTGTCAAGCTGCAGCGCACGCTTGCCTGTATCCATCTTAACTGAAATTTTAGCTTCCTTCACAGACACCTCGAAAGCCCTCAAACGCCACGAGACTCCCGCACGGCAGCTAACGATACAATAAGAGCGGAATGACGTTGTATACGCTCACCCCGCACCGCTACTCCTGCCCCCGAACCCTTGGCGCTCCGCGCTCCGATACGGGACAAAGGTAGTACTTTTATGCAAGGCTCTCGGCCAATTCTGCTTTGCGCGTGGGCAATACCAGGGCAAAAGCGCGGCTGCTCGCAAACAAGCAAAGCCCGCAGGATAAACAAGGCGCACTCAGCGCAAACATCGGCAGGGGCAAGGCTCAGCGCAAGCAGGTAGCCCAATTTGGCTACCTTCGCGGGGTGCGGCGGGCGTGCGGCAACGCCTGGCTATTTTGAAATATGTCTAATCTACGGCGTTACACCCTATGGGCAGCCTTGGCGCTCTGGCTACTTGGAGGCCTACCCGCAGAAGCAAGCGCAGGGGCCCTGCGCGGGGCAAGCCTCAGCCGTATGGCGCTCGATGGGCTAAGGCCTCGAGGCACAGCGATAGCTGGGCTCCACCCGCAGCGCACGCCCCCCCCCCCAGAAGCCAATGACACCGCGAGGACCCAGCACGACAGCCTACGGCAACCTAGGGCCGGAGAGAATGGCCTTGCGTCAGCCCAAGACTCGGGGAAGGTGGCACCCGTTGACTCCGCGCAGATCTCCGCGGAGACACCAAAGCCCGACTCCACGGTGCGCTACGACGCCTGCATCCTCTTTCGACTGCCCTACCTAGACTCGCTGCCACGGACCACGCGCTGGTTCACCGACCGGAACACAGGGTTCTCCAGGGTAATCCCCATCGACAGCAGCCTGCGCTACGCCTACATGTACGACCCCGCGCAAACCGGCCCACACTACAAAGCCCACCTAGGCACATCCTTCTCCCCCGTATGGCCCGATGAGTTCAGCCTGAGGGAGCAGAACACGAGCGAGCTCCCCTACTTCGTGCACCCCCTTATGGACCTGCTCCCCCTATCGCGCGGCTACGACTCCTACACTACCACAGGGCCCTATGTGGACCTCAACCTGGTGAGCAATTTTAGCACCAGGAAGGATGAGCTACACGCCAAGCTCTTCTACACCCAGAACGTCACCCCGGCCTTGAACCTATTGCTCAAGGCCGAACACGGCCACGAGATATCGCCCATGGCCCCCCTAGAGAGCCGCATGAGCTCCGCCACCCTAGGCCTCTCCTACGCACGCAATAGGGTCTACATCAACGCCTCCTACGGCTTCGGCGTATGCAAGCTCAAGGACAACGGCGGCGTCGTCTCGGATGCCCTGGTGACCGACACGGTAATCAAATCCTCAGAGCTGCCCGTCAAGTACACCACCCCCACCTCAAGGGTACGAGCCCACGTCGCGGTGCTACATGCAGAGGTGGACCTGCTGCGCTATCGACACAGCTACATCGACTCCCTCAAAATACGCCGGGTATACTACGAACCGCTGCTAGCCCTCTACACCGACCAACGTTTCCACACCTACTCACGGGCCTACACTGAGCAATACCTCGAAACCGACGAGCGGAAACGCCTGCTGTCTCCAAGCGGCGCCAACGACTCCATAGGGCAAATGACCTACCGGGTAGCCGTGGGGCTGCGGCTGCGCCAACTCAAGCACACGAAGATAAAACTACCCGGTCTACAGCTGGGGGCAGGCTATGAGTTCAACCGCTACCTCTGCCCCAATCCCCGACAGTACTTCACGGGCGACATGAGCAGCAAGCACCACGGCGTGTACGCAGAGGCCGGAATAGACTACGCAGTGTCGTTTCTCGACGTGGAGGGCTACGCCAGGGCCTATCTGTGGGGGCAGAAGGTGGGCAAGCTCCAGGTGGCGGGCCATGCGGCCTACTACATCCTAGGACGAAAGAAGGGCTACGCCTTAGAAGCCTCGTGCGAGGTGGACTGGGGGTTCCCCCACTACTTCATGCGCCACTACCTCTCCAACCTCCGCAGCTGGGACAACCACGAGACCTTCAAGCGAACCTTGAACACCGAGGTGCGTGGGGCCTTCTGCGCGCCGCGCTGGGGCGGGGAGTACGGCGTGGTGAACTCCCTCATTACCAACTACACCTACTTCGGCCCCCAAGGCCAGCCACAGCAATTGGCGACACTCAACGTATTAGGGGTGTATGCCGAGCAGCGCTTCGACCGCTGGGGGCTAGGCATCGTAGCGCGGGCCATGTGGCAGCAGCCCAGCAACCAGGCGGCCGCCGTCCCCATGGTGACGGCCTACGCCGCCATAGGCTATGGCCACTCGATCATCAAGAAAGTACTTTGGCTCCGCGGAGCGGTGGACTGCTGGTACCGCACTGCCATGCAGGGCGTGGGCTACGCAAGCGATCTGGGCACCTTCTATAGCCAAGACGAAGCAACCTACGGAAACTACCCCGTGCTAGGGGCGGTGGTATCGGCCAAATGGAAGACTGTAAACCTCTCCTTTCGCCTGCTCCACTTCCTCAAGGGGTACACCGGCCGCAATTTCTTTGCCTCCGCCCACTACCCAGAACGAGACCTTGGCTTCCGCCTCATCGCGAGCTGGCGCTTCTACTAACGGGTTCTGCTACTATGCCAGCCACACTGGGGCAGCAGGCTGCCCCTTGCGGCTACACCCAGGGGCAGCCGCTGCACATCACTCCGCGCGCACCGAGGGCGACTGGTCCCCATTGCACCAAACAACCTCCCCGCGGGCCATCGGCATCCCATGCAATGGCGGGTTCCCGAGGCCTAGGGCACTGCAGACCCAGTCACAAGGCCAATGGCGCCCTAGCTGCCCAGATTGAGCCCATGCTCTACCTGTACAGCTTCGTCAAGGGCGAGCCAAAAGCCCACTGGGTGGGTCATCAAAGCCAGCACAAAAAAAAATCTGCCCCCCTACCCTCTCCGCACCAACGCCGTACCAACGCCGCTCTTTTCCGATAATTTAGCGGAGCGGATACGAACAATGTGCGTTCATGGGGCGTAGATGAGCCCCGTGTCGGAAAGTCCAGCGCAAGCCCAATGTGCAGGCAGCCAAAGCGACTCGAGGAAACCATGGGGACAATGCGACCCCAGCCCCAGGCGGCGCACCAGATGCCAAATATCCCTATTTCAGACTATTGTCGGACTTTCACATTAGCCCTAACTTCGCATTAACCCAATTAATACTGCAAGTAATGAGAAGGCTCCTCATCTCCACCACTCTACTCCTGTTCTGCTTCACGCCGATACTCGCCCAAGGGGCGTTTCCTGCGCAGGGCGAAGCCCCAGACCACGAGTACCACGCAGCGTTTTTTGCCGGTGGGGCAATCACCTACTGGTACGACCTTGGGGCAAAACGCCAAGTGCTCGACTTCTGCCCGGAGTTTGGCTACCTTTTCAACGCAAGCCTTGGGGTGGGTGCCCTGCTGGGCTATGAGTACGAGTCGCAACGCACCGCTGGCGCGCTGACAGCATCCCATGCGCTCAAGATCTCGCCCTTCGTGCGCTACTACTACGTTCATCGGGGACCGTTCAATCTGTTCTTCGATGGGGGCTTCGGCTTCAACCTCCGGTGGGAGAAGGACTCCAAGGGTACGGCAAGGACGCAGGGCTTTGAGGTTGGTATTCGTCCAGGGGCCTGCGTTGACCTCACCGAGGGCCTCTGCCTCTGCCTACGGATGGGCTTCCTCGGCTATCGCAAGGATTACTCCATGGGCGAGGAGCCCGTGTTGGGCGCCAACGGCTTCGGCCTACGCTTTGCCCCCGAAGAGCTGATGATCGGCCTGGAGCTGGAGTTCTAGCGCAACGGGGCGTGGACGACTCCTCCGGAGGGGCACGCCACATCGAAGGCCAGGGCACCACAGGCCAGGGAGTCTAGGGGTAAGTCGGGACTGTGACTTGTGCCCAGCGTCTGAGCCCTTGGCTACCTACGCAGCAAGAGAGGAACTAGGAGCAGTGGGCGCTCCCCGGTGCTCTCCGATGGGAGGATTTCGGGGGCAGCACGCCGCGCCCCCCTGTCCATTCCCACCCCACAACGCCCTCGGGAGAAAGAGCAGGGAAGTCTCTATATTAGCGGAAACAATTCACTGCATTACACCCATGAAGATCAGTAAAATTCATGTGCAGGCGCAGCCCTCCCTGCCCTGTTTGTTTGCACTCTTGCTTCTCCTCTTGGTCACCCCCTCTTGGGGGCAACCCATACGCCCAAAGCCCGTAAAGAACATCATTCTCATGATCTCCGATGGCACCTCGCTAGCCACCGTCTCGCTGGCCCGCTGGTACCAGCGCATGCTACTCCCCGATTCGATGCATCTGGCCATAGACCCGTACATCGGGGGCACCGTAATCACTTTTTGCTCCAACGCCCCCACGGGTGACTCTGCGCCCACGGCCTGCTGCTATCTCACAGGGCAGCCCTCCATCACAGGATTCATCGCCACCTACCCCTACGATGATGGCCCCAACAACCTAGTACCCGTTGACAATACCCGCGCCTACTCGCCGCTCGCCACGCTCTTTGAGGCTGCTCGGCTAGAGCAGGGGAAGAGCACGGGCATCGTGGTCACCTGCCAATACCCGCACGCCACCCCCGCCAACTGCGCAGCGCATCACGAGAAGCGGAGCAACTACCCCCTGCTGGCCAAGCAGATGGCGCACAACGCAATCGATGTGCTGATAGGCGGCGGCACCAGCTACCTAGCCCCAGAGGACAGCCTCTACCTGGCCAGCAAGGGGTACACCATCCTTTTTGACGATGTCAAGGGCCTACGCGCCGACAAAAGCGCAAAGCTCTGGGCCCTGTTCAACAAGAAGAGCCTACCCTACGAGATTGACCGCGACGCCGAGAAATACCCGTCGCTCGCAGAATCCACCCGCATCGCCATCGAAAAGCTGCGCAGCAATAAGAACGGCTTTACGCTCATGGTGGAGGGCAGCCAAGTGGACTGGGCGGCGCATGCCAACGACCCTGCAGCCCTGGCTAAAGAGTTCCTGGCCTTCAATGAGGCGTGTGAAGTTGCGTTGAATTTTGCGAAACAAAACGGCGAAACCGCCATTATCATCACCGCAGACCACGGCACCGGGGGCATTACCCTCGGCCGCAACGCCTGGCCCCACTACGATGTGTACTCAGCCCACGAACTTTTCGACCAGCTCTTGCGCTTCCGCAGCTCTGCGCGTAAGCTCGCAGACAAGATCAACCAAACGCGCCCCGAAGACCTCGATGCCCTCTTCCAGACCGAGTGTGGCTTCTCCCTGAGCGCAGCCGAGCGGAACATGCTCTACAACAGCCAACACTACGCATTGAGCCCCATCAAGAAGGAAAACCGCAACAACGGAAGTTTCAAGGTACACGATGGGTCCCTTGAGTACTTGGTCTCTTCCATCTACAGCGACCGCACGCCAATAGCCTTCTCCACCCACGGGCACACCGCCGAAGAGGTCTGGGCGGCATTCTACCACCCGCAGGGCGACACGCCCCACGGCGTGATCTACAACACGGAGCTACATCGCTACATGGCCTCCCTGCTCGGCTTCCCGCAGGGGCTCAAGGGCGTCACGGATAAGTACTTCGTCCCCCACACCACGGTGTTCCCCAAGGCCTCTTTTGCCATCGACACCACGAGCAACCCCGCCACGCCAACGCTCATCGTGAAGCAGGGGGGCCGCAGGCTCTCCGCCTATGCCAACACGAATCGCATCGTCATAAACGGCTCCACGCACGACATCCCTTCGCTGATCGTGTACTCAGCGAAGACCAAGACATTTTACCTGCCGAGTAACTTGGCGGCCTTGCTGCAGTAAAGCCTCTTCGGCCTGTTGGCTCTGGCATCACGCCCTAGCCCGCAAGGCCACGGCGCAAATGGGCGTCCCTGCCAAACCTTTCGACACCTAGGCGAGCTGGGCATCTAGAGGTAAACGCAGGGCGAGGAGAGGCGCTACGCTATACAGTACTGCCTCCGCAGGTCGCCCCTGTAGGGTATCTGGGGGTGCGTACGTTTCACCAGGCTTTCCGCGCCGTCGCCAGGAGGCCCTGCATCCTCAATCGGGGAGTATCCCTGTTTCCCGATGAAATGGTAAGCAATATAGCGCGCTGGTGGCATCGTGGGGCATTTTGGGGGGAGCGTAAAGGGGTTGTGCCGTACTCCTGGGCAAATTGTACCCGATAGGGTTTCTATTCCCAGTTTGCAGACAAATGGGGGACGATTTGTACCCGAACGGTACTATTCCGTAGGAAAAGCGTAAATTAGGGGTGAAATCGCCCCTAACGGGTATATTTTATGTGGACATGTCGATAGCGGAGTTTGTACGGCAGAAGCGTAAGGAGTATGGGCTCACGCAGCAAGACCTGAGCCTGAAGACGGGGGTGGGTATCCGCTTTGTGCGTGAGTTGGAGGCAGGGAAATCAACAGTACGCTTGGATAAAGTAAATCAGGTGCTTGCGCTCTTTGAGGCGGAGGTGGGCGTGCAACCAAAGGATCGGGGCGCGCGATGAAGCAAGCAGAGGTTTATTTGTATGACCGTCTGGCAGGCGTGCTCACGGAGAGTCCGGAGGGCTACCAGTTTTGCTACGATGCAGGATACCTCGCGCTGGAAGATGCCGAAGCGATTAGTCTCACGCTACCGTTGCAGGCGGAGTGCTTTACAGATAAGGTACTCTTCCCCTTCTTTGATGGGCTAATTCCGGAAGGGTGGCTCCTAGACATCGCTGAGCGGAACTGGAAGATAGATGGCCGGGATAGGATGTCGCTGCTGCTGGCATGCTGTAAGGATTGCATAGGCGCTGTGAGCATTGTGCCAAAAGGGGAGCTATGAGTCGCTGTTTAGTGTGTTACGATGAGCTTCCCGAAGGGGTGGTGGACTACCATCCGGCATGTTCCCGAAAGCTCTTTGGGGCAGCCGCTCCCCCGACGCTGGGGTTTGATAGAGGAAGCATCTCTAAGTTGGCCGCTGAGGTCATTCGGAGTCAAACTACCTTGACTGGGGTTCAGCCCAAGCTATCGCTTGATATCGATAGGGGCGCAAAGGGGACGCCCGACCGTTTTACGGTAGTTGGTCTATGGGGACGGTACATCCTTAAGCCCCAATCGGATAAATACCGGCACCTGCCGGAGGTGGAAGATGTGACGATGCACCTGGCCCAGCTAGCCAGAATGGAGGTGGTGCCCCATGGGCTAATACGCATGCAGGATGGCGAGCTCAGCTACATCACGCAGAGAATCGACCGAACCAATAGGGGCCAGAAACTCCCCATGGAGGACTTCTGCCAAATCAGCAATAGGCTCACAGAGCATAAGTACCAGGGGTCGCACGAACAAGTTGCTAAACTTTTAGGAGAATACTCTTCCCGACCGACTTTTGATATGCTGCGCTACTGGGAGGTGGTATTGTTCTCCTGGCTAGTGGGCAACGCAGACATGCACCTCAAGAACTTCTCACTCTACCGCCCGAAAAGGGGCGCAGGTTACCAGTTAACTCCAGCATATGACCTGCTTTCTACCAAGCTTGTTCTGGCAGACGACAACGAGGAACTGGCACTTACTCTAAGCGGGAAGAAGCGCCATCTGCGCGGGGCGCACTTCGCGAAGGCAATGCAGGAGTCGGGCATTGCAGAGAAGGTGATAGAGAACTCTTTCTCAAGGTTTCACCAAGCCTCAGAGCGCTGGTTTGAGCTTATCCAAAAGTCCTTTCTCCCTAAGGATATGCAAGAAGCTTTTCAAGAGTTGATTGCGAGCAATTTAGGGAGGCTTTCGCAGTAGGAGGGCGGGTGGTATCGACATGGGGGGTGAAGCCCCCATGGGGAGGTGTAATCATAGTGCTACTAAGAAGCAGGGGTGCTAGGGGGTGCTCCCGTAGCTATTGATTTCCATCTACTTCCCGATGCAGAAGTGGGAGAAGACCTCGTCGAGGACATCGTCGGTGGAGAATTCGCCGGTAATGGAGGCGAGTGCTTGCTCCACGTTGTGCAGATGAAAGGCGAGGATTTCGGTTGGTAGCTGTGATTGCATGGCCTGGAGCAATTGCGTAAAGGCCTGGTCGGCCTCGCAGAGCGCGGCGTAGTGCCTGGGGCTAGAAATGGCATAGGCGCCCTGGTGGCCCAACAGCGTTTGGGCTATGCTTACGAGCGTATTCTCTATCTCCTCGAGGCCTCTATGGTCTGGGGCACTCCAGGGGAGCACGGGGCGCGAGGGGCTGAGCGCGCAGAGCAGATCTTTGAGCTCGTTGAGACTTGCGGGTTCTGCTATATCGCATTTGGAGACGACGAGCGCGGCCGGTGTGCTTGGATTGAGTTGTGCCAACGTCAACTGCAAGTTCTGCAGGGCGTAGCGTGGGAGTAGGCTGGCGTCGACGACTATGAGGCCAATGGCTGCCTGGGCTAGTTTTTCCTTGGTGCGCTGGATGCCGAGGCTTTCGATGGGGTCGGAGGTATCCCGAAAGCCGGCGGTGTCGATGAAGCGGAAGGGTAGCCCCTGGAGGTTCTTAGTGCCCTCAATGGCGTCGCGGGTGGTGCCAGGGATGTTGGAGACGATGGCCAACTCTTCCTGCAAGATGTGGTTGAGCAGGGTGCTTTTACCCGAGTTGGGGGGGCCGACGATGGCCACGCTGACTCCCTGCTTGATGGCGTTGCCGGCCTTGAAGCTTGCGGCCAAGCTTTGGATTTTGCTCTGGGCTTGCGCGGCTAGCTGGCAGAGCGCGGCGCGGTCGGCGAATTGGACATCTTCCTCCGCAAAGTCGAGCTCGAGCGTCAGGAGGGCATGCAGGTGGAGGAGCTGCTGGCGCAGATCATTGAGCTGTAGGGAGAGTTCCCCTTTGAGCTGCGCGAGGGCATTCTGTAGCTGGAGGGGGGAGACGGCCTGGATGAGGTCGTTTACGGCCTCGGCCTGGGTAAGGTCGAGCTTATGGTTGAGGAAGGCGCGACGGGTGAACTCGCCGGGTAGCGCGAGTCGAAACCCGTGCGCGAGGGCCACTTGCTGGATACGGGCAACGATGTAGTTGGCGCCATGGCAGGAGATTTCGGCCATGGTCTCGCCGGTGTAGGAGTGGGGCGCAGGAAAGTAGGTTACCAGCACCTGGTCGAGCTGGGCATCGCCATCGAGCCAGAAGCCGAGAATAACCCTGCGCGGTGGCAGGGGGAACGGATGTGGGTCAGATGGTTTGAAGGCTCGGGAGAGCAAATTGTCCACCAGGGGGCCTGAGAGCCTCAGAAGGGCTAGGACCCCGTTTACGGGGCCCGTGGCTAGCGCAACAATGCTGTCCATGGGCGTAGCTATATCTTATAGTGCTCGTTGGGCGTTGCGCGCAGGGGGGCTAGTTGCCAACGCACGGTGGAGCATCAACGATTCATGAGAGCTTGGTAGGCCTCTTGGGTGAGGAGCTGAGGGGATGGACATATGAGGTAGAGCTGCTCTGTGGCACGGGTGAGCGCGGTGTAGATCCAGCGGAGGAGCAGGGCATCGTGCGGGATGGATGGGTAGAGTTCGAAGACGACGTAGACGTGCTTCCACTGGCCGCCCTGGGCTTTGTGGCAGGTGACGGCGTAGGCGTATTTGAGTTGCAGCGCTTGGAAATAGGGGTCGGAGTTGAGCATCTGCCGGCCTCTGGCCCGGTGTCGGGCGGCCATGATGTCCTTGATTCGGAGCGCATAGAGCCTACTGGAGGCGTTGTAGTCTAGTGCTGGCGAGCTGGCGTTGAGGACATTGAGCATGGCGGTGGCGGAGATTTCGAGCTTTGGTTGGTCGGGGAGAACGAAGTCGAGGTTGACGAAGTTGAAATCCTCGATGGCCTGTTCATGCTCAATGCGCAGGGCCTTGATGATCTCGCCGTTGGCGAGGAAGTCGCTGGGTTTGTTCTTTTTTGCCCAGAGGTAGTTGTTTTTGCAGACCATGAGGTAGTCGCCGGGGCAGATGGGGTCGTGGTAGTCAAGGATGTTGCTCCGTATGTACTGGTTGTATCGGACGGCGGCCCTGTTGGAGCGGCAGACGATGATGGTTTCATCAGGGCCCACGGTGCGGTAGGAGCTGTAGAGGGATTCGAAGAGCTGGTTTGGGGCAAGGATGTGGATGTCGGGGAAGTGGTCGGTGGAGAACTGGGGAAGAAGGTTTGGGGAGCGTTCGATGAGATTTCGGGTGTGTGTGGCCCAGTGGAGGATGCCAGATTGCTTGTCCTGTCGGACGATATCGCGCATAGTGTAGCTGAGGACGGAGTGGAAATAGCGGAGCATGCAATCGTCGCTGAGGGCAGGGCTTTCTGGGTCGTTGATGGGGGGCAACTGGGCGGTGTCGCCGGCTAGCAGCAAGCGGCAATCCTGGCCGCTGGCAACGAACTGGACGAGGTCGTCAAGTAGGCTTCCGTGGGAGGGGATGAGCGCGCCATCGCCGTGGGAGCCGATCATGGAGGCCTCGTCGACGATGTAGACCGTTTCCACGTCTTCGTTGCGCGCTAGGCCGAAGAGGGGCTGGCCGTCGCCGTTCTCGCTGACGGTATAGATGGCCTTGTGGATGGTGGAGGCGGTGCGGCGGGTGGTGTTCTGGAGCACCTTGGCGGCTCGCCCCGTGGGGGCCAGAAGCAGGCAGTTGATGCCCTGGGCTTCGAGGACACCAACCAGGGCTGCCAAAAGGGTGGTCTTACCGGTGCCGGCAAAGCCCCGTAGGATCATGCAGGCGTCCCCGGGCTCGGTGGCGAAGAACTGCGCCAGGCAGGCGCAGGCAGCAGCTTGGTCATCGGTGGGCTTGTGGTGTATATAGGCCTGAAGCTTCTGTATAAGACTGCGTTGCGAGAGCATGGGGCCTTGCGCGTGCGGATTTTCCTTTTAGCGGGGATAAATGTAAATTCGCGGTAAATATAATCAGAACCTAAGAGATGAAGCGGGTAATAATAGTGATATTGGCAGCATTGGCCGTGTTTTTGTGCTGGTACATGGTCAAGAGCATCATGAAGCCGATCAACTTCGAGAAAGACAAGAAGGTGCGCTACGAGGTGGCGATCCAGAGTCTGAAGGACATCCGCACGGCGCAGCTGGCCTACAAGTCGGTGTACGGGGGCTTTACGGGTTCGTTTGACACGCTGATCAATTTTGTGAAGCAGGACAGTTTTCGGGTGGTGCGCCAGATAGGCTCTATGGACGATTCGGCGGCGGTGGCGCAGGGCTTGGTACGCCGCGACACGATCAAGGTGTCCGTGAAGGACAGCCTCTTCCGTGCGGGGTACCCGATCGACTCGCTGGCCAACGTGCCCTTTGCCCCGGGGGCGAAGTTTGAGCTGGAGGCCGGCAAGCTGCAGACAGGGTCAAAGCTGGTCATCCCGGTGTTTCAGGCGCAGGTGGCGAACAAAGTGCTGCTCAATGGGCTGGAGTACCAGTACATTGTGAATCTGGACGATGTGGCCAAGCAGCTGAATCGCTATCCTGGGCTTCGGGTGGGGTCAATGACCGAGGCGACGAACAACGCAGGGAACTGGGAATAGCCCATCGGGGAGCCATGCGCCGGCGGGAGCTGCTCGATGAGACGTTTGACATCTACCACGCGGGGGGCTACGCGCTGACCATTGCGCCCTGCCGCGAGGGGGTGCGGCTGACGCTAGTGGAGACCGCGCGCAGTCAGTTTATCGGCTTGGTCGACTATCCCCTCGCGGGGGGCGTGTCGCTTGATCCCGCCAAGGCCTGCGAGCAGCTCGTAGGGGACTTCCCTTGGCTCAAGGGCGGGTTCGGGAAAGTCGTGTACTTGACCAGGGGCAGCGCATTTGCCCCTGTGCCAGTGGCCTACTCAGACCGCGAGCACGCCAAGCAGCTTTTGCAGACCACCGTAGAGCTTTCAGATCTCGATGAGGTCCACACCATGCGCCTTGACGATCGGGCGCAGCTGCTGTTCAGCGTACCGAACGTAGAGCTGTACCCCTGGCGCTGCTTCCACCCGAAGCTGACGGTGGTACACCACGACGGCGCGCTGTTTGAGTGGGCTTCGCACCTTGGGGCGCCAGGCTACCTGCTCCTGGTTCACGCCAACGATGGCTTCGTCACGCTGACGCTCCTGGAAGGAAGCAAGCTCATGGCCATGCGCGCCGTGAATGCCCAGCGCGCAGAGGACGTACTCTACCACGTGCTGACGCAACTCCAAGCCCTCGATGTTGCCCTGCCGAAGGTGAGCTACTTAGTGCTTGGAGAAGGCATCTTAGGGGCCTCGAGCGAGGCGAAGCCGGGCGCGCACGCAGAGGGGGGAGGCCTGGTGTCCCCCGAATCAATAGGAGCGCTGCTGGGGCACTACCTATCGCGCAACACCTTGGCCACGGGGAAGCGATTTCGCTACGCCTTCTCCTACCTGCTCCAGCGGATGGAGCAGCAGTATTTCCCCCTGTTTGCGGCCGTGCAATGCGTATAGTAGGCGGAGCACTGCGCGGCCGAGAGGTAGTATCGAAGCATTTCCGCGGTCGCCCCACGTCGAGCTTTGCGCGGGAGGGGCTGTTTAACGTGTTGGCCAACCGGCTGGAGTGGCCCGGGGTGAGCGTGCTGGATCTCTACGCTGGCACGGGCATGGTGGCCTTTGAGTGCATGTCGCGAGGAGCCCGGTCGGCCACGTGCGTGGAGCTGGCCGCGGCCCACGTACGGGAAATCCGGCGCAACGCCCAACTTCTTGGCATTGCAAACCTCACCGTATGCCAACAGCCAGCCCTGCGCTACATCCAGCGGGCCAAGGAACGATTTCAACTCATCTTTGCAGATCCGCCCTACGACATCCCCGGGGCAGAAGACTTCCCGGCTCAGCTTCTGGCGAGTGGCCTTTTGGAACCAGGCGGCCTGTTTGTCTATGAGCATCGCAAGGGCTACAGCGTGCAGCCTGCGCCCTCAGAATCGCGCAGCTACGGAGACACCACATTCGCGATGTATGGAAAGGGCCTAGAGGATTAGTCGCTGCGCGCAAAGGGGCAGGGCGTGCGCGGTAGTGGCCGCATCGGAATCTAGTGCGCAGAGAAGGTGCACGACAGAGGAGTAGACACAGCTCCTGCCCGCAGCGCGGAAAGTGGCTACCTAACGATACCAGCGGATAGGGTCATGCGTGCTGAGCGCATGGGAGCCTAGAGACGGCACAGTTGCAACCACATTGCCTCGCCGGCGCAACTGGGTGGAATCATGGCCTTTCCCAAGTCTCCCAGACACCGGAAGCCCATGGCCCTTCGGGCTAAGGCTTGAGGACTACCAAGGGGGGCAAGAAGTCAGCCACGAGGGGACGAGGATGGGGAATAATTATTTTGCAAATTTCTTGCGATTATATTTGCTGCTTTGAAATATTAAGAGCAAACAAGAAACAATGGATTTTGTGGATTCACTGTAAATGGCACGGAATTTGCGGGATAGTTTACGTTGGTTCGAATGAAAGTATTTATGCTATGTTGCCTATAGTTCAAGATACACTACTCCTTGTTGTGGCGGAAGGATTAGCGGGCGGCTTATTTTTATGGATATACCGTAAGTCGATGGTGCTCCACACGGTATTGGCAATGCTGCTGATAGCGGTTCCGGTGTTTTTTTGCGGTGATGCGTTGGCTCGCTACGGGCTGGTGAGTTTTCTCTACACGATACCTGCCGCGATAGTGCTGGCAATAGTGGCATTGCGCAACGTGCACCGTCAGGTCAAGCGGCCGATCCAGGCGGCCTCAATGCATATGCAGGAGATAGCGAACGGGGATTTTTCGCAGCCGATACCGCACGAGCTTACGAGTCGCCGGGATGAGTTCTCGTCGCTTGCGCACGCGATGGAGCGGATGGTGGGGGGAATCTCTGGGCTGGTGCACTATTCCCAGCAGACTGCGGGTAGCATGGCGACTTCGAGCGAGCAGTTTAAGAACCAGTCGTTGCTGATTTCCAAGGGGGCCAACAACCAAGCGGCATCGGCGGAGGAGATATCGGCAGCCATGGAAGAGCTAGCAGCCAACATATCGCAGAACCTAGACAACGCCAAGCAGGGTGCCGTGATTAGCACCCAGGTAGATAAGGATCTGAACGAGGTGTCAACCGCCTTCAAGAACACGGCCCAATCGATGCACGAGATCCAGGGGAAGATAGGGGTCGTGTCGGACATTGCGCACAAAACGAACATCTTGGCTATCAACGCGGCCATAGAGGCTGCGCGCGCTGGGGAACTTGGCCGGGGCTTTGCGGTGGTGGCCACGGAGGTTCGTCGTCTGGCCGATATGAGCCAAAAGGCAGCGCTGGAGATAAAGCAGCTGTCAGAGGGGAGCAGCCAAGCTGTGGATACCATGGGAAAGACACTAGAGGCTACGATTCCCAATATCAAGAAGATCACCGAAGTGGTGCAGGAGATCGCCTCTTCGAGTGCAGAGCAGCAGACGGGGGGGGAGCAGGTGAACAGTGCCCTGTCGCAGCTCGTGCAAGTGACCAATGAGAACTCCAGTACCTCCGAGGAGCTGAGTGCCGAGGCAGAAAGCTTGGAGGAGATTGCCCTGCAGCTCAAGGACAACGTGGGACGCTTCACGGTAGCAAACGAGGGGCACAGAGGGGTGTAATCAACGTACTCACCCTACAGCTCAGCAATTCTACCCTGTTTCCTGCATAAGAGGATGGGAGGGGGAAGGGCTTTGTGTGGGGTGTGAATCTAACCGCAGCCCCCACACCACGAGTGGTACGAGTGTAGTTTTCCTAGTAGGGGGAGCGGCAAGGTGCGGGAATCCAGGGGAGGTAGATGTTGCATATTGCGGCGTGCGCACGGACTGTCGCTGCCCCTCTGCGTATGGGGAGTCAGGTAGCTGTCAGCTACCTGACAGAGTGCTATAATGGGAAACTTGGGAAGCAGCAGAATTGGCAGGTGGCGTGGGGTGCAGCTTTGGCGATGCGGAGGGGAAGGAACAGCAAGTGCGATGCAATGGGGGACTTTACACCCAACATGGGACAACTAGAATATATTACTGCGTTAGAATAGGAGGGGCATGGGGTCTCGACGTCTGACGGATTAGCAGCGCCCCAACACATAAAATCTATATACTATGCAGACATTTTTTCAATTCGTACTGTCGATGGCAGGCTTGGTGGCGGTAATATTACCGATAGCTTGGTTTCGCTACCGTCATTCGTTTGTCCTCCCGATCATGATGTTCGTGATCGTGCTAGTATTCGTGGCTTGCCTCGGAAGCAATGCAACGGCCCACTATGGGGTTGTAGTATGGTTCATCGTAGCGCCAGTGGGCTGCGCCTGGTTTTTCCTCGGTTTCCGCTGGATTCAGCGCACTACAAAGCAGCCCTTGGCAGCCGCATCGGCGATGCTTCGGGAGGTGGCGGAGGGAAATTTGGCTGTAACCATGCCAGAGGTACTCCTCAAACGGAAGGATGAGTTTCTTCCCCTTCGGCAGTCTGGGGAAATCATGGTGAGCAACCTGACATCGTTTGTTGATGCCATGCTTGCCTCCTGCGGCGACTTGACCAATGCGAGCGGGCACATTCAAAGCCACTCATCGATGATAGCCCAAGGGGCCAACGACCAGAGCGCATCGGCGGAGGAGATCTCCTCAGCCATGGAGGAGATGCTGGCTAACATCACCCAAAACCTCGACAATGCCAAGCAGGGGGCAGTGATTAGCACGCAGGTAGATAGCGACCTCGGCGAGGTTTCGCAGGCCTTTGACAGTACCTCCACGGCCATGCGCAACATCCAGGCCAAGATCGGCATAATACAGGACATTGCCCACAAAACCAACATTTTGGCCATCAATGCGGCCATAGAGGCTGCCCGAGCCGGCGACCAGGGGCGGGGCTTTGCCGTGGTAGCGGCCGAGGTGCGCCGGCTGGCCGACATGAGCCAGCAAGCGGCCAGCGAGATCGAGCAGCTCTCCAGCTCTAGCGGCCAGGCTGTGGAACACATGGGCAAAACCCTCCAGGCCACGCTGCCTAACGTCAAGAAGATATCGGCCGTGGTGCAAGAAGTGGCTTCGGCCAGCGCAGAACAGCAAACGGGTAGCGAGCAAATCAACCAGGCGCTTGCGCAACTGGTGCAGGTCACTAGCGAAAACTCAAACGCCTCCTCGCAGTTGAAAAATGAAGCCGAAGGTCTGGTGAACATCTCCGAAACCCTGCATCAGTGGGTCAACAAGTTCCGAGTGGCGCACTAGCTAGCCATACTGTGGACGGGGAATAGGCCTCGTTGCGCCCTGCGGGCCGAGCGAAGCCACAAAGAAAGGCAAGCCGCATTCTGTAGATGATTCTACGGGATGCGGCTTCTTACTGGCAGCATGTCACGAACTGGCGACATGGCGAGTCGGCATGCGGTCCCACGGCACCAGGCTGTGAGTGGGGGGGCCACGGATAGTCTTGGGCTGCAACGCACCCAAGCATCCCAACCTTCAACTCGCTACCTGTATTTTCAAAGCGCGAAGGACGTAGTGGCATAGGGGGAAACCGAGCAGATAGGTTCTAGACATTCACCTCAACACTACCTACTTGCAAAAGAGACACACAACAAGACACCATAAGCCCTGCGTTCTACCCTGGCTGTGCTACCTTTGCGTGGGGAGTACAGGTAATGGCTATGAAGTGTAGGAGGATGAGGGGGCAGACGAGGCCGGGGGAAAAAAGCATAAAGCGTGGGCTTATACCTTCAAATTCAACCTTAGGTATGGTTGGCCTGCTGCTCTTTTGCTTCCTGCTAGGGCGTTTCAAACGCTATGCAGACAAGGCCGACACAAGCTCCGCAGTCGCAGTAAACCCCGTGGAGTTGTTTGCGATCCAGGATGCCAAACGCTGGCAGCATTTGGTGACGTTCGATCCCAACGAGGCCGATGAAACCACCCTCCGCCACTTGGGCTTCTCCCCCACCAATGCTAAGGCCATTGTAGAGTACCGTGCAGATCACCCGTTTGAAAATCGCTGGCAGATGCTCAAGGTCCCAGGCATACACTACCAGCAATTTCTTCTCTTCAAAGATAGCGTGCTCATCCGGCGGAAAGCGGGTGCAAGTCACTTCCGCCTAAAGGGCAAGCTTGCCCCCTTCGACCCCAACGCGCTCTCCCTGTCGCAGTTCGAGGCCCTGGGCTTCTCCCCACAGGCCGCCAGCACCATCATCCGCTTCCGCGAGGCCATAGGCCAGTTCCAAGACAAGCAGACCTTCGCCCGGTGCCACGCCGTGGACTCCGCCACCTTCGCCCTGCTGCGCCCCTACATCCAGCTGCCCGAGCGGGGACGAGGCCACGGGAATTGGGCTGCCAAGCAGAAGTCGCAACCCAACTTCCGCCTAAAGGGCAAGCTTGCCCCCTTCGACCCCAACGCGCTCTCCCAGGCGCAGTTCGAGGCCCTGGGCTTCTCCCCTAAGGCCGCCAACACCATCATCCGCTTCCGCGAGGCCATAGGCCAGTTCCAAGACAAGCAGACCTTC
>CAMXWF010000011.1 GCA_947252645.1 uncultured Bacteroidia bacterium
GGTGCTATAGCTACCAGCCACAGCAGCTCCGCAAAGAGCTTAAATCCTAAACAAGACCCAATAATCAAAGCGCGGCGGGCAAATCCTCGCCACGGGTACCCCAGAGGAGCTGGTAGCCAAGAATGTAGGCTACACCGCGGAGTACCTCAAAAAGGTGCTATAGCTACCAGCCACAGCAGCTCCGCAAAGAGCTTAAATCCTAAACAAGGCCCAATAATCAAAGCGGGGCGAGGTCAATGACCTCGCCCCGCAATCGCTCTATCTCTAAGAGATATTGTCCTACTGCTTCACTATACGGCGGACAGCTGACTCACCACTCTGGGCCACCACCTTCACCAGGTAAGTCCCCGAGGGTAAGGTCTCCACGCTTATGGGCTGCCCTTGCTGCTCTATCGACACCTCCAGCACCTTCAGCCCTAGCACATTGTAGACTGCCACCGCGGCTACGCGCTCTTCGCACTGCACTGTGAAGTAGCTACTCACCGGATTGGGATAAAGAGCCAGAGCGGCCAGCTCGTTCGCCTCCACTGCAGTAGGTGCAGGCTCAGGCTTAGGCTGATTGTTGCTCTTCTCCAGGGTCACCTTCTCCGTCTTGTCACCGTCAAGCGTGATGGCAATGTCGGACTTGGCGGTGTAGCCCTCCTTGCTCACCTTGAGGGTGTAGTTGCCAGCAGCAAGCTCGGCAAAGGCAGCCTTACCGTCAGCCTCGGTCGTCTTGGTGACGGCTGCACCACCCGCGGGCGTTAGCTCCACCGTCGCACCCTGCAGCGCGCCATCGGCATCGGAAACCGCCACTGTCAGCGTGTACTTCGAAACACCAGGGGTGCTGCTCTTCTCCAGGGTCACCGGCTCGGTCTTATCGCCATCAAGCTCCACCGCGATAGCTTCCTTCGTGGTGTAGCCGTTCTTGCTCACCTTGAGAGTGTAGTTGCCTTTCGGGAGCTTCTCGAAGACCACCAGGCCATCAGCATTCGTGGTCTTGCTAACCGATGCGCCACTGGCAGGGGTCAGCTCCACCGTTGCGTCTTGCAGCGCACCATCGGCATCGGAAACCGACACCGTCAGCGTGTACTTCGAAACACCAGGGGTGTTGCTCTTCTCCAGGGTCACCGGCTCGGTCTTATCGCCATCAAGCTCCACCGCGATAGCTTCCTTCGTGGTGTAGCCGTTCTTGCTCACCTTGAGAGTGTAGTTGCCTTTCGGGAGCTTCTCGAAGACCACCAGGCCATCAGCATTCGTGGTCTTGCTAACCGATGCGCCACTGGCAGGGGTCAGCTCCACCGTTGCGTCTTGCAGCGCGCCATCGGCATCGGAAACCGACACCGTCAGCGTGTACTGCGCTGGCGGCAGAGCACTGCGCTTGAGCACCACGAGCAGCTGCCCGTCCACACCGTCCGCCGTCAGCTGGCCCAAATGCGGAGTAAAGCCCTCTTTCACCACCTCGCATTCATAGGTGCCCTTCTCCAGCCGCACTACAGCTAGCCCGCGGACATCGGTAGGAATACTCTTGTTGGCAGGCGACTTTATCGTTACCGTTGCCCCCTCAATGGCCTTACCCTGCTCATCCTTCACGATGAAGGTGATGTTCGCCTCAGTCTGCGTAAATACTGGATCGTCTGTCTCCTGTCGCATGGTCACTGCCAGCTCCGCATCGGCATCGTGTACCTGTAGCACCACATACTGCGTCACAAAGTTGGCCAGCTCCAACTCCAGCTGGTAGACCCCATTGGACAAATTCTCCAGCTTGGCCACACCATGCGCATCGCTGGTTGCACTATTGACTGGGTTACTGTGCGCCACGGAGACCTTAACCCCCTCCAGCGGCACAAGTTGCTTCGCCGCGTTGTAGTGCATCACCCGCACCACACCGCTAAACGCTGTAGCCGTCACAGGTGCATCCTTTTTCGACATGCTCACCTTATAGCTACGAGGGCCATCGGTCAGCAAGGCTGCCAGCGTGGCATCGCGGTAATCAGCGTGCGACAGCGTCAAAGTGTAGCTCCCAACCTTCAGCTCCTTCGTGAAGACTCCCGCATTGGTAACCCCAAGCTTCTCGGCCCCACAGTACACCTCCACACCGCTCAGAGCTTCACCGCTCTCATGATCGGTCACCGTCACCGTCAGGGCAAACTGGCTCGCTGGCGTTACGGGAGCCGTCTGCTTGGTAAGCACCACATTGAGGCGTGCGTTCGCACCCGCTATCTCCACCTCTGCGCTCACTGTGCCATACTCAGCACGGCTCACCTCCAGGCGGTAGGAGCCATTGCCTAGGTCGTCTATCTCGGCCACGCCGTCTTGGTCGGTCTGCTTCGACTTATTGGCCGCTAGCACCACCACCGAGGCCCCCTCTACAGGCTTATTCTGCTCATCGCGCACCAACACGGTGAGCTTATACGCTCCTGCCGGCAGCGGCGTACTCAGCGAGGGCAGGAAGACAACCCGCGACACAGGCCCTTGGGTCACATCCACCGGAACCACGACGCTGCGGTGGCCCTCCTTGTACACCTCCACGTTGAAGTGCGCCTCTTTGTCAAGCGTTAGGCGAGCCTCGCCGTTGTCGTCCGTTGTTTGGGGATCCTGACCCTTGTAGTCTGGCACGACCTTGGCCCCCTTCACACGCCCCTGGGCATCGAGCACGGTCAAAGTCACCACGCCGCCCTTGGCAGGCTCGTTCGGCTGCTTCTTATCCAGCGACAGCGTCACCGTCTGATCGCCATTGAGCGTTAGCCCAAAGGTCCGTGTGTAGTAGTCTTTGGCGCCCACCGTCAAGTTGTACAGGCCCTGCGGTAGCTCTAGCACCACCGAGCCATCATCATCGGTCGGTTGGCTCTGCCCACTCTCCTCTACCGTCACCTGCGCATTCGACAGGGGCACAGAGCCACCATAGACCCGTACGGTAAGCTTGAAGGTTGTCCCAGGCACCGCTGGGTGCGTCTTCTCCAGCTTCACCACTCGGGTCATGTCGGCAGTCACCATGAAACCATCGAAGCGCTGCTCATAGCCCTCTGCGCTCACCACGAAGTTGTACGCTTGGCCAGAAGCTACCGTCAGGCTGGCCTTCCCATCGTTGGAGGTGGTGCCCTTAGTGCCCTGACTAAGCTCGCGTACAGTAGCACCTTCAATCGGCTCGCCCGTAGCGGCATTCACCACCAAGAACTTCACCTCAACGTCCTTCGTAGGAGCAGAGCCCTCCTTCTGCAGTATCGCCACCAGGCTCAAGCCACTCGACAAATCCACCTGAGCATTGTACTCTAGGTAGCCCTTTTTGTAAACATTGAGATTAAACAGCTTGCCCTGCGACTCCGAGATAGAGACCCTAGCAATGCCCTGAGCATCGCTCGTACCTGCCACGTTGCCCAGTATCACCTTCGCGCCCTCTACTGGATTATTAGAGCCATCCTCCTGCACGGTGATGACCACCTGCTGCAACGCCTTATCCCTGAAGGAGGCCTGCACTTTCATGTTCCCTGTCAGTGTGAACGTATAGCGATTATTGCTCACTGCTACCGGCTCACCATCCACAGTCAGCTTCTCTAGCTCTTTACCAGCCGCTGGCTGCACTCTTACCGTCAGCTCAGTACCCGCCGGCAGCGAGCTACCACTACCAACTAGGTCTTGGCCGTTATACACCTCTATCTTCCCCGCAGCTACGCTAGTAGACTCATAGGTGATGGTGAACTCCAGGGCCTCCACCTTCACATTAATAGTCTTCGTCTGGCTACCATCAGCGGTCGTGAAGGTCACTGTGCCAGCGCCTTTCTTATTCGCCAACAGGTTAAAGTAGTTATCTGAACCGCCAGAGACTGTCAGCAGCCCCGCAGGCTCCACCGTATAGTTCACCTTTTGCAGAGCCCCCTCAGGAGTCACCTTTACCTTCACCCGTTGCGCACCACCCTCTTGGAGAACTACCGGATCAGGCAGGGGTGTGCCATCGGCAGCAAGCACCTCTAGCCCCTCGGGCGACTTCTTCACTGTCACCTCAAGCGTAGCTGTTATCTTGGGATCCACCGCCTTGAAGGTCACCGTGGCCTTCCCTTCCTTCTTGGCTTCTATGTGGAACTCGCCCATTGCGCTACCTGAGCTTACAGTAACTGCATCCGAGGAACTCTCGGCTGTAACTTCACGCTCTGAGGTATTGGCTGGCGTGTACTGGATGTACACCTTCTCCAACATACCCGGGGTCATCATCAAGGAACTCGGAGTTACAGCTATACTCTGTAGCGGCTCCGCTTTCTGCGCGCCCACCGTCACCTCACAGGTGTTTTTTGAGGATATACCTGTAATATCAGAGGCCGTGGCCTGAAGCTTCAACGCCTGGCTTGTGGCTTTCTTAGGTGTGACTCTATAGGTCACCACGGCTTCCTCTTCTTTGATGCGCTCTATCTGCAAGTATTCCTGGATACGCTGGCCGTTCAGATCCTTCCACCCCACCTCCTTAAGCGAGGCATCGGCCGGAGTAAACGTCACGGCTATCTCTCCAGCCGCCCCGCCTACCTCAAGATCCAACTTCTCGGGATCCATGGACAGCGATTCCACCTTTACCGGCGGATCGAATTGCGCCACGGAAATCGCGCAGACATTACTCTGCACCTTACCCGACTTGGGCGTACAGGATGCCGTTACCTGGAGCGTGGAGTTCAGGTCTGTGGCGCGGGTAGAGCGCACCTGGAAGAAATAGCTCGTGTGGTCCCCCTCATGCTTCGTCTTGTCGGGAAGCGGTGTGATCTCCACGCACGCCACACCGTGCTGATAGATACCCTCCCACACCAAGTTCTCCAATACAGACCCCTCGGGCTCAGCCCTCAGCTCTAGCTCCGCAGTGCGGTTATCCGTCAGATTGAGATTTATGGTAGTGGGGTTTAGCGCCATAGTTCTAACCGAAAGGCCCTTGATGGTTACCGTGTAGGTATGCTGCACACCGTTAGACGACACCAGCGCGGAGGCCACCCCAACTCGCAGTGGCTTGATCAAAAACTCCGCCACGCCCTCCTTGAACTCTCCTACCGGCTCCACCGATATAACGGGCTGTATCAGAGCTCCCTGATTGCCTAGGTTCGACCAAGTAAAACTCGGCTTATAGGCATCCTTAGGCTCATAGTTCACCTTCACCTTCTGGCCCGACGACCCCAGCGGGAGATCGTTGAGCTGGGGTGGGTCAAAGCTAAAGCTCGTCACATGGCGGGTCACTGTGGTCACCTTGAGCTCGGCCTTCTGATGAGTGGCCCCCTGGTGCGTAAAGGTGATAGTCTGCTCACCATCGCCAACCCCAATCTTCAGGTTGTAGGTGAGGTAGAGGGCATCGGGCTTCCGCTCCACGCTGATAGGCTTAGGCGTAGTCAGCCCCGCAGCGAGCAGAGGCCCTGCGTAGCTGACTACGACCTCCTGCGTGGACACAGTGGCCGGGGTCACCTTCACCACCACAGGCACCAGCCTCCCCTCATAGAGGGCGCGACTAAGCTTCAGGGGATTCTCCGTCACTACCGCCACGCTCGTTGCATCGATTACATCGATATGCACTTTCAGCGTGCTGGTCACGTTCTTGCCCCCCTTGGCGGTCACCTTCAGGGTCACGTCGCCCGCCTGGGCATTCGGCTTAGCACGCAGCATGTACTCAGTATCGCTTATACGCTCCACGGCAACCCCTGTGCCTTCCCAGTGGAGTTCCTTATTCAAAGCTTCTGGTGGGTCAAAGGTCACCGTCACCTTTTGCGCCTCACCGCCCACTGTCAGATTAATCGGCTCGGGCTCAAGCTTAATACCCCTCACGGGCACATCCTCCACGCCCGCAATGGGCAACTCAGCCTTCATTGTAGAATCATCCTCCGCCGTGAAGATCACCTTCAGCGCGTCTCCTAGTGGCGTTGCCTTCTTGGCCTTGAGCTGGTACTTCCCCGCCACACCGTAGGGCTGACCATCCAAGGGCACCAGCTCCACGTACTGGCTCCCGTCCTCAATCGTTGGCACAGAGCCACCCCGCACACACTGCACTTTGATGTGTACCTTCCTATTGCTCGCCTTGTAGTCGGCACTGCCCTTCACCGTGACGGTAAGCTCGGTGGTCGTACCCAGCTTCAGCTTGTCGGTAATGCTTGTCGGGCTCAGCTCCACTGCAGTCGGTAGGGTGTAGAGCAGCATGACCTTCATCTCGCTCTTCACGGCCGGATTCTGAGCCGACTCCACACGCAGCAACCCCGTCTTCTGCTTGGTATTATTCTTGTTCACTTGGCTCTGGTCCACCCGCACAATCAGGGGGTTGGTCACCTGCTGCGGTACATCCAGCCACACTTTATCACCGTTTGACCTCTGCAAACCCACTACGAGGTCTTCAAAGCTGAATTTGACCTTATCGTTGTAGGGGTTCTTAGGCTCCATGCCCAACGCTACAACTTTCGTAAGTATATTCGGCTTCTGCCTATCGGCCAGCACGAGCAGGGTGTCAGGCTTGGTGGGCTTCTCTATCTCCACACCTTCCTTGTATTTTTTCACCCAGAAAAGCTCTTGGATATTGCTCGGGATTACCTTCACCTTGAAGGTACGCACTATTGTACCCTGCTTTATTTTCAGATCTACGGGGTCCGCGCTGGGCGTTAGCCCCTTGAGGGTATACTTCCCCTGTTGACCATAGCTCGCGCCGGGAGTAGGCCGTAGCTGAGCATTGGCACTTGTGGGAATAGAACCTACAGGAAGCCAACCTAGTAGCAGATCAAGTTTTGGGAACTCAAACTTCAACTCCCCTGCACACTTGGTCACATCGCCCTTATCATAGGGCAACAGGCGAATATCCAAGGGCAATTCTCTGCCCTCTTGCACCTCTATCACGTCCCCATCGTTGCTCAGCGTCTTGTTTGCTCCAGCCGGGTCCACCGTAACCATTATGCCGGTAACTGGCACATAGTGGATCGCTACAGGGATCTCCACCGTCTTCTTGCCGGCCGTGGCGTACAATAGAGCTTTACTCCCCTTGAAGCCTGGCTTCAGGCTCACGTTGTAATGCCCCTCAGCACCGCTTACCGTGCTTACCGTAATGGCATTCTTGAAGGCATCGCCTACCGTCACCTTCAGGGTTTTATCGCTGGCATTCGCTGGCTCCACCGTCAGGTCAAAATCCACGCTTGGCCGGGTGCCCACGTAGAGCTCGAGCTTTTGAGGATTCACCTTGATATTCCCAACCTCTTGGGTCGAAACCGAATAGGTCACTCCCTGCAGCAGATTCTTATCCATCCCAGCTTCCAGCGCCACATTGGCCACATCCTTCACGGCCGTCACCTGGTAGGTCACAAGCCACGCACCCTCTTTCAGCTCCTGGTGTAAAAGCTGGGGTGTACTCAACCCCTCGTGCTTAAGGAACTTAATCTTGCTGCTGGGGTCCGCCAGCCACGTGGGGGTGACTTTGAGGCAAAAACGGTAGCCACTTCCCCGGTTCAGTTCCCCTTCCGCTGGCCAGATCCCCTCGCCCTCCAGCTTCACCCACTCTAGGCCCTTCAGCTGGGCATTCTCTACCCTGGCGTTTATCGCCGGGTCGCTCTTCACATCCCATGGCTTTGATGAGCCCCGCGCCTGAAACTGTATTACACCATTGTTTACATCTACTAACGGTGCCTTAAGCTTGTATTGCCCTTGACCCAGATTCTCTAGAATAAACGGTGATGGTTTTTTCAACTGAATCTCCTTATCGGTGGCATCGGGCGGCGTAAAGGTCACCTGAACCGGGCAAGCTCCCCCATGGTCGAAATAAATCACTTTCTCTCGGTTATCGCTTCCCGTCTTCAGCTCCACCTTGATGGCTTCCACCTTCTTATCCCGCACCTTCACGTCGAACTTCTGGCTCGCTTGGGTGCCGTCATCAATGCGAATGAGGGAAAGACCCTTGCTGATCGTGAAGGTCACAATGCCGGAACCCTCTACGGGAAAATCTCCATCGCGTCGCGACTTCACCACGAACTCAAATTCCGTAGCAGACCCCGCCTTCAACCCGTTGGGTTGAGTCCCAGCTGCCCTCGTTATCTCCACCAATGGCTGCGGCACTAGCCTTCCTGGGACTTTTACCCCAGGAATGATAAAATGAATCTGGGCCACCTCCGCGGCTTCTTGGGGGTAAACGTTGATGGTGAGCTTACGCGTGGAATTCTCACCTAGCGACTCCAGAGGCTTACTCGTATCGTAGGCCACCTCCACCTTATTGACCGTTTGGCCATGGCTGGGCGCGCTGCCTACCAACAGCAATATCAACAGCGCCAACCATCTACAGTGCTGCATCTTTCTCATACCCTATTCTCCTATGTTTAGTCTCTTCTTCTAACGGCGAGGCCAATACCAAGCCTACCCATAGCATATACGCAACTAAAAGTGAAAATGTTTCCTGGGGGTAAAAAAAAAAGCAATGGGGCGCAGTGCCTTCGACTCAAAACCCGCTACCAGCCTACCCACAGCGCAAGGGCCACATTCCGCCTCGCCTGGCCAAAGAGTAAAGAATTCACAGCGCTGCAATGCGCGCGCAACACCAAACGCCGCCCCGCCGTGCAGCCTCCACGCGCGCCTCACACCCTGCCCTCCCGTTCCTTGGGCACGAGCACCCGCAAATCGCCTGGGACCACCTTAACCTCAAACTGCGCCGGGAAGAGCCGCGACTCCCCATCGCAGTGGCCGCGGACTGGCCCGTCCGTCTGCACCTCCAGATGCCTAAAACGGATGCACTCCACGTAGCGGCTACGGGCTATCTGCCCGTTGAAAAGCATGATGGCCAAATAGGATATGTCGACCTTGGGAAACGGGTGGACTATCACCAGGTCCAAATAGCCATCCGTCACGCTGGCACCCGGGGCAATCGTGGCGTTGTTGCCGAACTGCGAGCCATTGCAAAACGTCAGCATGAGCGCACGGACCGTGCGGCTGACCCCGTCAACACAGATCGTATAGGTGCGAGGGCGGTAAGTGAAGTAGACCTGCGCTACGGCCTGCACATAGCTGACAGGCCCCCTGGCCGGGAGCTTGTCGTACTGCCAACCCACATCGCCATCGAGGCCTACACCCGCCACTCCCGCAAACAGATGCTCCGCGATACGCCCGGTGTCCATTTGAAGGGGTACGGCACTCTGCAGCCTCGACAGGGCATCCAGCGGCCGGAGCGGCAGCCCAAGATGGCGCGCCAGCCCGTTACCCGAGCCCATGGCCACGATGCCCAAGGGGATAGCGCGCCCTACCAAGGCTCGGGCGCACTCGTTGAGCGTCCCATCGCCCCCCACGGAAAGCACCACATCGTACTCTTTGAGGACCCGGCGACTCAAGATCTCCGCCACGTGCCCTGCGTGTCGCGTTAAGCGCACCGTCAGATTATAGCCCTGGGTCCGCTGATGCGCACGCAGGTAGCGCAGCAGCACCCCCAGCAACCGATGGCGGAACACGCTCCCAGAAATGGGGTTCACAACCACCATGACCTCCCGCACGCCCTAAGCCCTCCCCTTCATTGCTATTAGATTCTTTGATCACCGCTCCGCCCGACATCCAGTCCCCCAGGGGCCTGCGCGCCCGTAGCGCGCCACGTCGAGGCCCCGACTATCCTACATGGCGTAGCGCCTGACGGCCTCCAGCCCTATGGGGCCATCGGTCAGGATCATCAACCGCTCCACCACGTTACGCAGCTCGCGGATATTGCCATGCCAGGGCAGCTGGGTCAGCGCCGCCAGCGCCGCCGGCACTATCGTACGCTTGGCCACGCCGTGGTCAGCACTGATGGACTGGAGGAAATATTCCACCAGCTCGGGGATATCCTCCTTCCGGCTACGCAGGGGAGGCACAGTGATCACGATGACGCTCAAGCGGTGGTAGAGATCCTCCCGGAAGGTACCCTTGGCTATCTCGGCCTTGAGGTCTTTGTTGGTGGCCGCAATCACGCGGGGGTGTACTTCGATGTCGCGCTCACCGCCCACCCGGGTGATGCGCTCCTCCTGCAAGGCCCTGAGCACCTTCGACTGCGCGCTCAGGCTCATATCGCCTATCTCATCGAGGAAGAGCGTGCCCCCATCGGCCAGCTCAAACTTGCCCTGCCGCTGCTTCACGGCACTCGTAAAAGCCCCCTTCTCGTGGCCAAAAAGCTCGCTCTCTATCAGCTCGGCCGGGATAGCCGCGCAGTTGACCTCCACAAAGGGACCTGTGGCCTGGGGGCTCAAGTCGTGCAGCCCGTGGGCCACTAGCTCCTTGCCCGTGCCGTTCTCCCCGGTGATCAGCACGCGGGCCTGGGTGGGGCCCACCCGCTCCATCAGCTGGCGGATCTCCGCCAGGGCGGGCGAGCTGCCCACCATCTGGTGCTGCGCCTTGACCTTACGCCGCAGATTCTTCGACTCGGTCACCAGGTGCGACTTGTCGAGCGCATTGCGGATGGACACCAGCAATCGATTGAGATCCAAAGGCTTCTCGATGTAATCGTAGGCCCCCCGCTTAAGGGCATCGACCGCCGTCTCTATCGTGCCATGCCCCGAGACCATCACCACCGGCACCTCGCTCTCCGCTTGCAGCTTGTCCAGCAGCTCAATGCCGTCCATACCTGGCATCTTGATATCGCACAGCACCACATCGTAGCGCTCCTGGTTGAACTGCTCCAAGGCCTTCACCCCATCCTCCGCCACGGCCACCTCGTAGCCCGCATCCTCTAGGATCTCCCTGAGCGTATCGCGAATCGCCCGCTCATCATCCACCACCAGCACACGCCCCAGCGCCCTCGGTATCGCCTTTTTTTTTGCCATTGCGCCCTTGTTAACCTCGCCTCGCTCCGCTGCACTCCAACGCCGCACCACTTAAAGCCGGCACGGGCACTGCCTCGCCTACCGCTAGGCCTCCCGCGTATCGGCCAACACCTTGTTCGCCACCGCCTCGGCCAAGTCGTCCAGAGCCTTGAGCTTCTCCGGCGTGGGCTGCCCCAGCACCTCAACGGGGTCACAGGCTAGCGGAAGACCCGATGCCTGGGCAAACTCCGCCAGCTTGCGCTTGGCGCCGCCGCTCCAGCTCCCCGTGCCCAGAAGGCCCAGATGCCGTCCCGCCAGCTTGACCTCCAGCAACTCGTCGCAGAGCAGCTGCATGGCCGGGTAAAGGCCCGTATTATAGCTCACGGAAACCAAGATGAGGCCCTTGAGGCGCCAGGCCTGGCTCACGATATTCGATATGGAGGTCGCCGACACATCGAAAAACTCCACATCGCGAATCCCGTGCTCCACCAGCTTCCGCGCCACGTACTCGGCCAGATTCATGGTAGTGCCATACATGGAGCCCACCGCCACCACAACCCCGGGGTCGGCCACCTGACGACTCCACGCATCGTAGCGACCTACCACCCAGCTCGTATGCGAACGCCACACCGGGCCGTGCGTAGAGCAGATGTAGCTGATGGGCACGTCTTTCAGCTTGGCTAGAGCCTTCTGCACGAAAGAGCTATAGCGGCCCACAATGCACGAGAAGTAACGGCGCATCTCGTCCTCGATGCTGGCGTAGTTGAACTCGTCGTCGAACAAGTAGCCATCGTGCGCCCCAAACGAGCCAAAGGCATCGCCTGAAAAAAGCACCTGCTGCTCGGGAATATAGGTCATCATGGTCTCTGGCCAGTGCACCCACGGCGTGAGCACGAAGCGCAGATGCTTGCCCCCGCCCAAGTCCAGCTCCTGCCCGTCAGACACCTCCATGAAATTCTGGCAGCCCGGCACCATGGCATCGAGCAGCTTCTTAGTTTGCTTATTGCCCACGATGGTTATCTGCGGACAGTGGGTCACTATCATCCCGATGGCCCCCGAATGGTCGGGCTCCATGTGGTTGATCACCAAGTAGTCGAGCTGATGCCCAGCCGTCTGCTCCATGATCCTGTCCCAATAGCTGGTGTCGCCCGGCTTGAGCACCGTATCGATTAGGGCCGACTTCTCACCCAGCACCAAGTAGCTATTGTACGACACCCCATAGGGCAACGGCCACAACCGCTCAAAGAACTGCGAGGCTCTATCGTTGAGCCCTACCCACTGCACCCCCGGGGCCACCTCTACGCTATAAAACATCTTGCGCCTCCCTCCTATCCAATTTTTCAGTCCTTGTCTTATCTTTAAGTCCTCTACTTGAGGGCCTTCTGGGCCTCCGCTGAGCCAAACACCTGGGAAATGATGTCCTTTACGCTGCTCCACTTGGTAGTCACATAGCCCTTGGGGTCGCGGCGTATCTTCTCTTCCTCCCGGGCTGAAAGGCTGAAAAGGCCCTTGAGGGCCTGCTCCGTGGCGTAGCTGTACAGATCCTCATCTACGCGATCTGCCAGTTCGTAGCCCATTCCTTTGGCTACTGGCTTAGCTAGCGGGGCATACTTGTTGTACATCGACATCACGTTCTTCCAATACCGCGACACATCGCCTGCATCCACCCACCGGGCCACTATAGGCGCAAAAGCCCCCTTGAGCTCCTCCTCCGTCTTTTGCTGCAGAAAGTCCGTAGCCGAATGGGGACCCCCCTGCAAGATCGCCAGTCCATCCTGGATCGTCATCCCCACGACGGCCCTCTCAAAGATGGGGAAAGCCTCCCCTGCAGCCTCCTCGGCGGCGTGGTTGAGACTCTTGACCATATTTTCCACCGCGGAATTGAGCGCGGTAGACGCCCCCGAGAGCACCCCTTGCACGATGGGGTTGCTATAGTTATCGCTCAGGCAGCGCTGGAGATTCCTAACGGGCTCAGGCGCCAAGATTTTAATGAGCGGGTTGCCGTAGTATCCATTCTCCGCGTGGGCCTGCGCGGCCGATGTGTCAGCCGCAACCCGCAGCGCGGCCTTTAGCCCCTTGACGATGTTTTCTTTGGTCAGTCCGGAAGAAAGCGCATTCTCTAGACCCTTGAGAAAATCGTCGGGCTTGACCCTATCGCAGCCCGAATTCAGGGGCAATGCCAGAAGAGCCAGCAGACCAACCACGCACCATAATAGTTTATGACACATAGCCTTACGATTTTATACATTCCGACCCAGCAGGGTCCCTTTATTCCATGAGCAGATGCTGGCGCACGTAGCGTGTCAGGTGGTGGTAGAGGTGCGCCGTAGCCCCGTGGCCGTAGATGCCGTGGTTACGGTCGGGGTAGCTCAGCATGTCGAAATCCTTCCCGTGGGCTATGAGCTGGGCGGCCAAGGCCAAGGAGTTTTGGTAATGCACATTGTCATCGGCCGTGCCATGCACCAAGAGCAGGCTACCCTTGAGCCTATCGGCAAAATAGAGCGGGGCGTTGCTATCGTAGCCCTCGGCGTTATCCTGCGGGAGGCCCATAAAGCGCTCGGTGTAGATGGAATCGTAGAAGCGCCAGTTGGTGACAGGGGCCACGGCGATGGCCATACGGAAGACCCCCTCGCCCCGCAGGAGCGCCAGCGATGACATGTAGCCCCCATAGCTCCACCCCCAGATGCCCATACGCGCGGGGTCGACATAGGGCAGGGTCGCGAGGTAGCGCGCCGCGGCAATCTGATCCTGGCTCTCGAGGTCGCCCAGCTTCCCGTAGGTGCATTTCCTGAACTCCTCGCCGCGCCCCCCGGTGCCGCGGCCATCAACGCACACCACAATGCACCCCTTGCTGGCCAAATACTCATTCCACCCCAGCGTCCAGCGGTTGAGCACCTGCTGCGAATTAGGCCCAGAATACTGGTAGAGCAAGACGGGGTAACGGCGGGTAGAATCGAAATCGGGCGGCAAGAGCTGGTAGCCATTGAGGATCAGCCCCGTGGGCTGGGTGAAGGTGAAGAAGCGCTTGGTAGGCAAAGCCAGCTCGTTGAGCCGGTGCCTGAGCTCCTCATTGCGCTCCTGCACCCAGCAGGTGGCGCCATCGGCATTGCACACGGTGACCTCCAAGGGCTCCTGGGCGCTGCTATGGTAGAGCTGGTAGTAGCTGAAATCGGCATTGAAGGCGGCATCGCTTATGCCCTCCCGGGGCGAGAGGAGCTGCTTGCGCTTGCCCTTCAAATCCACCGCGTAGACCGCCTTGTCCAGCGGCCCGCAGTAGCCCTGGAAAAGCACCCGCTTACGCTGGCTATCGTAGCCATACACCTCCACGAGCTCATCGGGCCCACTGGTCAGCTGCACACACCGCGTGCTGCCCACGGTGTGGAGGTAGAGGTGGCGATATCCGTCGCGTTCACTGGGCACTATGAAGCGCTTGCCATCGGGGAGGAAGGTTAAATACCAGTCCTCAGGCTGCTCTATGTACTGCGCCTCCTGCTCGTGGTAGATTACCTGGGTGGTGCCCTCCTGTGGAGCAGCCAGCAGGACATCGAGCTGATTCTGCAGCCGGTTCATGCGCACCACCGCCAGCTCCTCGCGGGGACTCCACACCAGGCGGGGGATATACTGGTCGGGCTCGGGCCCCACGTCCACCTGCACCGTGCGCCCCGTGAGCAAATCGTAGATGTGCACCGAGACCAGCGAGTTCTTCTCCCCAGCCTTAGGATACTTGTAGCTGTAGAGCGTGGGATAGCATCCCGAACCCACTATGGGCATGGTAAACTCTTTGACCTGCGACTCATCGAAACGCCAGTAGGCCAGATAGCGTCCAGAGGGCGACCAGCGATAGCCTTGGTCCAATGCGAACTCCTCCTCGTAGACCCAGTCGGCCGCACCGTTGATAACCTTATTCCACGCCCCATCGCGGGTGAGCTGTTTGCGTGTAGAGGAGGCAATATCGAAGAGCCACAGATTGTTACCCTCCACGTAGGCCACCTGCTCACCTTTGGGGGAGAAGGTGGCTATCCGCTGCTGTGCGCCCTCTGCAAGGGGCGTCAGGGCCTTGGTGGTGCGATCGTAGAGCCAGTACTTGCGGTAGCTACTGCGCCGGTAGATGGGAACGATATTTGTAGCCAAGAGCAGCAGGTTCTCGTCGGGGGTGAGTTCGAAATCTTCGAAATCCCGTGCGGCCTCGGGGAGGTCGGCCCGGGAGAGCAGGGTGGAGACCCTTTGGCCTGTAGCGTAATCAAACACCACGATGCCCTCGCGACGCAGTTCGGCATACTGGGCAGGATTGGGTAGCATCCGGATGGCGCCAGGGCGATGTGGGGCTAGGCTACCCTCCACGAAAAGAGCCTCGAAAGTCAGCGTATCTTTAGTCTCCATGGCCGCCATGGGCTCCCCGCGCATGCCCGCCAAAGCCAGCAGCACCAACAGCCACGATGCACATCGGGTAAGCATAGTATACAGCTTTGTCACTTGGGCAAATTTAGCAAAAAGCCTGTAGTTGCCCATTCGCCCCGCGCCCTCCTAGGGGTGGGGGTTCCACGATGCCCCCTCGCGTGGCTGCGGCCATACGTAATCACCCAGCACCCTGTTCGCACCAACTCCGCTAAAAAAGCCTAAAAGAGCGGCGTTGGTACGGCGTTGGTGCGGCGAGGGTGGGGGGCCGATTTACGCAACAACGGTCTTTCCCTGGCCCTATTGGGCAGCGTTTGGGGGGTAGGGATAGTCGTCGTGCGGGCGAGGGGGGTTGGGGTGCTGAGCCTGGTAGCGCTCCACGGCGTAGGGGGTGAGGAGCGGGGAGTGGGCGTAGATGTGTGGGGAATTGAGGTCGACCCCATACTCTACCGCCATGTCCTGGATGTTCTCATAGAGCTGGGAGCGGATGGCAAGGCCCTTTTTCGGTTCGTCGGTGTAGACGTTGATCTGGTAGACCGCGTAGAAGTCGGCCAGATCCATTTGGAGCACGAAGGGCTTGGGGTTGTCGAGAATCCATTGGGTGCGCCCCGCAGCCTCTAGGAGCAGATCGTAGGCCTTGCGCCAGGGAACCTCGTAGCCGAGGGGGACCGTGACCCAGACGATGATATTCTCCGTGGGGCGTGGGATGCCACGGGCCTGGTGGTCGGAGCTGTAGTTGAGCGTTTTGGAGGAGAGCACCATGGCATTGGGGATGGTGACCACCTCGTTGGTGATCGACTTTATGCGGGTTACGAGGAGTCCTTTTTCCAGCACATCGCCCTGGGTGTCCCCGATCTTGATGCGGTCGCCGATCTGGAAGGGTCGCATGTAGGTGATGACAAGGCCAGCGACCATGTTGCCAATGGCGGAGGTGGAGCCCAAGGAGATCAGGAGGCCCAAGAACACCGAGACGCCCTGGAAGACCGGGGAGTCGGAGCCGGGCAGGTAGGGGAAGATGAGCACGAGGGCAAAGGCATACGTCAGGCCTTTGAGGATGCTGTAGGTGGGGCGGGCCAGGTCGGGGTAGAAGCCCTTGATTTTGAGCTTTCCCTTGGCCAGCTCGCGGAAGAAGTAGCGAATGAGCCGGAGGACATAGTGAACGACTACGAGGATGACCGCGATGGTAAACACGTTGGGCAGGTAGTTCCAGAGCGTGCGGGCCATTTTGACCACGGGCATCCATATGAGGTGGAAGAGCTGGTCGCTCCATCCGCGGGTAAAGGGGAAAATACTCAAGACCACGGGGATGAGCAGGTAGAGCGCCAAGAGGATGGCGAACCAGCGTAGGGCATTGAGCAGCTTGCCCAGGAGCATCTGCTCCTGCTCGCGGGAGAGGAGCGTGTAGTTCCTATACTTGAGGTCTTTGAGAATCCCGAAGCGGTTGCGCTGCAGCCGCCCGAGGGCGAAGCGATAGAGGCGGTGGATGAGATAGATCACCAGCACGGTGGCGGCGATGGCCAGGATGACACTCCCGATGCGCATTAGCCAGCGTGCGAGGCTGTTTTCATGGTGGGCTTGGAGCAGGGAGGCCTCGATGAGCTTGGCCTGGTGCTCGGCGAGCTGGGCGGGAGACATATTTTCCCAGAGTGCATCGTTGGGGGTGATGGTAGTGATGACGAGGTCGCCATAGTGGACATTCCAGTAGGTGTCGAAGGCTTCGATCTGGATGGTGTCGAGCAGGGCGCAGTCCTCCTTGTAGGCCTCGCGCACGCGGGTGGTGATCACCTGCGCCCGGGCCGCCGGGGTGTAGGCCCCCAGCCTATCGTAGACGATGAAGAGGGTATCGTTGTTGGGGCCGAAGGCGGGAAAGCCCTTGGCGGTAGCCCGCAGGGAGTCGATGCGGGCGCGCTGCTGGGCGCCTATTTGGGCCGATTGGGCCGATTGGGCCTCTAGGGCATGTAGCTCGTTGAGCAGGGCGGCGCGGGCCTGCTTATCCTGGCGGAGCGTAGCGAGGGAATCCCGAAGCTGCTGCCGGCGCAGGGAGTCGACGTGCCGCTGCTTCCAGATGCTATCGAGCTGGGCGCGGTAGCTGGCCAGCTGCGCAGCCAGGATAGCCGCCGTGTCGGGCCGTGCGGCCGTGTCGGGCTGGGCTGCCCCCAAGCTATCCGACGAGGCTTCAACCTCCTGAGAAAAACTGCTGGATCCCCCCAGCCAGACCAGCAAGAGCAGCAGCCAGCCCATGCGCATCATGCAGTGTCCCATACGATTCACTCCTCCCTATGGCACGCACCGCCCCAGCGGCACGTATCGAAGTCCACGCCTACAGAGGGGACCACGCCTAGCCCCCGCAAACGCCTTGTCAACTCGCAGCAGCAGCCCACCTCAGCGGACAGCCGCCCAGCGGGGCGAAGGTAGAAAAAAAGAGCTGTTTGCAAATCATTTCGCACGTTGCGCAAAATGATCGTTAGCAGTAGAGAGTGGTCAGTGGACCGCATTGCCCTTCCTACTGCTCTTTAATGGCTACAACCTGCTGCATCGCATTAAAAATACCCTTCATTTCACTAGTATTTAGCCCACTTCCTGCACCTACAGCGATAAGGTCGGCCACCGATGGAATGATACTATCATTTATTGACGTGTTGCGAAATCCATTGATGCCGCTGCTCGGCAAGAGGTCGAACGCAGGGGCTGGGTGCCAACCACCGTCCCGGTGGATGAAGGCGGAATTTTTGGCGTGGTCGTCTTTGTTGTCTATTAAGAAGTTAAATACCATGAGCCTATACACTTCCCATGGCCTAGCCATGCTGTGCGTTATCGCGGCGCAAACCCGAAAGATGTGGCTATAGTCGATGCTGGGAATCCTGTAGTCGGTCTCCACTATGCCTGCCATGCTGACTACATGCAGCTTGCCCTTTGGGGTGCGGTCGAAGGGTTGAACGCCAAAATACTTTCCTTTGAAGAGCCTCGTGGGGGGGGGTATGTCGACTCGACACGCCCTGGCGAGCTAGGAATAGCGATACTCCTCTACTACTCCATTCTGAAGGAGATAACGGCCGAGAATAAGAAGACCCCAGCCATCGGGAAGACAATCGCCGAATACTCCAAAGCCTCCCCCAAAGAGACTTGGTTTCGCCACGCCCCCCTTATGTATGGGCAACTCGAACGGCGACATGGAGAATACATCGCGAAGCCAATCAGACGAATACTCGCAGGCGCAAAGGCCTTTCTTTGTGAGCGCCATGGACCCCACAAGCCTACCACTGCACAACATTTCAACCTGGGGAATGCTGCTCATTTCTATTCCCTCTCCTTCGTGTATGCTTGCGCGCCCACAGCACACCATCGAGCGATTGGTAGTTCCGCTGCGCAAAAAGCCCATCGAATTCATCGAGCCTCCTTCACGGGGCGGCTCACATGGCGGGGCTCGGCGTTTCTCTACAAATGGGCGTAGTACTCACAACGCCACACGATGTCGAGCAACGATTTCACATTCACAGGGCCCCTCCCAGATTACTATATGAGTAGCGTTGCGCTGGAGAGTGGCCTGCCTTTCAAGTGGCTCGATTTGCAGCTGAAGATGGCGGTGAACAATCTATTCAATGAGGATTACCTATCGGTACTCTCTCGCCCGATGCCGTGGATTAACTTTGAGTTTTTTGTGGGCGTGACAGTGAAGAGCTGGAGCAGGAGAGGGGGTGAGAGGGAGTTGATGAACGCGATATTGGTAAATATTGAATGCATGGGGCATCCTTACAGGCTGCGTCTTGCCCTGGTGGCCAGGGCATCGAGGAGTTGAGGCCACCAGACTACTCAGAGGCCTTCGCGTGGAGGTAGGGCACGGCGCTGCCGTTGAAGAGAAAGGTTAATGGCCTGTGGATGGTGAATATGGCACTCCTCAATGCAAGTTTAGTGCTGCTCTCCCGATTATTCCTATGGCATTTCAGACCTTCACAATGATATTCAGGCAACAGGAAGGGCTGTGCTTGGTGTTTGGGACGAACGCCTTAACTTCGCGCAGGACAGCTATACACCCCTTCGCACATGCGCTGATTAGCCAACTAAATGCGTCCTGCTTACGATGCTCCCATTCCTATTCGTTGCTCTCGGTGGTGCGGCTGGTGCAACGCTGCGCTTCGCTATCTCTCGCTTTCTGAACGCCGCTACGCTCCTGCCTGCGTGGGTGGCTACACTATGCATCAACGTGCTTGGCTCTTTCTGCATAGCACTCTTCATTGCGCTCTGCCAACGCTACCCCTCGGGGTTCTCCCACCTCAACCCGCTCCTAATCACGGGCTTTTGCGGAGGGTTTACCACCTTCTCCACCTTTACTAACGAGGCGTACTCCCTGTGGGTACGGGGCGAGATTCCCATGGCCCTTCTCTACGTAGCCATCTCGCTTCTCCTCTCCTTAGGCGGGCTGCTGGTGGGGTACTATGTGGGTGAAAAAATCTAACGCCCACGGTTGAGATTGTAGGCGATGCCTTCTAGCGCATCCTGAATGTGCGCCCCGGCCAGTCCACGGTAGCGGCCTCGCCCAGTGCTGAACCTTCGCCGGATACTTGCAAAAGTCCATTCAATGGCCGTTCGCAGCGGGCTGGTGGTTGGATTACTCACCCTATCTGCCTCGTAAGCGGCTACCCCCAGTGCGTTTTGAGGTCCCCCGATTCATTGCTGTTGCCTAGCGCCAATCGGCCAGCACGAGCGTACTACCCATCGGCAGGGTCGCTCGGGCAACAGCGTAATGGATACGTGTATCCTAGGACTTGAGCACGGATACAACGCCTCAACGACGCAACGGCAGCGCGCCCAGTGGCGGGGCTTGCAAAGGCTTACTCAAAATTAGTACATGGGTTACCTTGGCTTCAACGCATTGTCATATGTAACTGGGACTTTTGTGCTGGATGTTGAAGCAAAAGCTCTAGACGATGAACCTACGTCACACGCTACTCGCATATGGCGCGCTAGGTCTGCTGCTATCGCTCGTCAGTTGCGAAAAACAGGACCGACTCGAACAGCTACCCCACGAGCCCCAGGACACCGCTCACGCTGCCGGCGCAACGCTGCAGTTCTATGCGGTCAAGACCTCCGCACGCCCCATGCGAGGCATCGCATGGAAGGCCAACGACGCAGTGGGCGTGTATGCCTTCACGAGCGGTGAGCCCATTGCAACCGCTACGCCACTACGTGCCAATACACCGTATATAACCCTTACGAACCGCGGGTTCTTCGCCCCGAAGGAAGCGGCCAGTGCCATTGCACTAGAGGGGAGTAGGAAGGTAGATATCGTGGCGTACTACCCCTGGCAAAGTGCCGTGGACGGTGACCTCACAATAGCCATAGACCTTGCCAATACTGCCGCAGACGCGGACCCAGACCTACTGGTGTCGAGCAATGTGAAGGGGATCACTCGCGAGACTCCCATGCCCACGCTGCAATTCACACATGTACTGGCGCGCATCACCGTGCGGGCAGCTAGCGCCACGAGCAGCACCAAGCTCTCGCTGGAGGGCTTTGATGTTGACGGGAACTACAGCCTGCGCACGGGCAAGCTGGAGCTCGGGGCGGCAAACCCCAAGAGCATCCCCATGCGGGCGCTGGGCAAGGGACTCTACGAAGCCATCGTGCTACCTGGTCAAAAGATGCAGGCGGGGAAGCTAGTGATCGTTGAAAATGGCATGCGTCGCGAAAGCGCACTCCCCCTCGACGCTATAATTGCCGCAGGCCAAGAGTACACATTCACGCTCAACGAACCCTCATCGGGCTCCGCCACACGCACGGCGTACAAGGAAATTCCCCTGGCAACGACACCCACTGCCAACACCATCACCGTAACGCACCGTGCGCAAAACAGCTGGTTTGCCAACGGGGCATCATCGGGCGACCGCCGCAACTACTCCATCTGCTACAGCACACGGCATCACCTGCCCCTCTGGGTGGCCTACCCGCTCTACGCCGACTGCATGGGCAACGTAAGCAGGACGGAGCGTTGGGCCTACGACCCCCAAATACCTGAGAGCTACCAAGTAGATCTCTCCTCGAGCTATGGACAATCGAACATCTCCCGGGGGCACATGCTCATGAGTAGGCAGCGTAATGCCTCAAGGGATCTCAATGCCACCACCTTCTACTACACGAACATGGTGCCACAGAACACTACGCAGAACGGCAAGCAGTGGCTAGAACTCGAGAACAAGCAAGTAGTCTGGGCTAAGGACAAAGCCTACGACACGCTCTACACGGTGTGCGGGCCGGTGTTCGAGGGTAGCGTCAGCACTTTCAGAGCCAAGGATGGGAAACAGGTCGCCATGCCGAGCCACATCTACAAGGTGATGCTGCGCCAGCATAAGCGAAGCGGGAAGTGGTACACGTTGGCCGTCAAAATGGCAAATAGTGCCTCGGCACCCGAGTGGGGGAACTGCATTGTGCCAATCCAACAGCTCGAAAAGGAGCTTGGGATGGACTTTTTCCCCAACGTCCCCAACGCCGAGGATGCCGGGAGTTCGTCAAATCTCTCGCATTGGAATTAATCAACGGATGAACCCCAAAAATAGGACATGATTATGAGAAGGCTAACAACATGGGGAGCACTTAGCGTAGCGGTGTTCCTAATGCTTGCGTCGACAGGCTGCAAGAAGCGCGAGCCGGCCAGGGATGTCAGCCCTGTGCAGGAGAGGCAAGGGACGCTCACCGTACGCTCTGAGCTACCTGGCCAGATCTACCGCACCCGGAAGGGTACGTATAGCAACGGCGACGCCATCGGGATCTGCGCGCTGCAAAACGGTGCAGTGTACTCTGGCTACAAGAACGTGAAGTACACTTCCAACGGCAGCACCAAGTTTGTCTCGCTTGCAGGGATTAAGCTGCCCGAGGATGGCAACATCGACCTCGTGGCCTACTACCCCTACGCCTCCAGTGCCGATGGCACGGTCACCATGGATGTAAGCGACCAGAGCGACCTAGCGAAGATAGACCTCCTGTACTCCAACAACTCCAAGGGACTCAGCAAGACGAATGCGGAGGCAAACCTGACGTTTGCGCACCAGATGGCCATGGTGGTGCTGAAGTTCTCAACAAACGGGCAGCCCCTCGACGTGGCATCGGCCAAGGCAACAATCGCTGACGTGGTGGTGGAGACCAGCCTGACACTCCTGGACGGCAAACTGACCAACGGGAGCACGAAGAAAAGCGTGAGTGCCTCGTTCAAGGAGGAGACCGCCAACCAGCTCTACACGGCCTCGTTCATTGTGCCGGCGCAAGACCTTTCGGGCAAAGCCCTGACGCTACAGCTCAACGGCAAGAGCTACAACGAGACGCTACCCGCCAGCCTCAACCCGAGACCCAACGACCAGGTGACCGTCAACCTAGGCTTTGGCAGCAATGGCGAGACGCTCTCCATCACGGGCAGCAACATCACGCCCTGGAACACCGTCAACGGCGGCGAAATCACCATTACCCCCGCCACGGGAGGAGTGTCGGTAAGCCTGTCGAGCGTGGAGTTCCCCGCAACTGGCTCGCTCACGAGCAACGTAGAGCTGACGGCCGGCACGAGCGCTTGGACTGCAAGTTCCGATGGTGCGTGGCTCAAAGTGACCCCGACCTCTGGTACTGGCAACGCCACCCTGACGCTAACTGCAGAGGGCAACACCGCAACCACTGATCGGACAGCCACCGTGACCATCACGGCGGGTACCGAGACGGTGGCTATCAGCGTAACCCAGAAGGCAGCCAGCGGCACGAGCCCCTCCACTAGCAGCCTACTCTTCCCCGGCGCAGACTTCGAGGACTGGGATGCATTTTTGAAATGCCTGAATAAATTCGGTCTAAAACACGCCACTAAGGGTTCGGAAGGTCATAACAGCGCGACGGCCTTACTCATTAATGCATCAGGCTCGGGAAACGCCTACATCTTCACGGTGGAGGACAAAAACTTCGATAAGCAGCTAAAGTCCATCTCGCTGTGGATCAAGGGGACCGTTGATGGGAGCTCTCTCTCGTTCAACGTTTACGGGACAGGCGGCCGCCAGGCAGGTGCTTCGTTCGCAGCATTCAACCTCGGCACTGTAAATAGCAGCGCGGCGGTTATGCTCAATGAAGGTGCTAAGAATGACTACCGTGGCAGCGTCAACACCAATGGGGCGTGGGTGAAAGTTACGCTGAATATTCCTTCGAGCGTCACAGTAAAGCCCGACCAGTACGGCAACATCTTCGCAGTAAAAATCGGGAAGGAGTGCACGCCCAACCTCCTGGTTGACGACATTACGTACGAAGCCCGGTAGCGCGCAACATGGTAAGCTTAGGGACTGTGGGCAGCACCAGGTGCTGCACCGCAGCTAGCAAGTCAGGAGAGGGGCGGGCACGCCCCTCCCTTCACGCTTGGGCGTGGCGAAGGGGCAGGAGAACCCTAGCGGTGGTGTGCATGCTGGCTCTCCTCACTGCGCACGGCACGTGGGCACAAACGTCCACAGGCAACGAAGAGTACGTGGGACAGGTGACGGAGGAGGAGCGAGCGCGCATGGAGCAGCTGCGCTATTCGCAATGGATAAATCCGCTGCTGCTCATGGCCAACGATGTTTACCTGCGGGAGGTGGGCTACCAGCTCTCGCAATTCCGATTCCGCATCCGGGGCTACGAAAGTCGCTACGAGTCTCGCTACATCAACGGCATTGCGATGAACGAGCAGGTGCGCGGGGTGTTTAACTATGCGTCCATCGGTGCGCTAAACGACCTGACGCGCAATGGCAACGTGGTGCACTACCTGGGGATAAACGATTTTGGCTTTGGGAGCATTGGAGGCTCGCAAGACATCGACATGCGCGCGGGGAGCTATCCCCACGGCTGGAAGGTGACGCTGTCCGGGACGCGGCGCACCTACTACCTTCGGGGACTACTGACCTACAACAGCGGCCTCCTAGACAACGGCTGGGCCTTTATGGCCGGCGTAGGGGGACGCTACGCCCATGAGGGGGCGATTCCCGGGACGTTTTACCACAACGTGTCGTACGCCTTCGGCGCAGAGAAGCGGTGGGCGCACGGCGAGCACAGCGTGAGCCTCACCACGTTTGGGTCACCAGTAGAACAGGGCCAGCAGGGGAGTTCAGTACAGGAGGCTCTGGACTTGGTGGGCAACAACCTCTACAACCCGAACTGGGGCTACCAGAGTGGCAAAAAGCGTAACGCGCGGGTGGTGAAGAGCTGGGATCCTACGGTGCTCCTCTCCTATATTTGGCAGCCTACGCGAACCACCAAATGGACCACCGGGCTAAGCTTCCACTACAACCGGTATGGGCAGAGTTCGCTCAACTGGTACAACGGCTACGACCCGCGCCCCGACTACTATCGCTACCTGCCCTCGTACTTTGGTGACAGCACGTTTGCCGCCAAGATCTACGCCTACAAGTGGCGGCATGGAGAGATGGGGCAAATACAGTGGGATGCGCTCTATGCCGTAAACCAGCGCCAGGCGAAGCTGGGGGACGGGCAGGCGGTGTACATGGTGCAGGAGCGGCGGAGCGACCTCCTGGAGACCACGCTGAACTCCACCTACACGATGCAGCTCAACAGCAACATGAGGCTGAGCGCAGGTCTGGAGGGCCGCTACACGCTGTCATCGCAGTTCAACACAGTGGAGGATCTTCTTGGGGCGCGCTACGCGCTAGATATAGACAAGTTTGCCGAGCGTGACTACCCCGGCAATAAGAACATCGTGCAGAGCGACCTCAACCATCCCAACAGGAAAGTATACGTGGGGGACGTATTCGGCTACAACTACCGCTACCACATCCACAGCGAGCGGCTTTGGGCACAGATGGAGCATAGCTGGCCCAGTGTCACCCTATTCTACGGTGTGCTAGGTCAGCTCACGGGGATCGTGCGGGAGGGGTTCATGCGCAACGGGCACTACCCTGAAAGCTCCTACGGGATAGGGCAATGGCACACCCTGCCAACGTATGGGGCAAAGGGCGGGGTAGACTGGATGATCACAGGGCATCACGCTTTGAGCCTCACCGGGAGCTTTACCACTGAGGCACCACTGGTGCGAGAGCTGTACGTGTCGCCCGACATCACGGATCACATTGCCGGTGGGCTAGAGTCTGGCAAAGTGGGCAACATCGACTTGAGCTACCGCTTCTCCACCCCCTACGTGGCCGGGCGGGTGACAGCCTACTACACGTGGCTGCTGGATGGCAGGAAGAAAGTATCGTATTACTACGACACCGAGCGGGCCTTCGTACATCACACGCTCTACGGGGTGAACCGCGTGCACCGGGGCATAGAGCTAGGCGTGGAGTGTACCCCCACGCCGAATCTGACCCTCTCGCTGGTAGGAACGGCATCGCAATACTACTACAGCAACAACCCCGTGGGGGTACTCAACTCGACCAACGGAAAGCTAAAGAACGTAGAGGAGCGGGTGACGATGAAGAACCTCTACCTTGGGGGCGTGCCGCAACTCATTGGCACCTTTGGGATAGGGTATTTTTACCGCTACTGGTTCTTCGATGTCAAGCTCAATGGTTTTGCATACAACCATATCGACCCTGCGCCCATCCGACGCATAGCATCGAGCTACGCAGGGGTAGAGCCGCCCGAGAGCGGGGGCTACGACGAAAAGCGCTACCGCATCTACCAGCAGCTAACCACGCAGGAGCGCTTCAAGCCTGGGTTCACGATAGACCTGAGCATCGGAAAGGTGATCTACCTCCAGAACCGTCAACGGATAAACATCAACGCATCGGTAAACAACATCCTCAACAAGCGGAATATCATCACGGGTGGTTACGAGCAGGGGCGCATTAGCCTGAAGAATCCCGACCGCTTTCCCAACAAGCACTACTACATGATGGGGATAGACTTTTTCGTCAACGCACGCTACAGTTTTTAATAAATCAGAAGGAGTGTCCAAGGAAATGAATAGAGGGAGCGCATGGATAGCCGCGGTGTTTACACTGGTAGCGGTGATAAGTGGATGCAAGAAATACACGCCGCCCGAGCTTTTGGCGCCAAAGGCCCCAGAAGGGTTGGCCGCTACGCTGACCATAGCAGAATACAAGGAACGGTACGCTGGCACAGCTAAAGCCACGCCAGTGGAGATAGACGTGGACTACGTGCTCAAAGCCGTAGTGGGGGGCAACGACAAGTCAGGCAACATCTACAAGCAGATCTACGTGCAGGACGGCACGGGGGGCATAAGCATAGGTTGCGACCAGGATGGCATTGCCAACGACTACGCCGAGGGCCAGGAAGTGTACATCCGGCTGCTGGGGCTCGCGGCGGTGAGCTACGGTGGGCAGCTGCAAATAGGCCACTTGAAGACCAACGCCAACCGTATCCCCTACGAGGTGTTCAAGGAACACGTGCTGCGTAACGGATGGGCCGAGAAGGGAAAGCCTGCACCGAGAGTTGTAACGCTATCCGAGCTCTCGGACGACATGCTAGGCACGGTGGTAAAGTTTGAGGGCGTACACTTTGCGGATGGGGGGCGTCTGCCGTTTGCCGAGCATGAGCAAACAGTCAACCGTCAGCTCATCGATGGCCAGGGGCACACCCTCACCGTGCGCAACAGCGGCTACGCAAACTTTAGCGCAGATATACTCCCCACTGGCATTGGGAGCGTCACGGGGATATTATCAAAGCACAATTCTAGCTACCAGCTCTTCCTCAGGAGCCGGGAGGACGTGGGGCCCTTCGATGGGAAAGGGGTGCCCCCCAGCATCGTTCCCACGCCCGGGGGCAGTGAGTTGAAGGGCGTAGAGGTACTCTCTGAGACCTTTAAAACGGGCCTCGGGGCCTTTACACCAGTGAACGTATCAGGGCTCCAGCAGTGGGGCTTCAGGGAGTACAATGGCAGGGGCTACGCATCCATGAGCGGCTATCAGAGCGGCGCAAGCCATGCCAATGAGGATTGGCTCATCTCGCCCGCCGTGGACCTGGGCGATGCCAAAGCGGCCGTACTGACCTTCCGCCACACGTGGAATAAGGGCGATGTGTCGCGGATGAAGCAGGAACTGCAAGTGATGTTCTCGTACGACTATGCGGGTGGAGAGCCTGGCACTGCAACGTGGCTCCCAGCCCCAATACCCACATACCCCACGGGCGCCGACTGGAAATTCGTGAGCTCAGGGGATGTGACTGTACCCAAGGAGTGCCTGGGGAAAGGCAGCGTGCATTTTGCCTTTAAGTACACCTGCTCTGATGCGAGCTCTGGCACGTGGGAGATAAACGATGCAGTGCTAAAAAAGTAGGTGAAGATGCGGTACATCATACCAATGCTGACCCTCTGCGTCGGGTTACTTATCGCCCCACGCGGCACAGCACAGCACACAACGTTTCGCACCTACGCGGTGGGGTGCTACAACTTGGAGAACCTTTTTGACCCGTACAACGACACGACCAACGTGGGGGACGATGAGTTCTTGCCGCATGGTCCCTACCGCTGGACAGAGGGGAAATACGAGCGGAAGCTGGGAAATCTAGCCTTCGTGCTGCGCAGCATGGCGCGACGCTACACCCCGTATGGGCCGGCGGCGATAGGGGTGTCGGAGGTGGAGAATCGGAGGGTGCTGGAGGACTTGGTGTCTCGTCAAGAACTAACCTCGATGGGGCTGTCAGTCATCCACGAGGATGGGCCAGACCGCCGCGGAATCGATGTGGCCCTGCTGTACAATCCGCACCTTTTCCACGTGGCGCACTACAGCTACCACCACTACCCTAGGCTAGAAACCGATAGCACATTCGTGACGCGCGACCAACTTTTGGTGGAAGGGGAGCTCGGGGGTGATTCCCTGGCTATCATAGTATGCCACTGGCCGTCGCGCTACGGCGGTAACCGTTCGAATCCACTGCGGAAGCGCGCCGCCGAGCTCACGTTGCGCCTGGTGGATTCGCTACAGGCAAAGAATGCCAACAAGAAAATCATTATCCTGGGCGACTTCAACGATGACCCAGTCAATTCGAGCCTGAGCCAAGTGCTGAAGGCCAAGCGGCGCAAGACGGAGGTTCAGCCGCTCGAGCTTTTCAACACCACGTGGCCACTTTTCGCCCGTGGCATCGGCTCACTGGCCTACCAGGGGAAGTGGAATCTCTTCGACCAGATTATCGTCAACGAGCCACTCCTGCGGGGCCCCGCAGAGCCAGGGCTTCGCTACTGGTACACGGAGATCGGCAACCTCAACGTACTCACGAATCAGTCTGGCCGACGAAAGGGCAACCCGCACCGCACATTTGAGGGCAATAGCTTTATCGACGGGTACAGCGACCACTACCCCGTGTGGGTCTACCTGACGCAACGGATGTAGCATAGCTGGGCCAGGGGACAGACTAAAAAGGTGGCATCTCCCTACCCCACGTGCTCAGACTGTGCGTAGGCACACTGCCGCTGCTCTACGTCCTCAGCTGGCTCGCTACTTAGGCACAGAAACGGGCGGGCAAGCAATTAGAAAAGGTTATCTTTGCGTACTAGAGAGGGACGATCGATGGGCCTAATGGAGGGGGAGCAGGAGTACCCGAGCGTGCTGCTGGGGGGCGCCGTGGAGGCCTTTGGGCAGCTGCCGGGCGTGGGACGGAAGACCGCGCTGCGCTATGCGCTGCATCTGCTCACCCAATTACCTGAGCAGCAGCGGCATTTTCTTTCGCAGCTGGAAGCCTTCGTGACGCATAGCGGGCGGTGTCCGCGGTGCAATAGTCTCTCCGATGGGGGCGCGCTGTGTTCCATCTGCCAAACTAGCAGTCGCAATGCAGCCTTGCTCTGCGTGGTGGGGGATTACCGCGATATTTTGGCGCTGGAGCGGACCCAAGAGTACCACGGGTACTACTTTTCGCTGGGGGGCCTAATCGACCCGCTGCACGGGGTGGGGCCCTCGCAGCTTCCACTTGGTAAGCTAGAGCAGCGGGTGTCGGAGGAGGAGGTAGAAGAGGTGATACTGGCCTTTGCAGCCACGCCCGAGGGCGACACGACCAGCTACTACATCGCCCGCTTGGTGGGTCAATACGGAGTAAAGGTAAGCCAATTGGCACGGGGTGTGTACCTAGGAGCTACGCTGGAGCAGATCGACAGCCCTACCCTGGGGACGGCCTTGGCTGAGCGACGTGTACTCACCCAGGCGCGCCACGTCGGGAGGGCGGTAGCTGCCCACACAAATAGGGAGGAGCTATGAGACGGTATGCGATTTGGGCCCTGACGGTGCTATGGGCACTTGGCGGGGCACACCTGGTGGGCTGGGCGCAAGATGAGGAGGAGAGTGCCTTTACGCGGGGGGCGCGCGCTTTCCACATTGGGGAGTATACCACGGCGCGGGAGGCCCTGGAGCAAGCCTACAAGGAGGATGGACAGGACTCGGCGGTCATCCTGATGCTCACCGAGACCTACATCCGCCTGCGCGACTATCGTCGGGCCGAGGAGGTGATAGAAGCTGGAGCTAGGCTCTACCCGGAAACGGGCACCGTGCGCTTCAAGCAGGGGATAGTACAGAACCTGCGTGGGCGTTTTGACCGGGCTCAGGAGGCCTTCAACATGGCAAACGAGTGCCTGCCCTCAGACGCCCCGGAGCGAACCTCGCTCTACATCAACATGGGGATAGCCATCATGAATGCTGGGCGACCGCTCGATGCGCTGCCGTGGTTCGACCAAGCCATCGAGCTCTCGCCGCGCAACATCAGCGCCTACACCAGCAAGGGGACCTCACTATACAAGGTGGGCGACTACTTGGAGGCGGCCACCATGTATGACCGGGCCATAGAGCTAGACCAGAGCAACCCTCTAGTTTACTACAACCGCGGCATGGCCTACCTGCGGGGCGGCGAGGCCTCAAAGGGCTGCGAAGATTTCCACACGGCCTGCCGCATGGGCAATATGAACGCCTGCAAGGCGATCGTGGTAGAGTGCAAGAAGCAGGCCGAATAGCCCCTTAGAAACCCTATCAGGATACAACGAATGCTGCGCCACGGCGTGAACTGGGCCCTAGTGCTATGTACGGCGTTCCTTCTGGGCGTGGGGGGCGGGCGTGCCGTAGCCCAACCCGTGCTGGACTACGGGCAGGAGGAGTTTGCGCAGGGGCGGATAGTAGCCCTGCGCGGCCAAGCCGACTTCCACTGGCAGCTCCTACTCACGCCCCAAGAGTTTGCCCACGACGCGGGGCCCGAGACCCCGATCAACATTCCGGGCGACTGGGCGCAGGGCAGCCTACAGGCCTCAATAGGCGAACAAAGAGGGCACGGGTTTGGCACTTACCATTTCAAGCTCAAGCTTCCCCAGCTGCGTGCGCAGCCCTACGGGCTCCTGATGCCCCTGGTGCACGGGAGCTGGCGGCTGTGGATCGATGGCACTCTGCGGCAGGAGGTGGGGGTGGTGTCGAGTCTACCCACCGCCCTGGGCTCACGGGTACAAACGGCTCTCATTCCCTTCACGCCGCGGGACACGGCAGGGGGCGGTGCGCTGGTAGATGTGGTGGTGCAAGTGTCGAACTACTGCGAGCGCCAGGGTGGGCTGGTCTACGCCCCCTTGGTGGGTAGTTACGATGCCTTGGCTCGACGTACGCACCGTACGCAGGCCATGCAATACATCCTCTTCGGCATGACCCTTGTTTTGGCACTATTCCTGCTCCTGCCGGGGCCAAAGGGGAGGCACAACCGCAGCCGGTATCTGGTGGTAGCGGCTCTGCTCTTGGTGGCCTTCAACAGTCTCTCCACGGGCATGCCCTACCGTCCGACAGTCTACGTTGGCCTCGGCTGGCGGGTGTTCTACATACTACAGTACTCGCTACTGCTGGCCAGCACGGCTCTGACGCTGCTCTACATCGGGCGCGAGCGCCATCGGCCCCAGGGGCGGGGTTGGCTTCTTTCGCTGGGCATTGCGGGCTTTGTCCTCATGCTAGGGCCTGTGGTTCTTCCTGGGTCATCGTATACGTGGTTCACTGCGCTCTATCAGGGGTACGTAGTCCTAGTGGTACTGCTGCTCCTGGTGCTAAGGATCCTTCCCCAATACTGGCTACGCCGTGGCGCACGCTGGGTGCTGTACGTTGGGGTGTGTTGCTTTGCGCTAGGGATGATGGTAGACCATCCGGTCATTCCCGCCGTTGGTTGGAGTTTGCTGTCGTGGCAACAGGTGGGGACGGTGCTATTGGTGGGTTCGGTACTCTACCTCAAGCTCCATGCGCTGGGCACGCAGTGGCGTATCAGCCGTTCACTACTCATGCGCTGCAAGGCGCAAAACGACCGTTTAGGTGGAGAGAACGATCGTTTGGCCCGTCAGAACGATTCGCTGACCCGCACCATGGAGGAGCTCAACGAGGAGCGCACCCACCGCGGATGGCAGGACGAGGGGCTGAAGATGGCGCGCCAGGCGTTGAGCCCGCTGCTGGAGGGGCTGGAATCACGTTGCCAAGTGGGGCTCGAAGCGGTGACGCGCTACGTCAGGGGCAATGTCGCCGCCCTGTACATGGCCCGATTCGATGTAGCAACGGGAGGCCTCATGCTCCGCATGGCCGCCAGCTACGGCTTCACAGCCGAGGAGCGTGCGCAGCTAGGCAGCGTGGCCATAGGCGAGGGGCTGGTGGGCGCCTGCTTTGCAGACAATACCTTCGAGCATTTGACTACGCTAGACGGCTGCCCCTTCCAGATCAGCTCTGGCTTGGGGCGGACGGTGCCGCCTGCCCTGGTGCTGGCGCCCCTCAACTCTGAGGCTGGCACTATAGGAGTCCTGGAGGTGGGCCGCCTAGAGCCCTTTGCTCCATATGAGCTCTCGTTTCTGCGCCAAGCAGCCATGCTGGTGGCCATTAACCTAATGCTGACCCAGACTAGGGAGCAGGATCAGGTGCACATCAAAAGCCTCATGCAGACTATAGCCCAGAAGGAGCGCACGATAGCGGAAATGGCTGCGCAAAACCAGGAACTACAGCATCGTCTGGCGCCCGATATACCCACAGACGGACTCTTTTAGCTACGGGGGGCACCGACTCCGTAGGCCACAAGCTTAGTTAGTTCTCCGTGGTACGTTTTTTGCCCAATACTCTGCAATATGCGTAGCAACTTGCGGCGGTGGGGAGAGGGTCTAGTGCTTGCGCTGGTAATCTCCCTTTGGGTGTGCAGGCCGATTTGGGCTATGGGGGCGGAGCGGTTCGGCGGGATGGTCGGCCCGCAAACCGACACGCTGTCCCCAGTGGGCACGATGGTGCCCTATGAGGTATTGGACAGCGATACAGTGCCTTTTTTTGGGATTCGCCAGGTGCTTATTTTCCCAGAGCGCAAGTTTAAGAGCCGTAGACAGTATAGGGAGTACCAGCGCATGATCCGCAACCTGAAGATCGTCTACCCCTACGCGCTGGAAGCCAAGACTATCCTAGAACAGCTGGACTCGGCCTACGCCTCGACCACCTCGTTGCAGGAACAGCGCAAGTTCTCCTACAAGATGGAGAAGAAGCTGCACCGTCAGTTTGAGCAGCAGATCCGCAACCTGACCTATTCGCAGGGGCACATGCTGATAAAGCTCATCAATCGGGAGACGGGCCTGACGAGCTATGAGATCATCAAGCGATTCCGCGGTTCGCTCTCGGCAGGCCTATGGCAGGGGGTGGCGAAGCTCTTCAGCTCAGACCTCAAGAGTACCTTCAAGCCCGAGGAGGAGGACAAAATTCTCGAGGAGCTCATAATCCTCTACGAGAACGGGCAGCTCTAGGCGAGGCCTGGGCGGACGGGCATCGCTGGGCCGGCAGGACGCATTCCAATACTCTTGGGACATTGCGCGGCACGCCCCTGGTGGGGCGAGAGGGGAAGTCAGCAGGAGCTGCTGCGGGGACAAGGCAGTGGACTCGCGCTGCCCGGCAACCTAGATGCGGTAAGACAGCAAGCCTAGCACTCGGCCCACAAAAGCCCTGTGGGCAAGCTGGCGATGGCTCGGATAGGCCCAGCAGAGGCACCGAGGGGCTAGGCCTTTGCGCTACCAGGGCGCAGGAAGCGCAGTTTGGTCTCGGAGATGATGATAGCCACGAAGATGAGCACGAAGCCAGCCCAGAGCATGGTGGTGATATGCTCGTCGGCATACACGACTCCGAAGAGGACGCAGAAGATGGACTCAGTCCCCAGGATAATGGCGGCGCTGTTAGGGTCTGTGAACTTTTGTCCTAGGTTCTGGAGGAGCAGCGCGAGTGCTGTGCAGATGACGGCTAGGTATAGCACGGCAGGCCCAACGATGGACCACTGGCAGAGCTGGAGGGCATGGGGCTCCTTGATGAACGTAGTAATGGTAGAAAAGAGGCCGGCGAAGAGGAACTGCATGATGGTAATGAGGACAGGGTCTTTTCCCCGGCTATATTTCTCCACTGCCACGATATGCGCGGCGAAGAAGATGCCGCTTAGCAGCGCGAGGAAATCGGGCAAGGTGAAGCCTGCCACATTGGAGGCCTGGAGATCGGCAGGCGCAACCTCGCCGAAGGAGACGAAGCCGATGCCCGTGACGCAGAGCACGGCTGCGAGGATGTTGTAGAGGTCAGGGCGCTTACGGTCGACAAGCCAGAATAGGAAGGGCACGATGACGCAGTAGGATGCGGAGAGGAAGCCACTGCGCCCCGGCATGCCCTCGGCATCGGTCACTCCGATAGTCTGGGCCGAGTGCGCCAGAAAGAGGCAGAATCCGATGATAGCTCCCGAGATCCAGTAGCCCCGGTCGATCTGCTTCAACCTAGCAAAGAAGATGCCCCCCAAGACTATAAATGCAATAATAAAGCGCAACGCGATCAAGAGATTTGGCTCTATGTTGCCGGTGGTGTCTTTAGCTACGACCAAGGTGCTGCCCCAAATAACGGCCACCACGAGCAAAGCCAAGCGCGCCAGCAGACGCGTGCGTCCCGATGTCTTCTCCATATCTACCTACTCCAAGGTACAAAAGATTCAAATTGCAGTGCCCTAGTGCAGGACACTGCGCCACAAAAGTAGAACAAATAAGGCACTTTGGAGAGCTGGTCCCCGCGACGCGCGCATAGGAAGGCCAACCGCCACGCAGCGAATGCCTAGAAATGGCTAACTTTGCTAGAGAGGAATAAGGTAGCACTGGACGAGTACGCCATGTCAGCTTCACAGGTTAGCAACCCCAAGGGGACGCGGGACTTCACCCCGGAGGTGATGGCCAAGCGCAACTATCTCATATCGACCATCGCACGCATATTTGCCTCCTATGGCTACCAGCCCATAGAGACGCCAGCCGTGGAGACGCTCAGCACGCTGTTGGGCAAGTATGGCGAGGAGGGTGACCGACTGATCTTCAAGATTCTCAACTCCGGGGAATTTCTCAAGAAGCTCGATAAGCAGGCCGTGGAGCAGTGCAACAACGAGAAGGCTGCCACCTCCATATGCGAGCGTGGGCTGCGCTACGACCTGACCGTGCCCTTTGCGCGCTACGTGGTGCAGCACCGCCACGAGACCCCGATGCCCTTTAAGCGCTACCAGATCCAGCCGGTATGGCGTGCCGACCGCCCCCAGAAGGGACGCTACCGGGAGTTCTACCAGTGCGACATCGACGTCATAGGCACCACGAGTCTACTCAACGAGCTGGAGCTCATCCTGGTGGCGCAGGATGTGTTTGCGGCCCTTGGCATGAAGGTGGAGCTGCTATTCAACAATCGGAAGCTACTGGCCGCCATGGCCGAGGCGATCTGCGCGCCCTCGCAGCTCACCGACATCACAGTGGCCATCGACAAGCTCGATAAGGTGGGGCTGGAGGCCGTGGAGGAGGAGCTCAAGAGCAAGGGGCTGAGCGATGTGCAAATACAGGCCCTGCGGCCGATGATTACCGTGACCGGCACGGCTGAGGAGAAGCTACAGGCGCTGGCCCCCGCGCTGACGGCCGCCCCATCGGCCGAGCTGGGTATGCAGGAGGTGCGGGAGCTGCTCTCCCTGCTCCAAAAGGTGCAGCTCACCATGCCCGTACGCTTCGACCTTTCGCTGGCCCGCGGCCTGAACTACTACACGGGCACGATCTTCGAGGTCAAGTCGACCGAAGGGGCGATGGGCTCCATTTGCGGTGGGGGGCGCTACGACAACCTGACGGGTATATTTGGGCTCAAGGACATGAGCGGGGTAGGCATCTCGTTTGGTATTGAGCGCATCTATGACCTTCTGGAATCGCTTCAACGCTTCCCGACCAATACAGCCCAAGGGCCCGATTTGCTGGTGCTGAATCTAGACCCACAGGCTCTTCCCGCCCTGCTGGAGCTTACGCAAGCCACCCGGAAGGCTGGCCTGAAGACGCTGCTCTACCCAGAGACCGCAAACTTCAAACGCCAGCTGGACTACGCCAATAAGCTCTCCATCCCGTGGGTGGCCATAGTGGGCGAGCGGGAGCTAACCCAGGGCGAAGTATCGCTCAAAAACATGCTTTCAGGCGAGCAGACTGCGGTGAAGCTCCAGGAGGCCCCGGCCTGGCTCATGCAGCAGGCATTCCCAACAGAGATAATGCACTAAACGATGAAAACATTTGAGATTTCACCCCGGCCGCTTACATTAGCGACCATTGCGAGGCTACTCGACGATGATAGCGTGCAACTCGTACTTTCCGCGGAGTCCAAAGCCCGCATAGCCAAGTGCCGCACCTACTTGGATGAGAAGATGAAGCACGCCAAAGAGCCTATCTACGGGGTTTCGACAGGCTTTGGTTCGCTGTGCAAGTGTAACATCTCCTACGAGGAGCTGGCCAAGCTACAGGAGAATCTGGTGATGTCGCACTCCTGCACTACGGGCGAGGTGGTCTGCCAGCCCGTGGTGCAACTCATGCTCCTGCTCAAGGCGCATGCCCTCTCGCTAGGCAATTCGGGGGTGCAGGTGGCCACGGTAGAGCGCATACTCGACATGTACAACCACCACGTCTACCCCTTGGTCTATGATCGTGGCTCCCTTGGGGCCTCTGGCGACTTGGCGCCCCTAGCCAACCTCTTCCTACCGCTCATAGGGAAGGGCGAGGTGTTCTACAAGGGCGAGCGCCGGCCCGCACAGGAAGTACTAGAAGAGCTTGGCTGGGCACCCATAAAGCTACAGTCGAAGGAGGGGCTGGCACTGCTCAACGGCACGCAGTTCATGAGTGCCCACGGGGTGTATGCCCTTCTGCAGATGCGCCGCATAACGGCCTGGGCCGATGCCATAGCTGCGCTTTCGCTCGAGGGCTTTGATGGGCGCATCGACCCCTTCCACCCCAATATCCAGACCGTGCGTCCGCATAGGGGGCAGGCTGAAGTGGCAGCCAACATGCGCTGGCTGCTCAAGGATAGCGAGCTGATAGCCCTGCCTAAAACCCACGTGCAGGATCCCTACTCCTTCCGCTGCGTGCCCCAAGTGCATGGGGCGTGCCGCGACACGGTGCGCTACGTGACCCAAGTGGTAACCACGGAAATCAACTCCGTGACCGATAACCCGACCATCTGGCCTGACGAAGACCTGATGATCTCTGGGGGGAACTTCCACGGGGAGCCCCTGGCGCTGGTGTTTGATTTCCTTGCGCTGGCCGTGTCGGAGTACGCCAACATTTCCGAACGCCGCATTGCGCAGCTCATCTCGGGGACCCGCGACCTCCCGGAGTTCCTCGTGGCCAACCCAGGCCTGAACTCTGGCATGATGATTACCCAATACGCCGCGGCAGCCATCGTTAGCCAGAACAAGCAGCTAGCTACACCCGCCAGCGTAGATTCGATTGTCTCCTGTAATGGCCAAGAGGATCTGGTCTCCATGGGGGCCAACGCCGCCACCCGACTCCTGCGGATGATAGACAACACGACCCGCGTATTGGCCCTAGAGCTTATCAACGCCACGCAGGCTCTAGAGTTCCGCAAGCCCAAGAAGACCTCACCTGTCCTCCAGCAGCTCTACAAGAACTTCCGCGAGGTGGTACCAGCCTTCGATGTGGATAGGGTCATGTACTCCGAGATAGAGGCCGCAGTGAGCTTTATCCGCTGCACCGAAGCCCCGAGCATGGCCGAGCAGGAGGCATAATGCCTGAGCACTTGGAGCGGAGAAACCGTTGAGTGTGGTCACACGCCCCTAATTATTTTTTGTAGCCTACAGCACGCTTGAGCTGTAGGCTACAAAAATATCAGGATGGTGCATGCGCATCTCGTCTCCCCTGCAGACGTACAAAAGGTCACCCAGGGGCAATGTGCCTCCACCGGCGGACTGCTGGGGAAGAGACCAAGTGGCTTTGGCCTGCCTATCCTGCGTTCGTAGCCACCGCCATTGCATAGATCGCCCCCTTGGCCTACGTACTCTACCGCGGGAAGGGGTTCTTGGGGCGGGGAGAAGCGTGCAGTCTATCGGTCAAACGCCTAGTCCCCTAGGGCTACTGCGGTGGGGACTTCCCCAGAGGCTCTAACTCAGCCCTTGGGCCTCGACATCGCCCACACGTACTCCTTGGGCTGTTCCTTGGCTCCAACGTCTACAGGAAGACGGGCAAAATGTGTAGCTTTGCGTAACCGTAGGGTTACGGTAGGGTTGCCCTAGCCAATAGTCGGCTGGGGCGCAGGAGGAAGGGCTTGTCCATAGCGTGTAGGAAGCCACAGGGGTGCGTATGAGCGCACAAATCAGCAAGGAACAGCAGAGGTGTCGGTAGGTGAGGAGTACCCGCTATTGTCGCGGATAGAGGGGCCACGTGATGTGCAGCTGCTCACCCCGAGCGCCCTGACCGCCCTGTGCGGAGAGCTGCGGGCGTTCATTATTCGCTCGGTGTCGTCCAACCCTGGGCACTTGGGGGCGAGCCTGGGCGTGGTCGAATTGACGGTCGCCCTACTCTACAATTACACGCCCCCTACGGATAAGATCATCTGGGATGTAGGGCATCAGGCCTACCCCTACAAGATACTCACTGGCCGTCGGGCTGCGTTTGCGCAAAACCGCCGCTGGCATGGTCTGAGCGGCTTCCCGTCGCGCAACGAGAGCACCTGCGATGTCTTTGGAACAGGGCACAGCTCCACGTCGATTTCAGCGGGCCTAGGGATGTCGGTCGCCGCGCAGCTTCAGGGGGCCCATTACCACACAGTGGCCATAATAGGCGATGGGGCCCTCACCGGGGGGATGGCCTTTGAGGCGCTAGACCACGGCGGGGCCCTGCAGAGCGATTTGACGGTAATCCTCAACGACAACCACATGTCCATCGACCCTAACGTGGGCGCCCTGAAGGACTATCTGCTCGAGATTGCCACCTCCCCAACCTACAACCGGGCCAAAGACTTCGTGTGGCACCTACTAGGCAAACTCCAGCTCTCCAAGGCCAACATCCAGCAGCATGCGCAGCAAATCGACCAAGCCATCAAAGGCGCCCTCCTGGAGGATAGCAACTTCTTTGAGGCCCTCGGTTTTCGCTATTTTGGGCCTGTAGACGGGCATGACCCCCTGCGGCTAATAGAGATTCTACAAGACCTCAAGCGCCTACCAGGGCCGAAACTCCTGCACTGCGTAACCGTCAAGGGCAAGGGGTATAGGCCCGCAGAGGCGAACAAGACCCTCTGGCATGCGCCAGGACGCTTTGATTACCGTACGGGGCAGATCATCACGAGTGGCAGCAGCCCCAGGCCTAAGTTCCAGGATGTCTTCGGCAAGCACCTGGTCGAGCTAGCAGGCCGCAACCCGCACGTGGTAGGCATTACGGCCGCCATGCCGACGGGAACCTCCATCCGCATGCTCCAGGAACACTACCCCGAGCGTACATTCGACGTGGGGATCGCGGAGCAACATGCAGTCACCTTCGCCGCGGGTCTGGCCACCCAAGGATACATCCCCTTCTGCGCCATCTATTCCACCTTTCTCCAGCGAGCTTTCGACCAGATAATCCACGATGTGGCCCTCCAAAATCTCCACGTGGTTTTTTGTATTGACCGCGCGGGGCTGGTGGGCGACGATGGCGCGACGCACCACGGGGTGTTCGACTTAGCCTACCTACGCATGATTCCCAACCTGCACATTGCCTCCCCGATGGATGCGCAGGAACTACGCGCCATGCTCGATTTGGCCCTTTTGGCTCCTGGGCCTTGGGCTGTCCGCTACCCCCGCGGGGAGGCTCCAGAAGGGGTACTAAACCTGGAGATGCCCCCAGTGGTTACCCGAAGGGCGCGAAAACTGCACGCAGGGCAAGATGCAGTAGTGCTTTCCGTGGGGGCCATAGGCTGGAATGTCCTCAAAGCCGTAAAGCAGCTGGCCGACATGGGCATGCAGCTCACCCACTACGATGTCCGCTTCGTGAAACCACTCGATGCTGCCATGCTGTCTGAGGTAGCTACCTTTGACCGCGTTTACACGGTGGAAGAAGGATGCCTGATGGGGGGCTTTGGCACCGCGGTGCTAGAAGCCCTCTCCGACCAAGGCTACCACGGCACCGTGGTGCGCATGGGGCTGCCAGACCGCTTTGTGCGTCAGGGCCACGTAGATGAACTGCTCGGCGAAGTGGGCCTACTCGCCCCCCAGATAGCCCAACGCATCCGCCTTGACCTGCAAAAGCACCAGGTCGCCACCTACCACGCATTGTAAGCATGGCAAAACTTCAGCTATACACGGCATCAGCGGGCTCAGGTAAGACCTATACGCTCGTTGAACGCTATGTGTGCCATGCGCTGCAAGCAGCCAACCTGACTCCCGATCGCCCTTGGCAGCCGGGGACCTTCAGGAGCGCACTCTGCGTGACCTTCACCAAGATGGCCACAGCCGAAATGAAGGGACGCATAGTCAGCCGCCTCTATGCCCTGGCCAAAGCCCCCAAAGCGCACTTGGCCCCCGAAGACATGGCCGCCCTAGGCCTCGATAGCCAGCAAGTACGGCTACGCGCCCAGGACACCCTCCAAGCCATCCTCCACGATTACTCACACCTGGCCGTCAGCACCATCGACAGCTTTATCCAGCGGATGGTGCTGAGCCTGCTCTGGGAGCTGGACCTGACGGGGGACACGGACGTAACTCTCGACAGCGACCTGCTGCTCACCGAGGCCAGCCGCACCCTGCTCGACCACACCGACCGCCAGCAACCCTTCTACGACTGGCTGGTAGAACACATCAATAGCGAGCTAAAGGAAGGACGGCGGCCTGACCTCCTGCGCTTCATGCGCAGCTTTGGCTACGAACTCTTCCAGGAGCAGTATGTCCTCTGCCCTGCAAAAGAACAGGAGCAAATCTTCACCACAGCACGCTATGGAGAGATTAAAGCTTACCTAGCTGACAAGGAGAAGCACCTGACCAAAGAGGTGGATCGCCAACGCGAGCTGCTAATAAATAAGGCCCAGGCACTCCACCTAGACCCCTCGAGCTTTGCCTATAAAGCCCACTCCCACTGGGCTATGACGGTGGAGGCAAAGCTCGACACCCTACTGGCCAAAAACCTCTACGCTAGCCGCATCCAAGGCGCCTATGAGGAGGCCAGTTGCTGGTTCTCCAAAACCCTGCAAGGGCGGGAAGCCCTCGTAGCGATAGTAGCGCAGGAACTCCTGCCACGCTACCGGCAATACATCGATGCGCTGCGGGCCTGCGCCTATGCCAAGAATGCGCAGCTTGCTGTCATGGCTGCACTCCCAGTGCTCCCCCTGCTAGGTAGGCTGCGCAGGGCCCTCAGCGACATTGAGCGCACACGCCACCAACTCCTGCTGGCCGACCTGACAACACTGCTCATCTCGCTGCGAGGAGAGGCTGAAATCCCCTTCATCTACGAGAAGATGGGCATCCGCTACGACAGCTTCTTCATCGATGAGTTCCAGGACACCTCCGTGCTACAGTGGACGCTACTCAAGGAGCTCGTCAAAAACGGCTTGGCGCAAGGGGGCAAGGGGCTCCTGGTAGGCGATGTCAAACAGGCCATCTATCGCTGGCGCGACGGGGACTGGAAACTGCTCGCTACGCAGATACCCAAGGAGTTCCAAGAAACCTTTGGCTTGGAAGCCCACAACCTGGAGTTCAACTACCGGAGTGAACAGCGCGTAGTAGAGTTCAACAACCGATTCTTCAAAGCCTTCCAAACAGCCCTATCCAACTTTGCGAAGGCGATACTAAACAGCGAAGACTGTTGGCTTGCCCCCGATGCAAAGGCGAACCTAGAGCGCCCACTCGATGAGTTCGCTGCCCTGGTAGGCGGGATCTACGCCTCAGCCGAGCAAAAAATGCCGTCCGATAGGCCACCGCAAGGCTACGTAGCTCTGACTCTCGCCCCTGTCACTGGGGGTAAGCACATGGAGGCCGTGACCCCAGAAGCCTACACCATTAGTCTTCTGGAAGCCCTGATAGCCCAAGAAGGCATAGCCCCAGAGCGAATAGCTGTGCTGGTGCGCCGCAACGCGGAAGCCAGAAATATTGCGCATGCCATCCTTGAGTACAACGAGACGCGCAAGCAGCCCCTCTGTAAGATCATGACCAGCGAGGCCCTCTCGCTCGATGCCTCCCAGGACGTGCAAACGTTACTGGCGGCTCTGGCACTCACGCAGCATACCACCCATACCACGCACCGTGCGCATCACGGAGAGTCCACCACCGATATGCATGTGACGCTGTTGGCTCGCCACTTCGAGCGAACAACGGAATCCGCGGCGCTACGTTGGAGCACAGCGAATGCTGAAGCAACGAGCCACCCCGTGTACCAAGCCATCCAGTGGCTGCGCAAGCTAAGCACCTACCCCCTCCTAGAGTCCTTCGACACTATATGCGCAGGTCTCAACCTGCCGAGCAGCGAGGGCGAACGTATCTACGTGGCCACGCTGCGAGACATGGTCTATAGCTTCCAAGAGCATCGCTCGGTCGACGTAGCCGCTTTCCTGCGCTACTACGCCCAGCTCAACGCCTCAGCGCGCAACATCAGCACAAGCGGCATTGCCGATGCCGTCAACATCCTGACCATCCATAAGGCCAAAGGGCTGGAATACGATGTGGTGCTGATGCCCTACTGCGATTGGCACTTCCGCCGCACGGCCCCTAGAATATGGGCGCGAGGTCAGGGCAACAACACGCACAAGCCTCTAGTCCCCATCATAAGTGACAAAAGGGCCCTGAACTCCTGCTTTGCGCACGAGGCCGCGCAAGAGCTGTGCCTAGAAGCCGTGGATAGTGCCAACTTACTCTACGTGGCGTTTACCCGGGCCCGCCAACGACTCTATGCCTACGTGACAGGCAACAAAGACTTAGCCAAGCACTACATCCGCCCCATCGTAGCCAAGCTCGTGCAATCGGGCATGATGAGCCGCGAGGGGGCGCATGGGGAACAAATCATCTCCTGGGGCACCCCCGTAGAGTCTCCCAAGACGGGTACGAACGACCATGCGCTAGGGCGCGGCCTCCCACCCCTACCCAGCCTAACGGCAGAGGCTAATGCTCCGAAGAGTACAACGCCCCGCGCCGTGGCCATGGCCCACGTACTAGTGCCTACCCGATCCTTCAGCTGGAATATAGCTCGCAGTCACCACCGAGCCCTAGGTGAAACGCTCCATGCCTACCTGGGAGCCCCGTCTGATCACGCCTCGCTGGACGAGGTACTCAAGCCGTTCCTCAACCAAGGCACCATAACTGCAGCCAACGCTACGAAGCTGGCCCACACCATAGAGCAAATGCTCTCCACGCCCCCGCTCTGCGCTTGCTACAACCAGCAGCCAACGGCCTTGGTGGAGCGCGATATGGTAACCCCCTCGGGCGAGGTCTATCGCCCTGACCGCGTAGTGGCCTTCCCAGAAAAAACGGTGGTCATCGACCTGAAGTTCGCTAAGCCCTCTCCCGCCCACAAGCAGCAGGTACGCCACTACATGCACCTGCTCGGCAGCATGGGCTACCCTGCCCCGGAAGGGCTACTCTGGTATATGGATCCACAGGTAGGAGAGGGGTATATCGTCTCCGTAGCCAACTAGACAGTATTCACTAGCACGCCCCAAAGGGCACAATCAAAGACTTAAGCGCAGAAGCATGGAAGAAGCACCACAACAGGGCAACGCCCACACCATATTCTTCGTAGGGTTCATGGGGTCGGGTAAGAGCACACTGGGCCACCGGCTGGCACCACGGCTCAACATGAAGCACATCGACCTTGACCAAGAGATTAGCCGCGGCGAGGACGCCGACATCCGCACGCTCTTCAACCGTCTCGGGGAGGAGGAGTTCCGCAAGCTGGAGCAAAGCTACCTACAGAAAGTGTTTGCCAAAGGCCCCGGCCTACTAGTCAGCACGGGGGGCGGAACTCCCTGCTATGAAGACAACATGGCCCAAATGCTCCAGCATGGCCTGGTCATCTATTTGCAGGTATCCGAGTCGGAGCTGTTTGCTCGCCTGCGCAACAGCCGGCAGCGCCGCCCGCTCCTTGAAGGCTACACGGGCGAGGCCCTCCAAGCCCGCATAGGCGAGCTATTCCAGCTACGCGAGCCTTTCTACCGCCGCGCCAGCATGACCGCAGACCCACGCTACCTCACCGCCGAGCTGCTCCAGCAAATGCTGGCCAACACGCAGAAGCTATAGCAGCAGGTCCCAGCCGTGCGGGCGTCGTGCGCCCCTATTACCAGTTTGCCGAGGGCCTTACCCCATATGCTCCATCATGCGGGCAATGAGGTTGTGCGAGGAAGCTGCTATGTCAACGATATCAGCCTTGCGCATGTTGCACGGCGTGGAGAAAAGGAGATTCTTCTCGTCAAGCACTATCTCCCGCACCTCAGCAGGCTGATGGGTCATCCCGATGGCCTCGGCCTCCCTCGCCGCTTCGCAGGCGCCGTCCCCCAGGGTAATCGTACCCTGTCGTAGGGCCAAAGCCACCACCATGGGGGCTATGCATACGGCCCCTATCGGCTTGTGGAGCGCATGCGTGTCGCAGATGGCCTTCTTGACATCGGGCCTTATCGTAGCCTTGTCGCCTGCCATGGCGTAGGTACAGAGATTCTTGACCGCCCCAAGCCCACCAGGCAGCACGAGGGCATCGTAATCGCTGGCCTTGTAATCCCCCAGCGGCTCAATGACACCACGGGAGATCCTAGCCGACTCAATGAGGATGTTGCGCCTATCGGGCATGGGGCTTCCCGTAAGGTGGTTGACCACTTCGTGCTGCTCGGCATCGGGCGCAAAACAGTGGTACTCAGCCCCAGCCTCGGCAATCGCAAGCAACAATAGCACCGCCTCCTGGATCTCCGATCCATCCACTGGCCCACAGCCAGAGAGTATCACGGCAAACTTTTTCTTGGTCATAGCAATATGCTTTTGGGCCAAATATAAGAAAAATGGCCATGCCATACAAGCTGCTAGCGGGCACTAGGCCGTGCAGCGGAGCGCATTTGCACCCGATAGCACTGCCAATCCTCCTGCGCTACCCGCCGTCAGGCCAATGTCTATTACAGGGCAGGCAGCAGCACACCAGGCAATCTACATTTCCCTAAGGGCGTGCTGACGGTGGAGGTATCACAGTATAAGACATCAGGGAGGCACCATCGTAGCTGCTTGCGGCAGCTGGGGCAGCTGCGCGCAGTTACGCTCTCGAGCCATGAGCCCCACTAGTGCGAGCCTACGCCGTGTCGGGAGACATTGCCCCCGACCCTACCTTGAGCAGTTTGTGCAGGCCTCCGAGAAAACCGCAAGGAGTCGACTGGACAAGGTAGTAGCTATGCTGCCCGAGAGCCTAGCGGGCGAAAGGAAGCGAACAGGTGCGCTAGTGGCATCGGCAGTTCAGCAGGCAATGGGCGCAGCAATAGGGATAATCCAGGGCGGGGTGCACGTGAGGCACTCAGAGGTGAGCAGCTACGGTGGGGGATGTCAAAATACCTAGGTTGCGGTTGCAGGAGTGAGACTGGAGGCTTCCGCCAAAAACTGAGAACCCACAAAGGGTAGAGCTACAAACTGACGATGGCACTCTGATTCCCCCCACCAAGGAGTACACGGTGGTGCAACCACAGCACCAGGCAGATGGCAATGACGGTCTGCGCCCCATAGCACCATCGAGGGGAACGCATACAACACCAGAGACCGATGCCAACGCACTGCTAGGCTTTTTGCTAGCCCGGTTTAGCATCAAGAGCACCCATTGGCAGTGGTCTGCAGGAATGGATGTCCTCTCCGCAGGAGCAGAATGCTGCGCCCTCCATGCTGGAAATTGTATTCCCAACCCACAAGACTCCCCACCTGCTCCTCTAGGAGTCCGCAGAGGGGAAAACTATATGCCAGGCTACGGGGCGACTCGTCTACCAGTTCGCCACCCCCAGGATGCCCCCGATTGGCGTAGCCGCAGGCAAAAATATTCTGCTCACAAACAGGAAATCTCAGACTCGAGGCTACAAAACAGGCGTTGGAGCAAATGCATTTTGCCGTATTGTAAATACAGCGTACCTTAGCCGGTGCGGGTGTTCTTTAGAGAGCCTGCCCAGCGGCTATACCGCGGGCATTGGGCTTCGGAGTGTGTGGCCATTGTGGGGGGCGTGGCTAGCACGCCCCAACGTAGGGACGTTCTATGGGGAGCGGCGATCGGAGCGAGAGGACCAGTATGCTGGCAGGGGGGGGGGCCTTGCCGTAGGAAAAGCGCATTCATCATAAGGAAGGGAAAGCGCTGAGATGCAGTGGCACGGAGTTCGAGACTAGAAAAAAGAAGGGGGACGGCTAGGTAATCTCCTCCCCCGTGAATTTGCGCATTCTCCCCGCAGGCTGCTGCTGACAGGAGGCAAATTTGGAACAGGAGCCAGCGCGCATAAGGAGGGAATTGTAGTACTCAAAGAAAGGAGAAGAGAAGCGATGAGAAAGTTGGTATTATTGGTGTTGCTCTTCCTACCGTTTGCTGCGGTAGGCGAGGGCACGGAGCCTAAAACGGAACAGCCACAAAAGCCTCTGTCCGGTTGGTTTACAATGGGTGGCATCATCGTAAAGTACGAAGGCAATAAAAATGTGGGGAGTTTCGGGACTGGCATTTCCGCTGGATTTGGAAAGATTTTGAAAGGAAAGCCACTTGCGCTAGGGATGCAATGCGTGTATAGATATGACAAGTTCTGGGAAGGGCCCCACGGCAACGCTAATCATGCGCAGACGATCGGTGCGCGCCCGTTTTTGCGTACGTACGTGTTTTCGCGCGGGCCGATAGGAGCCTCCTTTGACACAAGTCTGCCATTGTCGCTGAAAATGGGCACAAAGGGTGCAGAGAGCTTGACCGCAGGCGTTAGCCTAACGCCCACTGTGGTGTACAAAGCGAACCGCAGGATATCCGTGTCCCTGTCGCTCGGCTTGTTTGAGCTGTCGTATCGATGCACGGTGCCGCTAAAGGCGAACGGGGCACCGTTGCAGCATGGATTTACGGCAGGATTTCTCAACATGGGGAAGAATCCAGTTGCAATGGGAATTACCTGGAATCTATAGGAATCGGAGTGCAGTAGGGGAGCGGTACGTTTCTCCCGGCGGAGAGGGGCGTGCCGCCTAAATACTGCGGCCGCTTGATGACAGCGCTACCACCCCACCAGCCGCAGTGCCCGCTTGTCGCCCCGCGCAATACCGCCCACCACCTAATAAATCAACCACCCACAGCCATCCCCGCACTATCCTCACACCGCGGCGGCCACGCATACCCTGGTACGCCCGCAGGACTACCCACCCCATAGCCACCCCAGCACCTAAGCATCACCAACAGGGATACTTAAGCGCAAGGGCTAAGGAAAGCACTCCGAGCCAATCCACCCAGGCCTCCCACCGCAACGCATTGCTACAGCCACCTTGGCGAAAAGACCCATTTCGCAGGCACCGCGGAGCGAGGCCGAGATGGCCTGCTGTGGGGAAAGCGGACCGCTACACGTGGAAGAATCGCACCAGCTCGTTCAGTTGCTCAGCGTTGTTAGAGAGTTCACCAGCACTCTGGGTGAGCGTTTCACTCGCAGAGGCCACGCTATTGGTCACCACGTTGATCTGCTTCACGGAACCATTGAATTGCTCCATTCCCTCACGTTGTGACTCATTGGCCTCCTCCAAGGCTCTTACAAGGTCATTGACTGCGGTGATTTTCGCCTCGCTGTTCTCCATGTAGGCACTGGCTTCCTCAACCTTCTTCACGCCATCGCCCACGATACTCACGATTTGATCCGCCTGCAAGCGGCTATTCTCGGCCAGTTTTCTGACCTCCCCAGCCACCACGGCAAACCCTCGCCCCTGCTCGCCAGCACGCGCTGCCTCCACAGCTGCATTGAGCGCAAGGATATTCGTCTGGGCCGCTATCCCGTTTATAACCCCAACCTTCTCCGCAATTTGGAGGACTGTGTCCTTCACCTGCTTTATCATCTCCGTGGCCACCTGCATGCGCGCCACGAGCGAGTCCATCTCGGTTTGCGCCTTGCTGCTGTTGGAGGCCGATTGCTGCACGAGGGCGGTGGTGTGCTCTAGCGTCGCCGACAGCTCTTCCACCCCCGCGGCCTGTTCATTCGCTCCCCCTGAAAGCTCCTCACTCTGGCTCTGCAAGCCCTCTGCCAAGGCGTTGACCTGCTGGCTGCTGCTCTGTATGCTCTTGACAACCCCATTGAGACGCCCACGAATGCCCTCGAGCGACACAAGCACATCGCGCAGCTCGTTGTGACACCCTGCCTCCACGGAAACCACGCTAGAAAGGTCGCCAGACTCGAGCTCCCGGATGTGGTACACCGCATGCCGAAGCGGCTTCTGCAACCAGAAGTTGTAGAGACGCAGAAGGGCATAGCCTCCAGCTATTGGGATTGCGTAGAAAATAAACTTGACCAACACACTCTCGGTAGAATTAACTATGTCAGAGCATGCAATCGAGAGGAGCGCAAAATATCCAGTCCCAATTCCTATGCGCGAAACAACCGACCGACGGAAAACCATGCCGCAAATCAAGTGAACGGCTATAACGACACCCACTAGGCCAATGGCACGAAGCAACGACATACCTAACTGTTTTACTGTTTAAACCTACTGAGCCTTCAGTAGCATCTTACAGATGATTATACGCTACATGTAAGGAAAAGTTACACAACAGGAGAAAAGCAGATCTTAATTATTTGGAATCCACCGAGCTCTACTAACTAAAAAAACAAAATGATGTGCGCATGGGCCAAGAAATGCACACTTGCACCGCGTAGCTCTGGCTGGTATCGAGAGTGCTTCACCCTAGACCTCGCCCGCAGCGGCTTCGTCTACACCAGCCCCTCGGTGGAGCCGTAGGCCTCCCCCCCCTCCAGCACTCGCACGTTGGCCATGGGCAGCACCCACCCGTACACCGCCACACCTAGCGTCTCCGCTCGCGCCATAGGGTGATCGGGTATTGTTGGCCCTCCTCCACGTGCAGCGAGTTGGTGCGCAACCAGGGATTGAGCCACTTGAGGAGCTTGTAGTTACTCCCATGCGCAAGGGCAAAAGCCGCTAGGTCGGTCACCGTACTATCCACGTTGACTACCTCGCAATCCAACGGGGGCCAGAGCTGCTCAGCCGACAGGAAGAAACCGTAAGTGCTAGGCGACTCCAGAATAAGCTTAAAGGCCAATATCCTATAGATATAGCGCCCATTCTCTACGCCAGTAAGCAGGTTGTAGTAGTCGTTTTGACGCTGCATCTCCATCTGCCGTGCGAGTCCGTTCACGCCCATATTGTACGCCGCAGCTGCCAAGGTCCAGCTACCAAACCTCGCACGGGCCTCTTGGAAGAAGCGGCACGCGGCCTCAGTCGAACGCTCCAGATGGTAACGCTCGTCCACCTCATCGCGCACCTCCAGCCCATACTCCTGCCCGGTGGCCTCCAAAAACTGCCAGGGCCCCACTGCCCCTGCGGGGGAAACGGCCAAGAGGTCAAGATGGCTCTCAGCCACCAGCAAGTACTTGAAATCCTCAGGCACCTGATGCTCCTTGAGTATCCTCGTCACCTGCGGAAGGTAGCGGTTAGCCCTTTTGAGGATGAGCAGCATCTGGCTATGCCAGTTCATATTGACGCACAGCTCGCGATCGAGCGACTCATACACGTCCTCTCGCCCCAGCGGCACAGGCTCCCCTGCAAAGCTCAGCTTCCCAGGGATAAAGGGCTGCTGGAAAAGGGGCTTCCTGAGGGCATCCTCGCGCTCACTACCGCGAAGGTGCTGCCAACGCAGCAGACTAATACCAACACCAAACAGTCCAACTGCAGCTAGCAGCACCAGGGCAAGTCGATAGGATGTTTTACGCATCATGGGTCAGAGGATATCCGCCTGTGGCCACAAAGCTAGCAATAGTTGCACTTGGGCACGGGAGAGCAAGCAATGCCACCAGCCTGCGCTGCGCCCCTACAGGTGGCCCTCCCCGGCCCCAAACAGCGGATAGAAGAGCAAACGAAGGAACAGCTAGAAGCCTACCCCACGCGAGGGTGGCACTATTCATTGCCTCCTCTGGGAGACCACCCCTGCTCGCTCGGACTAATGGGCTCCACATGCGTAGCGTGCTTTACCTCGGTGGTGTAGGCATAGATGAGGTCGGCGTTGCTTATAGCAGTGGCATTCATGGCCTCTATGGCCTCAATAATCTCCGCGGCCGCATGGTCGTTCTCTACGATCGCCTGGACCACGGAGGCGTAGCCCGGCCAGGTGCCCGTGTCCCGATGGGGGACATCAAAGCGGCTCTCAGCATATGCCTTAGGAATGACGTAATACGTCTCCACGCCATGCTGGCGCAAAAGTTCCTCCGCCAGATCGAGTAGGCTAACATTGCATACCACTGTGATGCACTGCATGATGGCTTAAGTTTTGCGCCACACTAGCCCCTAGGCTCTAGTCTGCGGCGGTGGATAGCTGCGTAGACGGTGGGTACCAATAGCAGGGTTACGAGGGTAGAAATGAGCAAGCCCCCAATGATCGTTATACCCAGAGGGACGTAGAGCTCCCGACCAAGCCCCGTGGCCAAGGCCATCGGGAGCATACCCAGAAGCGTGGTAAAGGAGGTCATGAGTACCGGGCGGAGGCGCGAGCGCCCCGCTTCCATCACGGCGGCCCGGAGCGGGTGGTGGCGACGAATCAGCAGATTCGTATAGTCGATGAGCACGATCCCATTGTTCACCACGATCCCCACCAGCATGATTACTCCTATGAACGACACCACGTTCAGCGTAGTCCCCGTCACGGCAAAGGCCAGAATGACCCCCACCAGGGTAAAGGGCAAGGTGAAGAGAATGATAAACGGATCCACCAAGGACTCGAATTGCGCGGCCATCACCATGAACACCAGCACGATGCCCAGGATGAAGATGATATAGAGTGTTGCGAATGAGCTAGCCTGATCCTCCAGCTGGCCTCCAAGTGACACCGAGACCCCCTGCGGGATGGGGCTCTGGGCTACGATCGACTGGGCTATGCGCTTGGCATCGCCGAGAGCTATCCCGTTGAGTTCGGCCGTGACCTTCACGATGCGCGTCTGCTTGTATCGATCGATCTCCACGGGGCCCTGCTGCTCATGGAGCGAAGCCACCAGCGAGAGAGGCACCGGCTGCCCCAGCAGATTGCTGACCTGCATTTCCTCTAGCAGCCCAAGCGCATCCTGCCCCCCGCGGCCATAGCGCACGGTGATGGGGTAGTTGCGCCCATCCTCCGTATAGCTGCCCGCCGCGCTGCCATAGATGTTCCCACGAAGCTGCAAACCCACCAGCAGCGAATTGAGCCCCATGGCACTGGCCTTCTCCTTATCCAACGCTACGTGCAGCTCCCGACTCCCCAAGGTGGCCGTAGTGCTAACCTCCTTAAACTCCCCGCGGCGCCGCACCTTCGCAAGCAGCGTAAAGGCCGCCCGGTTGAGCGAGTCAAGATTGTCGCCTGTGATGTTGAACTCCACGGGCTTCTTATTGCCCAGCAAGGCCGTGGCCAGCACGCTGCCACCAGAAACGCTCACCCGCTCCACCCCTGGAAGCATCCTTATCTTGTTCAGCACCGCGCGAGCTATCTGCTCACCTGTGCGCGCACGCTGCTCGGCGGGAACTAGGCGGCAGAGTATCGTGCCAACATTCTTCCCCTCCTTAAAGCCAACCATGGTGAGCATGCCCCCCTCCGTTTGCCCACTCACGCAGGCTATGGCCCCAGGCTCCATTTCAGGAACCTCCTGCTCCATGAGGCGCAGAACCTGCAGCCCTACCGAGTCGGTTAGCGCGGTGGTGCTCCCCTGCTCCGTCTCGTAGACCAGCATCAAGCTACTCGTGTCTATCGTCGGGATGTAGTCCTGGCCAATGAAGCGGCCAAGCACTAGCGACACCACGAACAGCACCATGGCCCCCCCTATCGTAACAGCCTTGTGGGTGGTAGCCCACCCGAGCAGGCGGCTGTAGCCACTCTCCAAGACCTCAAACAGATGCCCGCTCCACGCATAGAGCCTCCCCGGATGGCGCCGTTGATCCCCACGCATCACCGGCTCGAGCAGCTTGCTGGCCAGCATAGGGGTGAGGGTCAGCGCCGATAGCAGCGAAACCAGCAAGCACACCACGGTGAGCAAAGCCAGCTGCTTAAACATCATCCCCACTATGCCCCCCATGAAGAGCAGCGGGAGAAACACCACGATGGTCGTCAGCGTGGAGGCCGCAATGGGTAGCCCCATCTCGCTCGTGCCAAAAAGGGCAGCTTGGTCTGGCCGCGAGCCGCGCTCGAGGTGCTGCGTGACGTTCTCCAGCACCACGATGGCATTGTCTACCACCATCCCGATGGCCACGATCAGCGAAAGCAACGAGAAGATGTTGATAGTGAAATCCAGCAGGTACATGGCGATAAAGGCCGCGATGAGCGAGACGGGCATGGTGACGAAGATGATCAGGCTCGAGCGCCACTTGCGCAAGAAGGCCAGCACCACCAAGGTCACAAAGAGCAGGGCATACAGGATAGAGGCAACTAGCGAGGAGATGGCCCCAGTGACCAGGACATCGCTGGCCAAGATCTCGTAGACCTGAAAATCAGCCGGCAGCTCCCGCTGGATGCGCGCCATGGCCGCCCGCACATTGCGCACCACCTCCACCGTGTTGGCATCCGACTGCTTCTGCACCATCAGGGCCATGCCCTCCCCCTCCAGGTTGCGCGCGTAGGCCTGCTTGGCGCAGAACCCATCGGTTACCTGCGCCACGTCGCCCAGACGAACCATGTGCCCATTGCGCGCAAAGAGCAACGTATGGCGCAGCGCCTCGAGCGAGCCGTACTGCGCCGGCATACGCACGGCAAAGTCATAGGGGGGCACAGTGATATTGCCAGCCGGGATATTCTTGTTGCTGGCCTTCAGCAGGGTGGCCACCTCGAGCGAGGAAAGCTGATAGGCCTTGGCCCGCTGGGGGTCGAGCAGCACCTGGATCTCCCGCTGCGGCTGCCCCAGGTAGAGCACCGTGGCCACCCCGTCCACCTTGCGCAGCTGGGCTGCTATCTTCTCCTCCACCACCTGCTCCATGCCATCGTAGTTCGACGTGGCACTCACCGCGTAGCCTATGGCCGGCAGCGTGGAGGAGTTGAGCTTGTAGATAATAGGACTCCTGGCCTCGCTAGGAAGCTTGGCCTTGACCAGCTCCATGAGGTCGCGCGCATTGTTGGCCGCCTCGGCCACATTGCTACCCCAGGCGAAGCGCAGCTGGATAAAGGAAACGTTCTCCTTCGATGACGACTTGATCTCCTTGAGGTTCTCCGCGGCAGCCAGCACGGCCTCCAGCGGCTGGGTCACCTGCTGCTCCACCTCCGAGGACGACGCCCCAGGGTAGATAGTAATCACCGTCAAGGAGGGGAACTCCATGCGGGGCATCAGGTCCAGCGGCAAGCTGAACATGCAAAACACCCCGAGCAGCAGCAGGGCGGCAAAGGCCATCGCCGTGGCCACTGGCTGCTTCACCCCAAATTCTGGAAGCTTCATGCTACTCCTGTTGCCAAGCCAAATGCGGCTATCGTCGCGTCACCTGCGGCCGGAGGCCGTTATTGAGCTGTTCCTTGCCGGTCAGGGCCACGGCTACACCCGCCTCCACGCCCTGCACCTCGATCTGCGCCCCCTTGATTTGGCCGGTCACCACGGGTACGCGCACAGCAACCGTATCACCTACGATCTCAAAAAGATAGGTTTCCCCAGTGCCCGGCAAGCGGTATACGGCGCGCAACGGCACAAAAAGCCCTTGCTGTTGCCCCAGCTGTAGAGCTGCCTGGCAATACATTCCCGGCTTCAGCAAGCCCTGGTCGTTGGGCACAGAGAGCTCCACGTTGGCCGCATGGGAGCTGCTCGAGAGCACAGGCGCAATGAAGACCACTCGTCCCTCCAGGGTATGGCCCGGGTAGGCATCCACGGTGAGGGTGGCCTTTTGGCCTTTTGCAAGGCGGGGCAGATCCTTCTCGTTGACCTCCAAGACCAGCTTGAGGGGATTGAGCTGTTGCAGCTGCACGATGCCGTTCTCCAGCTTGAGACCATCGGTCAGGGTAGGGATGTAGGCATAGTTCTCCCCCTCGCCCACAAGGATCTCCGTGAGCACACCCGTAAAGGGGGCCACAATCGTGGTGTTGCGCTTGAGCAAGGCCACCTTGGCCTGCGAGGCCTCGTAGCGCGCCCGGAGATGGTCCAGCTCCATCTGGCTCACGGCCTCCTTTTTGCGCAAACGCTCCAACCGCCCCAGGTCGCGCGCAAGGGCCTGGTTCTCCACCTCCGCCTGCACCAGCATCTCGGCCGACATCTCCGCAATAACACTCCCCTTTGGCACCTGTTGCCCACGCTCAAAATGGATATGCTCCACTCGGCCTGGAAGTGCTGTGCCAAGGTTGACTTTGCGCATGGCCTGCAGCGTGCCCGGGTAGCGCAGCGTAGGGGTATACTCCTTTGCCTCCACCACGGCTGTGGTCACGCCAACCCGGGACTCCGCGGCCTCTTCCGGGTTTTTATCGGCCTGCTGTCCCCTACAGCCTGCCAGCCACGCCACCACCGCAGCTAGCAGCAACGCCTGGCGAAAAGGCCCAAATGGATGCCTCACGCTATCTATTTGCATATTCGTTCCCCTTTTGTGACTCCCGGAGGGCCTGGGCCTTCGCGTAGAGCGCACCCAGGGCCATCTCGAGCTCCGTACGAGCTCTACAGGCCTCCACGCGGGCCTCAAGATAGGTCACACTGGCCTGTTCCCACGTCACCTGCGCCTCAAGCAGATCCCGCGCATTCCCCGTACCCTCATCGACTGCCTGGCGCGCCACCTGCACGGCAAACTCCGCCTGCTCTACGGTCAGCCGATCCAGCGACAGGCCGCGCAAAGCCTGCTGATAGTGCTGGCGCTTCTGGCGCACTTGGAGCGCAATGAGCGACTGCGCCTGCGTCAGCTCAAGGCGGGCCTCCTTCACCTTCAGATCGGCCAAACGCGACTGGTGTATCCTATCGCCCCAACTCAGAATCGGCACGCGCAGTCCAACCCCCACAAACCAGTCGCCCCCAAACTCATTCTTCAACCCCCCGTAGGGGTTGGGGTACTTCCAGAGATACCCCCCCAGCAGCTGGATGTCGGGCATGTACTGCGAGTTGACCATCATCCGAGCCGCCTGGGTGAGCTCGAGCTTATGCTGTAGCAGCTGCAGCTCGGCTCGGGGCGCCGCGGAGTCATCCACGGGCAAAACCTCGGGCAAGGCATAGGCCACTAGGGCCGAATCGTCGACCACGATGCGCTCCTGCGACTCCCCAATGACCTCGCCAAGCAGCATGCGCGATAGCTCCAAACCGTCCTCCGCCCGCAACACCTTTAGGTTGGCCTCATTCTGCTTCACCTGCGCCTGCAGGAGCAGGTCGCGCGTAACCACCCCCTCCTCGTAGAGATTCTTCAAATCCAGCACCACGCGATCTACCATCCGGCGGTAGCTTCGCGCAAGCTTCACCTTCTGCTGCAAGAGCACCACCTGCCAGTAGGCGGCATCGGTCTTCGCTATCAGCTCGGCATCCTCCTGCCGAAGAGTCCCCTGCGCTATCCCCAGTAAGCTCTCAGCCATCCTATTGGCTGCCAATATCTTAAGTCCAGTAAAAATGGGCTGGCGGAGCACGAATCCCCCAAGCCATACATTGCGAGGAGCCAGCTTGAGCCGATCGCCCGGGAGATACGCATATTGCCGGAAAATAGGATTCCCTTGTCTATCCAGCACAGGCTGGAGCGTCGACATATCAATAACCAGCGTCTTGAGAGCCTCCATGGGATGCTCGCGGAAATAGTCTGGATTGAGTTGCCCTGTCGCAGGGTCTATGGCCTGGTAGGGCACAATGGGCAGGAAATGGTCGCCCTGACCCAGCCGCAAGTCACGCCGCCCCTGGTTGTACCAACCGCCCACAAAATCAACCCGCGGCAAGTACTTAGTCTTCATCGACTGCACCAGCAGCTCGGCCTCCTGCACACGGTAGCCCCCCCGGACTGCCCCGCTATTCTGCTGCAAGGCCAACCGACGGCAATCCTCCAAGGAGAGAGTAGGCCCCCTCCCCGCCGCCGAATCCTGGGCCGAGGCCCCAAGCGGAAGGCCACACACGCAGAAAAAAAGCACTATAGAGGCCCACGAGCCTAGGTGCATCCGCCCGACGCAATACACGCTACCACGCAAACGCAATAGGCACCTAGAATACATAGCCCCCCTCTACACCGATTGCAGCAAAAAGCGCCCTATGCGCCCCACCCCCTACGTAGTGGGGCGGATTCTGGTCGAGAAAACCCAGCTGCGCCGTGAGCCCCAGACGCATCCGGAAACTGAATTCGTAGGCCACCAATGCCTTCACCCCAACGTCCCAAGCGTGCATATGCTGTGGCCTCGGCGCGTAGGGATCTGCGTATTGGTCTGCACCACCTAGCTCCGCCCTAAAGCCCCATGAGACGTAGGGCCCGCCCCCGCACCAGAGCGTCCCAGACCCAAGACCCACGCCCCACAGGAATAGCACTGGGAGCCCGATGGCCGCAGTAGTCAACACCTCCTCGCCCACCGTCTGCCCTGCAGAAGGTGTCACTAGCGACCTATGGAGCGAGAAGCCAAGCTCGGGCTGGCAGTACAACCCACGCCACAGGCGCAGCGTGGCAAAGGCCTCCACCTGACCGCCTACGCGCGGCACCGAGCTGGTCTGATGCCTATCCAAGGCCACGTATGACGATAGATTGCCCCCTGCGCTTAGGCCGTAGCGCAGGGCCTCCTGGGCCCACGCATGCCCCACTGCACCCCCCAGCACAACGCACAGCGCAGCGATCTGCTGTAGACCATGAAGTCCTACCATGGAGCACACCCCCTAAAACAAGCCGCCACAAAGGTATAACAAAAAGGACGGCTTCCGCTCGCTAACAAGCACCACCACGCAAGGCCTGCACGCGCCCCCTGGCCCTATGGACAACTTGCTACCTACCTTGCACCAACGCAAAGCGCACGGGCATCCCTGCCCACGTCCAGGCAACGGTGGAGACCAACCGTAACCTTCTTGAGCAACGGTACGTAGAAATAGAAATGGCCTCAGGCGATGCAATTATTGCTTAGGGCAACAACACGGAATCTCTATTTGTTAAAACAGCAAAACAAAGTATTGTTGTGGTCATCAGTGCATTAGGTGCGAGCATGCATTCCTCTAGCATTTGTTAATCGTTCGCTCAATGGTAATAGGGATAGAGATATCAGGGGGCGCTGCTGTAGAGCTACATGGAGATAAGTTATAGGGTAACAGCGTATAAAGGCCGTACCAACTCCGCTCGCGGAGCGGCCACGAGCGGAGTTGGTACGGCGAGGGTACGGCGAGGATAGAGCATGGGCTCATTTCCAGAAAACTGCACGTGGTCTACGCCAAACATTGGACGTGGCATTTTGTAGCTCCGCCCCAAGGTCTGATCTACTGTTGCCCAGCAGACCAATACGCCCGGCAGCGCGCGTACAAACGCAACTAGCACTGTTCGTACCCTTCGCGCCTCAGCCCCAGTTCCCCCTATTTGCCTTCACAGCAGTGAGATTTTGCCCGAATTAGCCCTACATGGGTCAATCCGGCCAACAGGAGAACTACAAGGGCACCCCCCACCCTCCACAGTCCCCCTAAGCCCTAAAGCCTGAAAAGGCCTACAACCGAGCGTAGTACCTCTGCTTGCGCTGCGCATCCCTTGCTGCGGCAGGTCATCCCCTGTGGCACGAAAGCATTGACTTGGATCGTATTGTTGGAATCCTGCAGCAACGTGTTCACATGCCCAACCCCGCACGCTGCTTGCTGCTGGCGCCACGCTATCTCTTGCGCCAAATCGGTTGCCCGCACCAGCCACCGCGCCCCACAGCCCTTCACCTCTGCCAAGCAGCTCCTGCGTCCACATCGGGGCGCACCGCACGGGGAGATATAAATAAGCGCATTGGGCCCGTAGTGCCCAATGCGCTTGATTCCTAGAGCTACGCAGACGGTGCTACGAGAGGAACGCCGTAAGCATCCACACGGTCTTTTCCTGCGCATCGAGATACCCGCTAAGCAAGTCGACTGTGGCGGTGTCGGCATGGGCATCGGCGGCTTTGATGACTTCTCGCTGCGTCGCGATAAGATACTTAAAGGCCGAGAGCACATTTTGCACCATCTCCCTATCGGCAATGGCCGCGCACTCCTCCTTGAGCTTTGCCTGCTTGAGGTACTCGCTATACGCCGCGCAAGGCATGGCATCTAGCTGCAGCAAGCGCTCTGCAATTTCGTCTATTATTGATTCTACGCTATCGTACAGCTCCTCGAACTTGGCGTGGAGACCGAAGAAGTGCGGGCCCTTGACGCCCCAATGGTAGCCCCGTAGGTTCATGTAGAAGATGTGGTAATCTGCTAGGAGCTGCTCAAGACCTTTTACCACCGCCTGGCTTCCCTCAGGGGTCAACCCTGTAGTATGCATGACTTTCATTTCCGTTGTTGCTCTTTTTCTCTGTTTGTTACATTGTTATAACGAATAGGGCGGCCACTTGTTCATCCTTGCCATCTCCGTGGGATGCGCGGTGAGGCTGTAAACCATTAAAACCTACAACGGCCCTCACCCCGATGGTATTGTTAGATCCCTCGCCCCCTCGAGGCGCACTAAGCCCTCGCAGTTGGCGTCCTGAGCCTTGCCCCTACTCTCCACGCTGGTTTTTGCCGCTCTCGGCAAAAACACCGAACTTTACGCGGTAACGAGCTCCATGGAGGAATCATGAAAGAGAGCGGCACAGCGAAGAAGATCGTCGAGGTGGCTGCAAAGGGGCGCACCGTAGAGGCATCGACCTCAGGGCGCGTGTTCAAGCCCACGGCAGCGAGCAAGCAGCGGGCTAGGAAGCTACGGGCCATAGCCATCATCCTATGGGTGCTTGCCATCGCCGCGGAGGGGGTGGCGATATACGTTCTCAAGCGCCCACCCGTGGCCAACGTGATGTGGCCTCTGCTGGGCATCCTGGTGGTGGATCTGGTGCTGGCTGCGACAGGTAGCATCCTGTGGAAGAAGGCTAACCGGCTTGACCCGGCCTCCGAGAAAGACAAGCTACGTTTCTTTGTCCAAAATCAGTTGGGGGCCATTATCGCCGTGGTGGCTTTCCTGCCCCTGGTGCTGTTCATTTTTACCGATAAGAATCTCCAAGGGAAGCAGAAGGGTATCCTCGGGGCCGCCGCCATAGTGGCCTTGCTGATAGCAGGAGTAGTGGGGATAGATTTCAATCCCCCCTCCATCGAGGAGTACACTGAGCAGACGCAGGAGATCGAGCAGCTCACTGGCGCCAACAAGGTGTTCTGGACGAAGTCGGGCAACCGCTATCACATCTACTCCGACTGCCCGCACATCAACACCAACCGCACCACGGAGATCCTGACAGGTACGGTGGCGCAAGCCCGCGAGCTCAAAAATATCACCGAGCTCTGCAAAACCTGCAAGAGTCGCCGCGAGCGGGAGAAGGCAAGCGGAGAATAATGGGCTGGGCGCAAAGCACCTGCGCTGGGGAGCCTTGCGTTGGGGCAGAGTGCGCCCGGGGAGCCTGGCCCTCAGAGCGATGATGCCGTAGAGGCAAGGCCGTTCAAGGTCGGGTGGACTTGCGGGCGCCGCGGGCCCATGGAGAGTGCCCCGAGCCGGGGGTAGGCTGACAAAAGGTATAGCACCATGGAAGATATAGTTTCGACCAAGCGGGCGCTACGCAAGGCCATGAAGGCCAAGCTTAGAGCTATCAGCGAGCAGGAGCGTGAGCAGGCAGCCCAGAAGGTGTTGCCACTGATGAGGGCCTTCTTAGCATCGCGCAGGCCACAAGGGCCCATATTGGCCTACTGGTCGATGCCCGAGGAATTCCCCACGCAGGGGCTGGTGCGGGCGCTGTCGCTGGACTATGAAGTGGTGCTACCCGTGGTGCGCGGCGCCGAGCTGGAGCTCCACCGCTACACGGGAGACGCCGACATGCAAGCCGTGCCCCCCTACGGGATCTTGGAGCCGCAGGCCCGGGAGGTGGTGGCACCCGATACGGTGGCCCTGGCCATCATTCCTGGCCTGGCATTTGACCTGTCGGGCGGTCGGATGGGGCACGGGAAGGGGTATTACGATCGGCTGCTACCGCGAATGGCGAACGCCCGGCTCGTGGGTTTGGCATTCGCATGCCAGGTGGTGCCGACCGTCCCACGTGAGGCCCACGATGTGCAGCTTGATGCGCTGCTCACTGAGCAGGGGTGGCTTCGCGGGGCCCCTGGGTGCTAAACTTGGCGGCGAGCTTACGAAGCTTGACGGCCTGCGCAGCAAGGATCTCGGCGCCGGAGGTGAGCTCTTGGGCGAGGGAGGCGTTTTGCGCAATGGTGCTGTCGAGGGTGAGTACCACGTGGGCGATGGCCGTAGAGTCGCGCTGGGTGCTGGCATCCATGGTTTCCACCTCGGCCACCCGCTCGGCCGAGGTGGTCAAGTAGGGGGTGAGTACGTGGAGCTGGTGGACAGCCGAGTGGGAGAGTTCTCGGCTCTGCGCGGCCAGGTCAATGATCTGCCGGGCGGCCCCAGCGCTACGGGCGGCTAGTTTTCTGACCTCCTTGGCTACCACCGCAAAGCCAACCCCGGCCTGCCCAGCGTGGGCCGCCTCCACGGCGGCGTTGAGGGCGAGGATGTTGGTTTGGTCGGCGATTTCTTGTAGCACATTGACCTGCTGGGCGATCAGGGCCACCTTTTGGTCGCTTTGCGTGGTTTGGACTAGCAGCCGCTCGAGTGCCTGGGAGGCCTTGGAGATGTCCTGGTGGGCCGACTTGGTGGTTTGGCCGGTGGACTTGAGCTGGCGGGTGAACCGCGTGAGGCCGCTGCTCACCTGGTGTGAGAGCTCGGTGGCCTGCTGCACCCCCTGGCTTAGCAAGGCCGACTGCTGACTGGTGATCTGGCTGGCGGTTTCAAGTTTACCAGCGGCGGCCTGGATTTCGCGCAGGAGGGTATCAACGCTCAGGGCCAGGGCCTGCATGGCGCGGGCCAGGTCGCCGAGCTCATCGCTTCGGGTGAGGGTCTGGTCGGCCACCCCTTGGGCGATATTGCCCTCAGACATGCGGAGGGCATCGCCGCGGAGCTGCCCTATGGGCCTGATGATGTGCCGCAGGAAAAGGGCTGCGGCCACCGCGAAGAGGACCACCAAGAGCAGGCCCACGATGAAGAAGCGAAGGGTTTCCCTGAGGGCATAGTGGTTGACCTGGGCCAGGGGCTGGCCCACGCAAATAGCCATGGGCTGGTGGGCATCGCCAACGGTGAAGGCCCTGAGGACGTAAAAGGTATGGGCAACTTTCCAGGTGTGGGAGGTGGAATCCGTAAGCTGGACTGGGGTGCTGTGGGCCCCGGTGCTGGGCAATGCATCCAAGGCCTTGAGGGGTGTGGCAACGTCCTGTGGGCAGCTGCTGCTAGCCACGAGGGTACCCTGCTGGCTTAGGAGGTGGACTTCCAAATTTTCGATGGCCGCCTCTTGCACCAGGAGCTGCACCATGGCCAAGGCCATATCGCAGGTCAAAGCCCCCACCACCTCCCCGTGGATGGCCAAGGGCAGGGCCAGCCTGACAGCCCAAACCGTGTCGGTGGGGGTAACGATGCGCTTGGGGCCGGAGAGGTAATCCTGTCCGGTGGAGAGCACCAGCGGGTAGAAGGAATCGTTGTCCGCATACTCCTCGCGGGGCATGGGGGAGAAGAGGGGGGAGCCCTGGGGCCCCAACGCGACAAGCGTGGCCAGCTGCCCGTCGGGCTGGTAGGGTGACAGCCCACGGAAGTCCTCGTCGCGCCACCCGCAGCCGTTGGGCTCGATCACCAATCCATAGGAGATGACCAGCGGGTATTCCATCAGCGGGGCAGCCAAGACGTTGAGGGCATCCTGCCGGGCATGCGTGGTGTTGATCGACTGCGAGACCAAATAGGAGAGGGTGCGCAAGGTGGTGAGCACGCTCTCGATATTGGAGCCTAGCCTATGGGCAAGCGTTTCGGCCGTGAGCTGGGCCTGGAGTGTGGCCACCTCGCGGTTGGACGAGAAAGACCGGTAGGCCGCCACGCTGACCAGCACGCCCGAGACCACAAAGAGGATAACCCCCGCAGAGAGGGTGATTTTTACCTGTAGCGAATGATGCCACCGCCCAAGCAAGCTTGGCTGCTGTAAACCTTTCATGGACCCCCCAGTCTACTACAAAGGTAGCGAAAACCCAGACCTACTGGGGGGCGATGCCTGTTGGGGACGCGCAGGGAGTTGTTCAAATTTTGTACATTTGCGCAGAAGCATACGCCCCGCACGGGGCAGGATAGGGAGGAGGAATTAGGATGGCAAAGGGGGGCGATTTTCTTTTAGGGACGCTGCTTGGGGCCTTGGCAGGCGGAGTGGCAGCGGTATTTTTAACCTCCGAGCGCTACGCGGGGACCCGGGAGAGCCTTTCGCGGAATTATAAGCAGACCCGGGAGAAGGTGCAGTCGACCGTTACGGAGCGGATGGACGACCTACGCGAAGACATGGCGGACTTCATCGAGGAAATTCGCTTCCGCCTGGAGGATCTGGAGGAGCGCATAAGCCCTAAGCGCGAGCCACAGGCTGCGGCGGGGGCATCGACCGCCGGGGCATCGACCAAAACGCCGCAGGAGTAGGAGCATGGCGAGCCTGCTGCGCTGGATGGTCGACACGATGCGGGACTCCTTGGGGGAGGTGCTAGACGCCCACAAGGAGCATCTGCTGCTCCTGCTGGTCAAGTACCTCTCGGCGATCATTTCCTCACTGCTGCTGGGCATCTTCGTGATGCTCATCGGGGTGGTGGCGTTGATTCTTTTGGGGGTGGCACTAGGATTTGCCTACTCGGCCCTATTCGGCTCCTATGCGCTGGGATTCCTATGCGCCGCGGGCACATGGGTGCTCATAGGATTTATACTCTACCGGCTGCGGAACAGTATCATCGTTTCGCCCATTGTGGTGCGGGTGCGTACACTTATCTTCAAGCAATAATGGCTGACAGCAACTCCACCCCAGCCCGCGAGCCCAAAGTCTATACCTTCAAGACGATGGAGCAGCTCACAGCCTGCATTGATCTATCGGAGCAGCGCGTGGCCAGAGCTGAGCAGGCCTTGGGCGAGCAGACCCGTAGGCTTTTCTCCGCCACTACCCTACTCCAGGGAGTCTACGCCCTATTCGATGCTGTGCGGCACTTTACTTGGCGCCGCGCCCGCCGTTGTCGCAGGACGAGGTAGGGCGCTGTGGGTAGCAAGTCCGTGGGATGCCTGCGCGCTATGTTGGAGTGATGCAAGGGCGTAGAGGTTGGCGCGCCCGTGGGGTGCGTATGTACGTGTGGACGTTACTGCTCCTGGCCTTCGCGGGGGCAGGGCGGCAGGGGGCTACCTACGGGCAGGGCTACGAGTTTAGGATTAAGACCACGGGGCTTGGGCCAGAGGCGATTGTGCTTTCGGAAGCACGAGACGGCCGCTGGGTGGCAGTAGACACGGTGTGGCAGGCCGACGATGGCCTATACCACCCCTACGTGGAGAGATTCACCCCGGGACTCTATACGCTCACCTTTGGCCATCAGCCAGCTTTCCCCCTGCTGCTCAGTAGGCCGACCAACGATCTCCTCGTGCAGCTACGGGGCACAGGGTCGGGCCTGGCCGTGGAAGTTTCTCCCGATGGCAGCACGCGGACGTTTGCCCATTCCTACCAAGAGGGCGACACGTGCGCAGCCCTGCGCTACCTCGAAGGGCTGGGCAAGCATATGCTCTCGCCCCAGGATTCGCTCAATCCGCAGCTGTCCTCGGCAGCTAGCGCACGCTGCAGGAGGCATAATGTATACTTGACCCAGGCGATAGCGGGCAGCGATGATGCTCTGCTCAAGGCCTTGCTAAGCCTTTTGGCCACCCCGGCCCGTGACGCGCTGGCGAGCTGGTGGCCGACAGACCTACTCCGTGAACCCTCGGTGGCCCCCAGTAGGCTCCTCAAGGATCACCTAGAGGCCTACCTGCAGGCCCAGATAGAGCCCACGGCCACCCGCACGGAGCAGGACAGCCTATTCCTGGAGGCCGTTTCTGCCCTGCTGGCCCTAGACATGCTGCCCCCGCTGCACGATAAGCTGCAACACTACGCGACTTACTTTTTTCAGGAGATAGGGGCCCTAGAACTCGCAACGTACGTTCGGGACTACGCCGCAGCTCAAGGGCACAATGCCCGCATGGGCAGCTTGGGCAAGCAGCTTACACTGGACATGCGAGCGGCCCGATCGATGGACGTGGACGGTCGGAGTCGGCCTATCTTGAATCGAAAGAAGCCCCTGACGCTCATATTAGTCTACTCGATATGGTGTCCCCACTGCATGGCGCTGCTGCCCGAGGTGACCGCTTGGTACGGAGAGGATGTGCAGCGGGTTTTGCATATCACGTCGATTTCGAGCGATGGCACTGACTACGGGACGCTTCAGTTTATTCGCAACCTTGGGTTCCCGTGGCAGAGCTGCGCAGAGGCTGGGGGGGAGAGTCCACTGCTAAAGTCCCTACGCTTTGAGAGCACGCCCTACCTGCTGTTGTTCAACCGTGAGGGTCACTTCGTAGAGCAGCCCCTGGGCTTTACGCAACTAAAGGCAAGGATAGCGCACAGCCTTTAGCGCAGTAGGGGCAGGAGACCAAGGCACTCGGGTTCGGACTGACCGAGGCGGGTAGCTGTCGCCGCGGGCACTGGGATCGGTCCATCCGGATACTTCCTGCCTCTGCTGGGTGGGGCATCTGGCTTGCGCCGACGGTGGGCGTGGGGCCTTTCGACTGGCAAGGGAGAGACCCCGATGGCGCACACCGCAATAGGTACTCGTGCTAGTTCTTTTGCGCCCCCGGGCGTGTCCAGAGCTGATTCGTACAATAGTTGTACCTTTGCCCAGAGTTACAATCCATATAATGTCTAACCCAATAATGCGTGTAGGATGATGGAAGAAACAACGAACCCAAGCCCCGTGGCGCCTGAGGCGCTGGATGGGGCGGTGCAAGGAGAGTCGCAGCCGACTCCAGCGGCAGCAGTGACGCCGACAGAGGCTGAGCCCCAGCCAGCTCAAGGGGCATCGCTGGAGTGCGGAGATCCGACCATGGACTGGGATGCCCTCATGGGCGGGACGGGCTACGACAAGCAGCAGCGCAAGGAGCAGACGGCCCTATACGAGAAGACGCTATCCACCGTAGTGGACAACGAGGTGGTGACGGGCAAGGTGGTTTCGATCGACAAGCGCGAGGTGGTGGTCAACGTGGGCTACAAGTCCAACGGGGTGATTTCCACGAACGAGTTTCGCTACAACCCGGACTTGGCGGTGGGCGATAGCGTGGAGGTGTACGTGGAGAACCAGGAGGACAAGCATGGCCAGCTGGTGCTCTCGCACAAGAAGGCGCGTATTCTCAAGGCGTGGGATAGGGTGAACAAGGCCTCTGAGAACGATGAGATCATCACGGGCTTCATCAAGTGCCGCACGAAGGGCGGTATGATCGTGGATGTTTTTGGCATCGAGGCTTTTCTGCCGGGTTCGCAGATCGATGTACGGCCGATCCGCGACTACGACATCTACGTGGAGAAGACGATGGAGTTCAAGGTGGTCAAGATCAACCAGGAGTACCGCAACGTGGTGGTGTCGCACCGAGTGCTCATCGAGGAGGAGCTGGAGGCGCAGCGGAAGGAGATCATGGCCAAGCTCGAGAAGGGCCAAGTGCTCGAGGGGACCGTGAAGAACATCACCTCCTATGGTGTTTTTGTGGACCTTGGGGGCATCGATGGTTTGGTGCATATCACCGATTTGGCCTGGCGTCGTATAGGGCATCCGAGCGAGGTGGTGCAGCTTGACGAGAAGGTGAAGGTGGTGATCTTGGACTTCGACGATGAGAAGAAGCGCATCTCCCTTGGGATGAAGCAGCTGACACCGCATCCCTGGGATAGCGTGGGCGACCAGCTGCACGTGGGCGATGTGGTGAAGGTGAAAGTGGTGATGCTGGCGGATTACGGGGCGTTCGTGGAGGTATTCCCGGGCGTTGAGGGCCTGATCCACGTGTCGGAGATGTCGTGGAGTTCGCATCTCCGCAGCGCGCAGGAGTTCCTCAAGGTTGGCGATGAGATTGAGGCGAAGATTCTGTCGATAGACCTCGAGGCTCGCAAGATGTCGCTGGGCATCAAGCAGCTCACGGCGGATCCGTGGGAGGGGATAGAGTTGCGCTATCCGGTGGGGTCGCGCCACGTGGCCAAGGTGCGCGCCTTTACGCCCTATGGTATTTTCGTGGAGCCCGAGCCGGGTATCGATGGGCTAGTGCATATATCTGACTTGTCGTGGACGAAGAAGATCAAGCACCCCTCGGAGTTCACCAAGGTAGGCGAGATGATCGAGGTGGTGGTGCTGGATGTGGACAAGGAGTCGCACAAGCTGAGCCTTGGGCACAAGCAGATCGAGGAGAACCCGTGGGATGTGTTTGAGACGCTCTTCACGGTGGGCTCGGTGCACGAGGGCGTGATCACCGAGCGGTTTGACAAGGGGGCTGTGGTGGTGCTTCCCTACGGAGTAGAGGGCTTTGCCACGCCGAAGAACCTGGTCAAGCAGGACGGCACGAGTGCACAACTCGATGAGAAGTTGCCCTTCAAGGTCGTGGAGTTCAACAAAAACAGCCATAGGATCATCGTGTCGCATACGCGGACCTACGATGACAAGAAGCACGAGCGTCCGCATAGCGAGTCGGGCGAGAGGCGGCTTTCGGCCGAGCAGACGCGCAACGCGGTGAAGCTGGTGCAAGCCTCGCAGGAGCGCACGACGCTGGGCGATATCTCTGAGCTGGCCCAGCTGCGCGAAGAGATGGCGCAGGATGCCGGCAAGCACACCGAGGAGTCCAAGCCCCAGGGGGAGTAATTGGATTGGGGTATACACTCCGGCCGACCCGTCCAGTGGGCGGGTTGGCCGGAGTTGCTTTTTTACCTGCAAAACGCTGGGCGATATTGTCGAATTGATGGGGTGTTTTAGGGTTCACCCTGCGCGGGACGCGGGTTGGTACGATTTTTGGAACAGGGGAGAGGAAGAATACGTTGAATTGTATGATGGAATCGTTGGAATTTGAGGATTTTACGATAGAGCATTTTCCCCATTACGTTCGGGTCACCATAGAGGGCACCCGCTTGGATGCGCTCATTGCGCCGAAGCTCAAGTCGGAGCTGGTGGTGCTGTCAGGCAGCGGGGCGAAGAACATTGTGCTGGACATGCGCAAGGTGCGCTACTGCGATTCCTCAGGGTTGAGCGCGATCTTGGTGGCCAATCGTCTTTGCCGGAGTGCCCGCGGCGTGCTGGTGCTACTGGGGGTATCGGAGGATGTGCAGCGTCTATTGACCATATCGCAGCTCCAGTCCGTTCTCAACATTGCGGAGAACGATGAGCAGGTAGAGCATTTCATCCCCGTTGAGCTGCCTAAGCGTGGTTAAGAGTAGGTGAAATTGGACAGGAGAGAAGTTATTGCAATTATATACCATGAAGATTTGTGAGATTGTGGCGACTCAGCGCCGTAGGCTGGGAATGAAGCAGTATCAACTGGCGCAGATGACCGGGATAGCCCCGAGCCAGATATCGATATTTGAGCGGGGCAACAGCGGGATGGTGACGACCAACCTGGAGAAGGTGCTGAACGTACTCGGGCTGCACATCGTGCACGACCGTCAATCGGTACAGCGCAACACTGCGCGCCAAGCCGCGCACATCCTCTACACGCATGGGGTAAAAGATATCAACCAGGTCACGCGGGAAGAGCTCGCCAAGCTGATCAACAACCCCGAGGTGCTGCTTATGCCGGTGGTGTCGGATGAGCTCTACCGCCGCTACAGCCGGAGCCTGCTGGTAGATGAGACCAATACGTGGAACTACTTTGCCAAGCTGGTGCAGGAGTTTATCCTCGAGGAGGTGGATGGGGTGCCCTACGAGGCTTCGTCGGAGCCGCACGTTGGCCTCTAGCGGGCCATTGGGCTCGTCAAAGCGAGGCTGGAGACTGGGCGTACGGTCGCCTGCCTTTTTAGCAGGGCAGTAGATGCCATTTGATATCACCATCCTGGGCTGCGGCAGTGCGATGCCCGTATCGCATAGGCATCCGGCGGCCCAAGCACTTCGCGTGGGGCGCCACCTGTTCCTCATCGACTGCGGAGAGGGGGCCCAGCTGCAGCTCCGCAGGGCCAGATTGCCCATGGAGCAGCTGGTGGCCATCTTCATAACGCACCTCCACGGGGACCACGTGCTGGGGCTAGTGCCCCTGCTGTCATCGCTCAACATGACCTCTCGCAGCCAGCCGCTACGCATCTATGCGCATGCGGCCCTGGAGCCCGTGCTGCAAGCGAGCATGGAGCTGTTTGTGGGGGAGCTTCGCTTTCGCTGCATATTCTGCCCCCTGGATCCTCGGGGCGGTGAGCGCATCTACGAGGATAGGCAGCTCACGGTTGATACGGTACTGCTGCACCATAGGGTGCCCTGCGTGGGCTTTTTATTCAGGGAGAAGCCCCCGCAGCCCAATATCCGCCAGGGGGTCCTGCGAGGCCACGCGTTGGGCGTGGAGCAGATCCGGATGCTCAAGTCGGGCCGGGATGTCGAGTTTCCGTCAGGTGAAGTGATCCGGGCCAGCGAGGCGCTCTACCAGCGTCGTTTACCGGTGAGCTACGCCTATATGAGCGATACGCGCTACAGTGAAAGTGAGGCCCAGGCGGTTTCGGGCGTTGACCTGCTCTACCACGAGGCCACCTTCCTAGAAGATGAGCTTCCACGGGCACGGGCAACGGGACACACGACCGCGCGCCAAGCGGGCCAATTCGCCAAGCTGGCGGGCGTGGGGAAGCTTATCATAGGGCATTTCTCCTCGCGGTATATGGACCTGGAGCCCTTCCTGGAAGAGGCCCAGGCCATGTTCCCGCGCACCGTGCTAGCCCGTGAGGGGGAGACGCACCGGGTGGCCTATGAAGGTGGGGAGCATCAGTGAGTTGCTTCGGGTATAACATGGTGATATCTAAGTACGTTTGCGTAGGTGGGCTGGGGCTGCGGGGAGGAAGAAATAGGATAATGCGATGGACGGCACGACGCTGGTAATTCTCTTAGGGGCACTGATTTTTGTATCGCACTACTTCACGAGTGTATTTGAGCGCCGTGGGGTGCCCGATGTGCTCCTGCTCTTGCTAGTTGGGGTAATTTTAGGGCCCATCTTGGGGCTAGTGAAGGCCGATGATTTTGGCATCGTGCAGGGGATGTTCACCACCGTGACCTTGGTGTTTATACTGTTTGAGGGCGGGCTCGATTTGCGTTTTGAGGTTTTGCAAAAGAGTCTACGGGGCACGATGCTGCTCTCCTTTTCATGTTTTGTGGTCACGGTGGCGGTAGTAGGGCTCACGGGGTGGTGCCTGATCGGGATGGCGCCGCTATCAGCATTTACGCTTGCTGGGATCCTGGGGGGTACCTCTTCGGCGGTAGTGATCCCGATGGTCAAGCAGCTCAGCATGAGGGAGAAAAGCCGAGCGATGCTGGTGCTGGAGTCGGCTTTTACCGATGTGCTCAGCATTGTGCTCGTGATTGCGCTCGTGAAAGCCCACGAGACGGAGGGGCTTCAGGTCATGCACGTTGTGGGGAGCATACTGAGTTCCTTTGTTTTGGCCAGCTTGCTGGGCATAGCGAGCGCACTGCTGTGGTCGGCACTACTGGGGAGAATCCGAACTCTGAAGAACTCGATGTTCACAACCCCAGCCTACCTATTCGTGGTGTACGGCGTGGCCGAGCAACTGGGCTTTAGCGGAGCTATAGCCGCGCTGACCTTTGGGCTCTCGCTGGCCAACATCGATCGTTTCCCGGTGAAGTATATCCAGAAGATCCATGGGAGCGGCTTGGACAGTTTCAATGAGAACGAGAAGCAATTTTTTTCGGAGATGGTTTACCTGCTCAAGACCTTCTTCTTCGTGTTCATCGGGCTGTCTATGCAGCTGGACAATTTCTGGGCTCTACTGCTAGGGCTGGGGATCTCCTGCCTAATCTACCTGGTGCGGATACCCGTGGTACGCTTTGCGGTGCGCGATGCGTTGCCGACCATGGACTTGGCCATCATGGCCACGATGGTGCCCAAGGGGCTGGCCGCGGCGGTGTTGGCTAGTGTGCCTCTCCAGACCGGTATGGCGAAGGGAGAGATGATTCGCAACTTGACCTACGCTGTAGTGTTCATTAGTATCCTGTTTACGAGTCTCTTGGTACCCATCATCAAGCGTAGCCCACGGGCTGCTGCCTTTTTTGGGCTTCTGCTACGGAGGCAGATGGGCAGGAAGACCTCTGCGAATTCGGCGATGTCCACAGAAGAAAAGACCGACTTGCAGGCCGCAAGCCCCGAGGGTAGCAAGGCGCCAAACGCAAAGCCCGGGGAGGCCTCAGACACCCCTACACCTACGCAAGCGTCACAAGAGTGATACGAATAGAGGAAAAAGTTTTACCTTTGCGGTCGAGACAGGCTCCGTAGTTCAGCTGAATAGAACGTCAGATTCCGGTTCTGAAGGTCGTGGGTTTGAATCCCGCCGGAGTCACTAGGGGGGGGGGCCAGCGAGGGGGCTGGTGTGTTGTTGTTCTTTGTGTGTGCGCGCCCTGCACGAGGTGCGGGGCGCGGAGATTCAAAGCCTTGTAAGCGGGGTGTAGCTCAGCCCGGTTAGAGCACGCGTCTGGGGGGCGCGGGGTCGCTAGTTCGAATCTAGTCACCCCGACTTATGAGGGGGCCGTAGTGAGGCAAGGACGGTTCAGGTGAGCGGTTACTGCGAGGTATATTCCCTATAGTGGGCTTGGAGCGTCCGCCGTGGCCTCCGCGGGCTTGGTGGTGCCGTAAGGTTTCGTTATGAGCGCTGCGGAGTCTGTGTCTAGCGATCGCTATTGATTGGTGCGTGGGATGGTGCGGCCGAGCTGTAATGGGTTTAAAGTGCAGGGCGGCGACGATGGGGAAGCATACTTCATGGCGGAGATGGACGGTAGGACATCTTCTCAACTACAGCTATATAGCCGTATTCATAGCAGTTAGCCTGCTCATGCTACTGGTGGTGGGTGTGACCACCATCCGCAACCAGCTCACGCTTCAAGAGCGCAGCATGGGGACGTTGGCCATATCGGCGTCGAACACGTTTATTGAGCCGATTGTATCCACGTACGTGCGGGCCAATGAGCTGGTCAACTCCATACAAACCGACAAACGCCTCGGCGCGGGGCGGCGCGATAGGGTGCTGGCCAACATCCGCAGCATGCTCGAGCGCACGCCCGAGGTGGCCAGCGTACGGGTTTACTTGGAGCCTAATAGCTTCGACTCTCTCGATGCGCACATGGCCCGTACGCAGGGGCTAACAGCCCGCACCTGCTTTTACGGCGGGTGGTTTCGCGATGGTGGGCAATTGCGTCCAATCACCTCGCGCTGCAAGGACGGGCAGGAGTACACGCAATTTTGCGATTCCACGGTCACGTTGCCCCGGGGACTCTACGGTACAGCGATGGAGAGGAAACGGATGGTGATCACCGACTTCTACTCGGGTGAAGCTGTAGACCTCCCCGTGGAAGACCGGCGTGATCTTCGCTTCACGTTTGTGCTGCCCGCAATGCTCGATAGCGTACCTTTCGGGGTAGTCCAGGTAGATATGCTGCGCGGAGAGCTTGCGAAGGGGATCGATGCAGGCAACGATACCAGCAGCGTGCAAATTGCCTTGCTGTCGGATTTGAACCAATACGTGGCGGGGCCCGACCGCACGCTGCTGGGCGAAACCCTCACAGATAGTACGCGTTACCCCGAGCGCCTTATTGACACCATCCGCAACCAGGGCAAGAGCTATGAGGATCGGATAGAGGTGGAGGGGGTGTCGTACCAGCGGGTCATGTATCCCTTCACCATCCCGCTCTGCGCTGTGACCTACGTGGTGGAGTGTACCATGCCCGTGGGGAACATCCGGCTGATAGTATGGAAGCACGTGGGCTTTCTGCTGCTGCTGGTGGTGCTTGGTGTGCTGGTCTTCTGGCTGGCATCGTATCTCATAGCGCGACGGTTGACCCGACCTTTACAGTACCTCTCTACGCTCATGGAGCGCATGACCCAGGGAGACCTCATGGTGGAAGTGGAGCCGGTGAGTGGGCTCAGGGAGTATGCGCACCTTCTGGACAGCACGGAGAACTTGAAGAGCCATTTCATTGAGATTTTGCACAAGATCCAAACGCAGAGTGAGCGGATGGTGGACCAGAGCGAGCGGTTCATGAATGCCTCCACGGCGATAGCAAGTGCCAGCGATGCGCAGTCGAGCGGGAGCCAGGAGGTGAGTGCCACCCTGTCAGGCCTATCGCGGACGATTGATGACGCTAAAGATGGGGTCAAGGGGATGTCGTCGGCGGCCCAGGAGACGCTAGCAGGGCTTTCGCACCTGGTGGAATCGGCCCAGTCGAGTGAGCGCATTATGGAGGAGGTGGTCAAGCAGGTGCAGGTGGTGGAGAATGTGGCCAAACAGACGAATATTCTGGCTCTAAACGCCGCGGTGGAGGCGGCCCGGGCAGGTGTGGCTGGGCGTGGCTTCGCCGTGGTGGCTGGGGAGGTCAGAAAGCTGGCCGAGACCTCAGCCATCGCTGCCCGCAGTATAGTGGATGTACTGGCCAAAGGCGTAAGGTCTGTAAACCAGAGTGCAGAACAAGCGCAAGCCATCTTGCCGACCATGCAGCATAGTGCCAAATTGGCGTACACCTCGGCGCGCAATATCGAGGAGCAGGCGTCGCAAGTGGCGCAAATCGCCAAGGCCATGGAGCAGCTGGCGGGTAGCATTCAAGCCAATGCCCAAGGAAGCCAAGAAGTGGCCTCTCGGGCAGAAATCCTGCGTTTCCAGGCTGAGGATCTGAGCCAGGTGGTTGCCTATTTCAAGCTATAGGCAAGCGCAATGGGGCTGCACCCTTACGAAGCTAGCAGAGACGAGACTCCCCTATGGGGGGCATGGCTTCCTAGGGGGCGCTGGTCAACGGCACGATGTCCCTTGAGTACTAGGTGCAGGCCTGGTGTGAGGGCGTGCGCAGGGAGGCGCAGTATGAGGTCAGCGCAAAGTGCCGAATTATAGACAGGGCAGCGGGGCATTGGGTGTGAGGCTGCCATGTGCGTTTTCTGCGTAGGCTCGATGCCGCCCCCTGACTATAAAGTTCCTGCGATCCTCTGAAGTGGTGGGGTTGGCTGCCATAATGACAGTTTTCTAATACAGGGATTACACTGGCACGCAATTAGCAGGAGTAGCGGTTGAAGGCGCGAGATGGCGTCAGGCAAGTAGAACAAAGTAATATTGGTAAGCGATATGGCAAAGTGCAAAGTGCAGCCGCTGGCGGATCGGGTATTGATTCAGCCATCCCCGGCGGAGGAGAAGACGGTGGGCGGCATCATCATTCCAGACACGGCGAAGGAGAAGCCCCAGCGTGGGACGGTAGTGGCCGTGGGCCCTGGGACAAAAGATGTGACCATGGAGGTGAAGGAGAATGATGTGGTGCTCTACGGCAAATACTCTGGCACGGAGATCACGATAGATGATGTGGACTACATGATCATGAAGCAGTCCGACATCTTGGCCAAGCTATAAACGTGCGTATTACTAGGAACAACTAAAAGAAAGGAGTTGTATCATGAGTAAGTGCGGTTGTGGTTCCAAGTCCAAGGGCGAGCAGAGCGAGAAGAAGGATAAAAGCTGCGGCTCCAAGTAGGGACTAGAGGAGTTGACCACCTTGCCTGCGCACTCTGCGCGCAGAGGTGGGGGTAGCGTAGCGCAAGGTGGCCTTTTTGAGATATTATTTTCAGACAATATATAGAGATGGCGAAGACAATAAAGTTTGACAGCGAGGCTCGGGCCAAGCTCAAGGAGGGTGTAGATCAACTGGCAGATGCGGTAAAGGTAACGCTGGGGCCGAAGGGTCGCAACGTGGTGCTCGACCGCAAGTACGGCTCACCCCAGGTGACCAAGGACGGTGTGTCGGTGGCCAAGGAGATCGAGTTGTCGTGCCCCGAGGAGAACCTGGGTGCGCAGCTGGTGAAAGAGGTGGCCTCTAAGACCAATGACGATGCTGGTGATGGGACGACGACGGCTACGGTGCTGGCGCAGGCCCTTGTAGCCGAGGGGCTCAAGAACGTGACGGCTGGGGCGAACCCGATGGATCTGAAGCGCGGGATCGATAAGGCCGTGCAGACGATCGTGACTGCGCTCAAGAAGCACAGCCAGGTGGTGGGCAACGACATGGTGAAGATCGAGCAGGTGGCCACCATTTCAGCCAACAACGATGAGCGCATAGGTAAGCTCATAGCCCAGGCCATGGAGAAGGTGAAGGCCGAGGGGGTCATCACGGTGGAGGAAGCCAAGGGTACGGATACCACCGTGGAGGTAGTAGAGGGGATGCAGTTCGACCGCGGCTATATCTCCCCCTATTTTATCACCGATGCCGAGAAGATGGTTGTTCAGCTCGACTCGCCCTACTTGCTGATCACCGACCAAAAGATATCGGCCATGAAGGATCTGCTGCCGATCCTCGAGCCGATAGCGCAAAGCGGGAAGGCCCTGCTGATCATTGCTGAAGACATCGATGGGGAAGCCTTGGCTACCTTGGTAGTCAATAGGTTGCGCGGTGCGCTTAAGATTGCTGCCGTCAAGGCTCCTGGCTACGGCGATCGGCGCAAGGAGATGCTGGAGGACATTGCCATTCTTACCAACGGCACGGTGATTAGCCAAGACAAGGGGCTTCGCTTGGCCGATGCCAAAATCGATATGCTTGGTACAGCCGAGAAAGTCAGCATCGACAAGGATAACACGACCATCGTGGGCGGTGCTGGTAAGAAGGAGGAGATTGCCAAGCGTGTTGGCCAGATCAATGCCCAGATAGAGAATTCCACGAGCGACTACGACAAGGAGAAGCTCCAGGAGCGTAAGGCGAAGCTTTCGGGCGGTGTGGCCGTTCTCTACGTGGGCGCAGCCACCGAGACGGAGATGAAGGAGCGCAAGGATCGTGTGGAGGATGCGCTGAGTGCCACCCGCGCCGCCGTTGAGGAGGGGATTATCCCCGGTGGTGGCGTGGCCTACATCCGGGCCATATCGTCGCTCGAAGGGCTAAAGGGAGCCAACGATGACGAGAACACGGGCATCCATATGGTCATGCGCGCCATCGAGGAGCCTCTCCGCCAGATTGTCAACAATGCTGGGCTAGAGGGTGCCGTGGTGGTACAAAAGGTGCGCGAGGGCAAGGGCAACTTTGGCTACAATGCTCGTACCGACAAGTACGAGGATCTGCTGGCGGCTGGCGTGATCGATCCGACCAAGGTGAGTCGCGTGGCCCTGGAGAACGCAGCTTCCATTGCCGGCATGATCCTCACCACGGAGTGCATCGTGGTGGACGAGAAGGAGGAGACTCCAGCTCCAGCTGCCAACCCCGGCATGGGCGGTATGGGCGGCATGTAGTGCGAAACCGCCTGACCTAAAGCCCAAAAGGGCATGATTACTTTAAGGCATCGCTGGCTATGACCCGCGGTGCCTTTTCTTTTTGCGCTCAGCCACCTCTAGACCTGGCTGTCCGGCGAAAGATTGCTGGCATCGCCCTGAGTGCCTCTGCCCCAACAGGGCTAAAACTTCCTAATGTACGATCCCTCTATTCGTGAAATCACGCTTATGGCCCTCCAATGAAGCGGCAGGGTCACACTGAGTGAGGAAAACTGTGAGTCCAGGGCTCTAAGAAGGGCAGTACGCATTCCACGGAAAAGAAAATCGTCCCGCACGGCAGCAGTCACCCAGGCGGACTCAGGCCTCATCACCGGGCAAAAGCACTCGTATTGCGTATTTCGTTCGTCTTTCTACCCAAACTGTACACCCATACGCTCATTACAAGGGTCTAGGGCAGCACTCCCCAGTCTCGGAGCAACTGGCGTAATGCACTATAGCGCGGCCAAATTGCTAAATTTGTCCAAAAGTCAAACACGATATTTTCTTCAAGGAGGAATGGCGCGCTCGCGATGGCCCTTGTATAAGTTCTGGTGGTATAGTCGCCAACTGGCTGAATACATGATGCCACGAAGCTACTACCGTCGACGCCTCGCCCTCTGGCTGCAGGCCAATGGGCTACCGAGTCAAGAGCTGGCGCAGCGGGCCGCCTACTACTGCCAACCTCGTGCATCCTCCCGCCTCTCTACAAAAACCACCAGCATCCGAGATTTTAAATTTCCCCTTGGGGAACGACAACGCCATTCTGGGCCTTTCTTCGACCTCTACTCGGTGCTGCGCTACTTTGATGGTGGCCTCCGATTCGACTACTTCCTCACAGACCTGGCGCAGGAGCTGCCCACACTGGGCTTTGCAAAAAGCCGCCCCATAGGGTTGGAAGGAAGCAATACCGTATTGCTCAATTTGGACAGCTTGCGGCATTTCCACTTCATAGAGGATCGCCGCCCCTATGCAAGTAAATACGACCAACTGGTGTCCCGGAACGTTGCGCGTCAGGCCCACAGGCGACAATTCTTGGAGGCCTGCTTCGGGGCCCCTCTGTGCGACGTGGGACAAGTAAATCGTGACACCAACTGCGACCACCCGGAATGGGTGAAGCCATACATGCCTGAGGCTGCGCAGCTAAACTACAAGTTCATCGCCTGCATCCAGGGAAATGATGTGGCCACGAACCTAAAATGGGTCATGGCCTCCAACTCGCTGGCCGTAATGCCGAAGCCAACAGTTGAGAGCTGGTTCATGGAGGGTACCCTGCGTGGTGGGGTGCACTACGTGGAGGTGAAGGCTGACTTCAGCGATGTGCAAACGAAGATAGCGTACTACCTAGCTCACCCAAGGGAAGCCGAGGCCATAATAGAACGCGCCCACGCCCACGTAGCCCAATTTGCGAACCCACGACTGGAGCGGGCTATAGCCCTCAGAGTGGCAGCAAACTACTTCCTTGCGAGTGGGCAACAGCTAGAACCTTAGTCACGCTACTTGGCGTTTTTTCCCCTAGTTCCGCTGGTCGACTTCCTCTTGGTTGCGGAGGTTTTCGCCTTGGTAGTTGTCTTCCCACTCGTGGCCTCCGACTTGGTTAGCGCCAGGAGCTCTTGGTAAGAGGCTTTGGCATAGTCCATGTCCTTAGGGATGCGGAAGCGCCGTTTCTTGTAACTTATGTAGGCGCCCCAACGTCCTTTCATCACCACGAGTTCCTGATCCTCGGGGAAAGTGCGCAGTGTGGCCTCCTTTGTACGTTCACGCTTCCTCTGGATCAGCTCTATGGCCCGTTCGGCTGTAATGGTATAGGGATCATCATCACGGCCTAGGGAGCAAAACACCCCTGCGTGGCGCACATAAGGCCCAAAGCGTCCGGAACCGACCACCATCTCCTGCCCCTCGTACTCGCCGAGCGTACGGGGCAGCTGGAAGAGCTTAAGTGCCTCCTCGAGGGTAATGGTCTCAATCAGCTGTCCCTGCTGGAGACTGGCGTAGCGGGGCTTCTGTTCATCGTCCGATTCACCAATTTGCGCCAGGGGCCCGTAGCGACCAATGCGGACATAGACAGGCTTCCCCGATGCAGGATCGTTACCAAGCAACCGGGAGCTATCTGCACGAGCCCCCTGTTCGAGGGCCTGGGTCACACGCTGGTGGAAAGGCCCATAGAACTCATGGATAAGCATAGCCCATTGCAGTTGGCCACTGGCCACACGGTCGAACTGTTCCTCCACGTTGGCTGTGAAGTTGTAGTCCATGAGCTGGGGAAAGTGCTCCACCAGGTAATCGTTGACCAGCATACCGATATCCGAGGGGAAGAGCTTACGACTCTCCTGCCCCACACGCTCCGAGAGCTGCCCCTCATGCAGCCCCTCGGCATCTAGCTGCATGCACCAGACCGACCGCGGTTTACCTTCTCGAGACTCCGAGCTGACATAGCCTCGCTTGATGATTGTGGAGATAATGGTGGCATAGGTTGACGGACGGCCTATTCCTCTCTTCTCCAGCTCCTTGACGAGCATCGCCTCGGTGTAGCGCGGCGGGTGGTTGGAGTAGCGTTCGCGGGCACTCATGGAAATCAGCGTCACCTGTTCCCGCTCCCGAAGCCTAGGGAGTTGACCTTCGGCGGCCTCCTCACTGCCGTCATCATCGCGCCCCTCGAGGTACACCTTGAGGAACCCATCAAACTTAATGGCCTCTCCCTTTGCCACCAAGGGTGTTTTGTGCGTACTGGGCTGTATCACCACAGTGGTAAGCAGGAGCTCAGCATCACGCATCTGGCTGGCCAGGGCCCTAGCCCAGATGAGACGGTAAAGGCGATCCTCATCGCTGCCAAGATCTGTCTTAAGCTGCTCGGGGTGCGTGGGGCGTATGGCCTCGTGAGCCTCTTGGGCCCCCTTGGAGGTGGTGTGGAAGTTACGGCGCTGGTGGTACTCCTCGCCCCAATGCTGTGCAATGACTGCCCCCAGATTGTTCTTCGCCTCCTCGGACAGGTTCACCGAGTCAGTACGCATATAGCTGATAAAGCCCTGCTCATAGAGCCGCTGGGCCACGCTCATAGTCAGCTTAGGATTCATACTGAGCTTGCGGCTGGCCTCCTGCTGTAGCGTAGAGGTGGTAAAAGGGGGTGCTGGTGCACGCCGAGTCTCCTTTTCTTCAACCGAGGCCACGGTGAAGGTGGCTCCTTGGCAGGCCTGCAGGTAGTCCCTGGCGGCCTGCTGGGTGGGCAACTTGCTCTGGACTTCTGCCTTGAATTGCGCTTGTTGCTTGAGGATGGCCTGCACCTTGAAGTACTGCTCGGGATGGAAGTGCTGGATTTCCCGCTCCCGGTCTACCACCAGCCTAACGGCCACAGACTGCACGCGCCCGGCCGACAGCGAGGGCTTGACCTTCTTCCAGAGTACGGGCGAAACCTCAAAGCCCACCAAACGATCTAATATCCTACGTGCTTGCTGAGCATCCACAAGGTTCATGTCTAGCCTCCGAGGATTCTGCACCGCATGCATGATGGCGGGCTTTGTGATCTCGTGGAAGACTATGCGATTGGTCGTTTTAGGATCCAACGCGAGCACCTCGGTGAGATGCCAAGCTATGGCCTCGCCCTCTCGATCCTCATCGGAAGCCAACCATACCGTCTGGGCCTGCTTAGCCGCATTACGAAGCTCCCGCACCGTCTGCTGCTTTTCGGGCGAGATCTCATAGTTGGGCGCAAAGCCATGGGTCACATCGATGCCCATATTGTCACGAGCCAGATCCCTGATATGGCCATAGCTCGACATCACCTTATAATCCGACCCCAAAAAACGCTCAATAGTTCTCGCTTTGGCCGGTGACTCTACTATGACTAGATTCTTTATCATGCTACTACTCCCTCGCTACGCCTCCGCGAAGTAATGAAATTCCTACACATTAGGCATAGGACTAGCCCAAAACGACGAGCCTAAAAGCGCGAGAAGAGCTGCGCCAGCTGATCCACCACCTGGTCGAGTCCCTTCTGTATCCTCTTACCCAGCACAGGGCGTAGGAGCAGTGGAATAGCGGCCTGGAGCGTAATACGTATGCGGGTATCTCTGGGATTCACCTCAACGAACTGGAACCACACATAGAACTCCAGAGGTTTCTTGTCCACATGCGAAAACTTGACCAGCTTGTAGGGCTCCCGCATAACGATGCGGATGGCCACGGGCCCCAAGCCCTTAAGGTTGAACGAGCAGAGGTCGTTGTCAACAAGGAGATCGGAAATCTGGTCGCTCTGCGAAAGAGCCTGGGTAAGGAAGCGAAAGTCGCTCAAATTGCTGTAGAGCAACTGGGCGCCACAAGCTGCTTGGCCCGTCTTGCTAACAAATTTCTCGATGCGCATAGTGGACTGCCCGACCAACTAGCCTTCCTGACCCCATGTATCGGGATGCTCGTTCCACTGGGCAAGCGTAGCCTGCTGCGCTGCCGTCAACAGCCCACGCTGCTGCAGCGTGCGCAGCAACAGGGGATAAGTGACAAGCGTATGGAGCGCCACATGCGCCTGCTCAAAGTTCGCTTGGGCCTGCGGGAACTGGTACGTAAAGATGGCCACCATACCAAGCACCTGGGCTCCAGCAGACTCTAGAGCCTTCACGGCATCTAAGCTACTGCGACCAGTAGACACCAGATCCTCCACCACCACCACCTTGGCCCCAGCATCCAACCTGCCCTCCACCTGGTTACCCATGCCGTGATCCTTAGGCTTGGGACGCACGTAGACAAAGGGCAACCGCAAGCGATCGGCCACCAGCATACCCACCGGAATAGCCCCGGTGGCCACAGCCGCTACCACTTCGCAGGCCTGAAAATGCGCTGCGATAAGCTCAACCAGCCCACTTGCCACTTTTTGTCTAGCTTCGTGGCTAGAAAGAATGCGACGATTATCGCAGTAAATTGGAGCTCGCCACCCCGATGCCCACACGAAGGGATGCCCTTCGGGGGCCAAGTGGATAGCCCGGAGCACCAGCAATGAATCGAGAATATCCGAAAACATATATGGAAACCTTCACTATCTACTTCGGAACGCGACGCCTTATCCTGTCACCCATCGCCGACCAAAAACACATGGATCCACAAACCCTTGTCATGGCGCCCGCTGCCAACGGAGCTCCCGCGAAGGTATGGGAAATATTCCTAAACAATCCCGAGATCCAGTGCCTCTACGTTGCCCCCATTACCGATAAAGCCCAGGTGGAAAACATCCTACAGTACACCACGATTATCCACGCTGCGGGGGGCCTGGTCCGTGAACCTGGCGGTAAAGTCCTGATGATATTTCGCAATGGCATTTGGGATCTACCGAAGGGAAAAGCCGAGGCTGGAGAGACCTCAGAACGCACTGCCCTTCGCGAAGTCACTGAGGAGACGGGGGCGAGTCCATTGACCCTAGGAAGGCCGATCGCCACCACCTACCACTGCTACCTCGGTGAGGACAAAGCTCCACTCCTTAAGCAGACTATGTGGTATAGTATGTCCGTCCCCGAAGCCTGCCCGCTAACCCCTCAACGTGAGGAAGAGATAACCCAGGCTGTGTGGCTCTCGCCCACTGAGATAGCGAATCGTAAGGCGCAAACCTATCCAAGTCTCCTCAAAGTGCTAGACACCCTAGTAGGCACGAACAATTCAAACCAGAAGTAGGAGGGAATGCTTACCTTTGAACCTGCTAGCTGGGCCAATGGTAGCCCTCGAAAAGAGGAAGGGGGGATCACATGTACAGAGTGAAGACGTTTGTATGGGAAATGTCGCTTTGCATCCTGCTTATGGTAGGCAGCGCAGTGCATGCACTGGCGCAGAATAACCGGCTCCAGGCTGCCTTTATCCTACAGTTCACTCGGCAGCTCGAATGGAGCAGCCAGGGAAAGCAAGCGGGCGAGTTCATCATCGGGGTGCTGGGTACAGATGCCGATATCACGGATGACCTCAAGGCCTTGGAAGGCCGCATGGTGGGGCAGCAGAAAATCGCGGTGAAGGTCTTCGCCTCGCCGACCAAGGTCACCAGTTGCCACCTACTCTATGTCCCAGTGAGCAAATCCGGCCTACTGGATGAAGTGAAAAACAGCTGCGCCTACATGCTCGTGGTGGCCGAGCAACCTGGGGCCTACCTCAAGGGCGCTGGCATCAGCTTCTCGCAGAGCAGCGGCCGGCTCAATTTCGAGATCAACACCAAAGAAATCCAAGCCAAAGGCCTCAAGGTAAGCAGCCAGCTGCTCCGAGCCGCCCAAGCCAAGATATAGCAAGGGGTATATTCTGAGTAACTCCCTATTGTCACACCCGCCCATGTTAGAGCGGATGAGTGAGAGGAGTGTTTTCAATCCGTAAACGAGCTGACGTGACACACTTTAAACTTCCTAGTCCCTTTTGTTCATGTTCCCTTGATTGGAAACAGAAACTGTCTCTTTCTGTACTGTTGCTTCTTTGCTTATTGCCGACACTCCTCATCAGCATTTTCTCTCAGTACAGCTTTTGGCTCAACTTCGCCCTCATTGCAACCAGTCTTTCTTGCCTAGGGCTAGCACTGGCCATATTCCCCTTCTTCTGGGCTCTATTCATCTATGGCCTTGGGCTGGCCATCCTTTTGCCCCTTGAACTTAGCTCTATGCTTGGAATAGGGTGTGCCTTCAACTATGGTTTCCTCGAATCGGTCATGGGAACCACAATGAAAGAGACTTGGGCAGCCATAAAACCCTTCTCTCTCTATCTCATTCTATTCATCCTGCTGATCGCCAGCTATTTCTTTGTGCTACTTAAGTTCATCCCCAGAAAACCCCGACTACAGTGGTCCTATCTACCTATTGCCATAGTCTCGCTCTTACTGCTTTTGTACGGTAGCTTCTACCTGACTTCTTACTTCGTCAAAAGCAATAACCCTACCACCACACCCACGAATTATGTTGCCAAAAGGGCACTATCTACAGCTTTCCCCACTAAGTATGTCTACCTCTTTGGCGACTATCTGCTTGTCTCTCTACGTAGCCGCACTGCTATTCAGGGTAGACAGGCTTTTATCGATACTTTGACTGTTGCCGTTAAGCCTACTGACACTGTCATTGGCTGCCTTTTCTTAGGAGAAACTTCGCGAGCCTGCAGTTGGCAATTGGCTGGTTATCCATATCCAACTACACCACGCCTAGCACATCGAGAAAATGTAATCTTCTTCCCAGATGCCTATACTGCGGCCAATTATACAACCCAATCTATTAAACGGATCGTCTTTCCAACAACTGAAGATCTCTCGGTAGACTGGAAAGCTTCACCCCTGGTGCAGGAGCTGGCCAAAAAAGCATTTGGCCCAGGACGTACGGTGATGGTGACCAACCAAAATGACGAACGAAGTGTCTATGAAGGCTACGGCTATCTATTGCTCAATGTATCCGACAGACATTTCTTCATGGACAGCCTGAGAAACCTACAGTCGCCACCGCCTGATGCTGTTCTTATACCGCCAATGCATCAAGTGTTGTCTTCCCCACTTCTAGGTAGCCATTTTTTTACCATCTGGGGATGGGGAGGGCACTGGTTCTATCCCGATTGCTACCCAACGGACGATACCGTTTTTACCCCTTGTATAGGGCCTGACTTCAATGGCGACCTGGTTTCACCCAGCGAAGACATCGTTTTGAAAATACGTAACTCATACAACAATACTATTGCGCACACTGATTTCGTACTAGACTCAATTATATCATTACTTGAGGCCACAAAACTGCCCTCTTTCCTCTTGTACATTGCCGATCACGGAGAGAATCTTTACGATGACCAACGCTATCTACACCACCACGGGGACCCTGGAGGTACGCATTATGACTGCCATGTACCCTTACTCGTTTGGTATTCTGATAGCTATGAAAAACGCTACCCGGGCGCAGTGGCAGCCATGAAAAACAGTAGGAAGGAATCTGTCAGTGCCATTGATGTCTACTCTACACTCTTGCAACTCCTGCGAATACATTCGCCTTGGCTGGATTCTTCAAAAAGCCTAGCAAGTCCAGCCTATGTATCTCATAAGGTTAGAAATGTATTTACCAGCGATGGGCTCGTTCATATTGCCCCACCCTTCCCACCCGAAGAGCGCGCTCGCATCGACAGCATCATCGCCTCCTTCCAATAGCTCTCATTTCACTACTTCTGTCGTGAAATGCTGATGATATAGATCCCACACTCGTGGGCGAGTGCATACGAGTGTGGAATCTTGCTGATCCTCAGTCATGATTTCTTTCTTCCTCCATGCCTATGAGAACCAAGTTCCCACGATTTACCACACCCACAAGACTATCCGAGCTCGCTGGCAGCACAAAACTGTATTAGTACTGCTCTTCCTGTGCTGCATGACCCCCACTTTCCTCACCATGGCCTATACCGATGCGGGGCTCTGGAGAGAGTTGGATATCCTGTTTACGGGGTTCTTTTGCGTCGGTACGGCCTCAGCAGTGTTACCTTTCTTCTGGTTACCTTCTGTTTGGTATTGTACTGCTTGCCCTTCTGCCGCTAGAGCTTAGTTCAGTGCTAGGTACAGGTCTCCCCTTCAATTACGGTTTCCTCAAGATAATAATGGCCTCTTACCCGCGAGAGTATTTGGATGCCATCATGGCCTATTCGGGGGCTCTGATAGCGTTCCTCTCAGCCATGCTGCTCTATTTCGTCTTACTCTTCCTCTATGTCCCCAAGCGTCTTAGGATTTGCTGGAAATGGTCGCCTCTAATCATATGCGCACTTTTTGGCATTATGGTCGCCTCATACTGGACGGTCACTGCTTTCTCTGGTACTACAAAGCATTATGCAGATTATAACCTATCCTACCTAGGTGTTGCCAAGGTGGCTGTCATAACGTCATTCCCGCTCAAATATTTGTTGCTCTTCTATGCCCACCAGACTGCAAAAGAAATAGAAAACCATGTCATTAGAGAGCGATTAGGCTTCATTGATACGATTTCCGTTACGGCTGAAAAACCAGACTCGATTGTTGGCCTGTTTTTATCGGTGAGACATCCAGAGCGTGCAATTGGCAACTTGCTGGCTATCATCGTATGACCAATCCGATATTATCAAAAAGAAAAAATGTCCTTTTTTCCCCCGATGCTTTCACCGTTGCGAACCATACTGAGGAAGCCCTCAAGCGTATGATTTTCCCTACAACCATGGACGCTAACCTTTCAAACGATTGGTGCACAAGTCCTATGCTGATGGAATTGGCTAAAAAAGCGTTTGGTGATGGTAGCACCGTACTGATCACTAATCAAAATGATGATAGGTTACTAGGAACTGGTTATTTCAACTTACTTCTAACCGTTGCCGACAGGAACTACTACATGGACAGTCTCAAAGGCCCAAATCCTCCAGATCAATGCCTTCTTCCGCCTCTAGCCAAAGAACTTGAGCAGTTGGGCCCAAAATCAATCCTATTCACCATCTGGGGGCGGGCACTGGTTCTACCCAGACCACTACACCAACACAGATACCCTCTTTACGCCTTGTAACATGCAATACGCAGGGCATTTGTCTGATCCCAATGATCCAAGGATTCCCGTTATTCGCAATTCTTTTGACAATACCATCCTTCATACTGATAGAGTGATTGACTCTGCAATCGCAATGCTCGAAGCTCTTGACAGACCTAGCTTCCTAATATATCTGGCTGATCACGGAGAAAATATATACGATACACCAGACATGCTCTTTTTCCACGCCTCTAAAATTGGCACCCACTTTGAGGCCCATATCCCTTTTCTCATTTGGTACTCAGCAAGTTACGAAGCTACATGTCCAGAAATAGTCTCTACACTTAATAAACACCTGGGAATGCCTGTTAGCTTAACTGACGCATTCCATACTGCCATTCAGCTCCTACAGCTAAATACTCCTTGGTTCGACCCAAAGCAGAGTCTTGCTAGCGATGACTATTTGCCGCATAATGCCCGGCTGATGTACACGCTGGAGGGACCTCCCCAACCCGCCCCTCCCTACCCCCCTGAGGAGCGCGCGCGTGTCGACAGCATCATTGCCTCCTTCCATTAGCCCCCTATTTTTCCTACCTTTGTAAGCAATTCCGAGGCCTACCCGCTGTGCCCCGGGTGGAAGAAGTGCATGCTATGCCGTTTCATCGTATCTTGCTTAAGCTGAGCGGAGAGGCCCTCGCCGGCAGACAGGGACACGGCTTCGACTTACAGCTGCTCGAAAACTACTGCCAAGCCATCGCCAACGCCGCCAAGCAAGGCGGACTGGAGTTGGCTGTCGTGGTCGGCGGGGGCAATATCTTCCGCGGCATCCAGGCCTCCAACACCAGCATCCTCAGAAGCCGCGCCGACCAAATGGGCATGCTGGCTACCGTCATCAACGGTATGGCACTTGAACAAATGCTGCTGCACGCTGGTGCTACGGTCCAGCTCTACACGGCCACTCCCATGGAACCCATTGCAACCTACTACCGTATCGACTCTGCCAGTGCAGCGTTAGCTGAGGGGAAGGTGGTCATCATCGCGGGCGGCACCGCTAACCCCTATTTTACTACAGACTCTGCGGCCGCGCTCAGGGCATGCGAGTTGGGCTGCGATCTGTTGGCCAAAGGAACGCGCGTCGATGGGGTCTACGACATGGACCCCGAGAAGCATCCTGAAGCCAAACGCTACGACCACCTCTCCTTTCAGGAAGTCTATTCCAAACGTCTGAAGGTCATGGACCTGACGGCCTTCACCCTTTGCCAGGAGAACAACGTGCCTATTGTGGTATTCGATCTAGATACCCCCGATGCCTTGCTGCGCCTTGGTCGTGGCGAACAGATCGGAACCTTGGTACAAGGATAAAATTAAAATAGGAGAAAGTTCTATGGACGAGCAAGCATGTCTGGCACAGCTCAATAAGCAGATAGCACATAGCATGAAGTTTCTCGATGAGCAGCTTTTGCAAGTTCGGGCAGGAAAGGCCTCGCCGGGTATGCTGGCTGGGATTACGGTAGACTACTACGGCGTCCCCACCCCGCTCGAACAGGTGGGAAGCGTCACCGCCTCAGACGCCCGCACTATCCAAGTCCAGCCCTGGGAGAAAAAGCTCCTGCCCGAAATCGAAAAGGCCATCCTGGCGGCCAACATCGGCCTGAATCCCCAAAACAACGGGGACGTCCTCCGCATACCTATACCCCCACTCACCGAAGAGCGGCGAAAAGAACTAGCCAAGCAGGCCAAAGCCGAGGGTGAAAACGCCAAGCTCGGCATCCGCAACGCCCGACGCGAGGCCAACGACACGATCAAAAAACTCCAGAAAGAAGGCCTAAGCGAAGACCTGGCCCGGAGAAGCATGGATAAAGTCCAAAAAATCACCGACGAATTCATCGCCCAGGTCGACTCCAAGGTCGCAGAAAAAGAAAAGGAGATCATGACGGTATAGCCGCCGTCATCCTGCCCATGGAGCCACTCAGGATCTCCGCGGTATCCTACCTCAACGCCTTCCCCATGGTATGCGGCGTAAAGCATTGGGCCAAGACGTACGGGTGGACGGTCCAGCTGAAGCTGCCCGCGGTATCGGCGCAGGAGTTCTTGGCCCATAAGGTCGACCTCGCCCTCATGCCCATTGGCGCCCTGGCAGCCGAGGGACTCAGCTACCAGCTCGCTGCCGACTTCTGCGTGGGCGCCGAGCACGAGGTCTACTCCGTATGCTTGCTCTCCAACCAGCCCGTTGAAAAACTCCACACCATCTACCTAGACACCGCCAGCCGCACCTCCGTGTTGCTGGCCCGCATCCTGGCAAGTAAGCTCTGGCACATCGTCCCCCAGTGGCTACCAGCCACCCCCGAAGTCTACCCCGACGCGCTACCCACGGGCGCAGCCATGGTGGCCATCGGCGATAAGGTCTTTGCGCTCCGTAGACACTATACCCACATCTACGACCTCGCAGTGGAGTGGCGTAAGCTCACAGGACTCCCCTGCGTCTTCGCAGCGTGGGTGAGCCAGCACGACCTGCCGCAACCACACCGCGACAACCTGCACAGGGCCATCGCCTGGGGGCTGGCCAACTACCAAGACCTATTGCCCGCGCAGGCCAACGCCCTACCCTGCCCCCTACCTGAGGCCCTGCGCTACCTCCACGAAAACATCGACTACCCGCTCACCCCACTAATGCAAAAAAGCATGGCGCGCTACCTCGCCGAAGGCAAGGCCCTACAAAGAAGGTCAACCCCTTAGTCCAAGGCGTCGCTAACCACAATGATCACTATCTTCTACCGCGCGGGCAACACTATCGTCAACGAGATTGATGAGGATCTCCTACCAACCCTCTCCAAAAAAGACCTGCTCTGGGTAGACCTCGTGGCGCCCACCTTCGAGCAGCGCAACATCGTAGAATCCTACTTCGACATCAGCCTGCAAACGCGCCAGCAAGCCGAAGAGATCGAAAGCAGCTCCCGCTACTCCGAAACCGACCGCCTCATCGTCGCCAACTCCAACTTCCTCATGCACCGAGACGACGAATACGTCTCAGAGCCCACCTCTTTCATCCTCGCCAACGGCGTGCTAGTCACCCAGCGCAACGAGGAGCTACGCTCCTTTGGCGACACCATGCGTAAGCTCTCCTACAACGCCAAAGCCTACTCCTCGGGCTACCACGTCATGGTGGCCCTGTTCGAAACCCGCATCGACCTCGATGCCGACATGGTGGAAAACCTCGCACGCGACATCACCGGACTCAGCCGCCGCATCAACCTCGCCAAGGGCAACGAGCTAGAGGGCGACCTGCTCCTCGACCTCAACACCATCCAAGAAAACACCATGCTCATCCGGGAAAACATCATCGATAAGCAGCGCGTCATTAGCGGCATCCTCAAAAGCGAACGATTCCCTAAAGATCTCAACGCCAAGCTCGAAGTCATGCTCCGCGACACCAACTCCCTCATCAACCACGCCGACTTCAGCTTCGACCGCATCGACTTCCAGCGCGAAACCTTCATGGGCCTCGCAAACCTCCAGCTCAGCCGCATCATCAAGACCTACACCATCGTCTCTGTCCTCTTCATGCCACCCACCCTCGTGTCCTCTATCTACGGGATGAACTTCGTAATCATGCCCGAAACCCAATGGAAGCTCGGATATCCGCTGGCCATCGTCATCATGATCCTCTCCGCCCTCATCACCTTCATCATCTTCAGAATCAAAAAAATGCTATGATGTCCATTCGCGCGCGCATGCGCACACCCCTCCTCTCGCTCCTACTCGGCCTCACCGTTGCCCTGGCTCAGGCCAACAACGAGGGTCCCGTCTACGTGGTCAAGATGCGAGACCAAGTAGACAAAAGCTCATGGATGCTGCTCCAACGGGGCTTCCAGGAAGCCCAGCAGGCCCAAGCCCAGCTCATCATCCTCTCCCTCAACACCTACGGGGGACAGCTCGACTTCGCCGATTCCATGCGCACCACCATCCTCAACAGCCGCATACCCGTCTGGGCCTTTGTCGACAATCAGGCTGCCTCAGCGGGCGCCCTCATCGCCTTGGCCTGCGATAGCATCTACATGCGCCCAGGGGCCAGCATGGGCGCAGCCACCGTGGTCACCATGGATGGCTCCGCCGCTCCCGATAAATACCAATCCTTCATGCGCAGCATGATGCGCAGCACGGCCCAAGCCAAAGGCAAAAAACACATCGTGCGCCCTGACGGCGCACGGCAAGAAGTCTACCGCCGCGACCCAAAGCTCGCTGAAAGCATGGTCGATCCCAATATCGCCATCCCGGGCATAATAGACTCCGGCCACATCCTCACCCTAACCTCCGAGGAGGCCGTACGGGTAGGCATGTGCGAGGGCATCCACGACAACGTAGCCAAAATCCTCGCCTCCTACAGCATGCAGGAGTGCAAGGTCAAAATCTTTGCACCCACCGGCATCGACCGCTTCAAAAGCTTCATGCTCTCCCCCATCGTCTCGGGCATCCTCATCATGCTCATCGTCGGCGGCCTCTATTTTGAGCTCCAAACGCCCGGTGTGGGCTTTCCGCTCGTGATAGCCATCCTGGCCGCTGTGGCCTTCTTCGTCCCGCTCTTCATCGAGGGCCTCGTCCAGCATATCGACATCATCCTATTCCTCGTAGGTATAGCCCTGATTGTCATAGAAATATTCGCCATACCAGGCTTCGGCATCACGGGCATCCTAGGCATCATATGCGTGGTAGGGGGGCTAGCCCTCTCCTTGATCAATAATCAGCAAATCACCAACTGGCAGCCCGGAAGCCTCCAAGACGTACTAGCAGCCCTGGCCACCGTCATCGTTGCCCTGACCTTAGGCCTCATCGCTAGCATTGTCCTGGGGGGCATGCTCATCAGCTCACCGCGGGTTCCGGCCCTCGCCCTCCACAAAAACCTCACCCCGCAGGAAGGCTATCTGGGCGTTAGCCTACACGACAGCGCGCTCGTGGGAAAAACCGGACGCTGCGAAACGGTCCTCCGCCCAAGCGGACGAGTCCGCATCGGCCAAGTCTCCTACGACGCCATCTCCAGTCGCGGCATGCTCCCCGCAGGCACTAGCGTCATCGTACAAAAAGTGGAAACCAACCAAATATACGTGGTCCCAGCCGATGATAGCACCATCCCCCCCAACGGCAACGCATAGCAAAAACATGCCCCTGGCGCACCGACTCGATACGTACAAAGAATTTGGCCTACCTTCGCGGAGTCGCCACTAGGGCCGCACATCGATACCTGTTGGAACAATGAGCCTAAACGTCGAGCAAACCGACATCCCGGGCGTCCTGATTCTCCATCCCAAAATCTTTGGCGATAGCAGGGGGTACTTCTTCCAATCCTACCAGCAAGCACAATACGCCACTGCGCTGCAGGCCACGCAATTTGTCCAAGACAACGAGTCCCGCTCCTCGGCCGGCGTGCTGCGAGGCCTCCACTTCCAACGGGCGCCCTACGCCCAAGCCAAGCTGGTGCGGGTAGTCGTGGGCTGTGTCCTCGACGTAGCCGTAGACATTCGCTGGGGAAGCCCAACCTATGGGCAACACGTGGCCGTGGAACTCTCCGCCGAGAATAAAAGGCAATTCTTCATCCCTAGGGGCTTTGCCCACGGCTTCCAGGTGCTGAGCGACACGGCCATTTTCCAGTACAAATGCGACAACTACTACCACCCAGAAGCTGAGGGCGGCATCCTCTGGAACGACCCCACCCTCGCGCTCCCCTGGCGCACGCTTAGCAGCCCACCGCAGCTCTCCGAAAAAGATCAACTCCACCCCACCCTGGCCGCGCTGGAGGCCTCTGAGCAAATACAGCAACTCTTTCCGTACAACCACTAGCCACCTCACCAGCACCCAGGCCACACATACCCTATGGAATACGCTCGTCACATCCTCATCACGGGTGGTGCCGGCTTCATCGGAAGCCACGTCGTCAGACGCTTCGTCGAGCAGCACCCCGACTTCCAGGTCATCAACCTCGATGCCCTCACCTACGCGGGCAACCTGGCCAACCTCACCGACCTGGAGTCTGCCCCCAATTACTGCTTCATCAAGGGCAATGTCTGCGACACCGCGCTGCTCAAGCAGCTCTTTGAGAACTACCTCATCGATGGAGTCATCCACCTCGCGGCCGAAAGCCACGTCGACCGCTCCATCCACGAGCCGTTCGCCTTCGAAAAAACCAACGTCCTCGGCACACTCACGCTCCTCGAAGCCGCCCGACAAGCCTGGGGCGCCAACTTCGCCGGCAAGCGATTCCTCAACGTCTCCACCGATGAGGTCTACGGCTCCCTACAGCCCGGGCAGCCCGCCTTCAAGGAGTCCAACAGGTATCAGCCTCACTCCCCCTACGCCGCCAGCAAGGCCTGCGCCGACCACTTCGCACGCGCCTACCACGACACCTACGGGCTCCCCCTCATCGTCACCAACTGCTCCAACAACTACGGGCCAAACCAATTCCCCGAAAAACTCATCCCGCTCACCATCAACAATATCCTCCACAACCGCAACATCCCAGTCTACGGCACTGGCCAAAACGTTCGCGACTGGCTCTTCGTGACTGACCACGCCGCCGCGCTCGAAAAAGCATTCCTACAAGGCGTGGACGGCGAAACATACAACATCGGCGGCAGCAGCGAAAGGCGTAATATTGAGATCGTCGAGTTCCTCATCAAGCTAGTTGACAACGCGCTCGGGCGGCCTGTGGGTGCTTCTAAATCCCTCATCTCCTACGTCACCGACCGCGCCGGCCACGATCTACGCTATGCCATCGACTCCTCCAAAATCCAGGAACACCTCGGCTGGAAACCACAGGTAGACTTTGAGCAGGGCATGGCCCTGACCGTCCAATGGTATCTCGACAACCAACCCTGGCTCGACAACGTCACCTCCGGCGCCTACGTCCAGTACTACGACCTAATGTACAAGGGACGCTAGCCCATCGCTGAGTCTAAAAGAGCCCTCGGGCATTTAATCCCCTGCAAGTGACAGCTCTCATAGTCGCCTTCTTGGCGATCTTGCTCTTGACCTTCTGGGCTACCAGAACTTGGTGCTTAGTCAGAGTCTTCAATCTGATTTTCGCCACCTCCAGCATCCTGGCCATCATCGCCTTTTGCCGGGAAACCGCTGCCATTGGTAAAGGAATGTGGTATAGCGTCGCGGTCATGCTATGTCTATTGCTACCTGCTATATTCTCGAAGTTCTTTAGCATACGAAAGCCAAGCCTCCCGCTAGCCGACCACGGCATCTACTGTAATAGGCTCGTTTTCAACAAGCGTATCCTTTGGGGCATCTTGCTATTATCGGTAGGACTAGGGTTCGTCTATCCAATTGTCCGACTGCAAGAAGCCGGCTTCTCCTTTTCGTCACTATTCTATACTAAACTCACCACTATCTCAGAATCTGTCTACAACCAAAGCTTGCTAGGGCAGAATCCTGGTGCTGGGTGGCACTCTGCCCCTTTCCTATCCTTCCTCTATCTTGCGCCCTTGGTGGGCGGATTGCTTGCGGTATCTTCTAGGTATAAGTGGGCGGCGGTAATCCTTGCCATACTTCCCACCATCTTCGCCTTGGTGGTTACCTCGTCTAAGTCTTTCGTCATCCTTTCTGGCTTCCTCGTTTGCTCGAGTGCAGCTTCTGCATACTTCCTCGCCGGGGGCAGAGTACACGTAACTCTAGCACTATGCGCAAAGACTCTACTCCTAGCGGTAGGTGCGCTTTTATTCTTTTTATTGGGCTTCCAACTTCGCTATAGTGGTAGCAGCACCAGAGGAAGCCTCAATTGGCAATCGAGGACTATACTCATCTATTCACTTGGGGGCTACATGGGGTTCGATGCATGGTACTCCGCCCAGTCCAATCTCAACAATTTCAACTTGAGTGGCATGGCAACTTTTACTGCTATTCCACACCTCCTCGGATATCCAAGAAATAGTGGTGTATATAGTGATTATACCCCACTCGAAGCGGGCGCACTAAGGCATGTTCATACTAGAACCTACTGGCGATGCACCTACGATGATGATATCTATCTTGGGAGCAGACTACGAGAAACAAACATCTACACCAGCCTACGAGGCCTTGTCCTCGATTTCGGAATCTGCGGTACCCTCCTCCTGGCGCTCTGCGCAGGTGCACTCGACAAGGTGCTCTTCTCCCCTAAGCGGCTTGCACCGCTCGGCCGCCGCCTGTCCATCACCTCGATCTGGCTCGCCACATGCGGCAACCTCTTTGCACTCTATAGCTGGATCATCTCACCCTTCATCTATTCTTCAGTTCTCGCCGCACTCCTCCTATACCTGGTCGTGCTTTTCGTGGCGCGCAGGCGAAACATCTCTGTAGCTGACCACTAGGGATATTACCCACCTCACGCCACACACAGAGGCATACCAAGGGCTGCACCCACGGGATTCTAAACCCCATCCACCGCCCACTCCTCCCAGAATCCTGGGTACGATTTGCCCACCGCCTCCCAGCCCTGAAGCCTGTTCGGGCTACCGCAGACCAAGGAGACGCAGGCCATGGCCATGGCCACCCGATGGTCGTCGTGGCTCGAGAACATCGCCCCTCCCTTCAGCCCACTATGCCCCTCCACCGTTAGCGTATCGCCATCCACCGTCACCCCCACACCCAGCTTGCCCAGCTCCCCAGCCAGCACCGCCCCACGATCGCTCTCCTTGCTCGCCAGCTTGCTGGCCCCATGGATGGCACTGCATCCCTCTATCGCGCTTCCCAAAGCCACCAGCGGTGGAATGAGATCGGGACACGCACTGCAGTCAAACTCAAAGGGACGCAACTCCTCCAGATGGCCAGAGACCTCCAGCGCGCCCCCCTGCCAGCACCACCGAACTCCTGGCCACGTAGACACCTGCGCAATGGCCGCATCGGGCTGCAGGCTCGTGCGCGACAAACCAAAAAGTCGTATTCGCCCCCCCATGAGCGCACCTACAATCAAAAAGGCCGCAGCGCTCCAATCCCCCTCCACTGTATAGCGTGCGGGCGTATAGCTACTCCCAGGCAAAAGCTCCAGGCGCCCACCTATGTCCACCCCATAGCGCACCCCAAAAGCCGCAAGCGTCCGAAGCGTCATGGCCAAGTAGCCCCAGTTCGGGTAGGGGCGCATGGAGCTGACCGCAAAGCGAGCTTGCGCATGGCGCACTAGCAGCGGCCCTGCCATCAATAAACCCGAAAGGGGCTGCGAACTCTTGAACTCCGGCAGCTCCAAATGGATTCCACGCTGCACAACCCCACCGGTGCGTAAAGGAAGGCACCCACTACTCGTGGTGACTGCCGCGCCAAGCAGCTCCAAAAGCTGCGCCGTCTCCCCCACCGGGCGATGCAGCAGCGAGCCGCATCCCGTCACCACGACCTCCCTCCCCATGGCTGACAGTATGAGGGGCAATACCCGAGCCAAGAAACCACTCTCACCACACGACACTTCACCCTGTCGCTTCCACGGCTTGGCCAAAACAGTCAAACCATCCGCACGATGGACCACCTCCACCCCCACCGATGCCAGGAAAGCCTCCAGGGCTCGCTGGTCTGCGCACTGGCTAGCATGGCGTATCCGAGAGGCAGCTCCAACTGCACCCTGTGCCAAACTGGCAGCCAACGTAGCTCGGAGGGAATCGCTCTTGGAGGGCGGCACCCGTACAACCCCGCGCAATCTCCCCGCGGGAAGCACTATCTCATCTCGTTCCATAGGGTAGTGCAGACAAAACCAGCCTTACACCTACTGTTGCGCAAGCCCTCGCAGCTGGGCAATAAGAGCTGCGTGGTCTACCTGCGCCGCCGACTCACTTCCGAAAAGCGCACGGAAAAACGCCAAAGCCTGAAAATAGAGCCACTCAAGCCCACCTACACGAGCCAGGCCATATTCCTGAGCCAGGGACTCGAGGGGCGAGTGCGCGTAAACGCTATCGAATATCAGCCCAACCCGAGACCAAGCAAGGCGCGGCACCTCCGAGCCCGCAGGCAATGTGCTACACACCAAGCAGCCCGTCTCCAGTCGAGCAGGAAGCCCCAGATGCGCCATCGTGGGGGCTATGCGGGCAATAAGAGCAGCGGCATGGGCCTCTGTGCGATTGACCACCCACACCCTAGCCCCCGCGGCCGTCAAGCGATAGAGCAAGGCTGATGCCGCACCGCCCGCCCCCAAGAGTAGCACCTGTCGCCCACGCACATCGATCCCCAAGTGCTCCATGGCCTGCGCTATGCCTACCACATCAAAATTATCCCCATGCAGCCCACCACCACGCATTCTGACAACAGCATTCACGGCGCCAAGACTTCCCGCCACCGGCGACAGACTATCCATCTGCGCCACGTAAACCCTCTTGAGCGGCGACGTCAAGTTGAGCCCCACCAGCCCATATTCCGAAAACAGCTGCACGAGGGCGCGACTACCATCCTCCTCTATCCTCGTATACTCTCCCGCAATGCCCAGCTGCGCAAACAGCCTGGAAAAAATGTAGGGGCTAAGACTATGCCCTATCGGCGCCCCCGCCACGGCCAGCCTTATGGACTCCATCTGCACAACGTAACTGGAAAACTTATGCCCCTACCCCTCGCCGCGCGGAGTCGCTGTCTCCTTGACCCCGCGTGGCCACGAGATATTCCTGTAGGGAAAGCTGACCTGGCGCCGTAGGCCGACCAAGGTGAACATAGGAGAAGGGCGCCCCGTGCTCCACGCACTCTACCCGCGTGCGTTGCCCCGCCAGCCCCATGCCCAGGAAAATCATACCCGCATAGTGACGCTGAAAATCTATTATCTCCTGGCACTGCTGCGCATCGCTACAGGGGAAAACAACCTTCCCCCACGCCGCGCCAAGCTGCCAGCTCATAGCCACCAAGTTGGATACCCGCTGCGGCGCGTACTCGGCAAAGTGCTTAGAGGCTATCAGACGTACTGACGCAGGTATGCGCAGCGCCCGATGGATAGGGCACGCAGAACTTTTATCCACCTTCAAATGCGCCAAAACGGATATGTCCAAATCTAAAATACTAAACCCCATGGCCAGGAGAGGATCAACAACCCGGTGGAAATTAGCCAGAAAGGTCCCCTCATCGCCCACCAGCAACTCCTTATAGGCCACTACGCCCTGGGGCACACCGCGCAGCGCAGCCCTCACCTCTGCCCCCTTGGCCCCAGGGTCCGCCATTAGCTCGGGACTCAAATCCAGCCGCAGCTCCCAGTAGCGTGCGTATGGCGCGCAATCTGGGATGCGCGCAATCTGCGCCTCACCCACGCTGATGCAGGGCTCGCACTTCACGCCTCGAGCTGGCTAACATACGCCCGAAGCTGCTCGCGGCTGATAGGAACTACGACCGTCTCCCCCACACGCTTTGGGAATATGAAGTTGATGTGCTCGTCCTCACGCTTCTTGTCGCGCTCCACGGTGTCGAGCACTACCCACTTGAGCACCTTGGTCTCCGTGGGCAGGTGGTAGGCCGCCAAAATCTGCAGCAACGCCTGGAGCGTATCTTCTTGGCAAAGCCCCAGGTGCACGGCAAACTTGGTGGCAAACACCATCCCGATGGCCACGGCGTAGCCGTGGTGTATTCCCGTGATGGCCTCTACCGCATGCCCCCACGTATGCCCGAAATTGAGCTTACGGCGCTCGTCGTGATCGAACTCATCGGCCTCGATGAACTTCTTCTTCATCTTGATGCACCAGGCAATGAGCGGATCGAGCACCGCGTGGTCCACCTGGAGCACCTGCTCGGCGTGCGAGAGCATATAGTCAAATTGCGCCCTATCGTCGATGATAGTGTCCTTGATCATCTCCGAGGCCCCCCCCGAACGCTCCTCCGACGAGAGCGTGCCCAGGAAACCATGGTCGCAAAATATGAACTCTGGCTGGTACACCGTGCCGATCACATTCTTGAACCCATCCAGATTGAGCGCATTCTTCCCCCCTATGGCCGCATCCACCTGCGACAGCAACGTGGTAGGCACCAGGCCCAGGCGGATGCCGCGCAGGTACGTACAGGCCACGAAGCCCGCCAGATCCGTCACCACGCCCCCGCCTATGCCTAGCAGAAAGGCATTCCGATCGGCGTGCCCATCCTCTAGCCAACGATACACGCTCGTGGCCACGCGTAGGCTCTTGCTGTAGTCGCCCGGCACCACCTGGAAGATGGGCTGCCCAGGGAAAAGCTCCCTAACGCGTGGGTAGAGATTGCGATCGGTGAGAATAAACACCTCCTGGGCCGTAAGAATTTGCCCAATGTCCTCCACGTGGCCCCCCACGTAGATCTTGGCATCGCGCAGCGTGCCATGGATTGTTATCGTTTCCATTGCCATTGTCGATATGACTAGCGTGGGGCATAGCTGGCCGCCGACAGCAGGCTCCGCGCATCCTGATTGCTGTAGAGCGCTTGGAGCGTCACCCCGCGGTTGGCCTTCATATAGGCGCATACAATACGATACCCCAGCCACACCGCCGCACGCCCCGGCGAATCCGTGCCAAAAGCCCTAGTATAGGGCGCGGGCTGCGTCAACTGCGACACCACCAAGGGCTGCGTGTCAAAAAGCACGTTCTGCTCCGAGAGATGCGCCCACATGGCGGCCTCATGGCGCTCCAGCCACGTTAGCGCCGCGGATCCAAAAGTCAAATTCACGCTGTCGGGCTCATCGGGCAGCACCTGCTGGCTAATGTACAGCAATTTACCGTAGTAGACCATGTGGTCGAGCACCGTACGCCGCCCCGGCGCCAAAGGGTACATTCCCTCCAGCCACCCCTTGATGGCATCGGTCGCTACCCGTGCGGGCTCCATCCCCTCGCGCTGGTAGCGCGGAATGGCCAGCAGCTCGTAGTATGGACTCCTGCGCCCAAGGAAGTGATCCAACGCAATCCCAAGCACGCCCGGCTGCATCATGTAGCCCGTGTGGAAGCCCCCGTTGCAAAAATAGACCCTCGGGATCTCCACCTCGGGCACTAGCTCGTGCAGCCGCCCAAAGCCCTCGCACAGCGCCCGCGCCTGCCGATCAGTAGTGGGGAAAACGCGAAAAATCGTATCTTGCAGCGCTTGCATAGAGCTATCGGATGCGAACGTATCGAGAAATTCCGCTATGCCCTCCTGGGCCTCATAGCCAAACATACGAGCCCAGAGCGTGGCAAAGCCGCTGTCTACCTGCGCTACAGCCTGGCCCCCGCCACCCCGCATCAGCACCGAATCCATGCGTATTAGCCCCAGCTGCCCACGCATGTGGCTGTAGTCCTCACGCAAACGGCAGCTCCACAGACCACCAACCAGCACCAGCAGCAGAAGCCCTACCGCGCAAACTTTTTGACCTTCCATCCGTTTATCTGAAGAGATAAGCCGACACCTACAGCCTCACCCACAAAGATACAGTTTTTTAGGCAGGGCCTCTCAGAAACCAGAGTTTTGTCCACTGTGATAACGCAGTTATAAATATGATGACAGACATCGAAATTGCACAGGCCACGCCGATGCGGCCTATCACGGAGATCGCCCAGCAGCTGGGTATCGCCGGGAGTGAAATCATCCAATACGGCCACTACAAGGCCAAGCTCCCCCTCGAGTGCATGGGCACTGCGGCCGACCGGAAGGCCAAGCTGATCCTCGTATCAGCCATCACCCCCACGCCGGCTGGCGAGGGAAAGACCACCGTCTCCATCGGCCTCGCCCAAGGGATCAACAAGATCGGCCGCAAGGCCACAGTGGTGCTACGTGAGCCCTCGCTCGGGCCCGTCTTCGGCATCAAGGGCGGAGCCACCGGCGGCGGGCACTCCCAGGTGGTGCCCATGGAGGACATCAATCTCCACTTCACGGGCGACTTCGCCGCCATTGAAAAGGCCCACAACCTCCTAGCTGCCCTGATCGACAACAATATCCAGAGCAAGACCCGCTCCCTGGGCATCGATCCCCGCACTGTCAGGTGGCGTCGCGTCATGGATATGAACGACCGCTCGCTGCGCAATATCATCGTAGGCCTCGGCGGCACCGCCTCCGGCATACCCCGAGAAACCGGCTTCGACATCACCGCCGCCTCCGAGATCATGGCCATCTTCTGCCTGGCCACCAGCCTCGAAGACCTCAAGAAGCGGCTCGGCAACATCTTCGTGGGCTACACCTACGACAAGAACCCCATCTACGCCCGCGACCTGCACGCCGAGGGCGCCATGGCTGCCTTACTACGCGATGCCATGCAGCCCAACCTCGTGCAGACTCTCGAACACACCCCGGCCATCATCCACGGCGGCCCCTTTGCCAATATAGCCCAGGGCACCAACTCCATAGCCGCCACTTTGACGGCCATGGCCCATAGCGAATTCGTCATCACGGAGGCCGGCTTCGGCTTCGATCTGGGCGCCGAAAAGTTCATGGACATCAAGTGCAAAACCGCCGGCATTAAGCCAGATGCCGTCGTGCTGGTGGCCACCGTGCGCGCCCTGAAGTACCAAGGCGGCGTGGCCATCAAAGACATCGGCACCCCCAACCCAGAGGCCGTGCGAAAAGGGGCAGCCAACCTCGAAAAACACATCGAGAACATGGGGCTGTTCGGCATCTGCCCCATCGTAGCCATCAACAAGTTCAGCAAAGACACCCCCGAAGAGATCGCAGTCATCAAGGAGGTGTGCGCCAAGTACAACGTCCCCGTTGAGGAAGCCGATGTCTGGGGCGGCGGCGGCCAGGGCGCCAAGACCCTCGCCGAGAAGGTCGTCAAGATCGCCGAGCACTGCACCCACGTCTTCACCCCGCTCTACGACTGGGACTGGACTCCCGAGAAGAAAATCGAGACCATCGCCAAAAAGATGTACGGGGCCGAGGCCATCGACTACACCGCCAAGGCCAAGCAAGCCTTGAAGACCGTCTATGACCTCAACCTCGACAAGCTCCCCGTCTGCATGGCCAAAACCCAAAAGTCCCTCTCCGACAATCCCAAGCTCTTGGGGCGGCCGAAGGACTTCGTGGTGACGGTGCGCGATATCGAGATCGCCGCCGGTGCCGGATTCATCATCCCCATCACCGGCGACATCATGCGTATGCCCGGGCTCCCCGAGACCCCGGCTGCCGAGAAAATCGACATCGACAACCAGGGCCATATCACCGGGCTGTTCTAGCATCGCAGTCCCCACGCACTTCGAGGCCTCCCCTGCCGGGAGGCCTTTTTTTGTCCCCGCGCAAGCCCAAATAGCTAGGGAATGGCGCTTTACTCCCCAATTGCTACCTTTGCCATGTGGATCCGATTTCCTACCTCTACGGAGCTATCGTAGCCACGCGCGGATGGCTCTTCGACCGGGGACTCCTAGCGAGCCACACGGCGGATCTCCACACCCTCTGCGTGGGCAACCTAGCCGTAGGCGGCACCGGGAAATCGCCCCTTGTGAGCTACCTCATGGCCCTGCTTGCCACCAAGGCGCCCGTGGCCATGCTGAGCCGAGGCTACGGGCGCACCACTACAGGGTACCTCGAAGTACAAACAGACTCCCGACCTGAGCACGTGGGCGATGAGCCCCTCATGATTAAGCGGGCCCACCCCCAGCTCCCCGTGGCCGTCTGCAAGAACCGCCTCGAGGGCTGCCAAAAACTCAAGGCCAGCTACCCCGCGCTCCAGACTATCATCCTCGACGATGCCTTCCAATACCGTAGGCTCGTCCCCTCACTCGCCCTGCTGCTCACCACCTACCAGCGCCCCTACTCCCAGGACCACTTTATGCCCTGGGGCACCCTGCGCGACACCGTGCGCCAAGCCAAGCGCGCCGAGGCCATCATCGTCACCAAATGCCCCGAAAATCTCACCGCAGAGCAGGCCGAGAGCCTAGCCCAAAGCCTACGCCCAAGCCCTAGCCTGGCCCTCCTGTTCTCCACCATAGCCTACCGCCCCCCCCAGCCGCTGCTACCCACGGGGAATCCACTGGCCCTGGCCAACGGACAGCCCATCCACGCCCTAGCAGCCATTGCCCACCCCGAGCTCTTCCTTGACCACCTGGCCTCCCTAGGCCCGCTGGCCCACACCACCCTACTTCGTGACCACGCACGCTTTACCCCCACCACCCTGGTCAAGCTCGACCGCTCGGCCCAGGCGGGCCACGCCATCATCACCACCGAGAAAGATGCCGTCAGGCTTCGCCCCCACCTGGCAAACTACCCCCACCTGGCCCACAACTGCTTCGTACTCCCCATAGCCATCCACTGGCTCCTCGAGTCGGAGCAACAGCTTAAAAGCCTCCTGGCACGCCATGGACTACTATAGCCAAGTACAGCAGGCCGCGGAATACCTGCGCAGCAACATCCCCTTTACGCCCCAAGTGGCCTTAGTCCTCGGCTCTGGCCTGGGGCCACTGGCCCAAACGCTAGACCACGCCAAGGCGATCCCCTACGCCCAAGTCCCCCACCTACCCCTCTCCACCGTAGAGGGCCACGCGGGACAATTCGTGGCGGGCTACCTCGAGCAGCTGCCCCTGTTGGCCATGCAGGGTCGCTTCCACTACTACGAGGGCTACTCCATGCAGCAGGTCACCATGCCCGTGCGGATATTCCACGAGCTTGGGGTCCAGACGCTCATCCTCACCAACGCCGCCGGGGGGTGCAATCCCGACTTCCTGCCTAGCGACATCATGCTCATCACCGACCACATCAACCTGATGCCCAACCCGCTCCTAGGCCCCAACGAAGCGCACTGGGGGCCACGCTTTCCCTCCATGCACCAAGCCTACACCCCAGCCCTACAAGCCCTCGCCCAGCGGGCCGCCCAACAAGCCCACATCCACATCCGGCAGGGTGTCTACCTGGGTACCACGGGCCCCAGCTTCGAAACGCCCCACGAGTACCAAGCCTTCCACCGCCTCGGGGCCGATGCGGTGGGCATGTCCACGGTGCCAGAGGTCATCACCGCAGCCCATTGCGGATTGGCCACAATGGCACTATCTTTGATTACGAACGTTGGCGGATTGGCGCACCCGCAGGCCGTATCGCACGAAGAGGTCCAGCAGCAGGGCGAGCGCGCGGCTCGCAACATGCAGGCACTCCTCAAGGCCATCCTGCACGAAATCGGCACGCACAGCGCGGGGGGCCAATCCAACGCATGACAAAGACCATTAGATCCATCAGGCATGACAATACTCAGTGTTAACATCAACAAGGTGGCTACGCTACGCAACGCACGGGGCGGCAACGTGCCCGATGTGCTTCTGGCCGCGCGGCGTGCGCAGGAATACGGTGCGCAGGGCATCACAGTGCATCCCCGACCCGATGCTCGCCATATTACCTACCGCGACGCCCTGGAGCTCCGCCCTATCGTCACCACGGAGTATAACATTGAGGGCAACCCCACCACGAAGCACATGGAGCTATTGCTCTCGGTACGCCCCGAGCAGGCCACGCTCGTACCCGATGCACCCGATGCGCTCACCTCCAACGCCGGGTGGGACACAGTGGCCCATGCCGACTTTCTCAAAACCACCATCAACCGCCTCAAGGAACACGACATCCGGGTCTCCATCTTCGTGAACCCCGAGGTGGCCATGGTGGAGGGCGCGGCGGCCTGCGGCTCCGACCGGGTGGAACTCTACACCGAGGCCTACGCCGCCAGGTACGCACAAGACCGCGAAAAGGCCATCGCCCCCTACGTGGAGGCCGCCAAAAAGGCCAAGGAACTCGGCCTCATGGTCAACGCCGGCCACGACCTCAACGCCGACAACCTTGCCTACTTCATCGCGCGCATCCCATGGCTCGCCGAGGTGTCTATAGGCCACGCCATCATCGCCGACAGCCTCTACTGGGGGCTGGAAACCACCATCCACAAGTACCTAGAGGCCATCCAGCTGGGCGAGGCTGACAGTGCCCACTGATCCCCCAAGCCCCACCCGCTGGATCCTCCTGCACGGCCTATTCGGCTCGCCTCACTCCTGGCAGGACGCAGCCCGCGCTTTCCTTACTCGGGAGCGCGTGCTACCACTCTGGCTACCAAACCACGGCCAGGGCCCCAAGGGGGCGTTCCACACCCTCGACGCCCTGGCCGACGCCCTGCTGGAAGCCTACCCTAACGCCTTTGCGCAGGAAGAAAAGGCCCCCGTTCTCTGCGGCTACTCGCTGGGCGGCACACTGGCCCTCCGCCTGGCGCAGCGCCTACCGCAGCCCCCTGCTGCCGTGCTAGCCGTAGATGCCTACCTCCCAGGCCAACAATATCCAAAGGCCCTCACGCGGTTTCTCCTCGCGGTGGCCCAGCAGATGGCGCCGCTCCAAGACCACCAGTTCGAATCACCTCACCAGCTTGAGCAGGCGCTGCGCAACCAAGGCATCGACCCCACGACCGCCCACGCAATTGCATCTGCCTACCCCGATGGCCCCTGCGCGCTGCACCTCCAGTTAGGTCCTATCGCCGAGTACCTACAGCGTGCGCTCCCCACAAACGCCCCAAGCCCCACCGCAGCGCAGGGCCCCCTTGGCATTCCCCACCACCCCATTCGCCCGACCATACCCATGAACGCACCCATCCACGCCCCGCTCCTCTACCGGGGCGCCGCCAGCTCCATCCATTCACGTCATACCGACGAGGAAACCCTACGGAGCCTGAGCCCCACGGTACGAAGAGTGCTGGTACCCCACACCACCCACGCCTCCATAGCGCAGGCACTCCTTGACGAGCAAACCGTCGCTTGGCTACGCAAGGCCGCCAGCGCCCCCGTCCACGAGCACAACAGCCTACCCCCAGCAGACCACAGCACGCAAAGTGCCCTGTAACATCCTCTAACGGGAATCCGTAGAAAGAAACATGGACTCGGAGAGCAGGATTAAGCAGTTCGCCTATAAATTCTAGACTTGTTGCGGAAAGCAACAATACGCTATAATGCGTTACCCTTCAGCGATTTCCATTCAGCCATACGTAGTGCGTACTACCGTTAATTGTTCGCTCAGGCCGACTATTTACAGGGGATTTGAGCGGTCACGGCATTTAGGTTCGTACGCATAACGCCATAGCAATCAACGCCACAACTCCGTACCAACTCCGCTCCCAGGGCGACCAAGAGCGGAGTTGGTACGGAGTTGGTACGAAGCGGGTGGGTAGAATGCCCGATTGGGGGCGAAAAGACCTAACCTCTCCCCGCGCTGTTGGCTAGCGTAACAGCAGGCCGCCGTGGCCTGGGACGCCGCCCCCTAGGCCCCCAGGATGCACCAAGGGCTACTCCCCATACCACCCCTTGTACATCATGTACCCCTCGGCGGTATGGCGCACGGTGTTGGCAATCTCCTCAGGGGAGAGCGTGCGGACCTCATGGGCTGGAACGCCCATCCAGAGCGTACCTGGATTCACGATGGTACGTGGGGGAATCAAGGCCCCAGCGGCCACAAGGGCGCCCGCCCCCACCTGGGCATAGTCGAGCAGGGTGGCATTCATGCCGATGAGCGCCCCCTCGCCCACCGAGGCCCCATGCACCGTGGCATTGTGCCCGATGGACACGTTGTCGCCCAGAATTACCGTGGAGCGCTGGTAGAGCGTATGGAGCACAGCGTTGTCCTGCACGTTGACCCCATTGCCCAAGCGGATAGGATTCACATCCCCCCGCAGCACCGCACCGTACCAGATGCTGCAGTCGTCGCCTAGCTCCACATCGCCTATCAGCACGGCGGTCTCCGCCAAAAAGCAACGCTTACCCACCTTCGGCGTACATCCCCGCACCGTGATTATATGCGCCATAGCTCCTTCCTCCTCCACGCTTACGTCTACCGCGAAGTTAGGGAATGGCGGGAGAAAAGCGACAACGGCCCAGTTGCCCCTGAGACGCTCGCTTCGATGGGGAGGGCGCACCGGGCAACGGGGCGGAAAGCCGGCCACAACTGGGTACACGCAGCCCTGCGATAGGGCGGCTGGGGTGGATTCTTTCGCAAATTTGCAAACTACAAGAAATAGTGCGAACTTCGCTGCAAGTACATGCTGGAGGTAGCCCTGCAGGCCATAGGCAGGAGGGGAGGCAAAAGGGCTAGTACGAGGTTTGGAACCAACTAAAAATAGATAGTTATGGATGTACAGAAGGTGATCAGCGACCTGGAAAAGAAGCACCCAGGCGAGCCTCTTTTCATTCAGGCCGTGACCGAGGTCCTCGAGTCGGTCAAGGATGTCTACGATCAGCACCCCAAGTACGAGCAGCACAAGATCGTGGAGCGGATTGTCGAGCCCGATCGGGTGTTCATGTTCAAGGTGCCCTGGGAAGACGACAAGGGGCAGGTGCACGTGAACATCGGCTACCGCGTGCAGTTCAACGGTGCGATTGGCCCCTACAAGGGCGGGCTGCGCTTTGCCAAGAACGTGACGCTCGACACGATGAAGTTCCTGGGGTTTGAGCAGACGTTCAAAAACTCTCTGACCACGCTGCCCATGGGGGGCGCCAAGGGCGGGAGCGACTTTGATCCTACTGGACGTTCTGACAATGAGATCCGCCGCTTCTGCGAGCACTTCATGCTGGAGCTGTGGCGGCACATCGGGGCTGAGACCGACGTGCCGGCCGGCGACATCGGCGTGGGTGGCCGCGAGATCGGCTACATGTACGGCATGTACAAAAAGCTGGCCCAATGCCATACGGGCGTGTTGACGGGCAAGGGGTTTAACTGGGGCGGGCTGCGCCTGCGTCCAGAGGCCACGGGCTTCGGAGCGGTCTACTTCCTGCGCCACATGGTAGAGGCCCACAAGGACACCCTCAAGGGCAAGCGCGTGACGGTTTCGGGCTTCGGCAACGTGGCCTGGGGCACGGTCAAGAAGCTCAACGAGCTGGGCGCAAAGGCCATCACCATCTCGGGGCCTGACGGCTACGTGCTGGTAGAGAACGGCCTGACCGAGGAGATGAACGACTACATGCTCGAGCTGCGCTCCTCCAACCAGAACATCGTGGAGCCCTTCGCCAAGAAGTTCCCCAGCGCCAAGTTTGTGCCCGGCCACAAGCCCTGGGAGGTCAAGTGCGACATCGCCATGACCTGCGCCACTCAGAATGAGCTCTCCGAGGAGGACGCCAAGGCCCTGATTAAGAACGGCGTGAAGTACGTCGCCGAGGTGTCGAACATGGGATGCCAGCCAGGGGCCATCCATGCCTTCATCAATTCTCGCACCCCATTCGGGCCTGGCAAGGCCGTCAATGCGGGCGGTGTGTCGGCCTCCGGCCTGGAAATGGCCCAGAACAGCCAGAAGCTCGTATGGCAGGCCAAGACGGTCGACGATGAGCTCGAGGTGATCATGTCTAACATCTTCGAGGCCGCCGTCAAGTACGGCAAGGAGCCCGATGGCTACCTGAACCTCGTGAAGGGCGCCAACATCGCGGGCTTCATGAAGGTGGCCGATTCCATGATCGACCTGGGGCTGGTAGAGTAACTCAATTCTCTCAATGATTGGGCGCACCCCTTTTGGGGTGCGCCTTTTTTGTTTTGCGAGTGGGTACGCTCCCGCGGCGATAAGACGGCAGACACCCCATTGGCCGCGCATCCCGCGCAGTAGGCTGGGCGGCAAAAAGCACGAGCAAACGGGAAAAGCCCCAGAAAGGGGCAGATGGCATCGCGTAGCTGTCGACATACTCGGTGCGGTCTCATGGCCCCATGGCCTCTGCTATCCCCGGCACCTCCTACTGGCATCGCAAGGCAAAAATTGAGCCAGTAGGGCTCCCTCTGGAGCAGCACCCCAAAGGGAGAGAAGCACGCTAAGTAGCATGCGCCAACGACAGTGCCCACGAGGTCATCGCCCGTACGCACGCCCACAAGGGCGACAACTCCACCAACCTCAAGCTCCAAGAACACCCGCAATGCCAACAGGGCTACTAGCTCTTCAGCTACATCGAGCCCGGCTCCGGGCTGCGCATTGAGGCCCAGCAATAGGAGACTGCAATGCTGGACGTATACTCCAGCTTCAGCCACACGGACGTGGGGGCGTCCTCTCAAGGAAGATAGCCTGTAAGCCGCCATGGTGCTAGTCTTGCAGCGGACCAGCGCTAGAAGTCCCTCGGTGCGCCCTTAGAACCCATTCCCGGGCGTTTCCAGCGTGACGGTGGTATATTTGCTCGACGCTCAACAATGGGCGAAAATTGGCCTTTTATGCGCACTCGCGTGGACCCCTGGAAGCCAACATCTTTAAAGCGCCATTATCTGCTTGCACTGCGCCTCCAGCTGCTGCTTAAGCTGTATAACCTGCTGCTCCAAGCTAGCTCCTTTCAGATACACCGGCTTCTCAGGCTTGGAGTGCTTCTCGCTGCGCACGGGGTGGGGGCAGGCAGTCCTTTGCCATGCTCCCTGCGCCCATCAGTAGTCACCTTGTCTCCTACCTCGCCCAGAGCGGTAAGTATACTGGCATAGTTTGTCTTGGGCGGTACTCTCCCCCGCGTTTGACAGCACTTCTCCTTCCAGCTACGCTGCCTGTTCTACCCCCCTAGAGCTGAGTAGCACCGGCCGAGCGGGTCAGCGCATGCCAAGGGACATGGCTCGTTAACGAACATTAGAAGGCAAAACGGGCTAGTTTTGGTGGTCATTAACAATCACTGCCCGCTCTTTCACATCCGTGAAGTTATAAAAGCGAAGATTACCGCACGGACTTTCGCGGCAATTATAAGTACTCCCCGAAACGGCAGGGAGGGAATCGGGTTCCCGCAGCCCATGGTAACCCGCAGGCGCACAGCCTGTTGGCAAAGAAAAAGGGCACGCTC
>CAMXWF010000012.1 GCA_947252645.1 uncultured Bacteroidia bacterium
CCTGTCTCTCCGCGGGGCATGCTCTGTTCGAGCGTGCCCTTTTTCTTTAAAACGTCATATAACGCTATACGCACTAATAAAGTGAGAATTATGAAAGAAGTAATCAGTCCCATTGGGCAGGAAATCAACACCTTAGGTAAGGTGATTGACAACAAGGAACTCACGCTTGTACACTTGCATCTGAAAAGCGGAGAACAAATACCTTCACACGACCATAAAGGACGGGAAGTATTCTTCACCGTAGTGAAAGGAACTGTAGAGGTTACTCTTGACAATACCGAGGTGCATAGTATCAGCACTGGCACAGTTCTACACTTCCCCGGAGAAGCACATGTAAGCGTAAAAGCTATTGAAGAGAGTGATTTTTTCGTTTACCTCATCGGTAGACAATAATTCTATGGATATTTTCTCTTCGCGGGGCATGCTCGGTTCGGGCGTGCCCTTTTTCTTTGCCAATAGTCTGTGCGCCAGCTGGTTACAGTGCTGCGGGAAGCCAGATTCCCTTCCCGCCGTTTCGGGGAGTACTTATTGTTGCCGCGAAAGTCTGTGCGGGAATCTTCGCTTTTATAACTTCGCAGATCCGAAAGTGCGGGCAGTGACTATTAATGACTACTAAACTAGCCCGTTTTACCTCTTAATGACTGTTAGCGAATTGGAGGGAGCTATGGCACGAGCGGAGCGAGCGTACTCGGTGCAGCTGGGCCTCGGCAAGGTGAACAGGACCAATTCCCCGCTGGCGGCGACCAGTGTTTGTCGAGGTCAAATGCCGTTACTTTTCTATGAGTATGAGTACTGGGGGTGGCTCTTACCGTTGCAGTGGGATGCGCCGGGCATCGGCGCAATATGCAACCACCCGACACGTGCCTTCGAGGCGTGCAGTGGCAACAGCAAGTAGTCCTCTTGCTGTTGCTGTAGTTGCTGAGTCCCCGTACTGTGTGGTGGGGGGGGGGGCTACTCAAATAGTCCTTTGAGCCGGGTGAGCAGGGATGGGGTTTGCTTGCCGTTGATAGGGTCTATCGCCTTCAGGCTGCGCAGGGCCTCTACTTGGTGTCGCTCGTCTCGACTGAGATCAGCCGGTACGTATACATCGACAATGGCTAGGAGATCGCCTTTCTGCCGTGTATTGAGTATGGGTAGACCCCTGTTGCGGAGACGCAGCAGTCTGCCTGGCTGGGTGCCTGGGTCGATTTTAATCTTTACCTTCCCGTCGAGGGTGGGTATTTCTACGCTGCCTCCCAGTGCGGCATCTGGGAAGCTGAGGCGGAGGTTGTAGAGCAGGTCGTTGCCCTCGCGCACGAAGACGTTGTGGGGTAGTTCCTCGATTACGACCTGGAGGTCGCCGGGGATGCCACCTCGACGGGCGGCGTTGCCGCCCCCGCTGATTTTTACCTGCATGCCTTCGGCCACACCGGCGGGGATTCGCACCTCGATGGTTTCCTCGGAGAGGATGACCCCTTCGCCTCGACATTCGCGGCATTTCTCGGTGATTACTTTCCCAGTGCCCCCGCACTCGGGGCAGACACTGCGGCTATTCACCATCATCCCTAGCAGGGAGCGCATGCGCTCTTCCACCACGCCCTGCCCCCCGCAGCGTGTGCAGGTGCGGTACTTGGTGCCAGCTGCGGCCCCGCTGCCGTGGCAGTGGCTGCAGGCCACGTATTTCTTGAGCTTAAGCTTCTTGTTTACGCCTGTATTGATTTCCTCGAGCGACAGCTTAAGGCGTACGCGGAGATCGGAGCCATGCGTTTGCGCCCCCGCACCCGCATGGGCGTTGCCGCCGAAGCCGCTGAAGCCGCCGAAGTGTCCCCCGAAGATGTCACCGAACATGGAGAAGATGTCGTCCATATTCATGTTGGCCCCGCCGAAGCCTCCGCCGCTGGCACCCGAGGCCCCCTCGTGGCCAAAGCGGTCGTAGCGCTGGCGTTTTTCGGGATCGCTCAGTACGTCGTATGCCTCGGCGGCCTCCTTAAAGCGCTCTTCGGCAGCCTTGTCGCCGGGATTACGGTCAGGATGATTTTCGAGGGCTTTCTTTCGATAGGCCTTCTTGATTTCGTCCTGGCTTGCGTCTCGGCTCACGCCGAGCACCTCGTAGAAATCTCTTTTTGCCATCCTTAACCGCTATTTGCCTACCACTACCTGCGCATGGCGTAGTACCTTGCCGTGCAGTAGGTAGCCTCGCTTGACTTCGTCTACGATTTTGCCTTTGAGCTCAGGCTTTGGGGCCTCGATTTGGGATATGGCGTCGTGAAAGTCGGTGTCGAACGCTTGGCCCACTGCGTCTATGGCCTCTACCCCTTGCTGCTTGAGAAAGCCCTGTAGCTTATGGTGTATGAGCTTCATCCCTTCTTGGGTGCTGGCCAGGTCGGCATCGTCGCCGAGGTGAGCCAAGGCGCGGTCAAAGTCATCAACCACTGGGAGCAGGGCCGAGAGCGTGTCGGCCGCCGCACTGCCTATGAGTTCTGCGCGTTCGCGCAGGGTGCGCTTGCGGTAGTTGTCGAATTCGGCGTTGAGTCGGAGGTAGCGATCTTTCCCGGCCTCCAGCTCTTCGTTTTGCTTCGCGAGCTGGGCCTGTAGCTCGGCGATGGTGGCTTGTAGCTCGGCTGTCGTGGGCTCGTCTGGTGTTTCCGCATCGTTGGGGGTGCCCTGAGGCTTGGCTGACTCTGGAGCCTCTTCTCCTGTGGACTCTCCCTGCGCTGCGCCTGAGGTAGTTGGCGTAGCTCCTTGGGTGTCTACGGGACTATTGATGTTCTCGTGGCTTGTATCTGTTGCTTTCTTCTTCTTTTTCATGTCGCTTCCTCTCCGTTTCGTGGATTCGTGAGGGACTTCTCCCGGCCGCCCTAGTCCATGACCAAAATGTCCACTTTTGCCACGGCCGTGTTCCGTGCAAAGCGGTTCAAACTTCTTGCCATGTCCTCTTAAATCTCCGTGAGCTGACAGTTTGACATACACAACTTGCCCAGCAGGAGCGAAGGATTCGTGTAGTCCAGGTACGCTTCCTGGACTAATTGCCCACCCCTTGGTTTTTCTACCCTGTGCACGATGCCACATCGTCAGCTACGATATTTTTGCCTGTATTCGTAGCGGTTTGTACTTGGGGTGTTGCTCTTTCAACGCCTAGAATATCTACTCTCTGAAAGGCAGTCTATTAGGGATGCAATTCAATATTTGAGTGGTTCGTAGTATGGTGATTATCAGATCAATATCATCTTCTCATTTATCCTTTGGGAAGGGCGTTCTTGTGTTGGGGAGGCGTGGAAATAGTCCTACCTTTGCGGGAGATAAAATGGCGGTGGAGGGGCTTACGGCAATGGAGTCAAAGGAGAGTTTGCGTGCGCAGCTTCGGCTGTACAACACGTTGACGCGGACGAAGGAATCGTTTGTGCCGCTCCGCGCGCCCCACGTGGGCATGTACGTTTGCGGCCCGACGGTATACGGGGAGCCGCACCTTGGGCATGCACGCTCAGCGGTGACTTTCGATGTGCTCTACCGTCTGCTGTTGGCACTGGGCTACAAGGTGCGCTATGTGCGTAACATTACCGATGTGGGGCACTTGATGCACGACCAGGATGCGGGAGAGGACAAGATAGAGCAGAAGGCTCGTTTAGAGAATCTAGAGCCCATGGAGGTGGCGCATCGCTACACGGTGAGCTACCACCGGGCCTTGGAGCAACTCAACACCCTGCCCCCCTCGATTGAGCCGTTGGCTTCGGGGCATATCATCGAGCAGGTGGCTTACATCCAGCGCATCCTGGCGGCGGGCTTTGCCTACGAGGTCGATGGTTCGGTCTATTTTGACATTGAGGCCTACAACAGGCACTACCATTACGGTGAGCTTTCCGGGCGACGGGTGGAAGATCTGCTGGCCAACACGCGGGCGTTGGAGGGGCAGCAGGAGAAGCGCAATCCGTTGGATTTTGCCCTGTGGAAACGGGCGGATGCCAGTCACATTATGCGTTGGCCTTCGCCGTGGGGCGAGGGCTACCCGGGGTGGCACTTGGAGTGTTCCACCATGGGGCAGAAGTACCTTGGGGAGGAGTTTGATATCCATGGGGGCGGGTTGGATTTGATGTTTCCGCACCATGAATGCGAGATAGCCCAGGCGCGGGCAGCCCAGGGGCGCGCGGTGGTTCGCTATTGGCTCCACAACAACATGGTGACCTTGAATGGGCAGAAGATGGGCAAGTCGCTGGGCAATTTCATCACGCTGCACGAGCTTTTTACGGGGACGCATCCGCTGCTCGAGCGACCTTATAGCCCAATGACCATGCGCTTTTTCATTCTCCAGGCCCACTATCGCTCAACGCTAGATTTTAGCAACGCGGCGTTGGTGGCCGCGGGACGGGGGCTGGAGCGGTTGTGGTCGCTTCGTGAGGCGCTGGAGCGTGTTGAGCCAGCGGCTTGCAGCAGCGTTGAGGTGGATTCGCTGCTTTCGCCCTGCTGGCAGGCCTTGCTGGATGACATGAACACGCCGGTGGCGTTGTCGCATCTCTTTGGACTTGGTACTTTGATCCAGGAGCTTGCGCAGGGTAAGGCTAGGCTCACGGCCGAGGCGCTGCAGCAGCTCAAGCAGGGCTTCGATGCCATTGCGCAGGGGGTGCTGGGGTTGCGCCCTGAGGGGGCAGCGGGGGTACCAGGAGCTGACGATAAGGCCTTGGAGCAGGCCATGAAGCTGGTGTTGAAGTGGCGGGCCAAGGCTAAGGAAGTGAAGGATTATGCCACGTCCGATGCTATTCGTGATGCCATGCAGGAGGCTGGCGTAGAGATTCAGGACACCCCCGATGGGGCTATTTGGCGCAGAGGTTAATCCGCGGGAGCATGGGGCCAGTGGGTGAGGGGCGTAGTGGCAAGCAAGAGCAAGAGGAATCGGACATAAAGTTAGAGTGGCCATGAAGAGAACAGGATGGATTATCTTGGGGGGTGTCGTACTCCTGGTGGTGATATTTGTAGCGAAGGCGTTTGGGTGGTACAATAGGTTGGTCTCCCTCGATGAGGAGGTCAAGTCGCAGTGGGGCAACGTGGAGAACGTGTACCAGCGGCGCAGCGATCTAGTGCCTAACTTGGTAGCCACCGTGAAGGGTGCGGCGGGTTTTGAGCAGCAGACGCTCACGGGCGTGGTGGAGGCTAGGGCCAAGGCCACTTCTATGCAGATCGATGCCGATGCCCTGACGCCGGAGAACATGGCGCGCTTCGAGCAGGTGCAGGGTCAGCTTTCTTCGGCCTTGAGCCGTTTGATGGTTACCGTGGAGCGCTACCCCGAGCTGAAGGCCACCCAAGCTTTCCGGGACCTCTCGGCGCAGCTTGAGGGTACCGAGAACCGGATTGCCAATGAGCGCCGGAAGTTCAACGATGTGGCCAAGGCCTACAATACCTTTCGGCGTCGCTTCCCCCAGAGCATCATTGCCTCCATGTCGGGTTTCGAGGCTTGTGGCTACTTCAAGGCGCAGGAGGGAGCTGATCAGGCCCCAAAGGTAGATTTTTCGAATCCTACCAATGCGTAGTGCTGACAACTAGCGCGCATTGGGATTAGGGGGAAGCCCCACGAGCGTAGCCGTAGGCCCGGCCTTGTAGCGGAATGCTACGGACGACCCTAAAGGCTGGATCGGTTGCGCATCGTACTTGCCCGTGTGCCTGGCGAGCGTGGGGGAAATTTCCCTAAAGATTATAGACTAATAGAGGGGTAACGGTTCTATGTCGGAGAATTACACGTACGAGGAGGCTTTGGCTGCCTCCATAGAGTACTTTGCTGGCGACGAGATGGCGGCCAAGGTATGGGTGAGTAAGTACGCACTCAAGGATTCAGAGGGTCACATCTATGAGCGTACGCCGGATGACATGCATTGGCGTCTGGCCAGGGAATTGGCCCGCGTGGAGGGCAAGTATCCGCATGCCATGGAGGAGCAGGAGATTTTTGACTTGCTCGAGGGCTTTCATTACCTGGTGCCTCAAGGAGGGCCTATGACGGGGATAGGCAACGACTACCAGGTGGCCAGTCTGTCGAATTGCTTCGTGATAGGCTTTGAGGAGGGGCTGGGCGATTCGTATGGGGGCATTCTCAAACTTGATGAGGAGCAGGTGCAGCTCATGAAACGCCGTGGGGGCGTTGGGCACGACATGTCGGGCATCCGTCCCAAGGGGAGCCCTGTCAAGAATAGTGCGCTGACCTCTACGGGCATCGTGCCCTTCATGGAGCGTTACTCAAACTCTACGCGGGAGGTGGCACAAGATGGGCGTCGGGGGGCACTTATGTTGACCATTTCGATTCGTCACCCCGATGCGGAGAGCTTTATCGATGCCAAGCTCGATACGCAAAAGATCACGGGGGCCAATGTTTCGGTGCGTATCGATGATGCCTTCATGCAGGATGCGCTGGAGGGTAAAAGCTACGAGCAACGCTACCCCGTGGAGTCCGAGCATCCCACGGTGGTTCGGAGGATAGATGCTCGGCGGCTTTGGGGCAAGATAGTCCATAATGCCTGGAAGGCGGCCGAGCCAGGGGTGCTTTTTTGGGACACGGTGCTCCGGGAGTCTATACCTGATTGCTACGCCGATCAGGGCTACCGCACCGTGTCAACCAATCCTTGCGGCGAAATCCCGCTCTGCCCCTACGATAGCTGCCGGCTGCTGGCCATCAACCTCTACAGCTATGTCGATGATCCTTTTACTCCGAGGGCCAAGTTCAACGAGGAGCGTTTTCGCCGCCATGTCAATAAGGCGCAACGTCTCATGGATGACATCATCGACCTAGAGCTCGAGAAGATCGATGAGATCCAGCGTAAGATCGACTCCGATCCCGAGACCGATGACATCAAGTGCGTTGAGCGGGAGCTTTGGCGGAAGATATATGCCAAGTCGGTTCGAGGGAGGCGCACAGGGCTTGGTATCACAGCACAGGGCGACATGCTGGCGGCACTTGGTCTGCGCTACGGCACGCCTGAAGCCTCTGCGTTTGCCATTCACATTCAGAAGATGCTGGCCCTTTCGGCGTACGAGGCCTCGGTGGAGATGGCGGAGGAGCGGGGAGCGTTTGAGATCTACGATGCGCAGCGCGAGGCAGAGAATCCGTTCATTTTAAGGCTCAAGGAGGCCTCGCCGGCTCTCTACGCGCGGATGGAGAAGTCGGGGCGCCGCAATATCGCCCTGCTGACCATTGCGCCCACGGGGACCACTAGTCTCATGACCCAGACCACTTCGGGCATAGAGCCAGTCTTCATGCCCTACTACAAGCGCCGTCGTAAGGTCAATGCGGATGACCCCAAGGCCAAGATAGTGTTTCGCGATAAGAACGGCGATTGCTTTGAGGAGTTCATGGTATTTCACCCCAAGCTTCTTGAGTGGATGAAAGTCAATGGCTACGATCCAGAGGAACTCAGGGGCAAGTCCACGGAGTTTATCGATGCGCTGGTGGCGCGGTCGCCCTATGCCAAGGCCTCGGCCAATGAGGTGGACTGGTTGGAGAAGGTGAAGATGCAAGGGGGCATCCAACAGTGGGTGGATCATTCGATCAGCGTGACCGTCAACCTGCCCAACAGCACCACGGAGGAGATGGTGGGCAAGGTGTATGAGACAGCTTGGCGTTCGGGGTGCAAGGGTTGCACGGTGTACCGTGACGGCTCGCGCGATGGGGTGCTTATATCTGCCAAGGAGTCAGGCAGCAAGGTATTCCCTGCGGTCAGACCGAGGATTCTGGAGTGCGATGTCATTCGGTTTCACAATGGGCGCGAGGAGTGGATTGCGTTCGTGGGGCTCTACAATGGCCGTCCCTACGAGATTTTCACAGGGCATCCAACGGACGATGTTCTCGTGTTCCCGGCGAGTGTGGTCAAGGGGAAGATCGTGAAGGTAAAGGACGATGGCAAGCCCAGTCGCTACGACTTCCAGTATGTAGACTCGGCGGGCTACAGCAGCACTATAGGAGGGCTTAGCCATATGTTTGACCGTCAATTCTGGAACTACGCCAAGCTCATTTCTGGAGTGCTGCGCAACGAGATGCCGATAGTCGATGTGGTCAATTTGGTACATGGTTTGCAGGTGGAGGAGGAGAATATTAATACCTGGAAGGCTGGCGTGGAGCGTGCATTGCAACGTTACATCCCCGATGGGACGACCGTGGAGCGCGGGGAGGCGTGTCCGAAGTGTGGGTCGAACATGCTTATCTACCAGGAAGGCTGCCCAGTGTGCGCCAACTGTGGACACTCTCGCTGTAGCTAGCGGGCGGAGTTCAAGGGGTAAAAGAGGCGTTAACTACGTAAAATAATACTGTTTCAACATGAAGCGTTTGATGTTTTTCGGGGCTCTCTGCGGAGCTGTAGCCCTGTTGTCGAGCTGCGGGAATACGGCTACGACGACCAACAGCACCGAGGCTGATAGCACGGCCATGGCAGCGCAGGTGATGCCTGCCGAGGCGGTTCTGCCGATAGATTTGCCGACGCCAGTGAGCTACGAGGACACTATCCCTGCGGCTGATTGCCCGGGCATTGTCATGCGGGTCACTTTCAACAACCCCGATGGAACCTATACTCTGTCCAGGCAGTACCTCGATCGCGATGCCCAGCCTGAGCTGGTTACGGGTACGGTGGAGTTGCTAGATTCTGCAGCCAAGACGTTGGTGCTTCGCCCGCAGGATACTGCCCAGCAGGTCTACAGGTTCAAGGTGGAGCAAGATGCCATTCGTTTGCTCAACACCGATGGCACGGAGGTGACTGGGGAGCTGGCCGATCACTATCTGCTCAAGAAGCTGGCACTGTAGCCTTTTGGCCCCTGCGTGGGGCAGCTATTCGATTTGGTCCCGCGGCTTACGCCGCGGGATTTTTTTGTCTGTAAGTCGGCTGGTTTGCGAGCGTCCAGAGGCTCCGAGTCCATGGTTTGCTGCAGGCCACCCTGCGCGCAGTAGCCAATGCCCATGTTGCACCTGCGGATCCCGTCGGGCATGTAGGCCTGGTGTGGATGTCAGCTTTCGTCATCCTACCTTGCGGGGGCATTGGTTTTAGTATTGCTTATGGTAAGGAATTGCCCCTGGGCAGGGCTGTCAATGTGACAGGTGACGGTGTGCAGTTTTAGGTTTTGGCTGCACCTTGAGGCCTTTGGAGTGGCTAGGGTGGCTGTGCTGGGACTACCCACCCCCGGCTAATTTGCTACCTTCGCGGAGCGTATTGGCGCATAGGGGCGGTAGTCAGTGGGGCATCGTAGGCAGGTTCGTTTTCTGTCCAGTAGCGAGGATTGGCGTTGGTCGCCTAAGCCCCAGCTACCGGAGTTTGCCTTCGTAGGGCGTTCCAACGTGGGGAAGTCCTCGCTCATCAATATGCTTGCGGGTCAGAAGGCACTGGCGAAGGTGTCGTCGATGCCGGGTAGGACACAGCTTATCAACCGTTTCTTGGTCGATAGCGATTGCTACTTGGTGGATTTGCCTGGCTATGGCTATGCGGAGTTGCCACCCGCGCAGCGAGCGCGACTCCGGGCGATGGTGGAGGATTATCTCTGCCACGGCGAGCAGCTTAGCGTGGTGTTCGTGCTGCTGGATGTGCGGCTAGCGCCGCAGGCGATCGATTTGGAGTTTTTGGGGTGGTTGGCCGACCATGCGGTACCCACGGCGCTGGTCTATACCAAGTGTGATAAGCTTACGGCGCACCAGTTGCAGCAGCATGTGGCCGTTTACCAGGCGCAGTTGCTGGAGCTTTTTGAGCAGCTACCGCCGCAATTCCAGACTTCAGCTCCTCAGAGGATTGGGGGCGAGGCCATATGGGGGTGCATCCGTGAGGTGTTGGAAGGGGCGCTCGAGGACTAGTGACCTGGGGGCGTAAAAGCAATAGACGGAGGACAAGCGAGATGAACAATCCAGAGGTACGGTTTTATCCAGGCCGTGGCACGCATGCCTTGGCGTTGCGCATAGCGGAGGCCTACGGGAGCGAGCTGGGGAAGCTGTCGTTTTTTGATTTCAGCGATGGGGAGTTCCAGCCCTCCTTCGATGAGTCGGTGCGTGGAAAGACCGTGTTCTTGATTCAAAGTACCCGTCCGCCAGTGGAGAATCTTTTTGAGCTTTTGCTCATGGCCGATGCGGCTCGTAGGGCTAGTGCTGAGAAGGTGGTGGCGGTGATACCATACTTTGGGTGGGCGCGCCAGGATCGGAAGGACAAGCCGCGGGTACCCATAGCTGCCAAGCTGGTGGCCAATATGCTCTGCTCGGCTGGTATAGATAGGGTGATCACGATGGATCTGCATGCAGATCAGATTCAAGGCTTTTTCGACATACCTGTGGATCACCTCTATGCGTCTTGGCTATTTGTGCCGTATGTGGAGGGGTTGCACATCCCGAATTTGGCGTTTGCCTCGCCAGACATGGGGGGGGCCAAGCGTGCCAGTAGCTATGCTAGGCATTTTGATATGCCCCTGATTGTTTGCCATAAGGAGCGCACCAGGCCCAACCAGGTGGCCGAGATGACGGCCATAGGCGATGTGGAGGGTAAGAACGTCATCTTGGTGGATGACATGATCGACACGGCGGGCACCATCACCAAGGCTGCCAACATGATGGTGGAGCGAGGTGCGGCCAGCGTCAGGGCCTTGATTACCCACGCGGTTCTTTCGGGGCCGGCGTATGAGCGGCTCAACGCTTCCAAGCTCCAGGAGGTCGTGGTCACCGATACCATTCCCCTGCCCGATCCCGTGCCTTCGAAGAAGATTAAAGTGCTCACGGTGGCTAATCTCTTCGCTGAGGTCATCAAGCGCCTTGTTTCCCATGAGTCTATAAGCCAGCACTATGCATTCTAGCTTGGCTGGGTGTAGTTTGCGCTGAGTGGGCTTGGGATCGCCTGCCCTGGGGGTGCAGGTTGTCGGCAGGCTAGGTTATAAGGGTAACCACAGCACTTGGGATGGGCGCTTTCTGGAGCAAATTGGGAGAGATTTTGCTACCTTGTACTATGGGAAAAAACTAGGAATCATGCTTTCACGATTGACGCGTGGCTGCGTGACCCTCATGCAGCGCTATTTGCCAGATGCATTTCTGTTCGCAGTGATTTTGACGTTTATCACCTTGCTGTGCGGTGTCGTGAGCTTGGGGGTATCGCCGTTGCGGATGGTGGGGTTTTGGGGCGATGGGGCTTGGAGTCTGCTGGCCTTTTCCATGCAGATGGCCTTGGTGCTAGTGTGTGGGCACACCTTGGCTAGTTCCAAGTTTGTGGCTAAGGGGTTGCACCGCCTGTCGGCCATATGCGCAACCCCAGAGAGTGCCATCGTGCTGGTAACGTTTGTTTCGGCTTTGGCCTGTTGGATCAACTGGGGCTTTGGTCTGGTAGTGGGGGCCCTGCTTGCCCGTGCCCTGGCTCGTTCGGTAAAGGGGGTAGACTATAGGCTCCTGATAGCGAGTGCGTATTCGGGCTTTTTGCTCTGGCATGGGGGGCTCTCAGGCTCTATTCCCCTGACGCTGGCCAGTAGGGATGTGGATTTATCGCTGATGACGGCTGGTGTGGTGCAAAGTCCTATCCCTGTGCAAGCAACGCTGTTCTCCACGCTCAATCTGGTAATCAGCGCGGTGCTGTTGGTTTCCCTTCCCTTGCTCAATCGCATGATGCAGCCCCCGGAGGGCCAACGTGTGTGCATTTCGCAGCAGCAGCTCGAGAGCTTTAAGCGGGATGAGCGACAGCTTGAAAGCTCGCTACCTGCCACGACTCCGGCGGAGCGGCTGGAGCGTTCTAGCATCGTGGTGTGGCTCATTTTCCTGCTGGGCCTTACCTACATCGTACTCTATTTTGTCAAGTCGGGCTTTGACCTGAACCTGAACATAGTGATTTTGATATTTTTGATGTTTGGGATTTTGCTGCACGGTCGCTGCGATCGTTTTCTGAAAGCCTTTGGGAATGCCGTCAAGGGCAGTGCAGGGATCATACTCCAGTTTCCGTTCTACGCAGGGATTATGGGGATGATGGTGGGGGTGAACGAATCGGGGCAATCCTTGGCGGGTGAGATGTCGGAGTTTTTCGTGAGTATATCAACGGCCAGGACTTTCCCGCTCTTTACCTTCCTTTCGGCCGGGTTGGTGAACATCTTTGTTCCTTCGGGTGGGGGACAATGGGCGGTGCAAGGGCCTATCATGATGCCCGCAGCGTTGACCTTGGGGGTTTCCCCGGCGAAGGTTGCACTGGCAATATCTTGGGGGGATGCCTGGACGAATATGATTCAGCCTTTTTGGGCCTTGCCGGCCTTGGGCGTTGCGGGGCTGGGAGCCCGGGACATCATGGGTTTTTGCCTGGTGGATTTGCTCTATTCGGGGATAGTCATCTGTTTGGCCATGCTTTTACTCTAGTTTTTTGCGGAAGAGTGGGGGCTCTGGGGGTAGGAGTACTATCGTTTTCCCCTTGGGCCTAGGCGTTGGGAGTGGGTTGGGCATGTTGCCAGATAAATGGCTAACTTCGTGGCGGAGTGGTCTAGGGGCAGGAAAGCATAAGGAGAGTAGTAGATGAGGTGGTTAGCGAATCTTTCGGTGCGCAAGACAGTGTTGCTGATAGCGAGCGTGATGGTGGTGGTTACGCTGGCGATCCTAGGTGGGATACTCAGCACGCTTATTATCCAAATTCGGCGAGTGCAGCCAGTGGTGAGCGGGGTTCGCGTCTGGGGCGATGTGGTGCAGAGGGCTGATCAGTCGGTGACAGAGTACCTCGTTACGCACGATCCGAAGGTGCCCAAGCGGCATGATTCTCTTTTTGAACAACTGCGCGCCCAGTACCAGGATCTGGTGCGCGACATGTCAGCGTACTATCGCAATGAGGCAACGCATCAGGCCATGATGGAGGCCCTGGGGGCATTGTATGATGCGCATGTTCAGGTCATGAATAGCGAGCAGGCCGTGATGTCGACGTTACAGACTACCCAGCGGGATATGTCGGACTACTATTGGCGGCTGGTCAGGGCCTCGGAGGGGCGGGAGGTTCTTTACAATTTCCACGATGCTTACCAGGCGATGAGCGATTTCGCAGTAGCGCGCAAGGGCGAATCCCTAGATACGCTGCTGCGCTCGCTGCAAGTGGCACAGAGCCGTGCGATGCAGGAGGGGGACAATTCGACTATGCTCCAGAAGTGCTTGGCCGAGGGCCAGGCGCTCCAGGCCGCAACGAGTGCGCTGTCGCAGTCGAAGCAGCAGGCACTAGCTGCGCGTGCACGCGTGGAGTCCTTGGCGGAGGGGCTTACCGACGGGGTCTATAACTACGCTAAGTCGTCTGTACTGAATGCGGTGATTGTCCTGATGGCAATTGTGTTGTTCTTTGTGGCGTTGCTTTTTGCTCTGAGTAGTTTTGTAGGTCGTCGGTTGTCATCTGTTTTTGGTAGGTTGACCCGTCAGCTTGAGCACCTCTACAACGGCGACATGGTGACCCAGGAGACGTTTACCGAGTACGAGCTTCAGCAGCAGAATGAGGTGGGGAGTATGCTTCGCTTGACCTTGGCCTTTGGTAAGCGAGTGACGGAGGTGATCGGGGCGGTCCGTACCAATTCGAAGGAGGTGCTGCAGGCGAGCCACGAGATGCGCGAGACCTCGAAGCGCATGGCCGAGGGGGCTAATTCTCAGGCATCGTCGGCCGAGGAGGTGGCCAGCGCGATGGAGGAGATGTCGGCCAACGTTGACCTGACGGCCGAGAAGGCGCAGTCATCGGAGCAGGAGTCGATGAAGGTGTCTGACGTCCTCAAGGATCTTGTTGAGCGCAGCACGGCCAACCGCGAAGCGGTACAGCAGATAGCTCAGAAGATAACGGTGGTGAGCGAAATAGCTGGTCAAACCAACATTTTGGCACTCAATGCGGCGGTGGAGGCTGCGCGGGCTGGGGAGCATGGTAGGGGCTTTGCTGTGGTGGCTTCGGAGGTGCGTAAGCTGGCCGAGAGCAGCGGCAAAGCGGCCGATGAGGTCATAGCATTGGTTTCTACCGCCGTGCAGGCCACCGAGGAGGCCAATAAGGCACTTGAAGTCATTCGCCCTAGTATAGAGACTAGCGTGCAACTTTCGCGCGATGTGGCAACGGCCAACGCCGAGCAACGCAATGGCACAGAGCAGGTGAACAGTGCGCTCCAGTTGCTGAACAATGTGGCGCAGCAGAACGCCACAGCCAGTGACAGCTTGGCCAATGATGCTGCGCGGTTAACCAAACTCTCCCAAGATTTGCAGGAGACGGTTTCCTACTTCAAGGTGGCCGAGAAGCAGAGAGGATCGGATAAGATGTTGGTGGATACCCATCCCGAGCAGCCTGCGACTGCTGTCCACGCATCTGTTCGCCGCCCATCTCCTGCCCCAGCTTCTTCTATGCCCCACCCCGTTTCGGCCTCTAGGCAAGTCTCTACGGTTGCTGCATCGGCACAACGTGGCACTACGGCAGCTAAGGCAGCTCCAGCCGCTGCAACTACGCCTGCGGGTGCAGGTCTGCATAGTTTGGGACGCTCAGGTTCGTTGGTATCGGGTAGTAAGTCCAGGCCCTCTACGGCCCACAGCCAGCCTGCGCACCATCCTGTGGCTACGCCCTTAGCCAAGCCCTCCGAACTTGGTAAGTCTGGAGCGAAGGTTGGGGACTCGGTGTCTGCCAAGGCTGCGCCTATCAAGCGGACTAGTGCTGCGCATTTGGGTGCTGCAGCTGCCGCCCCGAAGACGATTGGGCGGCCTGCTAGCCCCGCTGGGGCCGTGGTAGCAAAGCCAGAGGCTGCATCTGGCACCGCATCGTCTACGTCAGTCGCTACGGGTGTGGCATCGGCCCCCAAGGCGCCTAAAGCCAAGGCTACAGCGGCAGCGCAGCCCAAGGTTACAGCAGTGCCTGCGCCTTCGGGGTCCGTTCCAGCTTCTGCATCATCGATCCAGACTCCCACAGACTCTGCTAGCAAGGAGCCTAAGATGGGCCCCACGAAGACGGGCGGGTTCATGTTTGATATGTCGACCGATGCTAGTGATGCGGACTACGAGAGCTTTTAGCCATACGCCAGCGCATTGCGCAGTTTGTTCGGTCTAGCGTAGAGGACATGTATGGGGGGAAGGCAGGTAGGGGAGTCGATAGAGCAGATATCCAGCCTGCTCCGGAGGGCGCAGTGTATCAGCCCTGTGGGCGTTGGTGGAGCAATCGGAGATGTTCTGAGGGGGCGGAGGCTCACGGAGGCACAAGGGGTTGCTCTTTTCGAGGAGGCAGACTTGGGGGTGTTGTCGCTCATGGCAACGCTTGTCAGGCTTCGTTTGAACGGGTTGAAGGCCTACTACAATCGCAATGCGCATATAGAGCCTACCAATGGTTGCCTCTACAGCTGTAAGTTCTGTTCCTTCCGCCGGGCGCCGGGTCAGCCAGGCTATTGGTGCCTGAGTAAGCAGGAGATCTACGTGCGGGCGCGAGCCTGCGCAGAGGCAGGCAATAGTGAACTCCATATCACGGGTGGGGTGGTGCCTGGATGGCATTTTAGCGATTACCTCGAGGTGGTGGGGCGCATCCATGCAGAGTTCCCGGAATTGCATATTAAGGCCTACTCGGCCGTGGAGCTTTGCTCGGTGTTTGATCGAGAAGGCATAAGCTATGAGGAGGGACTGGGGCAGCTACGTGTCGCTGGCTTGGGCTCGCTGCCAGGTGGTGGAGCTGAGATATTAGATGATGCCCTCAGGGCCGAGATATGCCCCGAGAAGTGCGATAGCGAGAGTTGGCTTCGCCTCCATGCAGTTTGGCATCGGCTAGGGGGCGTATCCAATGCCACGATGCTCTTTGGCCATTTGGAAAGCTATAGGCAGCGCGTGGAGCACTTAGAGACTCTCCGTACGCTACAGGACAGCACGCATGGCTTCAACAGTTTCATCCCGCTCAAGTATTGCAGTGAGGGGAACCAGTTGTCAGCCTTGGGCGAGGTGTCGCTGCCCGAGGTCATGCGTACGTATGCAGTGAGCAGAGTGTATCTGGATAATTTTCCCCATCTCAAGGGCTACTGGCCCATGCTGGGCAAGGGGAATTTGAGCTTGGTGTTGGATTACGGGGTAGATGATCTGGATGGCACGATCGGCAGGAGTACTAAGATATATAGCATGGCAGGGGCGGCGGACCAGACGCCAGAGGCGAGCATGGAAGAGCTGGAGTTGTTGGTGCGCGAGGCGGGCTATGTTCCTGTGGAGCGTGACTCATACTATGGGGAGCGTTCCCTCAGTATGGATAGGAGGTAGCTATGGATATGCGGGAAGGCAAGGTGCGAGCTGTGAGCGTGGAGGATTCTATGGTGCTAGTGGTGCTGGCGGCGGGGCTAGGCAGCCGCTACGGGGGTCTCAAGCAGCTAGAGGGCATGGGGCCGCATGGGGAGATCATCATGGATTATTCCATATACGATGCGGCGCAGGTAGGGTTTCACAAGGTGGTGTTTGTGATCCGACCTGCCATGGAGGAGGCCTTGCGCGAGCATGTGTCCCCGCTTTGTAGTCGTTTGGGGCTGAGGGTCTCGTTTACTGCGCAGGAGCTTTCGTGTGTGCCCGACCGGGCTCAGGTGGAGGAGGGGCGAGAGAAGCCTTGGGGTACGGCTCACGCGGTCTGGTGCGCACTGCCCTATATCGATGGGCCGTTTGCGGTTATCAATGCAGACGATTACTATGGTCGCTCGGCCTTTGATTCGCTGGGTGAATATTTGGGCGCAGTGGAGGGGCAGTCGTGCGCGCTGGTGGGGTATCCGCTCGAGGAGACGCTTTCTTCCGCGGGGCCAGTGTCGCGTGGGGTGTGCCAGGTGGATGTTCAGGGAATGCTGCAGAGCATAGTGGAGGTAGGTGGGCTTGTGCGCCAGGGGGAGAAGGTGGTAGGTCAGCGAGAGGGGAAGCGCATGGAGGTGTCGCCCGGGAGTGCTGTTTCGATGAATTGCTGGGGCTTTAGTGCCGATTTCGTGACCTACTTCGATAGGTTTGTACGAGAGTACTTTACGCAGTTGCCCCAGGAGCGTACCCCAGAGTGCTACTTGCCCTCGGTGGTTGCCTCGGCGTTGTCCTCCGGCTATGCGCAGTGCCGCGTGCTGTCAGGTGGCACTGGCTGGTGCGGGGTCACCTATGCAGAAGATAGGCCCTTGGTGTCGGCTATCTTGAGACGTCTTTTTGCCCAGGGCGTATATCCCAATCTTCGCTAGTTTCAGCATTATGGTCGTAGTCCGATTGCTCATTTGCATGGCTCTTGGTATAGCCTTGGGGGTCATATTGCAACGCAGGGTACTCGTACTCAAGGTGTGCGGTTGGCTGTTCTCCGCTACGGTCTACCTGCTACTCTTTTTGCTGGGTATGGCCTTGGGCGAGGACCATAGGCTGATAGCCGAGTTGTCGATTTTGGGTGTGCAGTCGCTGGTGCTAGCGTTGCTGAGCATGGTTTTCAGCATAGTAGGTGGGTGGCTATTCGGCCGTATTGCGCTGCGCCGTAGGCTTCGCACGACATCGGGGGGTGCAGGCGGAAAGCGCAAGAGTCTTTGGTCGGCCTTGACGAGCAGTGCTAGCTACCTGCTGGGCTTTGGTTTGGGCTTAGCGGTGGGATATTTTTTGCCTATACCGGCGTGGGTGGGGCGCTACGATGTTTCTACCCGCACGCTGGAGGTGCTGATGTTCTTTGCTGGTATCTCCGTGGGCGGGGATGTACAGGCCATGCGCTCCTTGCAGCAGATGTCGATACATTTGCTCTGGCTGCCCTTGGTCACGGTTGTGGGCACGTTGGTGGGGAGTTTGTGTGCTTGGTCTATGCTCGACCTCAATCTGCGCGCCTGCGTGGCGGTAGGGTGTGGCTATGGCTACTACAGTCTATCGAGCGTGTTGATCACAGATGGCTTCCGTCCCGAGCGTTTGGCTGCTCAGGTGGGTGCTATAGCCTTGGTGAGTAATATCTGCCGCGAGGTGCTGACCATCTTTCTGGCTCGCCCCATAGGCCGCGTGTTTGGGCCGCTGGGGGTGATCTGTAGTGCCGGGGCCACGAGCATGGATACAAACCTGGCCTTTGTGGTGGGCGCCAGCAGCCCGGCCTACGCGGTGCCATCGATTTACCATGGGGTGGTGTTGACGATATTTTGCCCGGTGGCGGTGGGGCTGGTGCTGATGCTGTAGGGGGGAGGGGCAGAATGTTTCAACGGCTAATACCTTTTCCCCCTCCAGAGGATCATCAATTCACTTTTATCGATTTGTTTGCAGGCATAGGGGGCTTTCGTCTGGCATTTCAGCGCTTGGGTGGTCGATGCGTTTTTTCCAGCGAGTGGAATCCTGCGTCTTGCAAAACCTATAGTGTCAATTTTGGAGAGATGCCCTATGGGGATATTACCCGCCGCGAGGTACAAGCGCGAGTGCCTACCGATTTTGACCTTTTATGTGCGGGTTTCCCATGTCAGCCATTTTCTATAGCAGGCCAGCGGCGAGGTTTTGAAGAGACGCGCGGGACTCTTTTTTTCAATGTGGCGCAGGTGCTTTCGGTGTGCCATCCGAAAGCGTTTTTTTTGGAGAACGTCAAGGGTTTGGTGTCGCACAAGGGCGGCGCTACGCTTCAGACGATGCTGCGAATTTTGCGAGAAGAGTTAGGCTATCGAGTGCCAGAGCCGAGGGTAATCAATGCGAAGGACTTTGGGGTTCCACAAAACAGGGAGCGCGTGTTTATAGTTGGTTTCCGTGAGGATGCTATCCGCCACTGGCCATTCCATTATCCTGCTCCAATGCCGTTGGAAAGGAGATTTATAGATGTGCGGGAAGAGGAGGAGGTGTCGGTTAAGTATTATCTTTCAACGCAGTACATTGCATCCTTGCAACGCCATAGGGCTCGTCATGCGGCTCAAGGCCATGGCTTTGGCTATGAGGTGATTCCCGACGATGGGATTGCCAACGCAGTGCTTTGTGGAGGCATGGGGCGGGAACGTAATTTGGTGGTGGATATGCGCTTGACAAATTTTACACCAGTCACGAGGATCAAAGGCGAGGTGAATAGAGATGGTCTCCGCAGAATGACACCACGCGAATGGGCTCGTCTACAAGGCTTTCCAGACGATTTCCGCATAGTAGTCTCCGATACTGAGGCTTACCGGCAATTTGGGAATTCGGTGGCTATACCTGCTGTGATAGCAACGGGCAGAAAGCTGCTGCGAGTGTTAGGGATAAAATCTATGCCATATGGGACTACGGGGGAATAGGGGAGAGTGGAGTGAACTCTATGTGTTATTTAAGTTGTTGGCTGATGGTAAGCTGCAGTTTGGCCTTCCAGACATGGAGTGCTTGACTGACCTTTGGTATCCCATAATTCGGATTGTACGAGAAGAGGCTACACACCCCGACAAGCTTTATGAGCTGGCAACGGGCGGCGAGGTCCTCATTAGTTGGTCAGGGCAAAGAGCTCCAATCAGGGTGGGAGTGCATGAGTTCCTAGAGCAGGCAAAAAGTTTATTTTCTGTCATCGAGCAGATGAAAGGCGTTGTGGCTATCCCTGATACGGAGCATTTCATGCGTAAGATAGGTTGTACGCAGATAAAGGCTTCTTCGACTAAGAAGCGGGATTTGATCATTGAGGTGCGTGCTCCAATGCAAGGGACTCTGGCGCTAGGCTTTAGCATAAAATCGCAGCTAGGGTCACCCTCTGCACTACTTAATGCCTCCGGGGCCACGCTTATTTCTTTTTCCATCGAGCCAGCACCGTCTGTAAGGGTAGTTAAGCGCATTAACCGAATAGATACAAGGGGAAGAGTTCGCGATAGGGTTCGGGCTCTCAATAAAGCAGGGTATACTTTCCGTAGTTGCACTTATCTGAATAAGACCTTTTACAACAACTTGATGCTTGTCGATAGTGAGATGCCTCGTATAATGGCCCTGATGGTATGGGAGTACTATGCTACAGGTGTACGAAGGTGTTCAGAATTAGCCGAGGTGTTGGTGGATATGGATCCCTTAGGGGTTGGTGTGCGGGGAGAAGTGTTCTACCGTTATAAGCTTAAGAAGCTCTTGGTGGAGATAGCCTTGGGGCTTATGCCAGCCACGCCCTGGGAGGGATGTTACGAGGTCAACGGGGGATATTTGGTGGTGAGGCGCGATGGGGAAGTGCTTTGCTACCACTTCTACGATAGGAACAGGTTTGAGGATTTTCTTTTCTACAATACGCAGTTCGACACTCCCTCCGCGAGCCGCTGGAATTTTGGGGAGCTTTCTGAGGATGGTGCGCTGAAGTTGCCTGTGCTGGTACGCTTTATCAGGTAGTGCTGTAGGAAGTGCCATATTTTTGCTACGTTGTGCCCTGTGTCGCTCGAGTGGTTTGTTAAGTGGAAATATACTGGAGGAGGTAGTGTAGTATGGGACAAATGTTTGATTTCGAGGCTTTTCGGGCCCTGATGGCGGCTCGGCATAGTGAGTATCACCTGGCCCCCGAGTGGGTGGTGTCGCAGGAGTCGGTGGAGGGCATGCTGGGCGATTTGCTGCAGCAGATGCCCACGCACTTCAATTGCCAGCCCGTTCGGGTGGTGCTACTGACGGGAGCGGCCCATGCGCGCCACTGGGATCTGGTGGCGCAGGCACTGCTGGCGAAGATAGGGCAGGCTCGTTTTGATGATGGCACCAAGCAGAAGATAGCGACCTCATTTGCCAGTGGGGTTGCGACGTTGCTATTCTACGACGACACCGCCACTACGCAGCGCATGGTGGCGCAATTCCCTGGCCTTGCAGCTAACTTCCCTAAGTGGGCGCAACAGGTGCAGGGCTCGCACCAATACATGGCTTGGCTTGGACTTGTGGGGATGGGGTTTGGGGCGAATGTGCAGCACTACATTGGGCTGGCAGATGCCGAGATTGCCACGCTGGCGCATGCGCATCCATCGTGGCAACTCGTGGCGCAGATGCCGTTTGGCCGGGTTGTAGAGCCTGCGGCGCCGAAGAAGCGGTTGCCTATCCAGGAGGTGCTTTCGGTGGTGAATTGCGCATCGTGCGACTAGGGTACCAGTAGGTTCATAGGGTGGAGTCTGTGGGGCTCCAGGATAGTTTAGAATTTGTTACCTTTGAACTAGGGTAGGCCCTGGGATCCACCGGGGGCCACGGTGAGCGCAAACAAACATCAAAGGGACACGGGCCTATGAAAAGCTATGCGACAACGGAGATCCGCAACGTGGTGTTGCTGGGGAGTTCCGATGCAGGGAAAACGCTACTGGCAGAGGCGATGCTTTTTGAAGGGGGAGTGGTAGCGCGCAAGGGGACGATAGAGGGGAAGAACACGGTGTCGGATTCGAGCGAGCTGGAGCAGCAGAATGGGAAGTCAATCTTCTCATCGGTGCTCTATACCGAGTTCATGGACCATAAGCTCAATCTGTTTGATACGCCAGGGTCAGACGATTTCATTGGCGCCACCGTTCCGATGCTCACCGTGGCCGATTTGGCGGTGATGGTGGTCAATGCGCAGCGTGGGGCCGAGGTGGGCACTGAGATCTTCACCCGTTGGGCGGTGCGCATGCATAAGCCGATGATCGTCGCCCTTAATCAGCTCGATCACGAGAAGGCCAACTATGAGCACGCGCTCGAGTCGCTGGAGCTCATCTATGGGCCAGGGCTGGTGACTGTGCAATATCCTGTCAACGCAGGGGCAGGTTTTGATTCCTTCATCGATGTACTCCTGATGAAGATGTATAGGTTCACGGGAGACCAGGGCCAGCGGGAGGAGCTGGAGATCCCTGCCGACCAGCTGGAGAAGGCCAAGGCTCTCAACGTGAAGCTGATAGAGAAGGCCGCGGAGAACGATGACCACCTCATGGAGCTATACTTCGAGAAGGGGTTGCTGACAGAGGATGAGATTCGGAAGGGCCTGTCGATAGGCCTGGCCCATGGGGAGGTCTACCCAGTGTTTTGCCTCTCGGCCCTGAAGTCCATTGGGATCAAACGGCTCATGGAGTTTATCATCCGGGTGGGGGCTTCGCCAGACCAGGTGGCTCCGTTGGCCACACCAGACGGGGAGGCGGTACCCTGCACGTCCGAAGGGCGTACAGCTCTGTTTGTCTTTAAGACGGCCAACGAGCCCCACATAGGAGAGATCAACTACTTCAAGGTTGCCCGAGGGGTTCTGAAGGAAAACCAGGATTTAATCAACGTTGACACAGCGGTCAAGGAGCGCTTATCGCAGATTTTTGTGGTGGCGGGGGGGCGGCGTGAGCGGGTAGGGCAGCTCGCCGCGGGCGATGTGGGAGCCGTGGTGAAGCTTAAGGGCACCAAGAGCGACCAGACGCTCTGCGAGGAGGACGCGCAGGTAAAGATAGCCCCCATGGTGTTTCCCAACCACAAGTATCGGGTTGCTGTTAAGGCCTCGAACCAGGCCGAGACGGAGAAACTTGGCGAGTTGCTGCATAGGGCCCAAGAGGAGGATTTGTCGCTGGGGGTGGAGTTTTCCAAGGAGCTGCGTCAGATCATCGTCTCGGGCCAGGGGGAGCACCACCTGGACATTCTGAAGTGGCGGTTGATCAATGAGGGCAAGCTACAGGTGGAGTTTTTGCCACCTCGCATTCCATATCGCGAGACCATCACGAAGATGGCCCAGGGCGGATACCGCCATAAAAAGCAGTCGGGCGGTGCGGGTCAGTTTGCCGAGGTTCACCTGGTAGTAGAGCCCTACACCGAGGGCATGGCGGATCCTACGAAGTACAAAGTGGATGGGCGCGATTTGAATTTGAACGTTCGCGATAAGAACGTTGTAGAGCTGGAGTGGGGAGGGAAGTTGGTGTTCTACAACTGCATAGTGGGTGGTGTGATAGACAACCGCTTCATGCCTGCTATCCTCAAGGGCGTGATGGAGAAGATGGAGCGGGGACCGCTCACGGGGTCCTATGCGCGCGACATCTGCGTGTCGGTGTACGATGGCAAGATGCACCCGGTGGATAGCAATGAGATCTCCTTTAAGCTGGCCGGGCGTAATGCCTTCAGCATGGCGTTTAAGGAGGCGGGACCGAAGATCATGGAGCCCATCTACGAGGTGGAGGTGCTGGTGCCTTCCGACAGGATGGGCGATGTGATGAGCGACTTGCAGAATCGCCGGGCTATCATCTTGGGCATGGAGAATGCCAAGGGTTTTGAGAAGATCAAGGCCCACGTGCCGTTGGCCGAGATGGGGAAGTACTCCACGGCGCTCTCCTCGCTGACTAGTGGTCGGGCCACTTTCGATATGGCTTTTGTGCGCTACGAGGCGGTTCCAAGCGATATCCAGCAGCGGCTGCTCAAGGAGTACGAAGAGAGTGCCGAGAGCCAGGAGTAGCAGAGCGACCTGGCAATTATAGCATGGCGAGCAAGGGGCAGGGCTTGCCACCTGGAGCGGAGGTGGTATGTACTCTGCCGCCTTGCGCTGGTTTTGCCCGGCTGCTTAGCTTGGAGTGCTGCGCATTAGGTGGTACTGACTCATACTTAAGCGTGTCAGGCCGTAGTGGGTAGTCGTGGACGCAGCGTGTTGGGGGGCCTGCCAACCTTATCCCCGTGCGGGGATAGCGGAGGGGAAGCATGTAGCACCGTTGGGTTCGGAGGGCTTCGGCACGATGTTTGCGAAGAAAAATTTCGAGGTGTGGTGGATTTTGCCGTGTGTCTGTAGGGCAAAAAGAATTACCTTCGCGTAGTTGTAACACCGAGGCTCTTTGTAGGCCTCACGAAACAAGTCAAAGGATATGAAGCGTTGGATGTTGTTTGCGCTGATGGCGCTGGCAGTGGGGGGGATAGTGTTGAGCGGCTGCAAGAAGAAGGAAGACTCTAAGCCCACCCCAGAGGGATTCTCAACGGGGCTCTACAAGGTGACAGGTACGAAGGTTGGTGAAAAGGTAGTGTCGATCCAGACGAAGAAGGAAGTTGAGGAGAACTTACGCTTCCTGAAAAGGATCGCAATGGCGGTTAAAGATGAAACCAAGGCCAATCAGGTCAAGGAAGTCATTGTCGATGCGTTTGTGAGCATTAGCGACCTGGGGTTAGAGTTCAAAGCTGACAACAAGGTGAGTCTCAATCTGGCCAAGGGATTCGATAAGGATCCCGAGGGTAGCTACACGACGAGCGATGGCAAGGTGGTAGTCAAGTTCGGGGAGCTGACCCCGAAGAATAATGCCGGTGAGTGGGAGAAGGTGATTGCCGCGCAATTCTCGGGCAAAGAGGTGACGCTTGCGATCCAGGAGGAGGGCAAGCTGGAGTGGGCTCTACCGAGCAGCCAGCTGTACGACAAAGTGTTTTCGACCTTGCGGAGCAAGAAGCTAGAAGACGCGGCTGCTGCGCTGGAGGCTGCCCTTAAAATGGCACCTAAATCTGGAACAGATTATAAGTTCTACTTCACCAAGGTTCGCTAGCGCATAGCATACGCATAGTAAGCCCCGCGGGTAGGCCCCGCGGGGCTTTTTTGTGCTTTGCTAGGGTGACGACAGATTTTGTACCTTTGGAGGAGAAATGAGGATTTACCATGGCACGTAAGATTCTTTTGTTTTGTGGTTGCGTTGTGGCGGTGCTGCTAGCCGCGTGGCTGTCGGGCTGTTCGAAGCCGCAGGTGCCGCCCGAGGAGAACCCCGAAGAGGAGAAGCGTAATGAGGTGCTGCCCGAGCAGATGATGCCTGGTACGTGGTGGGTGTGCGAGATGCTTGGGAAGCATCCGATCGTAACGCCTGAGCAGCGGGTTGAGGCCAGTGGGAAGATCATGGGTTATATCAACTTGATTCTCTTGGAGCCCAAGGGCAGCAAGGTCTATACGCAGGTGCAGCAGATGGTGGGGGCCTGCATGGATGAACTGCGGCAATTAGGGTTCAGCATGTCCTTACAAGACAGCATGTTGGAGGTTCATGCGCCAGAGGGGGTAAAGGTGGAAGGCAAGGGCAGGTGTTGCAAAGTGCTAGACGGCAAAGGGCGTACGGGGGACAACGTAGAGGTCGTTTTCCCGAAGATGGTGTTGCAATCGCAGGCATCGGTGCCTGTTTACCGGCGGAAATTCGTGGAGTACTATTCTGGTAGGAAGGACACGTTGCAGTCGCAGCAGGGTAGGATGTTACTTCGGGTGCCAGGGACGTTTGTATGTGGGCCAGTAGCCGATACTGTGACCGCGATGGGGCTTAAGGTGAAAGGGGCTACCCTGCGTAAGTTTGGGGAGACGTTTCCTGGTTTCAATGCAGTTCTGATTTATCGGGGTGCAGATGTGCCGTGGTGAACTTGCTATAGAGTAGCGAGGCCATGGGGAGTTGGGTGGGATTAGTGGCTGGGGTAGACGATGCCTAGATCATGTTGGTTGGCGTGCTGACGGGGGCCTTCGGTAGTTTCTCCCGCGAGGGCTTTGTGCGTAGTGTGCGATGGCTCTTATCCATAGGGCTTTGCAGAGCCCAGCGGCAGGGCTTTTCTGTGGGGCATGGGGCTGGCTGGAAGTGCGGAGGATTGTTTACCTTTGGCGAGTAGATAGAATGCGGGTCGTAGTGCGTTTATGGGGGCTTATTGCAGTTGGGGTAGCGGTTTTGCTAGTTGGCGTGGTGCTTTATGGGTGCGAAAAACCTACGTCGCCAGAGCAGCTTCCTCCGGAGTCGGTGGCTAAGGATGGCTGGTGGGAGTGCGTGGCGTTGGGCGGGAACAGGATTACTACGCCAGAGGAGCGCAATGACGCTAGCGAGAAGATTATGGGGTACATCAACTTGATCCTCAAGGAGGAGCAGGGGAGTGCGGTGTACGATAAGGTGCGGGCGCAAGTGCGGGATTGCATGGTGGAGCTGCAACAGCTGGGGCTTCGATTCAGTCTCCAAGACAGCACGCTGGAGCTCCATGCGCCAGAGGGGATAGCGGTGAAGGAGAGGGGTAAGTGGCGCGACTTGCCGACCAAAGAGGGGAGCGCAAGTGCTTCTACCGCAGTGACATTCCCTGCTCTGGTCTTGACATCGGCCGCGGCGACCCCCGTTTTCCGGAGGCAGCTTGTTGAGTACTATTCAGGGAAGAAGGACACATTGGAATCGCAAGGGCAGGTGGCCTTTTTGCGGGTGCCAGGGCGCTTTGTGTGCGACCCGATAGCGGACATGGTTTTAGCATTGGGGCTCCAAGAGCGGGGGGAGGAGTTGCGCAAGTTTGGAGAGGCCTTTTCAGGCTTCAACGCGGTGCTTGAGTACCGTGGGGACAATCCAACGTGGGTAAAATGAGAGGCTAGGAGAGCAGGTATGGTCGAGAGCGAGGATGGACGTGCAGTTTTATCTGCCGAGCAATTGCTCGAGCAGCTACAGAAGGAGGGGCGCAGCTTGACCAAAGACGAGCGGGCGAAGATGCGCGGCTCCTTGGACGCTATCTACGTGCGCGAGCGGGTGCGCTTTCATGGGCGTCAGCAGAACGTTGCCCGTTTTGGGCTTTTGTTGGTCTACCTGACCATGGGGCTTGGCGTGTTCACCGTGTTTTACTACCCCTCGCTCACGCCGGCCTCGCAGCTTTGGATGAAGGGAACGCTAGTGGTGTTGGCTGTGGGGTCGCTGATCCTATTGTCGGCCATATTGGTGAACCATGGGCGCAATGCCACGCTGCTACGCTTGTCAAGATATATTCAAGAGCGTGTGCCGTCTCAGGCGCAGGTGACGGGTGCCGATGCTGGGGCGGTGCCCGTGAATTCGCCGCATGCTCCACTGCCTTCGGATAAGGAGTAAAGCTAGTGTGCGGCAGAATGCGTGCGGCGAGATGGATTTAGTACATTTGCAAATGTCTTGGTTGGTGGCCTACAGAGGATAGACGATGGTGCGAACGCTGGATGACTATAGGCGGATTGTGGAGCAGGGACTCACGGAAATCAACTACCCGAGCGGAGTTGAGAGTCTCTACGAGCCGATCCGCTACACGCTTTCTACGGGGGGCAAGCGGATACGCCCAGTGCTGATGTTGGCTACCTATGATTGGCTAAGGGGTGGGCGCGATGGGGTGATGGATCCCGGAATTGTCAAGGTGGCCGTGGCCGTGGAGCTGTTTCACAACTTCTCGCTGCTCCACGATGACCTCATGGATCGTTCGGCTCTGCGCCGCGGCCAGCCCACGGTGTGGAGGAAGTGGAGCCCCGATGTGGCCTTGCTGTCCGGGGATGCCATGTCGATCATGGCCTTCGGTATGCTCTCGGATACTGGCTGCAAGCGAGTCGACGAGGTATTGAGGGAGTTCGCGGCCATGGCGCAGTCCATATGCCAAGGCCAGCAGCTAGACATGGAATTTGAGGCGAAGGCAGACTCCGTGACCCAGGACGAGTACCTCTCCATGATAGACCTCAAGACGGCTGCCCTCTTCGTGCGGTCGCAGACCATGGCAGCGCATTTGGCCGAGGCAGATGTCCAGGTGCGCAGCCAGCTTGCGGTGGTGGGGGGAATGTTTGGTCGGGCCTTCCAGATCCAAGACGATTTGCTCGACACTTACGGCACCACGGCGCGGCTCGGCAAGGAGTGTGGCGATGACATAGTAGACAACAAGGTCACCTTTCTACAGATCTACGCACGCGATCATGCGAATACGCAGCAGCGCGAGGAGCTTAGGGCGAGTCAGCGCGAGGAGTCGTCGCGCGCTGAGAAGGTGCATCGGGTGAAGGCGGTCTACGATGCGGTGGGCGTGCGGGAGGCCACGGAGAAGCAGATTCAGCGGCTCTACGAGCAAGCTGTCCAGCATCTTGAGCAGGCAGAGCAAGCCCAAGGTCGACGCCATGAGCTTATGCGGGCAGTGCTCACGAAGCTGCAGGATAGGGACAGCTAGCATTGGGGCGCAGTAGGAGCGTGTACATAAAACATAGAGAGCGATGAAAATAGTTGTAACCTGTGATTTTACGGCAGCCACCGACAATGCGCTGGCTTGGGCGGCTGTCATGGCCCAGCAAGATGTTGGGAGCGAGATAGTGCTGGTGCATGTGCAGGAGCGTGGTGCGAACTTGCGGCTTTCGATCGACCAGACCAAGCGTCACATCCAAGCACTGGCCGCAGATAGTGCCACGCGTTACGCAGTGCCAGTGTCGGGGAAGGTGATAGAGGGCTCGCTCAACACGGCCCTGCCCCTGCAGGCCTTGGAGCTACAGGCGCAGTTCGTGGTGATGGGCACTCACGGCATTTCGGGTGTGCAGCACCTGTTTGGTAGCAAGGCCATCAAGTTGATTGCTGGCAGCGAGGTGCCGTTTCTGGTGGTGCAGGATGCGCCCAAGGTGGGGGAGATGCCATTCCAGCGGTTGCTGGTCCCCATGGGGGTGCGCCCAGAGGAGGTGGAGAAGTGTTCATTTGCCGTGACGGTAGCGCAACACTACGGCTCGCACGTCTACATCGGCTTGATTCCCTATAGCGACCCAGCCTTCAAGGCCCGCCAGGCAGGCAACATCGCGCTGATCAAGCGTCTACTTACCACCAACGGCATCCCGTTTACTATCGAGGAGGCGCAGCAGAAACTTTCAGTGGTGGAGAACTGCCAGCTGATCACCGAGAAATATCATTGCGACTCCATGCTGATAGCTGTAACGCAGAAGGCCCGTGGTATTGCAGCGGCCTTCAACTCTGCCGACCAGGATCTGGTGGCCAATGCCATGAGCCTGCCCGTTTTCTGTATCAACTCTACAATGAGTGTCAGGTGGTAGAGTGGCTATACGGTGCTGTCCGAGTGCTTACGGGAGCTTTGGCTTCCGTAAGCATTTTTTTGAACTTCCAGGCAACAGGCGAGCTGCCAATCTTGTTTTGAACGGAGGGATAGGGTGTGGTATGCGGCGCGGGGCGTCGGAGAGGACTGGAAATAAGATTAAGCGATGACAGAACAAGGGGGATTGAAGGGGCTGACGCTGGCCCAGGTGGAAGCGAGTAGGGCGCGGTATGGGCGGAATGTGATGACCACTCCCAAGGGGCAGTCGCTCTGGCTGCTCTACTTGGAGAAGCTGAAGGATCCGATGATCGTGATCCTGCTCGTGGCGTTGTTGCTTTCGTTCGTGATAGCATTTGTGCATTACGCTAGCGACCACCAGCTATCTTGTTTCCTAGAGCCCTTGGGCATCCTCTTCGCAGTGATCTTGGCTACCACCATTTCGTTCTACTTTGAGGTCAAGGCCAATGGGGAGTTTAAGTTGCTCAATGAGGTGAGTGACGAAACGCTTTTCAAGGTGCTGCGCGAAGGGGCGATGCATCAGGTAGCGAAGTCGGAATTGGTAGTGGGCGATATTCTCTTCGTCGAGACAGGCGATGAGCTACCGGCCGACGGGCATCTGCTAGAGGCCGTGTCGCTGCAGGTGAATGAGTCGTCGCTTACGGGCGAGCCGCTGGCCAATAAGTATGCCGAGCGGCCGTCAGGGTCGGAGGACACGCCCTATCCAGCCGACTGTCTCTACCGTGGCACAGTGGTGATAGAGGGCCACGGCATCCTGGAGATCACGGCGGTTGGCGACAGCACGGAGGCCGGCAAAGTGTTTAGAGGCCTTTCGCTCGATACAGAAGTGCAGACGCCGCTCCAGCAGCAGCTGGCGCGATTGGCCCGGTTCATCTCCTACGCAGGCTTCTCGGTGGCTGCCCTGCTGATAGCGGCGCGGGTGGTGTATTTTTTCATCGTGGGCATGCAGAGTGGGCCGTGGCTGGAGATTGCAGGCTATTTCCTCAATAGCGTAATGCTTGCGGTGACACTGCTGGTGATAGCGGTGCCGGAGGGCCTGCCTATGAGCGTATCGCTGAGTCTGGCGGCCAGTATGCGTAGCATGCTCAAAAACAACAACCTGGTGCGAAAGATGCACGCCTGCGAAACCATGGGGGCCGCTACCGTGATTTGCACCGACAAGACGGGGACCCTGACCCTCAACCAGATGCGGGTGGGTGCGTTGTTTGGCCCGGATGGACGTGCGGTGGACCTACGCCATCCGCTCTTTAGCCTGCTTGCGCAAGCCATAGCCGTAAACTCTACGGCCTTCTTGGAGACGCACGCCGGGCAGGCGAAGAAAACGGTCTTGGGCAATCCTACCGAGGGGGCGCTGCTTCTGTGGCTCGATGCGCAGGGCGTAGATTTTGGGCCGTTGCGTAGGGCGGTAACCATCGCGCAGCAGATCCCCTTCTCCACGGAGCGGAAGTACATGGCCACGGTGGTGAAGGATGGAACCTCTGGCGCTAGAACGCTCTACGTGAAGGGGGCCCCTGAGGTCGTTCTTGCGATGTGCCGAACCGTGTATACCAACTCTGAGTCCTTAGCCCAGTTGGAAGACTACGAGCAGACGCTCATGCACCATTTGGTGCGCTACCAGCAACAGGGCATGCGCACGCTGGCTTTTGCGTGCTACACAACGCAGGATGCCCAGGAGGAGTTGGTGACAGCGGAGCACGTGGCCACCGATAAGCTGTCGCTCCTGGCCCTGGCGGCCATCAGTGACCCCGTACGCCAGGATGTGCCGCCTGCGATTAAGGAGTGCATGGAGGCTGGGGTGTCGGTCAAGATTGTCACGGGGGACACTCTGCTCACAACCCAGGAGATCGCACGGCAGATAGGGCTTTGGGATGCGAGCTGTACCCCGACAAATGCCATGAGTGGGGCAGAGTTTGCCGCCCGGCGCGATGAGGAGCTTTTGCCGCTGCTCCAAGGGCTACGCATCATGTATAGGGCTAGGCCTTTGGACAAGCAGCGGCTGACGCGCTTGCTACAGTCGCAGGGCGAGGTGGTGGCCGTCACCGGCGATGGCACCAACGATGCCCCTGCCCTGAAAGCTGCCCAGGTAGGGCTCTCCATGGGCGATGGGACGGCGGTAGCCAAAGAGGCTAGCGATATCACCATCCTTGATAACTCCTTCGTCTCGATCGGCAAGGCAATCCTCTGGGGGCGTTCGCTCTATGCCAATATCCAGCGATTTTTGGTCTTCCAGCTCACGATCAACGTGGTGGCTTGCCTCATCGTGCTCCTCGGGGCGCTTACAGGCATTGAATCCCCCCTGACGATTACCCAGATGCTCTGGATTAACCTGATCATGGACACCTTTGCGGCCTTGGCCTTTGCCTCATTGCCGCCCGACCGGGCGGTCATGCGGCAGAAACCGCGGTCGCCCAAGGAACATATCCTGACGGCTTCCATGCGCTTTGAGATTATCTTCACGGGCATCTACTTTTTGCTCCTGCTTGTGGGGATGCTCTGGCTCTTCAATAGCACGGAATGGGAGCCCTCTAAGCCGCTCATGAAGGCTTCCTTCTACAACGATTTGCTCAACGGACTAACGCCGTTGGTGGGCTTTTCGAAAGGGACGGTCTCGCCCTATGAGCTATCCCTGTTCTTTAATGGCTTCATCTTCCTCCAGCTCTGGAATATGTTCAGCGTGCGGGTCCTTCATACGCACCACGCTTTCTGGCAGGGGCTAAGCAAATGCAGGCGGTTCTTGATGGTGGCGTTGTTCATATTTGTGGTGCAGTGGTGCATGATGACTATGGGGGGACAATTGTTCAATCTAGTGCCCATTTCGATTATTGACCAGCTGTGGGAGGTTGTGGGAACGGCCATGCTGCTCCTGATAGGGGAGCTTTTGCGCTTGGTGGCGCGCCGCACGTTGCATAGAGGGGCAACTGCCAGGTAGATTTGTCGGCCTGCAGATGCTGTGAACAACGGCATTTGGTGCGAGTTAGGTTTTAGTTTCTAAGTGTGCTAAGAAAGGAGGGCATGGGTATGCGAGAGAAGGCGAGATTGCTGATTATCGGTTCAGGGCCAGCAGGCTATACGGCTGCGATTTATGGCGCTAGGGCGAATTTGTCGCCCATTCTGTATTCAGGGCTCCAGCCGGGGGGCCAGCTGACCACTACCACGGAGGTGGATAACTTTCCTGGTTTTCCCAATGGCACCCAAGGCACTACGCTCATGGAGGAGATGCGCAAGCAAGCCGAGCGGCTTGGGGCCGAGATCCGCAATGGGGTGGTGACGGGGGTGGAGCTGAAGGGAGCCACCAAGGTAATAACCATCGATGGGGAGAAAGAGCTAGAGGCCGAGGCCGTTATCATAGCTACGGGGGCGCAGGCGCGCTACCTCGGGCTTCCGAGCGAGGAGAAGTTTAGGGGTCAAGGGGTGTCGGCGTGCGCTACGTGCGATGGGTTCTTTTACCGCAACAAGACGGTGGCCGTGGTGGGCGGCGGTGACACGGCTGGCGAGGAGGCCACCTACTTGGCCTCTATCTGCAAGCAGGTCTACCTGATAGTGCGCAAGCCCTACATGCGGGCGTCCAAGGCCATGCTCGAGCGTGTGGAGGCAACGCAAAACCTCCAAGTACTCTATGAGCATGTGACCGAGGAGATCCTGGGCGATGAGAGCGGGGTCACCGGGGTTCGGCTAAAGGACAATAAGCAGGGTAAGAGCGTGGAGCTGGCCATCGATGGTTTCTTCCTGGCCATTGGCCATAAGCCCGACTCCGAGCTTTTCAAGGGGCAACTTGAGATGGATGACCAAGGCTACATCGTGACGCAGGCTGGCTCCCAGAAGACAAGCCTTGAGGGCGTGTTTGCGGCGGGCGATGTCCAGGATAGGGCTTACCGTCAAGCCATTACGGCAGCTGCCTCTGGATGCCGTGCTGCCCTAGACGCGGAGCGATATTTGGGGACTAGGAAGTTTTAATTCTTGACAGGTGCATTCATGGCGAGCGCATCGGAGCAGCCCGGTGCGCTCGCTTTGCTATAGGCGCATCGCCATGCGCCATCGTTGCTGCCCTGCTGGGGCTATTCCTGGATGCCATTCGGGCTGCTCCTCCTTTCTGGCTGCGAGACTGCAGTGCCCCTGTAACTTTCAAACGTCCTTTCCTCATCTCCCGCGCCCCTTCAGTCGCTCGGGTTGCCTGGAGAAGTGCGTTACACGGCAGTACCCCAAATGCTAACCACCTCCCCCTCAAGTCCTTGGAGCATGCTGCCTGAGGGTTGCACGCAGTGCCCTTGGCAGATGCCTGAGCCCGAGCGTTGTAGCCGAAAGTGCTGCATTTAAATCTAATGAGCGCGTAAAACTCCCCGAAAGAAAGATTTAGCGTCCTACCAACTCCGCACCATCGCCGCACCATCGCCGTACCATCGCCGCTCATTTACGCCTTTTTAGCGAAGCGGCTGCGAACATGGAGCGGAGCAGGGGCGGAGAGACAGCGTCCGTTCTCCCTCTCTTCCCTGCGTATAGGCCCCGTCTAAGGCCACCGCAGGCCGCCCTGCTGGGGGCGGTCAGAGCCCGTGGGCAGGTCGATGCGCCCGTGACGGCAAGGAGTCCCAGGGCGTTGCGTGCATCACCCTCCAGAAAAGCTTGCCTTGCGCCGTCTATGGGCCATTCGTCGCGCGTTTGGTTGGTTGAGGTAGCAGCGTTGCTAGGTCAAGTTTGTTATTCCGGCATCGCAGGCTACGCTCGCTGCGTGGTGTCTGTCGCCCGGGCGGGTGCCATGGCTGCCAAAGTGTGTCATAATGACATGCTATGTGTGGGGTCAAGCTTGTAAAGTCGCATTGGCACATCAGTTGCGATGTTGGGGGAGTACGGAGAGTTCAGGTAAAAACAGTTAGGAGCATTACATCAATGGGAAAGATAATAGGAATAGATCTTGGGACTACCAATTCGTGCGTAGCCGTCATGGAGGGCAACGAGCCGAAGGTAATACCCAACAGCGAGGGTAAGCGTACGACGCCTTCGGTCGTGGCGTTTGTGGACAATGGGGAGCGCAAGGTGGGTGACCCGGCGAAGCGCCAGGCCATTACCAATCCGGAGCGTACAATCTATTCGATCAAGCGGTTCATGGGAGAGACCTACGATCGGATGGCCAAGGAGATAGAGCATGTGCCCTACAAGGTGGTGAAGGGGGCCAACAACACGCCGCGGGTGGAGGTCGATGGGCGACAGTACACGCCCCAGGAGATCTCGGCCATGGTGCTGCAAAAGATGAAGAAAACGGCTGAGGACTATCTCGGGCAGGAGGTTTCAGATGCCGTCATCACGGTTCCAGCCTACTTCAGCGATTCGCAGCGTCAGGCCACCAAGGAGGCCGGCCAGATCGCGGGGTTGAACGTGCGCCGTATAGTGAATGAGCCCACCGCAGCTGCATTGGCCTACGGCTTGGATAAGCAGGCGAAGGATCAGAAAGTGGCCGTTTTTGATTTGGGCGGTGGCACCTTCGATATCTCTATCCTGGAGCTTTCGGAAGGCTTGGTAGAGGTCAAGTCCACCAACGGCGATACGCACCTGGGCGGCGATGATTTCGACCGCGCGATCATCAATTGGTTGGCCGAGGAGTTCATGAAGGATGAGGGGGTCGACTTGCGCCAGGATCCCATGGCCCTGCAACGCCTAAAGGAGGCGGCAGAGAAGGCCAAGATAGAGCTTAGCTCTACCACCGAGACGGAGATCAACCTACCCTACATCATGCCCGTCAATGGCGTGCCGCGCCATCTGGTGAAGAAGCTCTCGAGGGCCAAGTTCGAGCAGCTGACCGACGACCTCGTGCGGGCCACCCTCGGGCCTTGTAAGAAGGCCTTGAGCGATGCTGGTATGCAGACCAGCGATATCGACGAGGTCATCTTGGTAGGTGGGTCTACGCGTATTCCCGCCGTGCAGGAGACGGTTGAGAAGTTCTTTGGCAAGGCCCCGAGCAAGGGGGTCAACCCGGATGAGGTCGTGGCCATTGGGGCTGCGGTGCAAGGCGGCGTGCTGTCGGGCGACGTGAAGGACGTGCTACTGGTAGATGTGACCCCCCTCTCGCTGGGCATAGAGACCATGGGGGGCGTATTTACCAAGCTCATAGAGTCCAATACTACCATCCCGACCAAGCGTTCAGAGACCTTCTCCACGGCAGCCGACAACCAGCCTTCGGTGGAGATCCATGTGCTGCAGGGCGAGCGCCCCATGGCTAGCGGGAATAAGACCATAGGTCGCTTCATGCTCGACGGCATTAGGCCCGCCCCTCGCGGGGTGCCGCAGATAGAGGTCTCGTTTGACATCGATGCCAACGGCATCCTCAATGTGTCGGCTCGCGACAAGGATACGGGCAAAGAGCAGCACATCCGCATTGAGGCCTCCTCAGGCCTCTCCGACAGCGAGATAGAGCGCATGCGGGCCGAAGCCAAGGCCAACGAAGATGCCGATAGGAAGGCCAAGGAGCGCGTGGATAGCCTGAATAAGGCTGACAGCATGATCTTCCAGACGGAAAAGCAGCTCAAGGAGTTCGGCGATAAGCTCCCTGCGGACAAGAAGGGTGAGATTGAGGGGATATTGAAGGAGCTGCGGGATGCCCATAAGGCCGAGAACGTTGGTGCCATCGATGGCATCGTCGAGAGGCTCAACAGCGCGTGGGCTTCTGCTTCCCAGGCCATGTATGGCCAAGGCCAGCAGCAGGGCAGCGCGCAAGGTGGACCACAGGGGCCCAGCCAGGAGCAGCCTGATGGGGGCAAGAAGGGCGATGGCAGTGTGGAGGATGTGGACTTTGAGGAGGTGAAGTAGCTTCCAGTAGCGTTGGTGAGTCCCGTGGTCGCAAGGCCACGGGACTTTTTTGTGTCTGGTGCCATCGGTAAAGCTTCCAGTGCCGCCACCGGGGCGTGGGGTGAGAGAAGGTTGCTTTCCTGTGATTAGGCCTCTACTAAATATAGCTACTTGTCTCCTTAATTCGCGCATAAAGGCGTAAATTGCAGTATGAAAAACAGGAGAGCTATTGGGAGGCGATTTTATAGGCTTGCGTTGCCTGCTTTTCTGTGTGTTCTCTTGGGTGCGTGCAAGCAGACGGAGAGGGTGCTAACCCCGACATACCTACCGGGCAATGTACGTGTTTGGCAGGAGGTGGTAGCTGCCAGTGTGGAGGATAGAGGGGTACAGGGTGGCAATGCCGATGGTGGGGGGGTGCTAGTGGTACTTAGGGATTCTTCCATATTGGAGGAGTATCTTGGAAAGATATGTATCGCTAGGCTTCCCATCATTCAAAAGGGGAACAGAGTAATTGTTTTCCATCCATACTCTCCGGAGTACAAGTTAGCTGAGCTTACAATACGCGAGAATGGAGATTTAGTCAATCAAGCTGGTACTGTTTTCCCTGCCATAAGGTCGCTTCCACCAGAAGTGGTGAAAATGGAGGAAGGTATCATGCGAAATTACGATCCTAGTTACGAGACATGCATGGTATTGTGTAGGTATACTCACCGAATGCTTGGTTTGCCAAAATTCATTGATAGAATTTGTTGTTTCTGGTATCCTGAATAGTAGGGGGTGTAGCCATGTCTTCAGTAATACTCGTTACAGGCAGTCGCCAGGGGTTGGTGGCCTCGTCGTTAGCTGCAGCCTTGCCGGGAGGATGTGCTTTGCGCTACCTTACGCGGCATCCCAGAGAAGAGGGGGATTATGCGTGGGATCTGCAGCGTGGTCTGCTCGATGAAAAGAGCCTCGATGGCGTAACCCATATTGTGCACCTAGCAGGGGCCCCGCTCAATGGGAAAAGGTGGACTGCCAGCTATCGGGAAGAAATCATTGCGAGCCGCGTGAAAGGGCCTCAGCTTCTCCGGCAGGCCCTTATGGCTAGGGGACAAAAGCTAGAGGCCTATATATCGGCCTCTGCTGTAGGCTACTACGGTAGCGTGGCTGGCGAGAAACCGCTAGATGAAACTGCGGGTGCAGGCAGTGATTTCCTTGCGCAGGTATGCCGGGCATGGGAACATGAAGCCCAGGAGTTTGAGCTCTTGGGCCTAGCTGCGCGTGAGGTGAGGTTGCGCTTTGGCGTAGTGTTTCATCCCACGAAAGGGGCCTTGCCTCTGATGCTGCTGATGAGTTGGACGGGCATCTACATGGTGCTCGGGAGTGGTCGTCAGCCCGTAGTATGGATAGACCATCGCGACCTAGGCCGTATGTTAGCCATGGCCGTTGCGGCGCCTTGGCGTGGAGCATACAATGCTGTGGTGCCAGTACAGTGCGGCTATAGGGAGCTTATTGGCCGCGTACGTAAGTTACGCCATGGGTGGCTGACCTTGCGAATGCCTGCTTGGGTGCTGAAGGCCCTCATGGGCAGTGCATCCAGCGTGGTGCTCGAGGGCGCGCCCGTCAGTAGCCAGAAAGCGCAGTCGGCTGGTTTTCAGTTCCGCTACCCGACTATTGAGGCTTGCCTGGACGCTGCGGAGTCGTAGTGCGTAGTTAGGGGACGGGGTCGTAGCCACTGCCGCCCCAGGGGTTGCAGCGCAATAGCCGCCAGAGGCTCAGGGCAAGCCCCTTGAGGGGGCCGTGTTTGCGTAGGGCTTCGATGCAGTATTGCGAGCACGTGGGGGTGAAGCGGCAGGAGGGCGGTAGCAGGGGCGATAGGGCGTATTGGTAGAAGCGTACGGGGAGGATGAGTAGCCAGCTGATGCCCTGCGCGCACCGCGAAGCTATGCTATGTACACTTGCCCAGCTCATGGTGCAGGATGGCATTGCGCACCGATAGAAGCGAGCACTCGCTCCATGGCTTTGGAGGCCTTTTCGAGTTTCACCTCATCTTTGCTGACGGGGATAACGGCCAAGTCAATGTGGAGCTGGTGGGCCAGGCAGTGCCGATGGAGTTGCGGCGAGAGGGTGCGGAATAGCTCACGCACTCTGCGCTTTTGGGCGTTGCGCGCCACGGCCAGCTTGTAGGTTCGCTTCGGGGCCTTGACCATTAGCCTTAGGCCTGCTGGAGCCAATGCGGTGGCAGGAGCAATGTAGTAGAGGAAACGGTATGGGTAGAAGAATTCCCTTTTCCCCTCCTGGAAAATGCGGTTGGCGTCGCGCTCTAAGTGTACGCGCCTATTGGGCCCCAGCTTGGCCCGTAAGGGGGGGGAAGCTGGAGTGGCGGGTATGCGCTGGGAGTCAGCCATTGGCGCGTTGAAGCCGCTGCGCAGCCATGATGGATAAGGCTAGGCAACGGGCAAGAGAGTCTATTGGTTGGCCTGGGTCACATAGGCCTCTAGGGCCTCTGTCATGCTCTTATACTGCGGCGTGGGCACCTGGAGAGCCATCTGGTATCCGAGGTGCTTGACGGCTCGCTGCGTAGCTTTCCCAAAGGCGGCTATGCGCAGGGCACCCTGGGGAAAGTCTGGGAAATTCTCGGCAAAGGCACTTACGTCTAGCGGCGTGTAGAGCACGAGCATGTCGAAGCGATCGGGCGCTATATCGTGGAGATCGGCGCTCACGGTGTTGAACATGACGCTCTTGGTGATCCGTAGCCCAGCTGCGCGCACGGTCTTCACGATGTCGTTCTTATGTACGTTGGAGAGAGGCAGGAGGTAGCGGTCATCGGGGCTTTTCTGTAGTTGCGCCACCAGCTCCTCGAGGCTACCCGAGGGTATCTCGGTCACCTTCCGCTTGCGATAGACGATGTATTTCTGCAAATAGAGACCCAGACCGTCTTTTAGGCAGTAGTAGCGCATAGCATCGGGCACTTGGTAGCGGGTCTCATTGCATATGCGAAAAAAATGGTCGATCGCCTTCTTGCTCACGAACACCACGCCCCCAAAACGCCCTATATCCACTCGTTGCTTCCGGAACTCAAAGCCCGAAACCCCCTCCACCTTGATGAATGGACGGAATGTGAGCTCCACCCCGAGGCCATCTTGAAGACGTTGAAACGGAGAGTAGCCTGCGGGCGGGGCCGGCTGGGCAATGAGGATCTTGGCTATTCTCGTCAATTGACTTTCTGTATGGGATTGTTCCATAAATGGCTATTTGCTTACGTTATGCGTACTACAACCTGCTCAGGCCCAAGAACTCATGGCGCACCTACAGCTCAATGGGCCAATGGGGCATTCGACAACCACTTGGCCATGAGCAACAGGGGAAGCAATTCAAACGTGCAAAGGTACAGAAATAAGTAGAAGCCGCCAATGCGACATGCTCGGAATGTTTTGATTGCCTTAAAGATACGTAGTAGGAATATGGCCCCTATTCCGCACACCCCTCCTATCCATAGCGACCACTGTAGGCTCGGACGACAGTAGGTGAGCACGAACAGGAAGAGCAGCATGGGAATCCAAAAGATGCGTCCAGGCTCGTTGGCATTGGCCCATAGCAGATCGAGCATGGCGTGGTGGCCTGTGGCTACTTTGGTCATGCGTAGCACTACATAGCGGTAGAGCAGTAGGGCGGCAAATAGGGCAGAGGTCACTACCAGGCACGCGATGCGTGCCCCAAGATCTTGAATGGTGGGCTGCCAGAGAAGAATGCCCAACCATAGCATGTAGGCAAGACAAAAGCTCCACATGGCATCGCCCGCGGTGATCTTCCGCGAGGCTACAGCAGACCGTAGGCCGTGGGTGGGGAGTGTGTCTACCTGGAAAAGCCGCGCGGCGCCCCGACGATGGAAAAAGGCCACCAGCTGCTCGCGCCACGGCAAGGCCACTACGACTAGCACCAACAGGAGCACCGTGGCCATGGATTGGGTGGCCATCCCGAGGCCGACCTGCGGCCGTAGGGCTTCAAATGGCTGCCCCTGGGCTACGCACCGCGCACGCAGTGCCGCGGGGCTATAGGCACTCGACGAAAACACCTTCGGTGGCGGTATGCTCTGCCGCGCTATGAGCTCAACCTGGCCTCCGCCAGGGTAGTAGGGCCAAGGGCGTATGAAGCAATCGTACCCATTCGGCACGAGATGCGCCACCGCTGCGTGGCTAGAAGCCCCTGCTGGCATCACCGTTGACTCTTCTTGCCCCATTACCTCTGCCAAAGCCATCCTCCCCCCAACCTAGCCGACAGCCAAAAGCTAGCCGCGAAGGTAACTATTTCTACCTTTGCGCATTATGCACCGTCTAGCATGGATGCTCATGGCCCTACTATGCCTGGGGGGCGTGGGGTACGCAGGCTGCCAAGGGCAACCAGGCCAAAGCGCACGCCAGACCGCGTGGGCGGACAGTTCACAGCACCCCGTGGAAGTCAGCTTCGTCTTCACGGGCGATATCATGCAGCACGATTCCCAGATAGCCGATGCCCGTCTAGCCGATTCAACGCGCTATGACTATGGCTACTGCTTCTCCCTCCTGAAGCCCTACCTGGAAGCTGCCGACTTCACGGTGGGTAACCTCGAGCTCACCTTTGGGGGCAAACCCTACAGGGGCTACCCGGCCTTCAGTACCCCCGACACGCTAGCCTACACCCTCAAGGATATAGGCTACGACGTTCTCGTGACCGCCAACAACCATTGCCTCGACAGGGGCCAAAAGGGCCTAACCCGCACTATCCAGGTGCTGGACTCTGCCCAGATGCTCCACCTGGGCACCTACCTCGACAGCGCAGCCCACAAGGCCGGAACCCCTCTCATCCTCCAAAAAGATACCATCCGGATTGCCCTATTGGCCTACACCTACGGCACCAATGGCATTAAAAACCGGGGGCCTGGCGTGGTGAACTACATCGACACGGCCCGTATGGCCAAGGATCTGGCCGTGGCCCGCAGTCAGGCCCATGCCATCATCGTGGCCATGCACTGGGGAACGGAGTACCAACCGTATCCCACGAGCCAGCAGGTGGCCTTGAATGCGTGGCTTTGGCAGCAAGGGGCCACGGTCGTGCTGGGTAATCATCCCCACGTCTTGCAGCCCATCGAAGTGGCCACGGACAGCGCAGGGCACGTGGAGCATTTGACAATGTACGCCCTAGGAAATTTCGTCTCTGCCCAGCGACCATACCCCAGGGCGGGCGGTATGGTGCTGCGCTGCAATCTCATCTTTGCTGGTGCGCGCCCCCACATAGCTGCTGCCGAGTACCTGCTTACCTACACGGAGCGCCCCACGGGGCAGCCCAGGCCCAGGTACAGGGTCGTGCCCCTGTGGAACAAGGCCGCGGACACCCTGACGCACGATAGACCGGCCTACGTACGTCGCTTGCTCGAGGATGCGGAGTTCTTGCTGCGTGACGTTGAACCGATGATTACCCCGCTCCACGGGGGTAATGCGCAGCCCGTGGATAGCCTGCAGGCCAGCGACCCTGAAAGTGGGAGGTGGCGCTTCCAGCGCCCGCACGATTGACCAGTGGTGCATACGCATAGCGCAACGCAGAGGGTGCTGGGCCGAGGGGTGGAGGCTGGCTGTGATGAGGCTGGCAGAGGCTGCCTCGCTGGCCCTGTGGTGGCCGCCGTGGTCGTCTTGCCCATGGCGTATTATAACCCGGCTATACGCGACTCCAAGCTGCTCTCGCCCCAGCAGCGATTCAAACTCCGCAAGGAAATTGAGCTCAGGGCTCTAGCCTGGGCGGTGGCGGCGGTGGCCCCGCGGGTGGTGGATGCACTCAACGTCTTGCAAGCCTCTCTCTTGGCCATGCAGATGGCTTGCGACAAGTTACCCCTGATTCCCGACTTGCTGCTGGTGGATGGCAACAAGCCCTTGCCCGCCTATCCCTATGCGCAGCAATGCGTGATTCACGGCGATGCCAACTATATCAATATTGCCGCAGCCTCCATACTGGCCAAAACGCACCGCGATGCCATCATGGAGCGGCTCGACAAGATCTATCCAGCCTACCAGTGGGCTAAAAATAAAGGCTACCCCACCAGAGCCCATAAGGAGGCCCTGCTGCGCTTGGGCCCTACGCCTTGGCATCGCATGAGCTTCCACCCCGCCCTGCCCTAGTGCGTCCTCGGCTTCTCCTGCGCTTCAGCCAGCGCCTCAGGTAGCGTATTCCCAAGATAACGCCCGTCCCGCTTACCACAGTCCCTATGGCCAACAGGAGCCACACGAGGCCTCGCCATAGCCAGGGGCGGTTGGTAAGGGCCGGAAGTGCCAAGCGATGTGGAATGGTGAAGAGCCATGACTTGAGCCGGGTCGCACGGTTGGTCGACCTATAGGTGCCCGATTGCGGGTCTACGTAGTAGGTGGTGCTGTAGGCATCGTTGAGCTGCACCCGGTAGGCGGGCAGCGGGGAGCCGTGGCGCCGCGGACGATAGTAGAGATCGTAGCGCGTTATCAGCTCACAGCGCACCTCTGCCCCGCTATTGACCCGCGCAATTGCTGCCGTCACCTCCTCCTGCGTCAGCGCAAGAGGCCGCGGAGTCGATGTACGCGCATCGTAGGCCACGCTGGCCTCGGGGGTGTGGACGGTCAGTATGGGCAGACCGTTGAAATTGCTCCACGCAATCGCACGGGCTTCAGGCTGCGCAGCAAGTAATGTGCGGTAGTCCAGTGCGTAGGCACTCAAGGGCATCGTGCGCACGTTGAGCGAAGGCGTCTTCCACCCCCTCGGCACCCCAGTCAGCCAGCCCGGCAATTGCACCACCGACATCATACCGCTAAAAATCCAGAGGAACAGGAAAAGCCCGCCAAGCGTGCCTAGCTGGTGGTGCCAAGCATAGGCGCGACGCTTGTAGGGCGTATGCCACCTTTTGCGCTTCCACCCCTTGGCATAGGCCTCGAGCCCGATGTAGAGACCAAAGCCCACCATGAAGCTCCCGAGCAGGCCGAGCACAACAACGGTGGCCCGCCAGACGCTCCTGTTCTGCCGTAGGATGGTGGGGTAGAGCCAGTGGGGAATAGCTCCAACCATGGCCCAGATACGGTCTCCACGCGTGCTTTCTGTGAGAATCTCACCCGATTGCGAGCCAACGTAGATGTGTTGCCCCTCCCTGCTGACTAAGCGGTAGAAGGGCAGCTCGGCCTTGAGGGCGTTGCTAGGCGTCCATTGGTCTATGGAATAGAGCGTATCCACGCGCCAGCCCGAGCATTCTGGCCAGCGTGAGGCCAAGACGGTCAGGTAGGCACTGTCTACCACCCGTGGAGGAACCGGCGTGCCGTCTGAAAATAGCTGCTGGGTGCGCTTTTTCGATTTGACTTGTATGGTGACGGCCCCCGTGAGGCCTCGCGTCACGGAGAGCGATGCTATCGTGTCGGGGCTTACACCGTGCGTCCGTAGTATGTCACATAGTGAATCGGGGCTTGGTAGCTGTGTAGGGTCGAGGGGCAGGCTACGGGCAAGCTCTTCGCGGTGCTCCAAGCGGGGGAAACCATGGTATATCACCACGTAGCCCGATATGCACCACATTAGGAAGAGTAGGCAAAGCAAAGTGCCCAGCAGTCGGTGGAGCCTGAAGACCCACCGTCGTATTGCGCGCATGGCGTGGAAGCTTCTCATGTTGTCTCGTAGAATCCTAGTGATAGGTTAGAAACTACCCCCTCCTCCGCCGCCCCCGAAGCTTCCGCCACCGCCCGAAAAGCTCCCACCGCCTCCGAAGCCCCCACCAAAGCCGCCCCCGCTAAACGCCCCACCCGCGTGCGATGAGCCCAGGTGCATGAGGATCTCGAAGGGCGACAAGAGTGCTTGAAGTAGTAAGAGCCCCAGGAAGACCACAAGCCAGGAGAGGAGCCCACGGTGACGTGCGCGCTGGAGTCTAGTGCGGCTTCTGCGCTTGGTAAACACGGCAATCAGGCTATATAGCAGCAGCCCGATGATAGCCCATCTGATCAGCGGAATGTAGCGGCCAACGGAATCCTGGCTTTTTACATTGGCCACCCAGTCTACATCATTGGCCGAGTAGTGGGTCATGAGTTCAGCCATTACCGCCCCCACCGCAGCCTGGCACGCCTTGGCATTCTCGTGGGCAAGCACATAGGGCGCCATGCAGTTCACAACGATCCGGTGGCACACCACGTCCGGCAACACGCCCTCCACGCCGTAGCCTGTGGCTATGTAGCCTTGCCCGTAGAATCCCGAAGGTCGCTCTCGCACCACCGGCTCGGCGGCCAAGGCTGTTCCGGTGGTGTAGAGACGGGGAAGCAGCGCGGCGAATTGCTCAAGCCAACTATTGGCATCCTCACCCGGAATGGGCGCCTCTTCCAGCAGACGAGCCAGCCTTGGCTGGGCGGTAGAGTCCAACGACAGAGCCTGCGGGTAGATAGCGGGCATAGCGCTCGGCACCAAAAGAACTATGATGCCATTGTCGGTTTGGGCCTTGCCTATCCCCAGCCTATTGCCCAGATTGGTAGTGTACTCATTGGCATCGCTACCCCCAAGATCCTTGGCTATTACCACGACTATTTCCGCGGTGGTAGCAGCATCGAATTGGGCTAAACGGGCCTCGAGCGCTGCTTTCTCCCCTGGGGTCAGAACGCCCCCATCATCGATCACGCGCCCCCTAGTAGGCAGCGCAAAACCTCTAGTGCCCGCAAGCATGCCTGTAGCTAGGAGGAGTAAAGGCATGAGCAACAGGAAGCTCCGCAGGTAGGAGAAGTGCGCAGGCAGCCCCTTTCGATGGTCTAGCATAGGTATGAATCCCTCTCGCAAACGGCAGCTTAAAGGTAGGTAAATCTGCGGGGACGTATCAGTGCCTTAGGGCGATTCCCGGCCCGCACCACGCAGCGTGACCCCATGGGTTCGTAACGATCAGGGTAGGCCAGAGGCCCATGCGTAGCCGATGCCAGCGCGGTGCGACTCGCTGTGGCCACCGCTCGGCCCAGGGGAACTATTGTCGCAGCACTCCATGAATCAAAGGGCTTTGGCGCAGTGAAGTCTGCGCAGACCCCTCCAAGTGGGGGATGCTCCCCGTCTCCCACGGGCAGCACATAATATGGGGGAAAATCGTACCTTCGCGGCACGTAATAACCATAGAACGGTACAAAAGCACAAGTATGGTCAATCACTATGAGACCGTCTTCATCGCAACTCCCGTTTTATCTGATGCCCAGGTAAAGGAGACGGTCAGCAAGTATCGTGACCTGATAGCCGCTAACGGCGGAACGCTGGTCTACGAGGAGGATTGGGGACTGAAAAAGTTGGCATACCCGATCCAAAAGAAAACTACGGGCTTTTATCAGCTCCTAGAGTTCGAGGCCGAGGGAAGCCTGATCGACAAGCTGGAAACCCAGTATCGCCGCGATGAGCGGATCATCCGCTTCTTGACCTTCAAAATGGACAAGAACGCTGTCGAGTACGCTGAGAAGCGTAGGAACAAACAGGCCGAGGCCGTAAAGAGCGAAGAGGAGGAAACGAAATAATGGCCCAGAGCAAAACACCCGAGGTGCGCTTTCTTGCGCCACCAACCGTAGAGGTTAAGCGGAAAAAGTATTGCCGATTCCGCCGTAACGGCATCAAGTACGTTGACTACAAGGATCCCGAGTTCCTCAAGAAATTCCTCAACGAGCAGGGGAAAATACTGCCCCGTCGGCTCACGGGTACCTCGGCAAAGTTCCAGCGTAAGGTGGCCCAGGCCGTCAAGCGTGCGCGCCACTTGGCCCTGCTGCCCTTTGTGACCGATCTGATGAAATAGCCAGGGAGGAGCGTTGAATATGAAAGTGATACTCAAAGAGGATATTGCCAAGCTCGGCGAAATGGGCGAGATGGTGGAGGTGAAGCCTGGCTTTGCGCGCAACTTCCTCATCCCCCAAGGGAAGGCAATGACAGCCACCCCGGCAGCTCGCAAGCAACTCGAAGAAACTATACGCCAGCGCGAACACAAGGAGGCCAAGCTGCGGGAGGAAGCACAGCAGCTGGCTACAAAGCTCGAGGGCATCACCCTCTCCATAGGCGCCAAGGCCAGCAATTCGGGCAGAATTTATGGATCGGTCAACACCATCCAGATCGCCGAAGCCTTGGAGGCCAAGGGCTTCCGTGTCGAGCGTAAGCAGATCACCATCCTCCAAGACCCCATCAAGGAGCTGGGAAGCTACAAGGCCTCCGTCAAGCTGCACCGCGATGTGAAGGTCGACGTAGACTTCGAGGTGATAGCCGAGTAGACCCATCAGATTCAGAATTTGGGGAGGCAGACAAGGACACACGCTCCAGTCTGCCTCCCGCGTTTATTCTGGCGCAACGCCGAGAGCTTCAAGAATAATATGATGAATACACCGTTGGTATCAATTATCATGGGCAGCATCTCCGACCTAGAGGTCATGCGCCCAGCTATGGCCTTCCTGGATGAGCAGGGCATCTACTTTGAGGTCAACGCCCTCTCTGCCCACCGCACACCCCTCGAGGTGGCTAAGTTTGCCCAGGAGGCTAAGTCCAGGGGGATTAAAGTGATTATCGCCGGGGCTGGAGGTGCCGCCCATCTGCCAGGCGTAATTGCAGCTTCCACCACCCTGCCCGTGATAGGGGTGCCCATTCGCTCCTCCAACTCCTTGGAAGGTCTAGATTCCATACTTTCTATCCTGCAGATGCCCTCCGGCATCCCGGTGGCCACAGTCGCCCTTGATGGGGCTAAAAATGCCGCCATCCTAGCCCTGGAGATCTTGGCCCTCGGCTGCCAGGAGTGCGCAGAAAAAATGGAAAGGTTCAAGAAATCGCTAGCAGGCAAAGTGGTCAAAGCCAATGAGGAACTGGGCGCAGTCTCCTACAAGCACAAGGCCTAGTTGCAAGTGCCCAACGAGTGTAGTTTCTAGCTGAGACTAGGATAGCCCATTGCACGAGCTTCCTGTGGAGCCCACTGGTAAGCTGGCCCCGCGCAAGAGCTTGGGGCAGCATTTTCTGCGCGACCAGCGTGCTGCCGACCGCATCGTCCAAGCCCTACAGGCGCAGCGCGACGAGCAGGTTGTGGAGATCGGGCCAGGCGAGGGGGCGCTTACGGGTAGACTCCTTCAGCTCTACGGTCAGAAGCTGCGCTGTCTGGAGGTGGATGCACGCGCCGTTGACCTGTTACGCAGAGCTTTTCCAGCCTACGGCGCATGCTTTGTGGAGACTGATTGCCTCCACTTCGACTTCTCCACGCTTCCTGCCCCAAACCTGCTCTTAGTGGGCAACCTACCTTACAACATCTCCTCCCAGATCCTTTTCCTGGTCCTGGAGCTGCACGCAAGGGTGCGGCGTTGTGTCTTCATGTTGCAGCTGGAGGTGGCCCAGCGAATTGCCGCACAACCAGGTAGTAGACAATATGGCATCCTGAGCGTCTTGTTGCAGGCGCACTACCACGTCAGCATCCTTCTTACTCTTCCCCCTGGGGCCTTTACGCCACCGCCCAAGGTCAACTCCGCTGTGCTAGTGTTGGAGCGTGGACAGAATAGGATTGACAGCGTAGATGAAGTGTCCTTTAGCCACGTAGTCAAGGCCGCATTCAACCAGCGGCGGAAAACCCTACGCAATGCGCTCCGCAATGCGTACCCTGGCCTCCCAGATGCCCTGTGGAACACCCTTCCCTACGCAGGGCTACGCCCCGAACAGCTCTCGGTCGAACGCTTTGTTGAGGTCACCAAGCACTTGTCGCAGATGGCGTAGGGCGCGGCGTGTACCCCTAATGGTCTACCTTCTTGTAGCTGGCGATAGCCCAGAGATAGATGCCCACCGCAAACAGCCCAAGCTTCCAGAGATTGCCGTAGCCATCGGCAAAATGCGCGCTATGGATGTAAAATAGCCGCATGGAGTCCATGTAGTAGGTCACTGGATTGAGGTACGCCACCGCCTGCGCCCATACAGGCATCGACTCCACAGGGGTAAATAGACCGCTGAGCAGCAGGATGATGAGGATAAAGAACAGCATGAGAAACATGGCCTGCTGCATCCGGTGCGAGTAGTTGGACACTACCATACCGAGTCCAGATATGGTGGGAACAAAGAGCAGCGAAACGGCCAAAACACCAAGTAAGCTTCCTCCAGGCCAAAAACCATAGACCAATCCTATTAGGGCTATCCCGATGCCTAGGATCACCAGCCCTATGATGCAGTATGGGAGAAGCTTGGACAAAATGAAGTCCTTCTTCTTTACCGGGGTCACGTTTATCTGCTGGAGCGTCCCGCTCTCCTTCTCGCCTACGATGTTGAGTGCCGGGAGTATTCCGCAAATCAGCGTGGTCATCAGGACGATGAAGGCTGGAAGCATGAAAAGCTTGTAGTCCAGCTCACGGTTGAACTTCAGGTCGGTTGCCACGCGCACCTTCGGACGTACACGCTCCTCCAGGGCATGCTCGGCCAGCAGATCCTCCGTGAAGGTGCGCAGTATGGCGTTCAGATAGCTCACGGCCAGCTGCGATTGGGTGGCATCCACGGCGTTGGCCGCCAGGTAGACTGTGGGGTTGCCCCCTATCGAGAGCTGCTTGCTGAAATCCCCGGGTAGCTCCAGAATTAGCCCGGCCTCCCCATTGTCTACGGCCGCATAGGCCGCCTGGTAGGAGGCCATAGGAGGCAATTCGGTGAAGTAGGGAGAGGCATCGATCTTCTGCTCAAGGCGTTGCGCCAAGGGCCCTTGATCATGATCCACCACCGCTATCCGGACGTTTTTAAGCTCAAAGGTTATGGCCCACGGGAGCACGAGCAGCATCAGTATCGGAAAACCAATCACCATGCCCATGATGACTGGATTCCTAAAAAGCTGAAGAAATTCCTTCTCAAGAAGATACTTAAGAACCATACGCACTACCCCAGGCGGGGCTTGAGCTTAAATATGCTGAGGCCAGTGAGCACGGCAGTCATCCCAAGCAGCACTACGTGGTGTATCCAGATGACCCCCCAGCTTGACCCTTGTATCATGACGCGGCGCACGCCGTCAACGTACCATTTGGCGGGCACTAGCTGCGCCAGCCACTGCAGGAGCACAGGCATGTTGGCTAGGGGGAAGATCATCCCCGAGAGCACTAGCGTGGGGAGCATCATCCCAATGCCCGCTATCATGATGGCAGCCGCTTGGTCAGTGGCCACTGTGGACACAAATAGCCCTATGGCTAGCGCAAGGAGGATGTATGAGAACGACAACGTGCACAGGGGCAGCAACTCCCCACGGATAGGCACCCCCAGCAGAAACGTTGACACCACCAGGAAGCTAGCCAGATTCACCATGGAGATCACCAGGTAGGGCACCATCTTCGCCAGCATCATGGTGTAGGAGTTGAGCGGGGAGGCCAGCAGCACCTCCATCGACCCCGTCTCCTTCTCCCGCACTATCGACACGCTGGTCATGATGCTACAGATGATGATGAGCACCAGCCCCATGACCCCAGGTACGAAGTGATAGGCTGAGTTGAGGGCTGAGTTGAAAAGCATCCTTTGCTCCACCTCTATCCCAAACGGCAGCGGCCGCCCACTATCCTCCTGGAGCAGCTGGCCCACGATGCCCTGGATGTAGCCCGACGCAATGGTACCCATATTCGGATTAGCGGCGTTGACACGCACGGAAATATTGGCCCCCACTCCGGATTGGCTATTGCGCTCTAGACCTGGTGGGATGATGACCGCCAAGTCGATAGCTCCACGGCGTAGGGCCTGGTCTATCTGCGACAGGTCATCGTATCGAGCCTTGAAAATGAAGTACGGATTGTGGGCTATGGCCTGTCCAAGCCTTTGGGAAAATGAGCCCTTGTCCTGGTCTACGATGGCCACCTTGAGGTTCGTCACGTCTGTATTGAGCGCATAGCCAAACAGCAGCAGCTGCGCAATCGGCAGTACGATCAGGATGAGCATCGTCCGCCTGTCGCGGGAGATGTGGAGAAACTCTTTGAGTACAAATACCAAGAAGGTGCGCATGTCGAGCTAGGCTGAGCGTTAGTCGGTCCGCGTGGCTTGTCGCGCCAGACCGCTGAACACCTCATTCATAGAGCCTACCTGGAACCGTCGCTTGAGGTTAGCCGGCGTATCCAGCGCCTTGATTTGGCCGTCCACCATGATCGACACCCGGTGACAGTACTCGGCCTCGTCCATGAAGTGCGTGGTGACAAATACCGTCGTCCCCTGCTCCGCGGCCTCATAGATCAGCTCCCAGAATCGCCGACGCGTCGTGGGACTAACACCCCCAGTAGGCTCATCGAGAAAAACTATCTGCGGATTGTGGAATATGGCCACCGAGAAGGCCAACTCCTGCTTCCATCCAAGCGGCAAGGCCTTCACCATCGTGTTGCCATAATCCGAAAAGTGTAGCCGATCCAAAAGCTCCCGGGTCTTCTGCGCAATCTGGCGATCGCGCATCCCGTATATCCCTGCGTACAGTCGGATATTCTCCTTGACCGTGAGATCTGAGTAGAGGGAAAATTTCTGCATCATGAAGCCGATGCAGCGCTTGATCTGCTCCCGCTGGCGAAGAATGTCATACCCCGCCACCTGCCCACGCCCCCCGCTGGGCCGGGTGATGCCGCAGAGCATCTTCATGGCTGTCGTCTTCCCCGCGCCATTGGCCCCCAAAAAACCAAATATCTCGCCCCGCTGCACCTCGAACGAGAGGTGATCCACGGCTACAAAATCACCGTAGTGCTTCGTAAGGCCTTCCACCTGGATGGCCAGTGGGGTATTCGTCCCAGGCATCCTACACCTCCGCAAACGCCATGAAACAATCCTCCACGCTAGGCTTAATCGTCTCCACTTGGGCCTCCGCGTAGCCTAACTTGGCCAATTCTCGGATCAGCAACGCAACAGGGGTCCCCGGCTGAAGGTTCACATGGTGTGTGTCTCCAAAAGCCACTGAGCGCGTCACGAATGGCATCTGGCGCAGAGCCAACAGCGACCCCCGCCTATCGCTGGCACTCACGCTATAGAGCGGCTCCCGGTAGCGGCCTATGACCCCCTGGGGGGTGTCGATGAGCAGCAGGTCGCCCCCGCGCATAAACGCTATCCGGTCGCACATACTCGCCTCGTCCATGTAGGCAGTCGAAACCACAATCGTCACTCCTTGTCGCGCCAACCCCTTGAGGGCTTGCCAGAGCTCCCCTCGTGATACCGGATCCACGCCTGTTGTCGGCTCATCGAGCAATAGCAGCATCGGGCGGTGGATCAGCACGCAGCACAAGGCCAGCTTCTGCTTCATCCCGCCTGAGAGCGCACCAGCCATGCGCTTACGGTAGGGAGCAAGAGGGGCGTACACATCGCTGATGAGGTGGAAGTTCTTCCGGATGCGCGAATCGAAAAGCGTGGCAAAAAAACGGATGTTCTCCTCCACCGAGAGATCCTGGTAGAGCGAAAACACCCCCGGCATGTAGCCCAAGTGCGGACGTATCTTGCGGTAGTCCGACACCAAATCCCACCCCGCCAGACGCCCGCAACCACCATTGGGCAGCAGGAGCGTGGCCAGCATCCGTATGAGGGTGGTCTTACCTGCCCCGTCGGGCCCAATTAACCCAAATATCTCCCCCCTCGACACGCTGAAGGATATGCCGCGCTCGGCCGTCCCCACGCCCGTACGCCGCCCACCTTTCCTCGGGGGGGTAAAGCTCTTCCATAAATCCTCAATCTCCAGAAGCGCGCTCACTCCAACGTCCTTTCAACCACTGCACCCTGCGGGGCTCTATTGACGGAACCTAACCTCCCCATACATGCCGATCTTGAGCCGACCATCGTTGGGTACGCTTACCTTGACCGCGTAGACGAGATTCTCACGCTCATCCTTTGTCTGAACCGTCTTAGGCGTGAACTCTGCCTTCGGGGAAATCCAGCTCACACGTCCAGGGTAGCACTCCATCTCGTGCTTCGGGGCATCCGCGTACACATCCACCTGCTGGCCAAGCTTTAGCGTATAGAGCATCTGGGCCGAGAGGTACACCCGCAACTGCAGGGTGTCTAGGTTCACCATCTGGAGCAGCGGCATCCCTTGCCCCGCCAGCTCACCCTCATCCACGTAGGACTGCAGAATGACCCCATCGATAGGGCAGCAAACCTGGCACTTGCGCAGCTGTTCACGCACCAGCTGCATCTGTATCTCCAGGGCCTCCCGCTCAGCATCTACTTGCAGGTTAGCCTTGTCCAGCTGTGACGAAAGTGCCTCCTTTTGGCTCGCCACCAGCTTGATCTGGGCCTCTATGTCGTCCAGCTGTTTCTGGTTCGCAGCCTTGGCCTCTAGAAGACGTAGCGTGCGGTCACGCTCCTGCTGCAGCTTCTCGAGCTGATTGCGCAGCGCCGCCGTCTGGCGGAGCACATCGGGAGAGGACGCCTCCACGCCACGCAGCTTGGCCTCCAGTGCCTTGAGCTGTAAGTGCAGGTAGGTGCTGTCAATCTGACCTACCTTGGTCCCTCGCAGTAGCTCCTTGCCCTCAGGGGCGCACCACCACACGATCCTGCCATTGCTCTCTGACGACACTAGCACCTCGCGCCCCTCAAAAAAACCCGAAGCCACCTGCTCCTCACCTCGGCGCCCACAGCCGCAGAGGGGAAAAACCAACATGGCCATGTAAAGAGCTATCCTAACGCTATTTCGCATCTTCCGTCCTATATATCTTGTCGCACGCATAGTAGGCTTCCAGCTGCTGCACTTGGTGCTCCACGCGTAGCTGCTCGGCCTGCTGCTGCTCATCTATGGCATCGAGCAACTCCGAGGTGCTAGCCGTACCAAGCTCTACGCGACTCTCCAGGTTCTTCACTATGGTGCTGTGCATCGCTATCATCGCCTCGTCCTCGGCTAGCAGGGCCTCATAGCCGCCCGCAGAGCGCTCGTGATCAGCCTGCTCGGCGGTCAGCTTCCGCAATACCGCATCCTGGGAAAGTAGCTCTATCGATTTCCGAAGCTGTAGCGTCCGCCGTTGCTCGGCGTAGTCGTACAGCGAACCAAAATTCCACTCCACCTTCAGACCAACAACGTAGTACCACTCGAATGCATCCTTAAGCATATTCAGGGCCGGATTCCCCCAGCCGCCTTGGAAGAAAATGAACGCATGGGGGTAGATCTTCGACGTCAGCGCCCGTAGCTGCTCATCCACCAGTGACACCCGATTCTTGATCAGCACCACCGAAGGATGCCGCATCAGATCCAACGCAGCTCCCCGTGCAGGCAGCGTGGGCATTTGGAGGGTGCGCCCCGTGAGGTCGAGCTTAAGCAATTCGCCCAAGCTGCCCGCCAGCTGCTTGCGAGCCGTCTCCATCTCTATGCGCCCTTGCTTGGCCCGGTGCATCTGGATCTCCACCCGCTGCACATCGATCCCATTGGCCACACCGCTCGACACGCACGCTTCCACCCGCAATAGTTGACGCGCAAGCACCTGCTCTAGTAGCCCGTGGCGCTTTAAACGCTCATCCAGAAGCAGGAGGGCAAAATAGAGCTTCTCTGTTTGCTCATGGACTCCCTCCAGCTGTTCCCGCACCTGCGAGATCCCCACGCGACCCTCGGCTTGCACTATCCGCCCTCGAGCCCCTGTCGCCCCTCCGTCCCAGACGATCTGGTTCACCTGACCATAGAGCCCGTACTGATCCCTGCGTGGCTTCGGTACCTCAAAACCATACGATGATAGATCCAAGTCAAGACTCGTCACTTCGCTTTGATACGAGGCCTTGCCCCCCAGCGATAGCTGCGGCACATAGGCCAGTAGCAGGCTCTTCCTGTGCGCCTCGGCCGCCTGCGAAATGAGTGTCACCTGGTGCGAAAGGGGATACGCTGTGTCTATGATGCGGTGACACTCTTCTAGCGTCAAGGGCTGTCCATTTGCCGAACCGCATGCCCATGACTGCAGCAGCAACAGACCCAAAAACAACAATCCACATCGCTTCATGCTCACTACCATCTCCCCTGCCTACATGTACCCCACACCATCCCTATTCCCGTTCGCGCAGCTGTCCCTGGCGAAGAAGCACCCCCTCCCCAGCTGGGGGCATCACCGAAGGTTCCACGTAAAGCTCCATTGGCGGCGATGCTAAATTGATACTCTGCACCCAGCTTTGCCCCGCTAGCCCAAGCACCTGCCCTTGTGGCAGCACCACAGTGCAGGTCCTGAGCGTTGGTGCCTGGCTCTCCAGTGTCCAGCCCGATGCGGACACATAGCGCGCAACAAAGTCGACCCCCACGTTGTCAAACCAGTACAGCGTGATGGCCACCTGACTACCACGCTGCGCCCATTCGGGCACCTGCGGCTCCAGCAGCGCATCTGCCACCTTCCACCTAGCGGCTATGGGTACCATGGCCCGCGCGCAAGTCTTTACCAATTCATACGGTTGGAGCCCAGCGCAGATCTGCGCAAAGTAGGCCGCCTGCCCCCCTACGTAGCCCTTCAACTCTACCCCATGGGCCCGTAGGGTAGCCCTATCGCTGCTGTCTGGAATCCGCTTCAGCTCCAGGAGTACGTTCTGCTTGCCTGCGTAGGCGGGGCCATAGTCCACCCTTTTCCTGCTCCACTGGCAACTGCGCTTGACGTTGCTCGCCAGGCGCACCTCCTCCTTTCCAAAACGAATGGGCACTTGGGGCATGCCCTTCACTGGCCACATGAGCAGGGCTATCATGGACAGCCCGAACAGCTTGCTAGCACTACATCCCATCCCAACACCTTCCTAATTTCTAAGAGTTCCAGTAGCCTAGTCCTCTTGTGGTATAAACTCCAGCGAGGCGGAGTTGATGCAGTAGCGCGTCCCCAAGGGCTTGGGGCCATCCGGAAACACATGCCCAAGGTGTGCCCCACACGCAGCGCACCGAACCTCCGTGCGCTCCATACTAAGCGAATTGTCCATCCTCTCCTCTATCTTGGCTGTAGGAAGGGGGCTGCGAAAGCTCGGCCAGCCACAACCAGCATCGAATTTGGCTTCCGATGAGAACAAGGGCGCACCGCATACCACGCACCTATACTCTCCAGGGGCAAAAACATTCCAGTAGGCCCCCGTAAAAGGCCGTTCGGTCGCCGCTTGCTGCGTTACAGCCTTCTGAATAGGCGTCAGCGCGCCCAATCGTTTCGCCAGTCCAGCATCCTCTTGCGCCATGGTGGCCCCTCTGTCCTTTCTCAATGGTTGCCCCGACCCCGCGCACGCACCCAGCCAGAGCAGCAGCGGTATAAGCAGCAGCCCGTACTTATTGCCCAGCCCCGCCATCGCTCCGCGCGACTTGGCTCCGCAGGCACCTAAAAAACAAAACCCGCGTGCAGGGCTAGGTTGTGAAACCGACCCTGCCCAATCCCAGGATTGATCACCTGGGTGGCCGAGCCATTGTATTGTATCCCCGCAGCTATCTTGCTCCGCCCACCCAGGGAATACTCAATGCCTGCCTGGAAATAGTAGCCCAGATAGGCAAACGGCGCCATCCCATCGGCCCGCATATTCTTCAAGTTGCCCGTAGAGACTTGCTGCCGTAGCAGGAAATGCCCTGTCACCCCCACGCCGGCCGCAATGGTGACGTAGCCTATCTCCACGGCGGTCATCTTCAATCCCACGGGAACGGCCAAGTAGTGGTTGTCGGTCCGTAGCACGGCATCGGGCAGCATCGGCAGGCTCGTGGGCTCATACTTCAGCCGCACCTCCCCAGGCACAAGGTAGCGAAAACTCCCAATGCGGTAGTCGTACCAGAGCCCCGACTGCGCTGCCCAGTGCTCGGCAAAAAAGAAATCCACATCCACGCCCGTCGAGATCCCAAACCCCATCCCCGCAGACTTGTATTTATCGCTGTCAAAGTAGTACCAATTCAGCGCAGGATCTGCGTGTATGCCCAATCGTATCCAGTCGTACCGCCCTTGCGCCCGCGTCGGCAGACCTACCACTAAAAGCCCCATCAGCAAGGCCAACGCAGTATACCTACAACATTTCATGCTCTCTACCTCTATTCAACGATCAATCTGAACACTCAGCCCCATCCCCCCCCCACGTTGGGTAAGCTACAAAAAGTAAGCCAATTGTTACCATGCGCGCATGCCCCCTGTAATCGCACAGCCTAGACCCTAGGTCGCCTGTGCCGCGGGGTATTGCTTATAGGCCGCCATGTAGGCCAGCGGAAGGTTAATTAGCACGGAAAAAAGTCGTGCGAACTCGCTTGATTGGTACAAACTGTTGAAGATCAACACCACGGCGACCAGCGCCAGTATCTGCCGGTGGCGTTGTCGGTGACACTGCGGGGCAAACCAGGGCACAGCCAGTAGGAAAAGAAAGTACAGCAGCCCCGGCACACCATATTGCACCAGCGTGTCAAGGTATGTGGAGTGCGTATTGTTGAACATACACAGGAGCGTCCTTTGAAATGTTTGGCAATCGCGATGCTTGGTATAGAGCTCCTCGGCTATAAACGTATCCTGCGACAGCGTCCCGAGCCCCCACGGCATGTAGGCTGCACGCTCCGCAAGGGTATATTCCCACATGGCCAAGCGCGGGTTCTCTACCAGCCTCGCCGTGCGAGTATGGCGTACTACAGCAACGGCCAACAAGGCGCACAGCACCGCTACCGAGGAGATCACGTAGGTCTGGTCTCGTGACATACGTTTCGAGCACACTATATTCACTACGAACACCAAAACCATGGCGCATAGCGCTATCATGGTCGACCTATTGCTGCTAAGCATTACCCCCAACAGCATGTACAACGACAAAACACCATATCCCAGGCGTACCAGGCGGCGCCGCGCCCCGTAGCAATACTCCACGCTTAGCAATAGCGATACCGCGCAGCAAACTGAAAAAAAGAGGCACCCCACCCCCATATTCTGCGTGAACCCTTCGTAGAAGAATACCTCATACGACCAGGCCACATATACCGCGTCCAGTAAGGCCAACACCAGCATGAATGTCATGGAAAAAACTGTACCCCATAGCCACGCCTGCCCCCACCCGCGGCTAGGTTTAAGCCCTACCAGCGCCAAGGGCACCAAAACCCACGGCAGGTTGCGATCGATTGCGTGCATCGCTACCAGCGAGGGGCTACGGGGTATGTTCACCAGCATCAGCACGAAGAATAGCACTGAAAGCCCCAGCGGCCATAGGTGCCTCCAGACGATCGCCCCGCGGGCACGTATCAACCACAATATCCCCAGAAAGGCGCACAGGCATAGGATGCCCACCATGACTTTATGGCATACGATGAGAAAAAATATCATCACCAGCACCCCAAGCTGTCGCCCACCCTCTAAATTATCGGGCAAGGTAGCCCAAAGCCGCTTGAATAGTGCTCCCATCTGCTTGTTCTCCCAAGACACTAGAAAGCCCAGACTACCCCAACGCTCGCATTGAACCGCTGCAGCGGGTAGCGATAGTAGGTCTGGGCCTTGCAGGCCAGTATATTTCGTACGTCCAAGTAGACACTCCAGTCCCCTATGAAGCGGTAGCGCGCCGTGAGGTTCAAGTCGTAGCGCAGCGGCAGATGCTCTACTCCAGACAGGGCGGTTCGAGCCACAGCCCCACCCTGCAGGTAGAACTCCAGCCCTACGTAGATCTTCCGCTGGAGGTTGTAGGCCGCGGAGAGCGTTAGCCCCCCAAGCGGACGATGCCAGGCCCGAGGCTCGTGCTCCAGTACGTAGTACCAGAAGTCTGCCGCTAGGCCCACCCGCAAATGGCTGGTAAAGGCAAACAGCAGTTCTCCATGCACTTGCACCTGCTGCACGTTATCCCGCACCACCTGGAAATCCGACCGCAGCATCGGTTGCACCCCCCCCAGACGATTGATACTATCATACACGTTGCCCACGTAGAACTGCGCGCTGTCTACCAGGGCGTAACGGCCGTTGAGGTCGTACGAAAGGTGGCTGCTCTCGTTGCCCTTGACACCTAGCGTTATGCCCAGCTTCTCCGAACTGTTCCAAGTGTGGAGCCCCGGCGTAATCCACGGATTCTCCTCTCGCACCCTGGCATATGAATGCTGCGTCAGCCCGCCACCTACCTCTAGGTACGGAATCACGTAGTGCCCCACTATGTCGTACGAAAGGTGCGCCTGAGGATACACATGGAAGCGCGATACGCCCCAGTTCCCCTCGTAGAGCAGCTGCACGCCGGCCTGTATGCGCCAGCGTTTGCCAAAAATCCGCACCCACGGCCTAAGCCCTAGCACGATCTCCTGGCCCTCAAGCTGCCCCAGCACTTGGTAGTAGTGGTCCACATCGAGTGCCGCACCGTAGCATTGCCAATCGTGGTACATGAAGCCCTCGGCTTGCAGGGTCGTGTGCGCCTCCCGCATCGAGCGGTTGTCGCTATACCACCGAAACGCAGCTCGCCCGTTGTAGTTGAAGTTGGATGAATCCAGAAATAGACTCTCAAAGGTAAGCCCCAGCCGCGCAGTGTGGCTCTGGGTGTCCTGCCCATAGTAGGGGTTGCCCCTCGCGCTTATTAGCGTGTCGCGACCATAGAAGTTGTCTAGACGATGGCGATAGCTAGCAGAAAAACCGAGAAGTACGGGATCGGCTATGTAGAAGGCTTGCCCGCCCACCGTAGTCTGTGAATAGCGTGCTGCTACTTTGGCCCCATCGAACAGCGCCACTTTGCCCCAGCTGCTCCCATGCTCCGCATTCAGCGAGTAGGAATATAGGTCGTGCCGCCCACTGCCGAAGTAGAGCTGCCCTTCGGGCGATATGTAGTTGCCATAGCCTAGTCGAAGCAGAAAATGATCGAGTGGGGGATAGGTCGCGTTGCCCAGCGTGGCGGCCGGCACGGGCCGTAGCGACAAATCGCTGAACAGTTGACGCGACAGCAGGTGGTATTCGAAGGGTTGCACGGGCGGCGCAGTGCTATCCGCTATCGCAGGCATAAAGCTGATCTTCTCCGCCCCCACGAGCGTGGGCTCATACGTCCGCTCCACCTCCACCGTCTTGCTGACGGAAAGTGTATCGACCTCCTGCCCGTACAGCATGCCCCCAGATAGCACGCCGCCCAAGAGCACAATTGCTGCAACCCTATCAAGTATCACCCTGCGCACGCCACCAGCCTCCTATGTCCCTCGCCGCGCTACTGGCCCTTGTACCAATCTGTCCGCCCCTCCGCCAGGGCCGTCAGGCCGGCCTCAGCCTCAGCCACTATCCCATCCGTCACATTGATATAGCGCTGAACCAGGCTCTTGAGTATCGAACGGGCCTCCGATATCTTATCCTGCTCTTGGTACGCCCTAGCCAGCAGGATGTAGCTCCTGCCAACCCAATACTGGTAGGTGGTCTTCATCCTGCCCGCAGCCAAGGCATCATCGCGAACCCCCTGCCAATCCTTCTGGATATAGCGAATCTCCACTTTCCTAAACATGGCCTCTGCGCTCGACTCCACCCCAGGCTCCTTCGACACCGCGTCGAACACGGGGTAGGCCTCATCGTAGCGCCCCAGCGCGTAGAGTGCGTAGGCTAGCTGGTAGTTCCCATAGAGCTTCAGCCCTTCCGGCAAACCAGGGGTACTCAGCAAGCGTTGGGCATAGGTCGCAATCAGCCCAGGCTGTCCAAGCCCCTGGGCTACGCGGAGCTCCTCCCGCCGCAGATCAGACAAGGCACTCGGCGTGGCAGCCATAGGCTCATTGAGACTCAGCACCCGCAGCATCAGCGTGTCGCTCCGCTTGCTCTCTCGATACATGGGCAACAAGGCCTGGGCAGCCTGGGCGGTCACCTTGCTCTTCGGGTGGAGTAGGGCGTTTTCAAAGAGCCCGCGCGCCTGGACCATCTCGCCCATGGACAGATACCCCTGAGCCATCCTGTAGTAGGCCATGGGCACAGAATCTGAGTTCGGAAACCGCAGCGTGTAGTCCTGGAAATACCCTATCGCCCGGTACCACTCCTGCCTGTTGAACGCTCTACGGGCTCGAGACCAGCTCAGGCTATCCACGCTGGACGAATCGACCAGCATCCGGCTTTTGGCCCCGATATTCTCTCTGCGCTCCACGGAGTCGGCCTGACGGTAGTACGAATCGTCCACTTGGCCATATCCAGCCAAGCCCACCAGCATTAAGACTATCGTTAGTACAATAAACTTCGTCCTCATAGCTCTTGCTCCTTTTTTGGTCCTTGCAGGTGCAGCGTGTCGGCGCCCGGCGCGGTCACCTGCGTAGGGGCCTCCGCCTTCAGCGTCTGCAAAGCCTGTTCCACCTCGCGCAGAATCCCGTCATCGGGCACCCCATAGTTGCTCGCTATGCTCTCCAGCGTGGCCTGGGCCTGAAACATATCGCCTTTGGCCCTATAGGCCTCTGCCAGCACGATGAAGCTCTTGGCCAACCAATATTGGTGCGGCGTATTCTGCTTGCTAAAAGCGACCACAGCCCGGCGTACCCCCTCCCAGTCCTTTCGGGCTCGCAGAATGGCGACCATGCGGTAGTAGGCTTCTGCCCCAGCCGACGAGCCGCTGTTGGCAGCTATCGAAGCGTAGGAAGCGTAGGCCTCATCCAAATCCCCCTGTGCCTCTTGGCCCCGACCCTGCCAGTAGGAGGCCTGCAGCTTATGCTCCGGCGTGATGTGCGCTAGCCCTAGTAGGGCGCGGGCTGCGCGTATCACCCCGACAGTGTCCCGCTGCGCCACGGCGCAGGTTAGCTCGCCAGAGTAGGCCTCCTCCTTCACCCCCGGGCTGCTCGTGAGCCCTGCGAGCTCGCGGTAGCGGTACGCCGCATCCTGGTAATCCTTCTGCGCGCGCTGCGCAGCTGCCAACAGGCGAAGGGCATCCACCGTGTAGGCGTGCGCAGGGCGATGCTCTACCACTACCCGCAACGGCTCTATAGCCCCGGCCGTATCCCGCATCGCGCATAGCGAGCGCCCAAGGAAATAGTTGGCCTCCAGCCAGTGAAGCCCCATCTTGTAGGCAGCTAAGTACTCCTTGAGGGCTTTGCTCGCCTTGCCGTAGTGTCCCTCGTAGTAGGGTCCCATGGCCGAGGAGTAGACCAGCGAATCCCGCACGGTGGCACTGTACGGCTCGGCCACACCCAAGCTGTCTACATAGCTCAGGTACTGCGACATGGCCCCCTCCTGGGCATAGATGCGCTCCAAGGCCGCCAGGGCCTCAGCCGACTCGCTCGTGCCCGGATAATCTTTGACCACACGCCTAAACAGGCCCCTGGCCTGCTCGTTAGCCCCGCTGCCATAGGCCAGCAAGCCCTGCTGCACCAGGGCTCGGGAGGCATAGGCACTACTGCCATAGTCTTCCACTACCTGCGCAAAGTAGCGCTGGGCCGCCGCCGTGTTCCCCAGGTTCTGGTAGGTGAGCCCCAGCTGGTAAAACGCCTGCACCCGATAGGGCGATTGCGGATGCTCGTGCTCGAATCGTAGCAGCACCTCGGCGGCCTTCGCCGGCCGCTCCACAACGCCATAGAGTAGCCCCATTTGGTAGAGGGCGTAATCCGAGCCGGGCCCCGTGAGCTTGGCCGCTAGGGCGTACGCATCGATGGCCGGCCAGTACTGCCGGGCCATGTAGAGGCAGTCGCCGTACCGGCAGGCTGCATCGGTGCGCAAGGCCTCACTCGCCCCAGGAGCGCGCGCCAAGAACTCCCGAAAGCCCTCCGCCCCCTGCTGATAGTTGGCCATCTGGTAGTGGCAGTAGCCTAGGTTGTAGTAGGCCAAATTGTACTCTCCCATCGACACCGACCCCGCAGTCACCAGGAAATCCCGGTAATGCTTAGCGGCCAGGGGATAGCGCTGGAGCTTGTAGTTGGCCTCACCTGCCCAATATAGCGCCCCTGCATGCACTGGTGGCACCCCCTCCGAGCTCTCGATGGCTTGCTGGAGCAGGCTGTCGGCCGCAGCGTAGCTACTATTTTGTAGCAACTCTAGCCCACGGAAGTAGGCTGCCCTAGCCACCGTCTGCTCAAGGATGGGGGTACGCTTCTGGATGCGTGAGAGTACATCGAGGGCCTGCTGATAGTTGCGCGACGCACCCAGCGACAGACCGAGGTAGCCGTAGGCATCCTCCAGCCGCTGGCTCCTGGGGTAGCGCGCTATATAATCCTCAAACGCCTTCACGGCCCCCGTGTAGAGCGACCCCGAGCTCTCGTAGGTCAGCTTGGCGTAGTTGAATTGCGCATCCTCGGCCAGCACAGTGTCGTACGGGGCCTGCGCCGCGCGCCCAAAGGCCGACAAGGCCTTCTCTTTATCATTGAGGTGCAAATAGCAAGCAGCGAGGTAGTAGCTGGCGTGCTGCGCGTAGCTATCGTCCCCCAGGGCCGCGGGAGCCAGGTAGCCCACTGCTTGCTCGTATCGGGCATTGCGGTAGCAGAGAAGGCCCAGCATGTACTGGTCGGTGCGGGTCAGGGCATTCCCCTCGGCCTCGTAGCGTTGCCATGTGGCCAGGGCCAACGAATCCTCCCCAAGCCGGTATTGCGCATCGCCCAGTATGCGCAGCAGCTCGGCCTTACGGCTCTTGGTGGCCCCCTCCAACAGGGTAGGCACATAGGAGCCCACCTGGGCGTAGTCGCCCTCCCGGTAGTAGATCTGCGCCATGTAGTAGGGTACTATGGGGCCAAAACTCGCGTCGTCGGCTATCCGGGCAAACTCCCTACGCGCCGTGCCGTACCGCCCCTGCTCGTAGGCCCTGTGGGCGTAGTAGTACGTGGCGGCCGACCAGTAGTAGGAGCGGCCATCCTTCACCCGTGTAAAAAAGACCATCGCGCTGTCGGGCTGCCCCATCTCCCAGTAGCAGTAGCCGCGCTTGAAGTTCACCTCGGCCTCCTGCTCCCCATCGAGGGCCTCCAGCGAGACCTGCCCCAGCCAGTGCTGCGCCCCGTTGAACTCCCGGCCATCGTAGAGGGCTTGGCCTATCTCGTAGGTGGCGGCATTGGCGTAGAGGCTCTCCGGGTAGGCTTGCAGGAAGCGCACCATCTGGTACACGGCATCGTGTCGCCCAAGACGCACCGCGCACAGCGCCGCGTAGTAGCTTGCCTCGCTCTGGCGTAAGCGGCCCGCCTGGGGGGCCTTGGCCACCCGCCGAAAATACGTCTCGGCCGATGCGTAGCGCGCCTGGTGGTATAGCAGCATGCTGCGGGCGTACAGCTCCTCCACAGAGCCACGCAGAGCACTCGGTTGGCCCCACGCAGTGTGCCCACTCCACCACAGCGCCAGCACTGCCACAAGGGCCACGCCGAATAGTCTTGCTATGCTTACCCCGCGCAGCATACCCAACGCTTATTTCCCATACCCAAGGTTACAATGCTCACTGCAGGCCCTCCCCCTCCAGCATATCGGCTATAGAACAATAGCCCTTACCAAATCGCCCTATCACGATATGGTCGAGTAGGCGGATGTCTATCAGCTCTAGGGCCTTTTGTAGACGCTTGGTTTGCTCTACGTCTGAAGCACTCGGCGTGGGGTCGCCCGAGGGGTGGTTGTGGGCCACGATGACCGACTGCGCGTGGTAGCGCAGGGCCGATCGCACTATGGCCTGTACATCCACATAGGCCCCGGTGGCCGAGCCCACCGTCAAGCGCTCCATGCCTAGCTCGCGATTCTTCTGATCCATGTACATGGCCCAGAGCTCCTCCACATGCTTGTCTATGACGAGCGGGCCAACGATCTTGTAGAATACGCTGGGGCTCACCACCTGGCGGCGCCGGTCGGCCGCTGCTACTTTCCGGCGTCGGCCTAGCTCCAAGGCTGCCAGCAGCGTCACCGCCTTCGCATCGCCTATCCCCTTCACCCGCTTGAAATCATCGAGCGAAAATCGCCCCAGCTGTTCCAAATCGTTCCCAGCCTCGGCGTACAGCTCCTCGGCCAGGCGCAACACGGAGATCTCCTGCGTCCCCGTGTTGAGCAGCAAGGCCAACAAATCGCATACCGAGAGGTTGGCCGCCGACTTCTCGTGCAGCACGCGCTCCCGAGGGCGTTGGTCCACAGCCTTCTCCCGCATCCGACTGTCGCGGCGCTGTACCAAAGGGCTCTCTTTCGCGGCCGCAGGCTGCGCCTCCTGCACCATGGGGTGGGGGCGCAGGACCTCCTCGTCGTCAGCAAGCACTTGCTCCTCCACAACGGCCTCGCCTGCCCCATCTGCCTGGAATAGGCGCATCCGGAACTGCCCCTCCTCCACGCCCGTGGGGCGTGCGCACTCCGCCCCCTGGGGGTAGTGCGTCCCCCCGGTGGCCCCGGGACGCACCGCCCTGGCCTCTCCACCGAGCTTGCCGCCCTGCGCAAGCTCCTCCTTCCTGCTAGTTCCCTGCTCGCGCATCGTCTCCTACCGCCTCTTGCCCCCGTGGGTCAGAAATTTCCAGTGGAATATCAGCATGTAGAGCACACCGCAGGTGATAGCGGCATCGGCCACGTTGAAGATTGGCTCAAAGAAGATAAATCGCTCCCCACCCCACAGGGGTACCCATCCAGGCAGCACCACATCGATGATGGGGCAGTAGAACATATCGACCACCTTCCCATGGAACAAGGGCGCATAGCCCCCCTCTGCGGGTAGGAATGTCGCTACCGCTGGGGCCATCTGCCCGTCGGGCAGCACCTCTAGCCCCCCGCTGCTGCTGAAAAGAAGCCCGTAGAAGGTCCCATCGATGATGTTACCCAGAGCCCCCACGAAGATGAACGCTAAGCCCAGCACGAACCCCTTGGGGATCTCCTTGAAGCGAATAAACCAGTGGAGCATATAGGCTAACAGGGCTGTGGCCACTATCCTGAAGGTACTCAAAAGCAGCTTGCCCAATTCCCCACCAGCGGAAAGGCCAAAGGCCATTCCGTTGTTCTCCGTGAACACTAGACGTACCTTATCGCCCAGGAGCATCACCTGCTCTCCAAGGTAGAAGTTGGTCTTAATCCAAAATTTAAGCCCTTGGTCCACTACCAGGATGAGAAGCACGACCCCCACCACCCACCAAGTCAGTGCCCTACGCTCCTGTACGCTACGGCGCGTTGAGAAGCCCCAGAAACTGGGGCGTGGGGGACGCTTGCTATGCTGACGGGTACCCATGCGTCTACTCCTCTTTGTGCAATGCCACCTCGACCTGCCCCAGTTCGTGCTCGAGCTCTACGGGGGTGCTGGGCCAATTCCCGGGCCACGTGGCGGTCTCGGCAAACTGTATGTCCACCGCGAGGGTTTGCTGCCCTATGTAGTCCGCGTGCTGCTTGAGCATCTGCAGGGTAGGCTTTTGGCCCCGGATCAGCAGGTGGATTCTGTCGATCACTTCCAGGGCAGAGGCCTTGCGCAGGTTCTGCACCCTATTAACCACCTCGCGGGCTGCGCCCTCGGCCACCAGCGACGGGGTCAGTGTGACGTCCAGGGCCACCGTGAGACCATCCTGGGTGTCCACCAGCAGGCCCGGGATGTCTTCCGAGTGGACATCCACCTCCTCGCGGCGCACCGTGCAGGGCACGCCCGAGAGTTCAAAGGCCAGTTGGCCTGTGGCCTCAAGCTGGCCTATGGCCGCTTGCGGGAGCTCCGACAAGTAGGCAGCTACCGCTTTCATCTGCTTGCCAAAGCGTGGGCCCAGCTTCTTGAAATCGGGCTTGACCCGCTTGGTAATCAGCTGATCCTGCGCCCCGAGGAACTGTAGTTCTTTCACGTTGACCTCGTGGAGGATAATGGGTTCTACGGCCTTCAGCTGCTTGCCCAGCTCAGCCTGCAGCACGGGCACCATGATGCGTGCGAGCGGTTGGCGTACCTTGATGCCTACCTTGCGCCGCAGGGCCAGCACCTGCGAGGTGATGTGCTGCGCAAGGCGCATCCGCTGCTCCAGGGCCCTATCGATGGCCTGCGCATCGGCCGTGGGCCACTGGCTGGCGTGCACGCTGGGAACATCGCCCAGCGCCTGCCCGCCCCGCATGTCCTGGTAGAGCTGCTCCGCGTAGAAGGGCGCCATCGGGGCCATGAGCTGGCTGAGCGTAATCAGACACGTGGCGAGCGTTTGGTAGGCGGCCAGCTTATCCTGCTCGAGCCCCCCGCCCCAGAATCGCTTACGGCTCAGGCGCACGTACCAATTGCTCAGCATCTCCACGGTAAACTCTTGGATGGCGCGGCCTGCCGCAGTGGGCTCATAGTCCGCCAGGGCCTGATCCACCCGCACGACAAGGCTGTTGAGCTCTGAGAGAATCCACCGATCGAGTTCCCGCCGTGCCGACAGCGGCACTGGGGCCTCATCGCCCCGGTAGCCGTCCACGTTGGCATAGAGCGCGAAGAAGGCGTAGGTGTTGTAGAGCGTGCCGAAGAATTTCCGCACCACCTCGCCGATCGCCTCGGGGTCTACCCGCAGGTTGTCCCACGGCTGCGCATTGGTGAGCATGTACCAGCGCAGGGCATCCACCCCGTACTTGTCCATCACCTCGTCGGGCGCCACACTATTGCCCAGGCGCTTGCTCATCTTGTTGCCCTGCTTATCTAGCACCAGCCCGTTGGAGATGATGTTCTTGAAGGCTACGCTGTCGAAGAGCATGGTCGACAGCACGTGCAGCGTGTAGAACCAGCCGCGGGTCTGATCCACCCCCTCGGCGATGAAATCGGCCGGGAAATAGTCGCAGAAATCCTCCGCATGCTCGAACGGGTAGTGTAGTTGCGCGTAGGGCATGGCGCCCGAGTCGAACCATACGTCCACCAAGTCGGGCTCGCGGTACATGGGTTGCCCCTGCGCCGATACCAGCACGATTCTATCCACGAAGGGGCGGTGTAGGTCGATCTGCGCGTAGTTGGCTTCGCGATTATCGCCCACCTGGAATTGCGCGAGGGGGTTCTCAGCCATCAGGCCGGCCTTCATGGCCTCCTCGCATGCAGCTTTCAGCTCGGCGATGGAGCCTATGCAGCGCACCTCTTGCCTGTCCTTGGTGGCCCAAATGGGCAGGGGGGTGCCCCAGAAGCGTGAGCGCGATAGATTCCAGTCTACCACGTTCTCCAGCCAACGGCCAAACCGTCCGCTCCCTGTGCTCTCAGGCTTCCAGTTGATGGTGGCGTTGAGCTCCAGCAGCCGATCCCGGAAGGCCGTGGTCTTGACGAACCAAGAGTCCAGCGGGTAGTAGAGCACCGGCTTATCCGTGCGCCAGCAGTGGGGGTAACTATGGCGCACCTTTCCCACCTTGAAGACCAGCCCACGCTGCTTAAGCCAGACGCTCAGATCCACGTCGAGTTCCCCGCCCATGGGGTCATCGGGGGCGGCGTAGCTACTCTTCACGTAGCGCCCTGCCCAGGGCCTATAGGCTTCAAGATCCACATGGCTCCGTGCGTAGGCCGGGTCGATATCCTCTATGGGGGTGTAGCGGCCGTGTCGATCGACCATTGGGGCTTGGTCATCTCCCTGCGTTTTCAGCAGCACCGAGCCGATGCCCTCCTGCTTGGCCACCCGGGCATCGTCGGCCCCAAAGGTCGGCGCAATGTGCACTATCCCTGTGCCGTCCGTGGTGGTGACGAAATCGCCCGCAATCACCTCGAAGGCGCGCCCCTCCACTTGTACCCAGGGGAAGAGCTGCTGGTAGCGCATGCCCAGCAGCTCCGTCCCCGTGCACTCCTTGATGCATCGCCACGGCAATTTGGCCTTGGCATCCCTTGGGGGCTCTAGCGGCAGCTGGGCGCCCTCTTCCGCAAAGTACGCCCCGTGGGTGTCCTTAGCCAGGATGACCACCTCGGGGGTGCCCACGTAGGGGTTGAAGGTCTCCACGTACTCATAGGCCACGTTGCGCCCTACGGCCAGGGCGGTGTTGGAGGGGAGGGTCCAGGGGGTGGTGGTCCAAGCCAGGAAGTACAGGGGCTTGCCCTGCACGGAGACTGGCTTGCCCTGCGCATCCAGCGCACGGAACTGCGCCACGGCGGTGGTGTCGGTCACTTCCCGGTAGCACCCCGGCTGGTTCAGCTCGTGTGCGCTTAGCCCCGTGCCCGCCGCGGGCGAATAGGGCTGGATGGTCTTCCCCTTGTAGAGATAGCCCTTCTGGTAGAGCTGCTGGAGCAGATACCAGAGCGTCTCGATGTACTGCGTGCGGTAGGTGATGTAGGGCTGGTCTAGGTCGACCCAGTAGCCCATGCGCTCAGTGAGCTTGCGCCATTCCCCCGTAAAGCGCATGACTTCCCGGCGGCAGGTGGCGTTGTACTCCTCCACGCTGATCTTGTGGCCGATGTCGTCCTTGGTGATGCCGAGCATTTTCTCCACGCTCAGCTCTACGGGCAGCCCGTGGGTGTCCCACCCGGCGCGGCGCGGCACCAGGTAGCCCTTCTGCGTCTTGTAGCGGCAGATGGTGTCCTTGAGGGTTCGGGCCAGCACGTGGTGCAGCCCGGGGAGCCCGTTGGCCGATGGGGGGCCCTCGTAGAACACAAAGCGCGGATGCCCCTCGTGCTGCTTGAGGACGGCCTGAAATGTATCTTCGCGCTGCCAGTAGTCCAGCACCCGGCTAGCCACTGCCGGCAGATCTAGCCCTTTGTACTCGTGATAGCCCATGCGTTTTGCTTGCTCTCAGGGGATCGCTCGACCGTAGAGGACCGCCCCGTGCTGCGCAAAGTTACAATTTACCCGTTGTCTACGCGGCCTCCTGGGGGGCCTGCGTGGTGTCATTCAGGGTGAAGCGCCCCACCAGATGCGCCAGGCTGTCGGAGAACCCTTGGGCTTCCTCGGCTTGCCCGGCCAGCTCTTCGGCGTGGGCGGCATTGCCCTGCACGAGGTTGCCTAGCTCCTGCGCGTTGCCGTGAATGTGGTCGAGCATGTCTTGCTGCTGGGTGCAGGTCTGCTCCACGCTTTCGGAGAGCGAGGAGGATTGCGCCAAGGTCTTAGGTAGGGCCTCAAGAGATTGGAGGGCTTGCTGCGAGAGGTCGAGGCTTTTGCGCACCAGGCTGGCAATGTGCCCAGCGGCCTCCGCGGACTGGTCGGCCAAGCGGGTCACCTCGCGCGCTACGACCGAGAAGCCGGCCCCTGCCTGGCCGGCCCTGGCCGCCTCGATGGAGGCGTTGAGTGAGAGCAAGTGCGTCCGATCCGCTACGCCCCCTATCTCCTGCGAGTACTTCGCCATGGTCTCCACGTGCGTTACTAGCTGCTTGAGGGCCTCGAGGCTCTTGCTCGTTTCCTGCTGATTCGCCTCCATCCCCTGGCTACTTTGCTCCACTTGGGCCACCAATTGCCCCATGGCCTCCTGGCTCTGGCTGAGGGCTTGGGTGAGCTGCTCGATGAGCGCGGTCTCCTCGTTGGTGCTTTCGGCCAGCTGCTCCGAGGTCTGCGACACCACCTGCCCGGAATCTGCCACTGAGCGCGATGTGCCCTGCAGCTCCTGCACCATGGCCTCCAGCGCGCCCGTCATGCGGGTCACGGTACGGGTCAGCTGGACCGCATCGCGCAGCTGGAACCCCCGCCACGAGCCCTCCTTTTCATCCTGTAGCCGCAGGTCCAGCGTGGCCACCCGCCCCAAGCGCAACCCCACCTTTTCCACCGCGCGCGAGACCTGTCGCCCTAGCAACAGCAGGACTACCGAGAGCAGCACCATGATGGCTATGAAACCGCCCACAAGCCTATAGAAACGCATCAACTTTTGCTGCGAGGCCTTCTCAAAAGCATTGACTACCGCATTGGTCGTATCCCAAAGCTGCTCGCTCACGGCAACCAGCTCATCTACCCCTACCTGGTCAGCTCGGAAGGCCTGCACTGTCTCCTTGAGCCGCTCAAACGCCCCGCGCAGTACTACCAGCTGTTTCCGGCACTCCATGTCGGTGATGCGGGCAAAACCCGTGGACGCATCGCCCTGCTCTAGGGTCTGCATGGTCTTCTCCAGCAGGGCCATGATCTTGTCTGCGGGCTTGTGGGCCAGCTCCATTTTCATCATCCGCTGTGACGCCCCGCGCATGACTCCAGTCTTATTCACAGCTCCAGCATCTCCGCGCATGGTGCGCAGTTGGAGCAGCACTCCTACGGTAAAGGCTGCTCCCACCGCGAGAAACAGCATGGTGACTAGCAGGAAAATAGTTCTAAGTCTCATGATGAAACAACCCCATTATTGGCATGCTATAAGCGCACCGCCATGCCGTTTGTGGGGCACAATGTACGAAGGAAAATCTGGATCTGATGTTGCGTTCCTTTGCCTGGGACTGGTCTTGTCCTTCATGGTTTTCTTGGGGGTGGTATAGTGCCGGGGAGTTCCCCATTTCCCTCGCCATGCGTCTCCTCCACTGCGCGCTGCGAATCGGCCAAGGAGAGCAACTGATGCTCCGCGATGGTGGGGCGTCAGCTTTTCCCCGGTAGCCTGCTGCGGTAGGCGTTATCGGCAATGCCAGGTGGTAGTAAATGTAGGAAATCCCCCACGCCTCTGCGCTATTGGGCGCGTGCCGCAATGCCCGTTTCATACTTGGGAAGTAGTCGTAGGCACTTCGTAGGAATGGAGCCGCAGGGGCTGCGGGTCCGTGTCGCGCCGAGCGACTGATAGGTGGGGAGCCGTGGCCGCTACGTGGCGCTGCATTCCCCTGCGCTGCTGCCTACCCGTCGCCCTCTGAAGCTTGTTCCCTGCCGTGACACCAAAGATATCCTCAGATAGGTATACACAATGATTATAGATTTTACAATCAAAGTACAGCTTATTAAAAGTTGAATCTTCTGTCCGCTGCGCAGATCCCACATGGCCTAGGTGAAACAAAAAGATGACAGCACGCGTATAATAGAAAAAACAGGTGGAAATGAGTTGCGAACAGTTTTTTAGGCCGTCGTGCTGGTAGTTTCTTAGTGGTTGTTAGGTCGATGCCCGGGCGTGCGCAGGGTTTCGTGCTGGCGGTTGGGTGGTTTCCGGCGCCGTATGGCGGAGGGATTTCTTGGGGCCGGGAATGCCTAGGGCGTGTGGGTGGTACTCTTGGGGTGTGTGGTCTTTTACTAAACAAACGCAATGTGTATATTTAAATTTAGCAATATCAAAATGCGGGAGAAGCTCATCATAGCCATGGGTGTGGTGACCTTCGTGCCCGTCCTAGTCTTCGCCCTGTCGTTCTACCTGTTCAGCAACGTGCGGACCCTGCAGGGCAAGTCTGAGCAGCTGACGCGCATCGTGGGCCATATGCGCGAGGCGCATGAGGCGCGGGTGCTCTACCACGCGGTGTTTGATGGCAGCGAGACCAACGCGCGCTACGTGCAGCTGCGCCAGAATCTAGACAGTGCCTTTGCCTGTCGGCGGGCCTACATGCTTGCGGCGGGGCAAGAGGTAGACCTCGCGCGGCTGCAGCAGTGCTACGAGCGCCTGGATGCCCTCCTGTCGGTCAACAGGACCGTGCAGGGGCTCGACCAGGCGATGACCGCCTTGTCCCCGAAGATCCTCAACGATTTGGAGGGCTATGAGGGGTCTGCTATGCGCAGTGTCAGGGATTTCCAGCAGGTGCGTCTATTGCTTACGCAGTTCTATATCACCAGTGATCTGCGGAACATCGAGGAAGCTTGGTCGTTGCTTTCAGGTGCCCTGCCGCAGTTCCCCACGGTGGCTCGTGCGCATGCTCAGGAATACCTCGAGGGGATAGGTAAGCTCAAGTCGGCTTTCACGGACTACAACGACCGCAATGATGAGCTTGCGAGTTCCTTGGACGAGATGCTGGAGATAGCCATCCGGGATCGGGACACCATCATGCACGCGACGGGGCGCAACATCCTCCTGGCTCGCATGGCGCTCGTGCTCGGTTGCCTTTTCATGGTCGTGCTGGGGATTGCGATATCCTATTGGTTTGCGCAGCGCATCGTGCGCCAGATCACGCTTTGCCTAGATGGGCTCCTCGAGGTGGCGGGGGGCAACCTCACGATTCAGTTCCCTGAGCAAGCGCTGGAGGGTAGGGACGAGTTCCACAGGCTCCTACGAGGTCTCGTGCAGCTGCGCGATAAGCTGACGGGCGTTATTACCAATATCAAGCGCGGGGCCGACCAGGTCGGCAAGGCCAGCGAGCAGCTTAGCAGCATTGCGGTGGGCATCTCGGAGGCCAGTAGCCGCCAGGCGGCCAACACTGAGGAGGTGAGTAGCTCGATGGAGGAGATGGCCGCAAGCATAGAATTGAACGGTGATAAGGCGCGTGAAACCGACCAGCTGGCCGAGTATATGCGGCAGGAGATCGAGCAGGTGGGCGCGCAGGCCAAGGTGTCGGTGGAAAAGATCGGCGAGATTGCGAATAGGATAGGGGTCATTGGTGAGATCGTTTCGCAGACGAACATCCTGGCTCTCAATGCGGCCGTAGAGGCGGCGCGCGCGGGCGAGCATGGTCGGGGCTTCAGCGTGGTAGCCAGCGAGGTGCGTAAGCTGGCGGCGCGCAGCAAGGAGGCCGCCGACGAGATCATCGATCTGACCGATGAGGCGAATCGTCTGGCTGTGGATGCTGGCGAGCATATGGGCGTTGCGTTACCATCGGTGGTCAAAACTGCGGACTTGGTGCGCGAGATCTCGGCGGCGAGCCAGGAGCAGAAGCAGGGGGCCTCGCAGATCAACACGGCGATTCAGGATCTCAATTCCACCGTGCAGGGCAACGCTAGCTCGGCCAATGAGATGGCGAGCAGCAGCGAGGAGCTGAGCGCGCAGGCCGAGATGCTGCGCAGCGCAGTGGACTACTTCAGGGTGTAGTGGTAGTGCGATGGGCTTGATGTCGTAGCCATTCGAAGCCGCGTGCGCGGCCTGGCGGAGGAGTACGCACGCTGGACCTACTACCTGGACGTAGTGGGGAGGGGTGGTTGCTTGCGATCATCGCGCGAATTCGTGCCTACGAAGAGCAGCTATAATTATCTGATTTTCAAACCAATAAGCATATTGAATCTTTCAACAGTCCTGGGGGGCGGCCGTGGAGGCGGCTCGGGCCGTGGAGACCGGGCGCAGTTTAATTCTCAATTTGCGCGGCATGCAGTGGGGTAGCTGCGCGCTATCGGTGGCAGCGTGTCCTCCCCTCCATGCCGTACAGAGAGGCTATGCGAACTAGGTGGCGGTTAGGAATCGATGTGTTTACCCTCTCCGAGGGGGGCCAGCCGGACTGAAACCACCCGCTGATTGCACATGCGGCGTAGCTTGGGTATGCGGCACGCGGCGCGGTACATCCACGGAAAGCGTTTTGTGTAGTCGTGGTCGGTTAGGTAGTAGACCTCCTCGCAGTGTAGGCGTGGGTTGAGGGTGTCGAAGGCCGAGGGCTCTACGGTCCATGTGAATTCGACCGATTTGCCTGCTTTCTTCACCGAGTCGTGGTACTTGCCTCGGCCTATGGCCATGGGCGGCACGAGGTCCATGGCGAGCTGTGCCCCCTGGGGGAAGTGCTTAGCCAGCGCATTAAAGAATGTGTGCATCTGCGCATCGCTAAAATACATGACCACCCCCTCGATGATTATAATCACGGGTAGGCCAGCCTTTGCGAGCTGTTCCATCCACGATTCGCTGAAGAGCGACTCGGCGATGTATTCATTGCGGGCAGGGGGCGGGATAATCTTCCGTCGCAGCGCGATGGCTTCGGGGAGGTCGAGGTCATACCACTGTGTAAAATGTTCTGGATGTGTTAGGCGTTGAAAGCGGGCGTCAAGGCCTGCCCCGAGCTGGATGGCCACGCATGGGGTGTGTCTAGCTGCGAAGGTCTCTACGATTCTATCGATCAACATGGCTCGGATGCAACACCCAACCTGCGACATGATGCTGTCCGAGTAGGCGGACGTGTCGAACCCTGCTGCGGCTAGAATGCTGGGGGCCAGCTTGTCAACCAGGATTGGATTCGGGCGTTGCTGCTCTACGGCGCGGGCCCACAGGGGAATGGACGCCGTGGTGACCACCTCCCCGCGTTGGTTGTGTTCCTGCATGCTACCTAGTCTTGTATTGCCTACCACGTTGTGGTTAGCGTTGTATCTGACTCCGTTTCTGCCTGCAAAGGAAGCATAGTGCGTTGAATGCGCCTACCCCTAGAAATGGGGATTTTAGCGCAGCTATGTTTTGGGGGCGTGAGGTGTTGTCCCTATACGGGGTGCGTGCACGGGGGTAAAAGAGAACTCATCGTATACAGAGGGGAGCTAGGGCCTGGTTTCACGCTGCGCTGCAGTGGAGAGAACGCCGTGCGCAATGTGATGCAGGGCCATGTGGCAAGCAGCGAGGATCTATCGGTGAGCACCGAGAACTCGCAGGTCATGGCAGAGTAGCCCGCTGGGCTTCTCAATTATTGCCCAGGGCTAGGCTCGTAGCCGCCTATGAGTCTTCTGGAGCTAGCAGGGGCGTGAGGCATGGGTTGCCCTGGGAGGATGCAGCGGGAAGTCAATGCGGGAGAAGCCCCACGCTACATGCCCTCTACCTTTCGGGTACCTTGCTTGGGATTCCCGTCTATAAGCTCTTGGCGTGAGCTATGGGATCTGCCCTAGAAACTTTCCAATGGTCGCATGCCATTTCTCCGGGGAGAAACGCGAAGACGATGGGTGATCAACTGGTAGCACATACACCTTGTGGTTGGGCGTAGGCTCGTAAATCCACGTAGGCACGCCGTTGCATTCCTTCCCCTGTTCGCCCTCGGGGGGCAGGTATTCGTAGAGCCGTGCGCCCCAAGCCAGCACGACATCGGGCGCCCATGCGCGCAGCACCTCCCAGAAGGCCTCTGGAGCTCCTTCCAGCTGTGCCGGCGAAGGGGCCATGCGGGGGCCGGAGAGAAGCGTCTGCACGTAATTGTAGAACAAGACCTCGTCCCACACTTCTTTGCTCTCCACTCGGTTTTGCGGGCTACCCGCAAGGGCTGAGGCAAACCTTGTGAATGTGTTCATCCAGTGCTCGAATGGTGCCGAGCCATCGAATAGCCTAGCGAGTACGTCCCTTGTGAACCCTGGCCGTGCGTCTTGCCCGTAGTGGCTCTCGCCGAGCACCATCACGCGACGCTGCCAACGCGAATCCTTATACCGTTCGCCCACAAAGGGGAGAAATTGTATTGCACCCATAGCCTTTCCTGTAAAGTGTCCTGCGATGCGTTGAATAGCAGGGATATTACCAAATTAGTAGATAGTGGCCCGTTGGCAGCGAAGCATGGTTACCAGCGGGCAGAGGGCAGCGGCAGAAGGCAGGGTGGTGCGAGAGGCACCGCAATATGGATCTTACTGCGAGCCGTACGCCCTCCTTGGAGCACTACAGGTTTTGCCACTGTACGGATATTGCCCACCCTGTACTTCGTGCTGTAGAATGCGCGCGATAGGCATGCCCAATGCTAACCGCAGGCTAATCCAATCCGCCGCATACAAGCTGTAGGCGTTGCGCCCGTTTCACGAAATCTTCCTCCTTGAATCCATCGGCGTTGATAGTGCACACGTAGCGGCCAAAGCCAAAGTTTAGCTCTTCACCAGTCCCCGAATTGACAAAATGGGCGGGCACGCCGTAGACCTTTCGCGTGTTCTTCTCATCGCCCACCGCATTGGTGTAGAGCGTGCCGTAAATGAGATCCTGCGATTCTTGGGTGAGCAAATCGAAAATGTTAGCGTTCCAAGGCCCTTTGCTACGATTGAAAAAGAAGCAGCCAACGCTCCAAAGGCCAACCATCGCCCTCGACCAGTTAGAATACCCTCTGATCGCAGTGTACTGCATGCCGAGCTTATTAATAGTATAACCCAGGAAGATGTCCTCGTCCTCAAGCTTGTCTGGGAGTAGGTAGAAGGTATTGTAGAACTCATCGTACTGCTCCAATCCGTGCCCTCGCCCCGCCTGGGCAAGCAAGGCCTCCATGTCGGCCTCTGTTTTCTGCACCGATTGCGCTATGAATAGATACTTGCAGTCGCTATCCACCACGATAAAGTAGGATCGGTAGGTGCCTCGCTTGGTGGTCAGGCCTACCTTGTAGCCTACTAGCGGCTTATAGGCCTTCCACTCGATAGGCTTGATGTGCTCATTTTTGTAGGTGCCTGAGTTGAGGATTCTCTCACCGTATGCCAATGCGACGGCATAGCTTTCTGGATATTTTTCAGGCTTGGCCTGATTGTACTGCTCGAAAATCAGGTCGGGGTTGGCCAGCGGGGCATCCTTCAATTTGGCGATGCTTAGCGTAACGTTGTCCTCATAGAGATTATCCTGGTACTGCACCTCGACGAGATTCAGGGAGGTTTCCGCAAGTTCCTCGATGGAGATACCCCGCGGCATGTCTGTAGTCAAATCCCCAGCCTTCTTTAGCCCCATTGGTGAGGCAAAGCTCGCAATGTTGATCCGCTGTAGGTAGAATGAATTGTTCTCAGGAAAGAGACGCACCGCATCGAGAATATCTTTAGGCACATCGGGTTCGTTGGCCTTAATGCGTTGGCTCTCCTGCGTAAGCATACGCGGCGACTCGCCGGGCATGATCACCGCAATGCTATCGGCTATCGAGCGGGCGTTTACCGGTTTTAGGCTTGGCAAGTGCAGGGTGGAGTCGAGGTAGCGAGCGTGCGCCACGCACGCAGCGCTATCGGCAAACGCACCGCTCATAACTTTGTACCACGTTTGCTCGACGGAGTCCTGCGACTCCACGATGTAGGCGGGCACATCCATGCCCTTGAGTCGCTCTTGGATTTTTTGGGCCTGATAGATGCTCCTCTCTTGGGCTATCTGCACGCTAAAGGGCTTATCCTGCGTCACGGTGTCTACCGTGGACGCGTGGCAACCGCCCAACAGGAAGAGAATTGGCAAGAATGAAATGATCGACAATCGTGCTACCATATGCTACCCTCCGTTGTTATGGCTAGAGCCACTGCGTGACGATTGCAAATCGTCGCCATTCTCCTTGGAACAACAAAATTTAACGTTGCCGTAATTGGTAGTCGTTTTTTATCAGGAGTTTGTAGCTACCAATTGCCATTTGCACAGGCTGCAGCCTCTGTTCACCTATCCTGCGCCAGGGGGATTTTCCCCGTGCTGCGTGCTCCCCGACTGCCGCACCGCATGCAGCCATCCTTTAGGGGCGGTGGGGGAGGGCACGGATTCGCCCGTTGGGCAGCATGCAACCGATAGGCGCGTAGACGTGGTGGCGGAGGTCGAGTGTCTCGTTTACCGCCCTGAACATAGGTTCTACCGTCCAGCAACGGCGCCCATGCCGTAGCAGATAGGGTAGAGCTACCTGCTTTCGGTAGGCAGCAAAGGAGTTATCGGGGGGTGGCGGGCCGTAGGCAACTGTCGCCACCCCCCATTGGCGTAGGATGCCATGGGGGCTGACGGCGTGGGGAGATTTGCCTGTAGACCGTGCGTAGTCGACAGTAATCCCCCCTCAGGGGAAACAAGCAACTCTCCCCGAGAGCCGCGCCGCCCTTACAAGCGGAATTGCCACACCACCTCCCGCAGCTTCTCGGCCTGCGCGCTCAGCTGCTGGCTGCTATTGGCCATCTCCTCGGCCGCCGTGGCATTTTCCTGTACCGTGCTGTTGAGCGACTGCAACGCCGTGTTGATCTGCTCCACGCCAGCCTGCTGCTCACTACTCGAGTCGCTAATTTCGCGCACCAGGTTGGTAGTTTTCCCCACGGATGGTAGCACCGCGGCAATGAGCTTGCCCGACTCCTCGGCTATGCGCCTCGACTCTTCAGTCAGCCCTGTGATCTCCTCCGCCGCGGCCTTGCTCCGTTCAGCCAGCTTACGCACCTCGCTTGCCACCACGCTAAACCCTCTGCCTTGCTCGCCTGCCCGCGCCGCCTCTACCGCGGCGTTGAGCGCAAGGATATTTGTCTGCGAGGCGATTTCTCCGATCACCCCTACGCGCGAGGCGATAGCATGGCCCTTTTCTGCCGAGGTGCTGGCGTGCTGGGCTACTTGCTCTATTTGTCGCTGCATATCGCTTGCCAGACGGTTGGTCTCCTGCGCCTTGGAGCTATTCATCTCAATGTTCGACACCATCTCTTCCATGGAGCTCGTCACCTCCTCAGAGGTAGCCGACTGCTGGTTGTTTGCATTGGCCACCCCCTCGGAAAGCTGGTTGAGCTGTTCGCTCGCAATGCTTATGGAATTAGCCCCTTCCACAATCTCGTTTATTACCATGCGTAGCTTATCGCGCAGCGTCACCAGGCCGCGCATGAGCTGTTTGAATTCATCGCGTCCCTCGATGTCTTTCGCCGCGAACTGCACGCCGATGTTCCCGTTGGCCAATTCTGCCATACCCGAAAGGCACCGCGATAGGTTGGATACCATGCGTCGGGCAAACCACGTGGCTACCGTTGTGCCTACCACTAGCAGCACGAACACGCCCAGTAACACTGTCATATTCGCCCAGTAGATCTGTTTTTCTACTAGCACCTCCCTGGCCATGCGCGTTGCCACGAGCGATGATATCGTTTGGTCGAGCAGATTGTCCACCGTCTGCACATGCGCAAAGTAGGCATTGTTGTAGGTCAGCATTTCGTCGTGCATCGTTATGTAGGGCTCCACCAGGGCTTGCGCCTGCGCAGGGAATTCTGCTGCGAAGCCCCTCAGCTGCTCCATCGCCCGAATGATCCGCTCGGGCTCCCGGAGCATGTCGGAGAGCGTGGCCTGCAGGCGGAACTCTTGGAATCGCCTGACGTTGCGCGATTGGTTCTGGCCATCCGACTCCAGCACATCGAGCACCTTGGGCGCGAGTGGGGTCACCTCATCGTCGAGCGCCCAGTAGCGGGCCTTACACCAATTCATCGTATCCACCAACGTGAACAGCTCGGTGCCAGTCGCCGTGTCCTGCTGGTCTTTCTCCCCGAGGCGCAGCGCCTGGCAGATCTTGTACCCGCTATCTAAGTAGGCCCGCAGCTGCGCAAAAAATGCATTGGAGGCCTCCACCTTCTGCTCGCCCTGATAGCCCATTAAGCACTTCTGGGCCTCGTGAAAATACACCTCGCCGCGTAGCAACTCAGCCCGGTAGCGGTTGCTCGCCCGCACGTTCAAAAAAATGGAGACAACCACCGCAAATACGGCAAGCGCAATGAGCATCTCCACCCCGATAAGCAGGAGGAGCTTACGCTTCACGCTCAAGTCAGATAGCCTGATCATAGGGATTCTCCTTCATGTTGGGTTTTATTGTCACGAGCGAAGTTACACAATTTGCAAGCTCCATGCGCATGGCCAACCGCTAACGGCCATATGGATTGATAAATATCTCATAATCAGTAGGCTAACAGAAACGAGAAGCCCAAAACGTCTGCCGGGCGGCGCAGTAGCAGGTGGTGAGCCGCGAGCAGCGACTCCGCCCTCCCCAAGCTTGCACCGCACCGGCCAGTATCCTAGCCAAACCGTACCTACAGGAAAACAAGGCCTGGGCGGACAACAGTATGCCCTCTGCTAGTATCTAGGGCCCCGAAGTCACCCGAAGAGGCCGATTCCCCAACGCAAGGTGGCGACCCATCGGGGCGACCCACATTCACAGACGGCGTCGCGATCCATCTTGCGGGCAGAAGGGCGCGTTGAGGGCTCCATCATGTTCTAAGCCAGCGCATCCCCATATGCGGTAATTTCTCCGGCATTATTGTTGCATTACGGGGGCAGGTTGTACCGGTTGACTCGATGCCCCACCGCGCACGATGGCATAATATAGAATCGTTCAAAATAAGTCGCAGGCAGTGGAGTTGTCGGACTATCTGGGGGGCCACGCGTACTTTGCCACCGTGGCGCAGGGATTCTCCCCGCGTAGTCTGCAAGGATTGCGCTTGGCCTCGGTGAGCCCGATACGGGGCGAGTGGGAAATTGCCCCCTGCGTGGAGGATTGGCATGTTCCCCCGTACGCCCGCCGGGAGGGAGGCACAAAGGCGAGTGTGCAGCTGTGGCCTTTCCCCAACGTGAGCACTCAGTGGGCAGAGCAGGAGCTGGTGCGCCTAGGCGTAGTGCACCTAGTGGGGCTTGAGGCCTTTAGGCTGCTTGTGGTCGATTTGCCTGAAGTGCGACGGAGTGGCGGCAATTGCCTCCGATTCCTGTAGGGCTATGTTGCCCTGTAGGGCGGCTCCAGCTCCCCGAGGCCCCCAAGTGGAAGCCCAATGGAGGGGTGGCGCAGAGTGCTATGGGGCCGGGCCTGGAGCTCCTGCTCCCTGGGGAGTGCCAGCCTGCTCGCTTTTGAAGGCTCGGCCCGCGCGGCGCCCGTGAGACCATTCCGAGTACGCCCATTGTTCGTACCCGCTTCGCTAAACTATCGAAAAAGAGCGGCGTTGGTACGGCGTTGGTGCGGAGAGGATAGGGGGGCAGATTTTTGCCCACCTCGTTTTGGTCGGGGCTTTTTTGCCCCTTGGCCCCACGGGCTGCGGCCAACGGGCCTCCATGGTGCCTTTGCCCTGGCCCCTGGGGCATCCCCCTGCTCGGATGGGGCTACAGGCCGTCCGGCTCGCCCTTGAGGAAGCCGTACTGGTAGACCTTGGGCTCGATCTGGGCGGCCAGGGTGCCCATGGCCTCGCGGAGGGTGGCCAGCAGGGCGGAGTAGGTGGCATCGGGGCTGGAGGGGTTCATGCGGCCCTTGTCGTTGCGCCCCTGGAAGTGCTCGCGGATGTCGTAGTAGGAGGCGTTGGGGGTGGCGTCTGGCTGGGCATGGTAGTACTTCCACAATTCGCGGCCCGCGTCAAAGACCGCCGTGGCCGCATTGGAGAAGACCATGGGGGCCGAGGGGATCAGTCCCTTGTCTTGGCCTTTGAGCAGGGCCGAGGAGGTCTCGGGCTTGAGCCTACCGGCCATGAAGTCCGTCATGAAGTGGCTGGCGAATCGTTCTCTAGCGCCTACCTCTATTTCCCTGAAGGGGATCCAGTGGTTGGGACCCTCGCTGGAGCGGATGTTGTTGGAATTGTGGAAGATGGTGAAGGCTAGGCAGTTGCCTAGGAACTCAGCGTCCTGCTGCCAGCCATCGTGGGGGTAGAGGAATTGGTCGCGGTCGTTGAGCCAGGTGGCGGGGATGCACTTGCGCACGGCGAAGTAGATGCAGGAGGGGAGCGTATTGGCTAAAGAGAGCTTAACCCTTAAATCATGGGTATTTTCAGCAACAGTACTTGCAATAAATACATTGCCTTGATGCTGGAAATCATTACCTACTGTGCTTAACATTCCTATTGTTTCTTCGTCTTCATCAGCTTTCGTGAAACCACTTACCCAGCTATTGATGTATTTGGTCTTTCTATCATAGCATGCGATTGTTTTTCTGCTTATGATATTACAATTCTCATTGTATACGTGAGCTATAGTAGATGAAAAGAGTTCTTCTTCCTGAGTGTTCCAGATGTAGAACCCTATGGGGAATTGGCCTTTGACGTTGTCGAAGGTGTTGGCCGGCACGAGGAAGAGGCGTTCGAGTTTGGGCTGGAAGGCCTGTCGGAAATCCGAAAAATTGCTCGCTTGCAAATTTTTCAACTTTGAAAAATTTGCAAGCGTGACCCCGGGCAACTCCTTGTAGATACGGATGAGGAATTGGGCGTATAGCTCGTTGCTGGCTGCTTTAATCAGGGGCTTGTACTTCTCCCATGTCCTATTCCCCGTCGCAGTGCCGCCCTTATTGGAGCCAGTACCTGTCACCGTGGACTTAGTTGTGGCCTCTGCGTACGGTGGGTTGATGTAGATGACAAGCTTCTTGCGCATTTCGGGGTCTGAGATGATGGCGTAGAGGCTGTCGGGGAGCTTGCCGCCCTGGGAGAGGGGCTTGAACTCATCGTTGAGGAAGTCGAATTGGAACACCTGGCCGCGTAGTAGCAGGGCCCCATGCTCGATGCGGTCGTGCATGACCTGGACGTCGGCCGTGTCGAGGGTGCTGGCGTAGAGGTTGGGGGCGTTGGTCAGGCCGGCGAGCAGGTTGCCGGTGCCGGCGGCGCAGTCCCACACGTAGTACTCCTCCTGCCAGTCGGGCCCTAGGGTGTCGGCCAGGTATTGCTGGGAGAGCGCCACCCACTGGCTGGGGGTGAAGAAGGCGCCCTTGCGCTCGCGGATGTCCTGGGGCACGAGCAGGTCGCGGCGGTCGAGGATGTACTCCTGGTACTCGGCCAGCGGCGGGCGCTTGTAGCGGGCCCAGAAATGCTGGTAGGCTTTCTTATCGCGGAGGGGGATGATGGCGTCGAGTAATTTGTTGAAGGAGTCGGGGAGGTTCTCCTTGGCGATGATGTAGCTGGCGTTGCTGAAGACGACGAAGAGGTTTTTGCGGATGCTCACGTCGTCGTCAATGGCGGTGGTGTCGCGGTCGTCGACGAAGAGGTCGGCCAGGAAGAAATCGCTGTCGAGGAAGCCGTGGCGCTTGAGGTCGTCCCAGTTGGTGTCGATGATCGGCTTGACCTCCTTGAGCCACTGGAGGTAGATGGGGTAGAAGTTGTTCTTGTCGATGCGGACGCGGGCGTCGCTGGAGGCCCGGGTCAGGGAATCCTTGATGAAGGCGCGGAGGGCCTGGGCGTCGGCCTCGAAGTCGTAGACCTGGAGGCCCTGGGTGTCGAGTAGGGCCTCGAGGTGCAGCTCAACCAGGGCGAACTCGCGGGATGTGTGGTCGCTGGGGGTCACCTTCCAGTTGAAGTCGTTCAGGTGGAAGATCGGCTCGATGTGGCCGTAGGAGAGGAAGACGATTTTTTGGCCGTCGAAGGCGCCGAAGAAGGGCGGGGGCAGGATGCGGTCGAAGGTGCGGGCCTTGCCGATGGTGAGGATGAGCTGGGCGAGCATGGCGGTGGTGGGGTAGTTGCCGGTTTTGGCCTCGGCCCAGAGCAGGGGGCGCCGCTCGCCCGCGCGCTTGGCCGCCTTGGGGTAGAGGGCGAAGTCGATGTTGCCCTCGACCACGGTGGTGTCGAAGGCCTTGAACCAGTCGGCGGCGACCTTGTTCTTGAGTTCCTCCTCGCGTATGCCCTAGTAGCGCATGGGGCAAAGGTAGTCATTGGCGCGGTAAGGGCGTGGAGGTATGTCCAGATGGGGTCCTGAGCCTTTTATTGTGGTCCCTTGGGTTAAAGCCCCGAGCTGTGCAGCTGCCCTAAGGTGTGTGCTTTCCCCAGTGGGGAATTTTCTATCATTTTAGCGGATGCGTTGCGCTTAAAGAGAGAGCATGCAGACGGCGAGGGCGAGTGGAGGTTTATTGCAGCTAGCGCGGGGCGCGGTGGTGCTGCTGATGGTGGCGAGGGCGTGGGGCCGTAAGCGGGAGGAGGAATTTCCGCACCAGCTGCAGGGCGATAGTGTGCAGTTGCTCTGGTTGGTGGACGATACGGCAAGCGTGGGATGTCTTGGCGTATGGTTCTGCCACTGAACGAGCGTTAATGAAGAGGCCTTGCCAGGTTTACTTTGTTGTTCTAACAACCTCCTGTAGCTCTTTCATGGCTTTCACCAGCTCTTCAAATGTGGGCTTCCTACCGTATATCATGGCCTCCTTCATCGCCTCATAGTCAGCTGACCACACATCAATCACCTCTTCGCTAGGTACCAATTGTATCCGTTTGCGGACATCGGGGGTGTAGTCAACTCCCGAAACCGATGTGTATGTCTCTCGATGGTGACGAATGGTTTCCCATAGCTTATCGTTAACTATTGCCGATTTTGCAAAGTCCTGATTTCGCATCATGAATAAGTCGTAAATGTGGCGACTTTTCCTCTCAGCGCTCCTTCTAACGTTGGGTTGTGAAAATAGCTCGTGGAGCAGGAAAATTTTTTCAAGGAATGTTTTTGCAGGGATTGCGGTTCGCACGTGGCTATTTCCAATGGGAGAAAGCGGAATGGTTTCCTCCACGATGCTGCGGATGATTCTCGGTTCAGATGGCTCAAGCAGCGACCGTGCACCCACTTCAAGAATAACATCGGGACGGAGGTACGCAATTCCCTTGTCAAAAACTGATCGGTAATGAAATCTGATTTGGCGCGGCTCTGGGTATGTGCCATCGCCTTCTCCATTTGGTTGAATCTCCATTGAGATGAAGCTGCGTAGTTCGCGACTCTGTAGCGCTTTATCTATCAATGGAGCGAGCCGTTCCGACACGAAGAGAGACGATGCCTTACGCAGTTTCTTAATCTGCTTTTTCGTGAGGTCTCCTTCCGTTACGCCGAGAAGAGTTCTGTCCACCGCAATGTCAATGTCTTCGGAGAATCGCTCAATGAGATGCCACCCCTTGCTCAGGCTAGTTCCGCCTTTGAAAACGAAGTTTTTAGCTATGGGAAGGGAGAAAAGGACCTGCAGAAGTACCGAAACCCAGAAGTCTTTTTCCAACGCGTTGGCGGGCAATGGTACGCTATGCGCCACCGATTCAAAAACGTTTTTACGTTGTGCTGGTGATAATGCTAAAAAGTCATTCATAGAGGTTAAGGATGAATTCTCTGACGCTTGTAGTCATTAGCTTGAGGTCTGCCATCTGTAGCGGCGTGGCCTCCTTGAGTTTCGCCTTTATGGTGAAGACCTGCTCTTCGGTCAGGTTCTCCACCTTCCAGTCTTTCAGCGCAGTGGTAAGGAGGAGGGCTAAATTGCTTCTAATGGAGAAGTACCTTGGCGAGGCATGCTTGAATTTGATGCTTTTGCCATCGCTGAGCGAGACAGTACGCGACACGCCATTGGTCAGAAACACAACATTCAGAGGGACCTGCTGCGTCAATCCCAGCTGATACTGCGCGTATAGCCCCGTCGGGATAATTTGTGCGCCATCCTTTTTCGCCATGGCTTTAGCTATCTCCTCAATGGGTGGCGGCACAGGCCCTAATCCGTACACCCTTTCAATTTTGGGATAGCAGTAGATGCCCCGTGCTACCCGCAGCATGAGTCCCTTATCGACCAACCGTTCTAGGGCTTTATTGACAGCACTTCTACTGCCAAAAGTGAGAAAATCGCCGATGAAGAAAACCGAACCACGTCCGCATTTTTTAGATTTATTAATCACCTTACTTTCAATACTTTCTGTCATAATAAAGGTGTTTTTCTGTCGCGAACTATCCCATTATTTGCGACGACGAATGTACGACTATGTTTATTGAAAGCGGTAAGTGGGTCGCCCGGGTCAGTCTTTCAGACTGGCTTGTCTTCCAGGCAAGAATCTGGGGGTATAAAGACCCCCGGCTATTGAGAGACCGTCCAGCGGAGGGGGCGGCATTCGCTGGACGATTTTCACTTCCTCAAACGGTGCGGTGGGCTTGCGCCTACCCCTTTCGTAAAAAAACTAGCGTTGCCCCATCCCGCCATGCGGCGCGGCAATGGACCCGCAAAATAGAGTTCGCCCCGCCAGCACATGAGGCTGGCGGGGCGAATTGCCCTTAAAACGGATTGCGCTAGCTACAGAGGTCTACCTCTTCACTACCCTTACCGTCTTCTCCCCATCCGTGGCGATGATTCGCACCACGTAGAAACCGCTCGCCCAGCTCCCCGTGGCTATCTCCACGCGTTCCTCGCCTTGCGGTGCGCAGGCGTAGGTCTGCACTCCCGCCAGGCTGTAGACCTCTATCCGCTCGGCCGTGCTGATGCCCTCTAGCACCAGCGCATTGTCAATCGGGTTCTGCACCACCCGCGCTGCGGCGAGCAGTACGCTCTCCACGGCAGCTGGGGTCGGTTTGGCATCGGCGACATATTTGGCCTTCAGCACAATGTTACCTTCCACTTTGGTGCCAAAATTGTAGTCTCCATCGTTAAGCGTCCACCCCTCAAACTTGAAGCCCTTTTTCTCTGGTTTCTGAGAGGGTTCCACCGCCTTACCCCCATCCTCTAGCCACTGCGCGGCGGGAGTTGGCAGACCACCGTCTACATCAAAGGTTACCACATTCCTTTCCTCAATCACCTTAAACTTTTCTTTCCACGCCTTACCATTGCCTTCAATCTTCACTTTCTCTCCTCTGCGTACGAAGAGCGTAGCAGGATCGGCTATCCCATCAAATGCATTATCAACTACTGTAGCATTCGCTGCCGCCAAATAGTATACCTTATTGAGGGCGCTACATCCCGAAAACGTGGCACTGGCAATAGATTTCACGCTCGCAGGGATGGAGATTTCCGTCAATTTCGGACAATTTGAAAATGTACCATCCAAAACCTCAAGCCCCTCGGAAAGAGTCACCTTTTCTAAATTTTGACAATCTGCAAAGGCTCCTGACAACTTCTTCACCCCAGCAGGTATAACACACGAAGTTAGCGCGGTATTAGAAAAAGTTCCCACTTCTATTGTAGTCACGCTCGCAGGGATGGTAATCTCCGTCAATTTTTCACAACCTAAAAATGTACCATCCAAAACCTCAAGCCCCTCGGAAAGAGTCACCTTTTCCAAATTTAAACACGGAGCAAAAGTACCGACCAGCTTCTGCACTCCAGCGGGAATAGCAACCGAAGTTAGCGCGGTACCAGAAAAAGCTCCCCTACCTATTTCGGTCACGCTAGTTGGAATTGTCACCTCGCTGAGGTTAGGGGTCCACGCAAATGCGCTCTCACCTATAGAGGTCAAACCCTCGGGGAGTTCTACCTTTTCAAGCGATTCACAGCCACTAAAGGCAGAACCCCCAATGGAAGTTAAACCTTTGCGGAGTTCTACACTTTTAAGCGAGCCGCAGTAACTAAAGGCTTCCTCCCCAATGGAAGTCACCCCTTCGGGAAGAGCTACTGTTTTAAGCATAGTGCCAGCAAAGGCACTCCCGCCAATCTTCTTTAACCCTGCAGAAAATACCACGCTGCCCAATTTGTTACAGCCATTAAAGGCAAAGTCTTCAATGGACTCCAACCCTTCGGGGAGTTCTACCTTTTCAAGCGAAGTGCATCCGGCAAAGACCCATTCACCAATAATCGTCAACCCCTTAGTAAGCTCCACGCTGCTCAACTTCTCACAGCCGTAAAAAGTGTACGGTTCAATAGTCGTGACTCCCTCAGGAACAACCACTTTCTCCAAAACGCTACACCCACTGAATGCACTTTTACCTATAGCTGTCACCCCGGCTGTGTTTACAGTTTTCAGCTTTCCGTTCCCTATAAAGGCGCTCGCCCCTATAGACTTCACTGTCGTTGGGATGTCATAGCTATCCGCACTAAGCCCCAGAGGGTAACATAGAAGCGCAGTCTTATCGTTATTGAAGAGTACTCCTCCCGCCTCGCTGAAATGTCCGTTCCCTGCGGCCACCTCAAACTTCTCTAGCTTGCTGCAATTTTGGAATGCATCGTACCCGATGGATTCCACATTCGCAGGAATATTTACCGAAGCTAGCTCACCGCACCATGCAAAGGATTGCTCTCCTATTACCTTTAAGCTCTGCGGGAGCTGCAACGTTGACAGCGCTTCGCAGCTAGAAAAGGCACTTTCCTCAATGGTTTCAACCCCTTCGGGGATGCTCACCTCGCTCAATTTTGTACAATTGCTAAACGCCTCCTCCGCCACAGTCACCACCTTCAGCGTCTTCCCATCAATCGTCACCTCGCTGGGAATCGTCACCGCTCCCTGAATGTCCGATTTATTTGCTGGTTTAATTTTGCAAGTCTCGGTATTTTCAATCTTCAGACACGACCACTCCAGCGTACCCACTTTACACGAGACCCAAATTCCCTCCCCCCTACTAGCGCCCACGCTCAGCAGCAACGCTAGCAGTGTAACAAGCGCATTGGCCATCACTCTTCTCATAACCTATTCCCCTTCTTTTTAATGAGCAATAAACGCACAACACTGGTGCAAGATTACGCACTATTTTCAATCCTTACTGAGTCTAGGTTAGTTGGCAGTTTGGGGGCTGCATTGCCACCATAGCTCTCACACAGCTAGAAATGAGGTAGACCATGGCAGCAAACAGGCTGCGAATGAGCGTTTTATGCGATGTAAGAAAAACCTATGAGCGTTTCTTTTCTTATGGGGAGTTTTGGTGATTTACCATTTGAAAAAATCCTAAAATTTTACTACACATCCCCTTGGGTTGTCCCACGGCAGAATGAATGAGCGGAATGCAGGGTAGGGCGTGTGGGGCGAATGCGACTTTGATGCAGGGATTGGAGTGGAGGTGGATCGCGCGAGCCGGGGCGGCAATAGTATGCCAAAGAGGCAGATATTGCTCCGCCGCATGTGATGGGCGTGGTGGCTTTGTGGCGCAGCTGGCCGCCGAGATAGGTCTTTTAGACTGGCTTGCCCTTTGGGGCAAGGGCGCCAGAGGTTTGAAAACTCCCGGCTATTCAAAGACCGTCCTTCGGACGGAAAATGCCGCGGCATGCAGATTTTATGTTTGGAGCGATGGGGGCAGGTTCTGCAGAGGACTGATGGGGCGCGCGGGGTCATTTCCATTCAGCATTCCCCACTGCCCGCAGCTGTCCCCGCTAATCCCTACTCGCCCACCGCCTGCAGCTTCCCATCCACCACTCCCATCCGCACATCCGCTTTCCCCCCCTCTCGAATGATGCACTCCGCGATGTTCCGCGTCTTCGAGGAGAAGCCCACCCCCAGCTTCACCACTGCCCGCTTATCCATCGCGAACGGCGCCGCGTACCCCTTCGCCTCGATTTGCGCCATCGCCTCCGCCGCCGGTCGGTCCCGCTTCACCTCGAAGAGGTAGACGTAGCCCCGCGTCGCCACCACCATGTCGATGCGCCCGTCGCTCGTCGCCATCTCCACGTGCGTCTGCAGCCCCAGCATCCGGAACACGGTGGCCATGCTCCCCTGGAAGTAGACCTCCCGGTCCCCCGCCACCCGGTAGTCGCCCTGCGCGAAGAAGGCGTGGAGCAGCGCCATGAGCTCCTCCGCCGCCCCCCTCACCGCGCAGCCGTACAGCGCGTTGACGCTCAGCACCGCCTCCGCGCCCACCGGGAAGAAGTACTGCAGCAGGTCCCCGTAGAACGCCCGCTCCACCTCCTCGTTCGGGAAGCGCAGTTGGTACATGTCGAGCGCCGCGTCGTAGCTCTCGATGGTCAGGTAGCCCGCCTGGAAGAGCAGCGGCACCAGCCCCATGCGGCTCACCTCGCGCCCCTGCAGCTCGTGCCCCAGCATCCGGCAGCCGGCCAGCTCCGCGAGGGGGACGCTCCCGCCCACGACGAGCTGGAAGAGGAACATCGGCGTCCCGCTCTCGTACCAGTAGCAGCCGTATGCCTGCTCGTTCAGCGCGTTGAGCAGGCTGAACGGGTTGTACACGCCCTCCTCCGCCCGGGGCGAGAAGCGGTAGCCATCGTACATCGCCTCGAGCTTCCCGTAGGCCTCGGCGAGGGTCTGCCCGTTCCATTCCGCCAGCCGGCGCACCCCCTCCCCAAGGTTGGCCTGCAGCTCTTCCCCCGTGATGCCGCAGAGCGTGGCGTACGCCGTTGACATTGAGATGTCCCGCAAGTTGTTCAGCCCGCTGAAGATGTTGAGGTGCGCGAAGCGGGTGATGCCCGTCAGGAAGACGAACCGCAGGTGGTCGCCCGCCCCCTTGAGCGCCCCGTAGAAGGCACGCAGCGTGTCCTGATTGCGAGCCAAAAGCTCCTCGTTGTTGATGGTGTCCAGCATCGGCTTGTCGTACTCGTCCACCAGCACCACCACCGGCCGCCCCGTCTGCGCGTGTGCATTTTTAATTGCCCTTACGAAGCGTGCCGCGTACGTCACATCGCTTGCATTTCGCCCGTGCACCGCTTCCCAATCGCCCAGCATCGTGTTGAGCGTGCTTTCAAGAACCCCAGCCACCGCGAAATTATCCCGGCTGAAATCCACGTGCAGCACGGGGTGCTGCGTCCAATCCTTCTCTAGCTTTTCCATGGCCAGCCCCACGAAGAGCTCCCGCCGGCCCAGGAAGTAGGCCTCCAGCGTGGAGACCAGCAGGCTCTTCCCGAACCGCCGCGGCCGGCTCAGGAAGTAGTACCGCCCCTGCTTCACCAGCTGGTAAATCAGCGCCGTCTTATCCACGTAGACGGCGTTATCCTCCCGTAGATTCTTAAAGCTTGCCTCCCCGATTGGGTACGTTATCATTTGGTCCATACCATTGCCCTCCTCGCGCCTTTTGCAGGGTATAAGGTACAAAAAGTTTTTAATGGGTGGCGGGGTGGGGCAAAAGGCATCGTGATTCTATAGGCCAGTGCCCCGCATGACCCTGACTGTCTCCAATTCCCGCACAGAACGCACAAAAAAGGGCGGGCCGCAAGGCCCGCCCTCTATCTACACATTCCTTTTCATCCTCATTTCACCACGCGTAGCGTCTTCGCCCCATCGCTCGCCACCACCCGCACCACGTACACCCCGCTCCCCCAGCCCCGCGCATCAATCGCCACCCGCGGCTCTCCGCGCAGCGCCTCGGCATGCACCCGTGCGCCAACCACGCTGTACACCTCCACCCGCGCCGCGCGCTCCATCCCCTCCAGCTCCAGCACCTCGCCCACGGGATTCCGCACCACCCGCACCGCCGCCAGCTGCACGCTCTCCACCGCCGTCCCTTGATGATCTGCCTTCTTCCACACCGCCACCAGCGTGATGTCCTTCTCCACCTTTTTGCTGAAATCGTATTTCTTGCCATCGCGCTGCCACTCCACGAAGGTATAGCCCTCCCTGGTTGGGGCTGTCGGCGCGGTCGCCGTACCGTTGTTAGGCTTCACCAGCTGCTCGCCGAGCTTATTCCCATCGGAATCCTTGAAGGTCACCACGTAGCCCTCCATAATCGTAAACTTACTCCACCACGTTTTTCCATTCCCCTTAATAGCCGCCTTCTCCCCCTGCCGCACGTATAGCGTTGCAGGAGAGGCTATCCTCGTAAATACGTCTCCGCCTACTCTGCAATTCGCCTTCGCGAGCCAGTAAACGGCATTGAGCCCGCTGCAACCAGAAAATGCGTACCACCCTATCTCCGTCACGCTGCTGGGGATAGTCACCGACGTCAGCCCATCGAAACCCGCAAATGCGTAGTCTCCTATCTCCGTCACGCTGCCTGGGATGGTATAGGACTCTTCTGCTTTCCCCCCAGGGTAGCAAATAAGCGTAGCTTTGTCCTTCGTGAAAAGTACGCCGCCCGCTGCGCAGTAATTCTTATTCCCGCTTTCCACTTCAAATGACTTCAGCCCGCTGCACCACACAAATGCGCCCTCTCCTATTTTCGTCACGCTGCTAGGAATCGTCACCGCTATCAGCCCGCTGCACCACGCAAATGCGCGCTCCCCTATCTCCGTCACGCTGCTGGGGATATCCACCGCCTTCAGCCCACTGCAACCATTAAATGCGGTCTCTCCTATTTTCGTCACGCTGCTGGGGATATCCACCGCCGTCAGCCCGCTGCAACCATTAAATGCGTTCTCTCCTATCTCCGTCACGCTGCCTGGGATGGTATAGGACTCTTCTGCTTTTCCCCCAGGGTAGCAAATAAGCGTAGCTATGTCCTTCGTGAAAAGCACGCCGCCCGCTGCGCAGTAATTCTTGTTCTCGCTTTCCACTTCAAATGACTTTAGCCCGCTGCAACCAGAAAATGCACCATTGCCTATCTCCGTCACGCTGCTGGGAATGTCCACCGCCGTCAAACTGCTGCAACCACTAAATGCCCCCCCCCCTATTTTCGTCACGCTGCCCGGGATGGTCACCGCCGTCAAACTGCTGCAACCGTGAAATGCGCTCGATCCTATCACCGTCACGCTGCCCTGGATAGTCACCGCCGTCAAACCGCTGCAATCCCAAAATGCGCTCGCTCCTATCACCGTCACGCTGCTGGGGATATCCACCGCCGTCAAACCGCTACAACCCCAAAATGCGGTCTCCCTTATGCTCACAACCTTTATGCCCTCCGCTTTTTCAGGAATCTTCACAAATCCGCTTATGCTATTTCTATCCTTTGGCCCTATGCTACACGTTGTGCCCGCCACGATCTCCTCGTACTCCCACGTCACGCCGTTACGATCTGTGTACTCCCCCTTTACTTGTCCCCGCGCAATCCCCACGCTCGCCACCGCAGCCAGCAGCACCATCAAACCCACCCGTAGTATTCCTCTCATTTTCATGCTTCCTGCTGTTTATTATTACTCCTCCATAAACCGCACCGCAAAGATGTGCAAAGAATTTTCTAACGCAAAAAAACTGCATGATTTACGTATAGATCCCTACGGCAGGCCGCGTGCAACGTCCGCCTCCGCGGGGCCCATCGGCCCATACAAAAAAAGGAGAGCCCTGCGGCCCGCCCTCTACCAAAACTCCTCTCATTCTCATTTCACCACGCGCAGCGTCCTCGCCCCATCGCTCGCCACGCTCCAGTAGCCTATCTGCATCGCTTTCATCTTGATACTGATGGGGATGTAAATGTACTGCGCCTTGGTTTGCAGCATGCTTCCCCGTGGCATCAATGCGGCCCCATGTATTTCGTATCCACCGTCAACGCAGTACCAGCTGGACGAAGGTGTCGGCGAGGTCGTAGTCGCCGGTTTAAGCCTCGGCCCAGAGGAGGGGAGACCCGCTCGCCGGGGCTTTGGCCTTGGGGTAGAGGGCGAAGTCGATGTTGCCGGTGATGACGGAGGTGTCAAATTTGGAGAACCAGTCGTGGGCGACCTTGTTCTTCAGCTTCTCCTCGGGAATGCCCTGGTAGCGCATGGGCAGGGGTAGTCATTGGCGCGGTAAGGGCGGTGCGTTAGGTGGTAAGGATTTTCTACCTTTGCGGCGCGGTGTAGCGAGACGTTAAAGCATGGAGAGTAAGTAGTGGCCGAGGAGCAGGAGTTGAGCTATAGCGAGCAGTACGCGGCTTTGGAGGCCTTGGTGGACAAGTTGGGGCGCGGGGGGCTGACGATCGATGAGATGCGCGCCATGACGCTTGAGGCCGATAGCTTGCTGCGCCAGTGCTATGGTATGCTTCATAGCACACAGGCTCTTGTGGAGGAGAAGGTGGCAGGCTGGGAGGGGCTTTCGGGATCAGAGGGGCAACCGGGGACGGATGATGGCGAAACGATTTAGCGCGGGGCCGTTTGGCCTTGAGTAGGAGATAGGACGGGAGCAGGGAATGGGATCAGGCATGTATCGTAAGATCGACCTGGTGGCAGGTTGGGGGCTGTTTGCCGTGGCATCGGCAGTCTACCTGCTGACCATGGAGGCCTCCGCGAGCTTCTGGGATTGCGGGGAGTTCATTGCGTGTGGCGACAAGCTCATGGTGGGGCATCCGCCGGGAGCGCCCTTCTTCATGATGCTCATGCGCCTGTTCACCATGTTTGCGCCATCGCCGGAGTGCATAGGCATATTGGCCAACACAATGTCGGCCTTGGCCAGCGGGGCTACGGTCATGTTCCTCTACTGGACCATAGCCTACTTCGCGCGTAAGCTGGTGGTGCGCGGTGCATCGGGGGCCGAGGCGCCCGTTGAGCCTACGGGCTGGCAGACGGTGCTGATCGTGGGGGCCTCGGCGGTGGGGGCGCTGTGCTATACGTTTACCGACACCTTTTGGTTTTCCGCCGTGGAGGGGGAGGTCTATGCGCTCTCCTCGCTGTTCACGGCCGCGGTGTTCTGGGCCATCCTCAAGTGGGACGGTCAGGCCCACGAGCCCCATGCGGGGCGCTGGATAGTGCTGATTGCCTACTTGATGGGGCTTTCCATCGGTGTGCATCTGCTCAATCTGCTGGCCATCCCAGCCATCGTGCTGGTGTACTATTTCAGGAGCTACCACTACTCCCATTGGGGATTGGTGAAGGCCTTGTTGCTCGGCGCCGCGCTGCTGCTGGTGGTGCTCTACGGCGTTATCCAGGGGCTAGTGGTGCTGGCGGCCTATAGCGATCTGTTCTTTGTCAACACGCTCCACGCACCGTTCTGGCTTGGGGCTTTTGTGTTTGGGTTCTTGCTGGTGGCGGCCATAGTGGTGGGGATAGTGATCACGCACAAGCGTCGGCACGCCATGGCCAATCTGCTGCTCAACTGCTTTGCCATGCTCCTGTTGGGCTACTGCAGCTACGCCATGATCGTCATTCGCTCGGCGGCCGACCCCACGCTGGATCAGAATGGGGTGGACGATCTGTTTGCCATGCAGGCCTACCTCAATCGTGAGCAATATGGTGATCGTCCTCTGCTCACGGGGCCCTACTTCAATGCGCAGCCCATCGATATCAAGGAGGGTGCCTGGGTCTATGCGCGGCGGGGTGACCGCTACGTGCGGGTGCGCCGCAAGTTCTCCTTGAAATACGATGACCGCATGACCACGATTTTCCCGCGCATGTGGAGCAGCGAGCCGGCCCATGTGCAGGGCTACAAGTCGTGGGTTGGCATCAAGGGCAGGCCGGTCAAGGTCTCGGCGCCTGGCGGCGAGCAGAAGGTGGAGTATGTGCCCACGTTTGGGGAGAATTTGGTTTTCTTCTTCCGCTATCAGCTGGGCTACATGTACTGGCGCTACTTCATGTGGAACTTCAGCGGTCGGCAAAACGATTACCAGGGCTATGGGGTGGATGCGTGTCGTGGTAACTGGATTACGGGTATTCCCTTGCTCGACAATCTGCGCCTAGGCGACCAGTCGCTGCTGCCGAGCCATTACCGCAACAACCGGGGGCGCAACGCCTACTACATGCTCCCGCTCTTGCTGGGCTTGCTGGGGCTGGTGTACCACTTCCGCCGTAGGCCCCAGGAGGCCAGCGTGGTGCTATGCCTGTTCGTCTTGACGGGGATAGCCATCGTGGTCTACTTGAATCAGAAGCCCTATGAGCCCCGGGAGCGCGACTACTCGTACGCGGGTAGCTTCTATGCCTACGCCGTTTGGGTGGGGCTGGGGGTGGTGGCGCTGGCCCAGGAGGTACTGGTGCCCCTGCTTAAGCGCCGGGTGGGGGTCTCGGCCGCCATTGCGCTCAGCCTCTTGGGGGTGCCCGTGCTGATGGCCAGCGAGAACTGGGACGATCACGATCGCTCCAATCGCTACATCGCCGTGGACTTCGCCAAGAATATGCTTTCCTCCTGCGAGCAGGGTGGGGTGCTCTTCACGTACGCAGACAACGACACCTTCCCCCTCTGGTATGCGCTGGAGGCCGAGGGCTATCGCAACGACCTGCGTATATGCAACCTCACCTACCTCTCGGGCGATTGGTATATGGATGTGATGGCTCGTAAGGCCTACGGGAGCGATCCCTTGCCGTTTGGCATGAAGCGCAGCCAGTACTGCGAGGGGGTGAACGACCGCGTGCTGGTGGCCAGGGCCCTTGGGCGACCCGTGAGCCTGAGCCAGGCGATGGAGTTTGTTCTCAGCGATGATCCGCGTACCAAGATCAAGAGCCAGTATGTGGGCGAGCCCGATGTGGCGTACTTCCCCAGCGATTCGCTATACCAGGTGCTTCCGGCGGGAACGCGAGAGGCCTACCCGGCGCAATTCAGCGCGTTGACCAAGGACACGGTCTACTTCGTGCCGGGCGGCAAGTCCATGTATCGCAACGGGCTGGCGGTCTATGGGCTGCTCAATCAGAATAGCTGGCGGCGTAAGCTCTACTACTCGCCCCTGCTGCCCAAGGAGATGGAGTGGGGGCTGAATCGTTTTTTTGCCCGACGCGGGACGGTCAATTCCATTGTGCCCTACAGCCATCCGCAGGAGGTGAGCGTGGTGGATACGGCCAATTCCTACGACCTGCTGATGAACCGCTACAGCTTCCGGGGCATAGCCGATCCGAGGATCTACGTGGATGAGACGTGCAAGCGCAATATCCAGTTCTACCTACAGGCCTTTGCGCAGACTGGGCGGGCTTTGCTTTCGGGCGGAGATACCGTCAAGGCGCGGGCGGTGGCTGAGCGGGCTCTGGCTGTGTTGCCGCCCGAGAAGGTGGATTGGGACTACGATTGGCTCGACATCATCCGCGTGCTCTACGGGAGCCGGAGCGAGTTGGCCCACACATCCCTGCTTGCGTATTCCCGAGAGTGCGTCCAGATGCTGCGGTTTGTCTACATGGCCCGTGAGGATGTTCAGCGTCGCGTGGCTCGCGATGCCCAGGTGGCCTTCTCGGTGCTCTCCTACCTGCGCCAGATGGCTGGGGAATTTGGGGATCAGGAGGCGGTGGATGAAATCGACAGCTACGGGGTGCTTGAGCGGAATTCATGAAGAACCTGAGTCCCCCGCGGTGGGTAGATCGGCTGATTCCTGGGGTGACGTGGCGTTTGCCCAACACGGAGAATCAGGTATTTCTGACGTTTGACGATGGCCCTGTGCCCGGGGTGACAGACTGGGTGCTCGATCGTTTGGCCGAGCGCAATATCCGGGCCACCTTTTTCTGCCTTGGGCGCAATGCCGAGGCCTACCCGCATCTGCTGGCCCGCATCCGCGAGGAGGGACACGCCGTGGGCAACCACACGTATAGCCACCTCGCGGGCTTTGCCACGACCAGTAGGGGCTACTATGCCGATGTGGCCCTGGCCAATGCCATTCTGCACGCCCAGCTCTTCCGTCCGCCCTATGGGCGCATTTGGCCCCAGCAGCTCCGCATGATGCGGAGTCGCTTCCGGGTGGTGCTCTGGACGGTGCTGAGCATGGATTACAGCTTTCGCCTCTCCCCGTGGGAGTGTAGCCAGATTGTGGAGCGCCGTACGCGCAGTGGCGATATCATCGTGTTTCACGATTCCTACCGGGCTGAGCGCAATTTGCGCTACGCCTTGCCCCACGCGCTCGACTGCCTGCTGGCGGCGGGTTTTCGCTTCGCGCCCATCGTGGAGCCGCTCTTTAGCGTAGCACCCATGGCCTTGCCGACGCCCCTTGTGCTCGAGCCCACGCCTCTCCGGCTGGATTGAGCGCATCGGCTTCCACCGTGCCCCCCAAGGCACGGGGTTTCAGCGCTTGTAGCTTTGGCCTGCCTGGGGGGAACCCTGCGGCGTTTGCCCTGAAATGGAGCTGCTCTACGCCGCAAGTTGCAGTAAGAAATGCAACTTTGACGCAAAGGGGGACAAGATACAAGGTGAAGTAAAAAGAGGAGGAGGCAAAATGCCCCCTCCCTTCCCCGGTTGGAACCGTATCCGCACCTCTATGGCCTTCTTTTAAGTGCCATACCAACTACGGGGCACGGACACATTTTCAGCGCGCCAAGGTGTACGATTTCCGCGATGTACGCACAGGAGCAATCGCAAGTGCAGGTTGCCAAGGCCCTAGGGCGCGACAAATCGGTCATCTGCCGCGAGCTCAGGCGCAACCGCCACGAGTGGGGCAACTACGCCTACAGGGATGCGCAGCAGCAGGCGGAGATCCGCAAGGAGCGGGTGCGCCGGGAGGGTCTGTGGCCGCCCGAGCAGATCGCGGGCCGCTGCAGGGTCCAGGGCATCCCCATGGTGGGCGCCGCGCGCATCTACGAGTTCATCCGCAAGGACAGGGCCGAGGAAAAAACTTGGGTACAAAAGCCTAACGAAGTGTTTTGCGCATCGTTGCTGTCGCAGCAGAAGTTGCATTTGCTGGTGCAATCTGCCTGACCTCTCTACGCGGTGTGCCGCTGGCGCAGTATGAAAATACGACAGGTATGCCAACTGTAGGGCTAGCTCTTGA
>CAMXWF010000013.1 GCA_947252645.1 uncultured Bacteroidia bacterium
GGAGCGAGCGCAAGGATGCCAGCGTGGCCACCTACATCGACCGGCAGCCCAACGTGAACCTCGCCGGCGCCAAGGATGAAACCAAAACCCTCTACGCCATCTGGGGAAAGAATAAAGAAACTGCGGTGGAAAGTGCCCTCCTGGCCAAAATGCAATGTCTTCCAAACCCCTTCGAGGCCCTACTGACTTTAACTGGGGTAGATGCAGCCACAAAGGTAGAGGTGTATAACATACTAGGAATCCTGGTATACGCCACAGACCTGCAAAGCACCGAACGAATCGATATACCAAGCAGCGCGTGGGAACACGGCACCTACCTCGTGCGCGTAATAGCGCCAGATGGCGTTAGAGTACTGCGCACCGTGAAGATGTAATCGTTCAATTTTTAATTCTTCGACTCCGGCTTGCCAATTGGCAAGCCGGAGTCGTATTTTGTGGCGCAATTTGCCGGCCCCCCAAACAGTATGGCACACTTCTTGGGCATGGGAGAAATGTTACCTTGCCCCATCGAAAAACGGCTTGACCTACAACATGAAAGTAACAACTGGCTCAATTCTCGTGGGCATATTCATGGGTGCCCTGACTGTAGCCGGAGGGGTGTCTTCGGCCCAAGAGCCCAAGACGGATCTGCCCCCCGTGCGGGTTCGCATAGCCGACCAGTCGGGTGTAGCCCCGATTGCCCTGCAGCAGCTCACCGTGAAGGCCGTCATGGTAGGCTCCACCGCCACCACCGCGCTGGAGATGGTGTTCTACAACCCCAACGACCAGGTGCTAGAGGGGACCTTTGAGCTACCCCTGGCCGCCGGTTGGGCCGTCACGGCCATGAGCCTGGACATCGATGGGCAGCTCCGCCCGGCCGTCACGGTGCCTAAAGCCGTGGGGCGCCAGGCCTTCGAGGCGGTGGTGCGCCGCGGGGTAGACCCCGCGCTGGGCGAAATGGTGACGGGCAATCTCTTCAAGCTCCGCATCTACCCCTTCGCGCCCAGAGGCACGCGACATCTGGTGCTCCAATTGGCCCACCAGCTCCCCAGGAACAACGGACTCGACCTCTACACGTTCCCCTACCACTTCGAGGAAACCATCAAGGAGTTCAAACTCTCCGTGCGCGCCCTCGAGCGGCCAGAGAAGCCCGTGGAAATCCAAGGGCTGCGCGGGGTACAACTCCTACCCGCCCGCCACGAACTCACCACAGACTATGTGGCGCACAACATCCAGCTCAAAGAAACACTACGCATAGCGCTGCCGGTCGCGCCCACGCAGGAGCACATGCTACAGGTCAAATTGGGCAATAGCTACTTCTACGCGGCCACCGTGATCCCCCCCGCTGCCCCCGCAGAGGCCACCCGACCCCACAACCTGCTCCTGCTCTGGGACGCCTCACTCTCCCAAGGGAAAGACGATCCCGCCAAGGCCCGCGCATTCATGCGCAGCTACCTCCAGTGGATGGGGTACGGGAAGGTCACCCTCTACGTATTCTCCAATCGCCCCCAGCCCCCAATAGAATTCATAGTCCAGGGGGGCGAGAGCATCCTGCTGGATAAATATCTCGAGGGCATAGACTACGATGGGGCCACCGATTACTCCAACCTGCCGCTGCCGTGGAGCAATGTAAAGGCCGATGCCATGGTGCTGGTGTCCAACGGCATCCCCACCGCCCCCGGGAAGGCCCAGCAGCTCCGCCCCATCGTGCCGCTCACCACGGTGAGCTACACCCAAGTGCGCAATAGCGATTTCCTGCAAGGCCTGGCCACAGACTCTAAAGGACAGTATATAGACCTAGCCGAGTGCACGGTGTCTGAAGCCATGGAGCAGGTGCAGCGCGGCACCACCATGGTGAACGCCTGGGGGCCCACAGGTCAGGAACGCCCCTGGCCTCTCCAAGTCACACCCGGCAAGCCCACCGTGGTCTACGGCCGCAGCGCGCAGCCCCTGAAGGAGGTCAAGGTGCAAGGCACCAATCCGGGCGGCCACTGGGAAAAGACGGTGCGCCCTGACCAGCAATGGGACGACACCCTAGTGGGCGCAATGGTGGCGCGAGCCTACTACCTACAGCAAATCGCCGGGCTACGCGCGCAAGGCCAAGACGAGCAGGCTGAGCAACTCGCCCGCAGCCAAAGCATCCCCACCCAGAAGACCTCCCTCATTGTGCTGGAGCAGGTGGCAGACTACGCCAAGTACGGCATCACGCCGCCCCCAGCACTCCTGCCCGAATACGAGGCCCTGCGCAAGCAGCAGCAGGTCGAGCGCGACTCAGCGCAAAGTAGGCACATGGCGCAGCTGATAGCCTCCGCCGAGGAGCAGCGCCAGTGGTGGCGAGGCGAGGTGACCCCACCCACGGAGCGCAACCACCCGGGGCCTGGATGGCTGCGCCCCCGCGGTCGGCAACCGCAACGCACCCTCAACAAACTCGAAGGTGCCCTCGAAGGTGCCGTCGAAGGTGTCATCGTAAGGGGCGTGGGCCTGACGGCTGCCGACACAGAGTCTGAAGTAACCGCGGAGCCCGCCGGACAGGGGAGCAACGAGTCGCCCCGCAGCACTATTGCCATCAACGCCTGGGACCCCCAGTCCCCCTACCTCAAGGTGCTAGAGTACGCCCGGAAGCAAGACCAGGTGGCCACCTACCGCAAGCTCAAGCAGGAGTATGGCGATGTGCCATCGTTTTACCTCGATGCCGCCCAATTTTTCTTCGCGCAGCAGACCCCCGAGCTCGCCCTGCGGATTGCCAGTAACCTGCTGGAGCTGCAGTACAACGCCCCGGAACTCCTCAGCGCCCTAGCCCAACTCTACGAGGAGCAGGGCCTGCTCGCAGAGGCCGAAGCCATCTACCGGCAGCTCTGCGAGCTGATGCCCTATGCACCACAGCCCTTCCGCAATCTGGCCCTAGTGCTCGCGCGGCAAGGCAAGGACCAAGAAGCCCTTGAACTGCTCTACCAGGTGGCCACCAGCGTGTGGGAAGAGCGCTTCCGCGGCATCGACCTGATTGCGCTGAATGAACTCAACGCCCTGCTCGACCAGCCCCGTAAGAACCCACTAAAAAGCGACTTCCTCGACAAGCGCCTACGCTGGCAGCAGCCCGTGGAGCTGCGCATCGTGCTCACGTGGAGCAACAACGACACCGATGTAGACCTCCACGTCTTCACCCCCGATGGGGAGGAGTGCTACTACGGACACCGCCTCACCAAGCAGCTCGGAAAGCTCTCCAACGACATCACCCTAGGCTATGGCCCCGAGGAATTCATGCAGCGCCACGGACAACCCGGAACCTACACCGTCAAGGCCAGGCTCTTTGCCGACCACACCCAAAAAGCCCTCGCCCCCCAGTACGTCACCGCCCACTGCTACCTCCACTACGGCACACCCCAACAAGTAGAAAAGGTACTCCGCTTCCGACTCGAACACGTCAAGGATATGGTAACCATCGGGACTATCGACTTCCAACCCTAGCCGGGCGGCACGCAACCAGCCGCGCTAAACCGACAACCCGATGACCAGAAAACTTCACGGTGAGGGGCTAGGAGTAGGCCGAATCGGCTGCACCACCAACCGACCATGTAGACTCTCCCAGGGGCATCGCAACCGCCCCCGATGCCTCCATGCGAGGGCAAAAACGCCACCCCGGCACGGAAAACTGAGCTGTTCTTAAAGAGTAATGGCTGATTATTTGATAGAACTAAAGACATCGTAATTGCCTATTGCTCGAGCATTTACGATGGTCCTTACTAATTTGATGCGCTCTGTTAATCGTTCGCCCATTTCGCGTCAACCGCGGGACTCCAAGGGTCTTGGCTCTTTAACTCTGAGGCAATAGTCGGTTGATGCAAAGTGCATCAAGTCCGTACCAACTCCGCTTGTAATGCGCTCACAAGCGGAGTTGGTACGGAGCTGGTACGGAGTGGATACGCCCCCCACTTGGTTTACCCTGAAAGCCAAGGGATACGCGCCCTACCCCCTACGCCCCAGGAGGCGGGGACACCATAGGGGAATGCCCTGCGTATAGCCCCGCGACCATGTCTGCGCTAGGGCAGCCTGAGTCCAGGTACCCGCAATGGGCTCGGCATCGATGCAGGCGCCAGGAGCACGGCTCGTCCCCCAAGTCTTGCGCTATGGGTGCCTGGGTGGTGTGATGGCCGTCTCCTGCGTGCGTCACCATGCAAAAAGGCACACATGGAGAACATCCAGGTATGCCGTGGGACGCGTTGCTTCCCTCTGTAAGGGAAACTAGCGGTTCTGCTGCTTGAGGAGGTCACGGATCTCCGAGAGCAGCTCTTGGTCTTTCGTGGGGGCAGGCGGCGTGGCCGGGGCGGCCTCTTCCTGCTTTTTGAACAGCCTATTCATGGCCCTAATCATCAAGAAGATCACCACGGCAATGATGAGGAAGTCGACCACGTTTTGGATGAAGTTCCCGTAGTTGAACATGACGGCAGGCTCTACCACTTGGCCTTCGGCGTCGAGCACCGCCGCCTTGAGCTGGACTGCGAGGTCTTTGAAGTTCGCCCCGCCGAGCAGGAGCCCGATGGGTGGCATAATGACATCGGAGACCAAAGAGCTGACGATCTTTCCAAAAGCGCCTCCGATAATGACACCGACTGCCATGTCGACCACATTGCCCCGCAGCGCGAAAGCCTTGAAATCCTTCAGAAAGCCCATTGCGTTATAAAATTTGATTGATAATGCTCAGCACCCAAGCCTGCCGCTCCGCCCCGAGGAGAGCAGGGGAACGCAAAGGTAGCCAAAAGGTTAAAAATCGAAATAGATAAACGGCTGCAGCGCGGCCCCTTGCACGGCCAAGAGCAGCGCGGTGACGAGGAGGGCCACGGCCATCTTACTCCACGTAGGCATCCCGATGAATAGGCCCCGGGTGCGCTCGAGCCAGCGAACAGGCAACCAATGCAGCGTATAGCCCAGCACCATGAGCAGGACAACGTTCCTGTAGCCCTGGAAGGCCTGCACGAGATGCTGCGGGCGGAAGGCCGTGCAGATCTGCTGCAAGACGTCGGTGGCCTGCCCGAAGGTTTGCGCCCGGAAGAAGACCCAGAGGATACAGACGACATGGAAGGTCAACAGGGCGCGGAGAGCGACTAGGATTCGATATTTCTTCCAGGCAGGGATCATCTTGTCGATAGCCTTGCTGAGGATGAGCCCCACGCCGTGCATGGTGCCCCAAAAGACAAACGTCCAGTTGGCGCCATGCCAGAGACCCCCGAGAACCATGGTAGCCATTAAGGCCCCAGCCATGACCCACCAGCCGTGCCAACTGCCGCCCAGGGGAATGTAGAGGTAATCGCGCAGCCAGGTGGAGAGCGAGATGTGCCAGCGGCGCCAGAACTCGGTCAGGCGAACGCTACGGTACGGGAGGTTGAAGTTGGCACTCAGGCGGAACCCCAAGAGTAGGGCCACGCCGATAGCCACATCGGTGTAGCCCGAGAAGTCGCAGTAGATCTGGAGGGCATAGCCGTACATGGCCAGCAGGTTCTCCACTCCGCTGTACGCCGTGGGGTTGGCAAAGACCCGATCCACCAGGTTGAGCGCCACGTAGTCAGCTAGGATGATTTTCTTGAGTAGGCCGGTGAGGATGAGGAACAGCGCGTGGCCGCGCTCACGTTGCGAGACTTGGTAGGGGACAAAGAGCTGGGGGAGGAACTCCGTGGCGCGCACGATGGGGCCGGCCACCAGGGAGGGGAAGAAGGCCAGGTAGAGAGCGAAGTCGGCGGCGCGCCGTAGGGGCTGGAGCTGCTGGCGATAGACATCGACCACATAGCTAATGGCTTGGAAGGTGTAGAAGCTTATGCCCACGGGAAGGACTACTTTCCAGAGGGAGAAGCCTGCGGGCGTGGGCACCGGTCCGGGCGCAGCCAGGCCCAAGAAGAGCTTGAGCTGCAGGAAGCTCTCCGAGAAAAAGCCCGCATACTTGAAGTAGGCCAGCAAGGCTAAGTTGAGCGTGAGTGCCAGGGCCAGAAGGGCTTTTCTAGCGGCATGGCCTGCCTGGCGAGCCATGGCCCGCGCCAGCCAGAAGTTGAGCAGGGAGGAGACGATGATAAGCAGGAAAAACCAGCCGCAAGATTTGTAGTAGAAGAAGAGGCTTGCGAGCAGGAGGAATGCATTGCGCACTCGGATCTGCTTACGGAGTCCCCAAAGGCCGAGCAGGACCACGAGGAGGAAGCCCCAGAAGTCCAATTGGGTAAAGATCATAGGGGCCTCGTGGTGGAACTGGAAGAAACCGGCAAGATGCTGGAGAGCATTCATAGAGGTAGCAGCTATAGTTTAGATAGCTGGAGCATACGGAAGAGCGCAACCGCGAGTAGGCGCCCTTGTATGCCATAGCCCTGGGGTGAGAAGTGGAGGCCATCGCGTGCGGTGAGGCCTTGGTTGAGCCAGCTGTGCATGCTGCCATGACCGCCCATGATGCGATTGAGATCCCAGAGCGCGGCGCCCGTTTCTACGGCCAGATTACGCAGGACCTCGGCGGCCACATCGACTCTGGGGTTGGTGTCGCCACTGCGGAGTAGGTGGTCGGGCGGCGTAGTCAGGATAATCAAGGTGTTAGGGGCGCCAGCGTGGATAAGCCCGAGCAGGGTGCGGATGGAGTCGGCAAAGCGTGTGGGGTCGAACTGGGTGTTGTAGGCGTCGTTAGTGCCTAGAGAGAGGAGAACGATATTGGGTTTGAGCAGCGCGATGTCACGCGGGAGGGCTACGTTGCGCAGGTGACTGGTGGCGTCGGCGCCGTTGAGGCCTGCGGCGTGGATGACCATTGGCATTGCATCGCGCTCCAGGGAGAAGCCCAGGAGATTGAGGCCTTCTTTGGGGAAGGCCTCGGGCTGGAAGGAGAGGGTAAGCGTGGTGCAGGCAGAGTCGAAGGCGAAGACGGCGCGGCCGCGTTGGCAATCGATGGAATCGGGTGGCAATCCATTGATCCTGGGCGCAAAGTCTGCGCTGGTAGGCGTGAAGAAGAGCGAGATGCGGTTTGGGAGGGCCGTGAAGCCCTGCTCAGGGTGGAGCTTGAGCTTGATGGTGGCGGCGGGCCGCCAGGTCATGGCGGATAGGCCGGCCACGCCGTAGTCTCCGGGGTGGTGGTCACGGGTGGAGAGGTAGGCCTGCCAGCCCCCTTCGGCGCGACTGGAGAAGTCAGGCGGCTCGTTACTGCCATACATGCGGAAGGGGAAGGTGTAGCCTCTTGGTATGGGGGGAAGGCCTAGGAGCTTAGGCAACAGACGCCGCAAGGCCCTAACGCCGAACTCGGCCTGGATATGCGAGTCGCCGATCTGTAGTATGCGCCAGGATTGCTGGCGTCGAAGCATGCCGAGCGCCCAAGGCTGCAGGTTTTCTATGGTGTTGTCGGGCCAGGCGATAGCCAGGGAGTCCAAGGCTTCAGGGGAGGAGTCTGGAGGTAGCTGCTGGGCTGTGAGGGGTGGGATGTCCATGGTTAGGCAGCAGAGCAGAAGCAGCAGGACATAGGGTCGACGCTTGGCCATGGGCGGATTATTGGTGGCTGGGGAGAGCCTGTCGATAGGCCTGCATGAGGGCAGCATAGAACATTTCGGCCATATAGCGTGCCCCGCGGGGGGTAAAGTGGACATAGTCTGGGGTGGCCAGGGGTGGGTTGGCCTGCACCCAGGCGACGATGGAGTTTTGGCCGCCCATGGCCTGGCGGGAGTCCCAGAAGATGGCGCTGGCCGCTTGCGCGGCTTGGCGCTCTGCCTGCGAGACCATTTCCATGTTGGGATAAGAACGGAAGTGCGTACCGACCTTCTCGGCCATATCGGAGGTGCCCAGCACGAGCAGCACGGCTTCGGGCATGAGTCGCTGGAGGTAGCGGAGCTGCTTGGTGAGTAGGGCTTGGTAGTAGTCGTAGTTGTCGAGTTTTCCGGGGACCACGTTGGCGCCGAACTGGAGCAGCACCAGGGAGGGGCGCAGTGCCTGGAGCATCTGGGGGAGGAGTTCGGGCCCCATGGCCATGAAGTCTGTGCCGCTACTGCCCCTCAGGGGGATGTTGTCGAGCAATACCCCGGGGCCATTTTCGAGGGAGAGGCCATAGAGGAGGGCACAGCCGGAGCTCTTGAAGTCTACTCGGAAGGTGTCGATGGGGTGTTTGACGTTGAAGGCGAAGGTGGTTAGGGTCGGGTCGCTGGGGAAGAGGCCCTGATAGAGCAGGGAGTCGCCGGCGGAGGCCAGGACCTGGAGGTCGCCGCGCTCGACGCGGGCAAAGAACCGGGCCTTGGAGAACTGCATGGCCCTGCCGGCCCTCCAGCGACGTGAGAGCGTGAGAAGGGCCTGGCAGGAGGCGGTGTCGGGCGTTTGGTGCTGCTGGCCGAGGATGCTGACATGGCCGAGGATGCCGTATTGTAGGTCTTTTTCCCGCTTAGTGGCGGGCATCATGTGGAGGGTTGTCCAGCCGAGGCTCTGCTCATATTTGAGCCCGTAGGGTGGGTAGACTTGGGGGTCGAGGCCGACTAGGCCCACTCCAGCACCGCCGAACTCGCGCTGGAGCCTAGTGCGGAGGAAGGAACTTATGCGGTCGCCCTCGATCTGGGAGTCGCCAAAGTGGAGGATGCGTAGGGTGTGGCCTTGAGCTTTGGCGTTGGCGAGCCGGTGGAAGAATTGCAGGAGTTTCGCCTCAGCTTGACCTGGTATCTCTAGTGGGATGAGGGGTATACCGTCGGGGATGGTGGGCACGAGGTTGGCCAGGGAGTCGGCCCGTAGGCTATCGTAGTTAACGCTTTCTTGGGCGTCGAGGAGCGCGGCTAGACTGTCTAGTTGGTGGAGCGCCAGCTGCTGTTGCTGGTCGAGCTGGGGCGCGGGGTCGAGTTGCTGCGCAGTGGGCCTAAAGCCCGGGAGCGCTTGCAGGGTAGGCCAGAAGTCGAGCTGTTGGCCTTTTGCCCGCAGGGTATCGGCGAGCCAGGTGAGGCCGTAGAGGAGGAGCAGGAAGGTGGTTAGGAAGGCGACAGTACGTTTCATGGGAGGGGAGTAGGGCTATTTTTTGTAGATCAGGAGTACTTGTCCGGTCCTAATCATACTGCCGCTCAGGCCATTCCACTCGCGGAGCTGTCGCACGGAGACACCGTAGCGCTGCGCGATGGAGCCCAAGACGTCGCCTTGTCGGACTTTATACCTGATGGGTTGTCCTTTCCCGGGGAGTTTCACGTTGGCGTTGCGGACCACGAGAGGTTCGCGGATCATGGAGGGATTGAGGTAGATGGAGTCGTTGTAGGCCCTGATCTCGTCTTCGTGTTCGATGAAGTCGCCGATTTTAGCGATGGGCAGGCGGAGCATGTTGGCGGTTTCTGAGGGGAGGAGGTCGTGCTTGTACTGCGGATTGATGTCTCGAAGCATTTCGAGGGGCAGGTTCAAAACGTGGGCAATTTGCTCTAGGTGGAGTCGTCCGTGGGTATAGACGGTGTCGCTATACATGGGGATGTTGGTGGGGCATTTTGGGATGTTGTGGAGTTCGTGATAGGCCATGGCGTACGTGGCGCCGATGAATGCGGGGACGTATCCGCGGGTTTCGCGGGGGAGGAAGTAGTAGATGTCCCAGTAGTTGGTTTTTCCGCCGGCTCTTCTGATGGCCTTATTGACGTTGCCCGGGCCGCAGTTGTAGGCCGCGATGACGAGGGTCCAATCGCCATAGATGGCATAGAGATCGCGCAGGTAGCGTGCGGCGGCCTCGGTAGCGAGCATGGGGTCACGGCGCTCGTCCACGTAGGAGTTGATGTTGAGGCCATAGCGTCGGCCCGTGCTGTACATGAACTGCCAGAGGCCTGTGGCGCCCATGCGGGAGACGGCGCACGGGTTGAGCGCGCTCTCCACGATGGGCAGGATGCGCAACTCGAGGGGGAGCTGGTACCGATTGAGTACGGCCTCAAAGAGCGGGAAGTAGTAATCGGCCAGGCCCAGCATGATGCAGACTTGCCCACGTCGGCGGCGCGTGTAGACGTTGATGTAATTTCTGACGATGCTGTTGAAGGAGAGCTCGACGATGGAGTGTAGGCGCTGGAGGCGTGCGATGTAGACCGAATCGGGGCATTCGGGTGGCAGGGGGATGGAGTCGGTGTTGGGCATGGGGTAGGCACTGCTGTCGAGGGCATCGCGCACATACCAGAGGTTGAGTAGTCGGTCGAGGTTGTCGATGTAATCCTGGTGGAGCGTATCGGCTAGCGGGGCGGAGGTGGAGTCGGGCTTCTGCGCGGCGAGTGGCCAGGCCAAGGCCACAAGGAGAGAGACCAGCAAGGTAGAAGCACTGGGGACGCGTAGCAGCATAGCGATAAGCATGTTAGAAGAACAGGTTCATGGCCAGTCCCGGGATGGGTGTCTGGGGGACGATGGGGGGGATGGTGAAGGAGGGTGCAGCCGAGAGGGAAATGTCATTGTTGACATTCCAGTAGAAGAGGTGGGCATCGACGTAGGCGTCGATGATGTTGAGGATGTAGACCCCGATGAAGCCGAAGAGGCACAGGTCGCGGGAGCGGCGGTAGTCGTCGGAGAAGTACTGTAGCTCTTCCTTCGAGCGCTTGCCAGCGAACTCATCGATGGTGGTGGGGTCGTCGTCGAGCAGGGCTACCAAGGCCCGGTCGGCCCGCTGGAACTGGAGATTGTTCCAGGCCCAGTAGTAGGCCAGGATGGAGAGTCCACCGTAGATGATAGGGACTTTCCAGTAGCTGCGGTTGTATACCTGCCCAAGGCCCGGGAGGAGGGCGCTGCAGAAAGCGGCTGCGGCGGGGGATTGGCGAGCTTTATTGTGGCAAATCACCGCATCGCCGACGCTCAACCCGTAGCTGACGATGGCCGCTGCGATCATGGCGTTGCGGGCCAAACGGGCAGAGAAGATGCGGTCGCTGTGGGCGAGCTGGTCGTGGTAGCTGGCGGGGAGGGGGGCATGGAGGAGATCCTGGTAGCGCTGACCAAAGATGACAGCCCCCGCGGTAAAGCCGCCTATCGCGGCGTAGAAAATGGGGATCTTCCAGTAGTCCCGGTTCACCACCTGCCCCGAGCCAGGCAGGAGTACGGCCGATAGACCCACCCAGCCAGTGGCCAGGGAGTCGCAAAAGCGGGACCACCTAGTGCCCGAGAGGGAATCAGGGCTCTGGGGCGCCGTGGTGGTATCGCGAGCAATAATCGTGTGGTCGGCCTCAAGCTGGAGTTTTTCCCCCGCAAGGGGAGCCTGGTGGAGGGAATCGTAGGCCCGCGCGGGTTGGCCCAAGGCAAGGGTATCTGGGGCGTGGTTCCCCCCCCACCCTATGGTCGCGCAGCGCGCTACAGGCAGGCAGGTGGTGGCCAGCAGGAATAGGCACCCCAGCACTACCAGTGCGGCTATAGGAACACCGTAGGTCCTACAGGCCGCGGGCCCCTGCTGGGGCAGAGAGGATGCACGCATGCCGCAGGGTCTAGGCTTCGATGGAGAGGAGCTTATGGAGGAGTGCCTCGAGCTCGCCAGCAGTGCGGTAGCTGATAACAATCTTACCGGAGCCTTTGGGTGAGGTTTGCATCGAGACCCCCCACCCGAGGCGTTGTTGGAGAGCCTTGAGGTAGTCGTCAGTCTTTTCCTGGTCGGCTGGTGTAGGCTGCACGGCTTGCTCGGCCTGCTGGGCGGCTTTCATGCGGGCCAGCTCTTCTCGGATTTTTTTGACCAGGCCCTCCGCCTCTCGTACGGAGAGGTTTTTCTCGATGATGGATCGTCCTGCGTTGAGCATGGCCTGCTGGTCGTCTAGGCCGAGTAGTGCTTTGGCGTGCCCCTGGGAGAGGCTGCCGCGCCTGACGGCGTCACGTAGTTCCTCGGGGAGCAGGAGGAGACGCAGCTGATTGGTGACCAGCGTTCTGCTCTTGCCTATTTTCTGGGCGAGTTCATCGTGGGTCAGGCCACCCTCGTCTAGGATTTGCTTGTAGCACTCCGCGATCTCGATGGGGTTAAGATCTTCGCGCTGGATGTTTTCAATCAGCGCCATGACCCTGACCTCGCTATCGGAGGAGCTCCGCATGTAGACGGGGACTTGCGTCAGGCCGGCTTTCTGCGCAGCGCGCCAGCGCCGTTCGCCCGAGATGAGCTCATAGCGCTGTCCTTTTGGCCGGACGGTGAGGGGCTGTATGATGCCGAACTGTCGGATGGAGTTGGCTAGGCCCTCGAGGTCGTCATCGTTGAAGCTACGTCTGGGCTGATAGGGGTTGGGGTCGATGCTGTTGACATCGAGCATGGTGGTGTCATCGTGGTCGAGTGGGCCTTCTGGGAGCTCGGTGTCGGCATGGGCGGTGTGGGCGTAGCCCTGCTGGTCAACCGGTGGGAGGGACGTGGGGCCTTCAGGGCCGAGGGCAGGGCCTAGTAGGGCATCGAGGCCTTTGCCCAGCGCGGGAGATTTACTTTTGGCCATGCTCTACTCTGTCTTCTGCTCGTTGTTGTCGTTTTGGGCGGTTGCGTTGCGCTCTAGTAGCTCCTGGGCCAGGTTGGTGTAGTTGACGGCGCCGGTGGAGGTGGCATCGTAGATGATGACGGGGACACCGTGGCTAGGGGCCTCGCTGAGCTTGACGTTGCGCTGGATCATAGTTTTGAAGACCATATTGCCGAAATGGCGTTTTACCTCCTCCACCACCTGGTTGGCCAGTCGGGTTCGGGCATCGTACATGGTGAAGAGGAAGCCCTCGATTTTGATATTGGGGGCGTAGCGTTCGCCGGCGAGCTTGATGGTGTTGAGGAGCTTACCGAGCCCCTCGAGGGCGAAGTACTCGCACTGGACGGGGATGATGACCGAGTCGGCTGCGGTGAGGGCGTTGAGGGTGACGAGGCCGAGCGAGGGCGAGCAGTCGATGAAGATGTAGTCGTATTGATTGCGCAGGGGCGCGAGGACTTCCCGGAGGATCATTTCGCGCCGTGGGTCATTGACGATTTCCACCTCGGCGCCGACCAGGTCGATGTTGGAGGGGATCATGTCGAGCCCTGGGACACCGGTGGGGATGATGGCATCGGCGCCTGGCACCTTGTTGACGATGCAATCGTAGATGCTGCGCTGGCCCTTGCCCTCCACGCCGAGTCCTGAGGTGCTGTTGGCCTGCGGGTCAGCGTCTACGAGCAGGACGTGCTGGTCGAGCATGGCTAGGCAGGCCGAGAGGTTGATGGCGGTGGTGGTTTTGCCTACTCCGCCCTTCTGATTTGCAATAGGGATTATTTTCGACATGGTTTCTTCTGATTAATCAGTGCGTTCTCCCCCGCCCCACTGGCCGCACCGCCGCACGCAAATGTAGTGAAAAAAGGGGAGTAGCTCTGTGCAGTTGGGGCTGGCATCGAAGATGAGGCCGTGGGGTAGCACGCGTTGGGCCAGGGGCTAGAAGGGGACGTCGTGCGCTGGGGTGGCTTCTGGGAGAGCTTCGGAGAACTCGGCCATGTCGGGGGGCAGGTCGGAGCTGGGGGCGTGGGGCATGGTGGTGCCGGCCGCCTTGGAGGCGACCACTCTTGCCGCATAGCCGGCGGGGATGCTGGTGGTGACCATTTGGGCTTGCTGGCGCCTGGCGCTATTGACGTAGTTGCCCTCTTGGGCATCGTCGCCCGGGTTGGGGTTGTAATAGTGATCGATCTGTTCCTGGTCGTCGACAAAGCGCACCTCCTGTGGCGCGAAGCGCAAGAAGACGGTGCCGGTTTCGCCGTTGCGGTTTTTTTCTATGCGGAACTCGGCCATATTGGTGGTGGGTGTGCCGTCGGGGTAGGTGTCGAGGTAGAGTTTTTCGGGACGGTGGATGAAGGCCACGATGTCGGCGTCCTGCTCGATGGCGCCGGATTCGCGCAGGTCGGAGAGCTTGGGGAGCTTGATTTTCTCGGTGCGCGTTTCGACGGCTCGGTTGAGCTGCGAGAGGGCGATGATGGGGACATCGAGTTCTTTGGCGAGGGCTTTAAGCGCGCGGGAGATGCGGCTTATTTCCTGTTCTCGGTTGGAGAATTTGTTGTTGCCGTTTGGGGCAGACATGAGCTGTAGGTAGTCGATGACGATGAGGTCGATCTGGTTGGTCATTTTGAGTTTACGGGCCTTGGATCGTACCTCTCCTGGGCCGATGGCGTGGGTGTCGTCGAAGAAGATTTTGGCGTTGGCCAGCTTGAGTCCGGCCTCGGTGAGGGCCTGCCACTGTAGGTCGGAGAGCTGTCCGCTGCGGAGTTGCTTTTGGTCGATCTTTGTTTCCCCCGAGAGGAGGCGCATGGCCAGGTGCTGACTGGGCATTTCGAGGGAGAAGAAGAGGATGCGTGTGCCGTATTGCATGGTGGCGTTGAAGGCGCTGGTGAGTACGAAGGCGGTTTTTCCCACGGAGGGTCGAGCCGCGATGATGATGAGGTCGCCTTTTTGCCAGCCCCCGGTGAATTCGTCGATGTGTGGGAATCCAGTGGAGACGCCGCTGAGGGATGAGGGGTTTTGAGCAGCCTCCTTGATTTCCTTGACGGTTTTATCCATCACCACGCTCAGGGGCTGGACCTGCTTTCGGATGGTGTGCTGTGAGATTTCGAAGACTTTCTGCTCTGCGAGTTCTAGGACTTCCTGTGGGTCTTCGTGGTATGCGTAGGCCTCGTCTTGGATGGCGACGCTGGCCTTAATGAGTTCACGGAGGAGGAATTTTTCAACGATGATTTTGGCATGGTCGTAGACATGGAAGCTGGAGGCCACGTTGAGGGTGAGCTGCGCGAGGTAGGTGGTGCCGCCGACTTGATCGAGGAGGGCCTGGTCGGTGAGTTCTTGCTGGACGGTGAGCAGGTCCACGGGCTGCTGCTGTCGTACGAGGATCTGTATGGCGGCGTAGATTTTTTGGTGCCATACGTGGTAGAAGTGTTCGGGCTTGAGGAATTCGTCGAGGGCGATGGCGGCCTCGTCATCGGTGATGAGCGCGCCGAGTACGGCCTGCTCGAGGTCAAGGGCCTGGGGTGGTATTCTGGAGCCTGGGGCTGCTTGCACGAGTTTTGGCTCCCTGTTAGCAGCTGCAGGGGAGGTAGTGGGGGGCTTTGGTGCGGTGTTTTCGTCAGGCATGGTCATGGGGCGATGTGAGGTTGTTGATCCTATTCATTTCTACAATAGCGCAGATGGCGATAGCGGAGTCCGTTGGAGGCCACGAGCCAGGGGGATTGTGTGGAGCAGAGCCAGCGATCGGGCTCGATGGGAGGGAAGAAGGCATCGGCTAGGAAAGCGTGGTCAATCTGCGTGATGATGAGTTCGTGGGCTAGGGGCATGGCGGCCTTGTAGAGCTGCGCGCCGCCGATGATGAAGGCTTTTTGGAGTTGTTGGCATGCGTTGAGTGCTTCTGGTAGGGAGTGGTAGAGGCAGACATCCTCTGGGAGGTGTTCTATCCCTTTAGTAGAGAGGACGATGTTTTGTCGTCCTGGCAGTGTACGGGGCAGGGATAGCCAGGTGTGTCGGCCCATGATGACGGGGTGGCCCCAGGTGTTCTGTTTGAAGAAGGCGAGGTCTTCCTTGAGGTGGCACAGGAGCTTATTTTGGTAGCCTATGCCCTGGTTGATGTCGAGGGCTGCTATCATGCTGAGCGTCATGGTAGAATTGGTTTTCTAGGGTTGGGGTTTGGGGCTAGGGAGACTACTTGTCGAAGGCGCTGCCACCGAGGAACTCGCGGAGAATGGAAGCCTGTGGTACCAAGTCTTCGGGGATCGGGGTGAAGACCTGTAGGAAGCGCAGGAGTCGGCAGGCCTCGGCGTGTTCAGGGGTATTGGAGGGGACCTCACGCAGGAGGGCTTCCGCTTGTTGCTTGAGCATGTTGAACTCGTAGGGCAAGGCGGAGTTGAATATGATGTCGGCCTCCTCCTGGAAGGGGAAGATATTCCGTTCTTCCCCACGTCGTACGCTGGCCCATCGTGCGATGGTTTGAGTGGCCCTGTAGCTGCGGAAGTGGGCATCGCGGATCATGCGCCGCAAGAGTCGGTTGTCGGAGGAGGAGATGCGCTGTAGTCCATCGAGCGCGATGGATGTGAGGGCGGAGATGTAGATTTTGAAGACCCTGTCGTGGGGGATTCTTGGGATGAGCAGGGGGTTGAGTCCGTGGATGCCCTCTACGATGAGGATGCCGTGGGGTTCGAGCTGTAGGGTGGAGCCGTCGTAGTAACGTTCGCCGCGCTCGAAGCTATACTTGGGCATTTTGACGGTGTGCCCGGAGAGCAAGGCGAGTAGGTCAACGTTGAACTGATCCACATCGAGGGCTTCGAGGGCCTCGAAGTCGTAGTCGCCCGAGGCATCACGTGGTGTTTTGGTGCGGTTGACGAAGTAGTTGTCTAGCTCGATGGTGTGGGGTGTAAGCCCGCAGACTCTCAGCTGGATTGCTAGTCGCTTGGAGAAGGTGGTTTTGCCGGAGCTGGAGGGCCCGGCGATGAGGACGATGCGCACCTTGGGCTCACGTCGAGCCACCATATCGGCGATCTGGGCTACTTTTTTTTCGTGCAGGGCCTCGCACACCATGACCAGGCTCCGTGCGTTTCCGTGCAGAATCTGCTCGTTGATGGAGCCTGCGTCCTCGATGTCTAGGATTTCTTGCCAATGTTTGAATTCACGGAAGATCTCAAAGACCTTGTCTTGTAGGACGATGGGTTCGAGTTCCTGAGGGTTGTTGCGCTGAGGTACGCGGAGCAGTAGGCCTTGGTAGTACTGGACGACGTCGAACTGCTGTAGGTAGCTGGTGGAGGGCACGAGGCCTTCGAGGTAGTAGTCCCAGAGCCCATCGAGGCCGTAGAGGGTGGTATAGAGCTTAGGGCGGCTGCGGAGGAATCGTGCTTTTTCCACATCGCCCTGTTTTTCGAAGCGCGCGATGGCCTCCTTGGTGAGCATGGCGCAGGTTTCAAAGGGGAGGTCTTGGGCCACCAGCTCGCGCATGCGGGCCACGATGGAGCAGATGAGGTCGTAGTTCATGTGGCAGGGGCAGTCCTGTATCTGGCAGTAGTATCCGCGGGAGATGGAGTGCTCAATTTCGAGCCTATGGCCAGGCAATAGGTCACGGACGGCCTTCTGCATGAGGAAGAAGAGCGCGCGGGTATACATTTGTATGCCTGCGCTGTGTGTGATGTCGAAGAACTCCACCTGCTTGGGCATGAAGATGCGGAAGCCGAGGTCGCGCAGCCTATTGTTGACAAAGGCACCTAGGGGGCGATTGCGTAGGGGTAGGTCCAGCTTTTCGGCCACCTCTAGGAGGGAGAGTCCGGCTTCTATCTGGTGGTGCTGGCCGGTGTTGCTTACGATGATGTCAATTAGCTCTGTACCCATATGTGTATTGCGTGTTGCCACAGGGCTGCTAAGTTACGCAATGCTGCGGATTAGGGCAGGGCTTCTGGGGCCCAATCGGGCGAGCGTGGCTACTATTGGGTGAGCGAGCCCTCCCTTCCCTTGGACACTAGGAGCAGGAAGGCTTTCTGGATCATTTCCGGCGTGATGCTCAGTAAGAGGGATTGGTAGTGTTCCAGCTCTACGGGGGAGATGCCTTCGATCAGCTGCTCGGCCAAGTAGTCTCGCCAGGCGAGTGGGCCAGCCTGTGGGCCTAGTGCATCGGCCCTATTGAGGAGGAAGGCCCGCTGTAGCTGGCTGAGCTTGGCCGGATCTACTGGGCGCAGGGCTAGCTGGAGGAAGCAATCCTTTGCGCTGGCTAGCGCGTCGTGGAGGTTTTTGGCCTGGCACGCGCCTCGCAGCGCGAGCAGCGCAGGCGCACCAGGCTGGGTGGGTCCCACCGCAGTGACGTAGGGCGAGTATACCAGTCCGCGGGCGTTGCGGAGATCGTCGTTGGCCTGCTGTAGAAGGAGGTTCTGCATGAGCTTTCCAACGAGAGCGCCCCGCAGTCCATATTGCAGGGGGTAGCCCACGCGGTAGTAGGCAAACGAGCTGGAGGTTTGTTTTTCGGTGGTGTCGGGCATTGTAGTCGATGCCCCAATGGGGGCGACTCGGGTGGTGCGTTGCCCGCGTAGGGAGAGGGGGCCGATAGCAGCGTTGATAGCAGCGGCCAGCGTGTCGACGTGCAGGGGGCCGACGGCCACGATCTGCAACCCTTGGCGTGGGCAGAAGAGTTCGTTGTAGAAGCGTTGCACAGCCTTGGCAGTTACTTGCTCCCAGGCTTTGCGCCCAGGGGAGACGGGGCTGAAGTCTGGATCTATGACTTTGAGCAGGCAATGGTCGATGGCAAAGACTGGGGCCTGCTCTGCGAAGGGAAGATCTGCCAACATGTCGTGGCGCACGTGGTCGATGGTCAGGGAGTCGTAGTGCGCCTGGGTCAGGAGTGCCCGCACGAGATTTAGCAATTTGGTTACCTTGTTGGCCGGGCAGCTGAGCATGAGACGATGCTGGCTGGCCTCTACGATGGGCAGCCACGATAGTCCTTGCTGGTAGAGCAGATTGTTGAGCGAATCTGAGGCCATGGGGCCTAGGTGCAGGTATTCCATACATGCAGCCAGGGTCTCCTGCACGGCTCTAGGGGTGGAATCCACCATGGAGTAGCCCCCTGGCCAGAGGAGCTCCATATAGAGCATGCTGTCGGGGTCTGCTATCTTCTTGTAGACCACGGGGAGGGCGTTGGCCAGCTGGAAGGTATAGCAACCAATGCTGGGCAGGAGGGTGGTAGAGGTTGGTTGGAGGCCTGTCGCAAGCGCACGGCCTAGCCAATGGGGTACGGGCTGCAGCGTGGTGGTTGGAGTGGGCGAGGGGGTCAAGAACGGTGGGGCCTCGCATGCCTCGGCTCCACGCCTTTGGCCTAGGCGGATGGCCTGATTGGCTAGGGCGGAATCGACTAGTGTGCGCCCTTGGTAACCTGCGACCACGGGGCATCCGGTTGGCACCACGGCCTGTAGCACGCCCTGCCAATGGTGGGCATTCAAGGCCTCTATTTGCTGGTGGGCCCACGCCACCTCGTTGTGGCTGCTCCCCCCCCGAGGAGAATTGACGGCCTCCTCGATCAGGGCCTCAAGCGCATCGTTGCCCACAGGGTCGGAGAGGTTCAACGTTGCCTTGCTGGCCAGGGCGGCCTGGAGGGGTGCACTGGGGGTGTGAGCGGCAAAGGCTGTCAGGATCTCTAGGGCCTGACGGAGTGTGGCGTAGAGCTCGCTAGGGGTGCTGGCACTCCCATCGAGTCCTAAGAAGCCCGAGGAGAAGAGGTAGTGCTCAGCCGAGAGCGTGGCCTTACAGCCCTGGAGCCTCAGCTGCTCATTGAGTACTTGCACAGCCGCCCGCCGGAGGCAGTTTTCTAGCCACTGTCTCTGGGTATATTGCGGTGGACAGCTATAGGGCCAAGAGAGCTCGAAGTGGAGCTGCGAGGCGGCCGTGTCGAGGAGCTGTTGGCAGATGGCCACAGGACGCTCAAAAAGGTCGTAGGTGGGCAAGGGAGCCTGCGCAGAGCCTGCGGGAAGTTGTGACAGGATGCTCCGCAGGCTATCGAGGAAGCCGTGGGGGCAGTCCCCCAGCACAATGAGCGTGGCATTGGCCGGGACATAGTGCTTCCGATAGAAATGCACTAGCTGCGTGGGGGCGATATCAGCCACCCGCTCAGCGCGCCCGATGGGGAGATGGTCGAGGTGCGGCTGCGCGCTGAGCTTGGCCTCCATGAGCCAATCGGGGGGGACGAAGTCTGCTATTTCGCGCAGGATGACGCGGCGCTGTTGGCTAATCCTAGCCGTATCGAAGTGCATGCCCCCCAACCACCGCCCCACGATTCGGCCGATGACGGTGGTCGCACTATCGAGGGAAGCCGGCAGGGAGAAGAGGTAGACCGTGCGATCGTAACCCGTATAGGCGTTGAACTCTGCCCCGTAGCGATTGCCTAAGGCCGTGAGGGTAGCGAGGGTAGAAGGGTCATCACAGAGCAAGTGCTCTAGGAAATGCGCTGCGCCCTCCTCCTGTGGCAATAGCTCGTTTGCTGCCCCCACCCGCAAAGCCAAGGCAAAGGCTAGGCGGACGCTTTGGGCGCCATCGTTGTAGCTGGCGATCTTGAGGCCGTTGGACAGCGTGTCCAGCTGCCCTAGGGGGCGCAGCGGCTGGGCTAGAGCACTAAGCACCAACAGGAGGAGCACTGGCACGAGTAGGCCGGAGCGTTCCCCTACGCTTGCTGCTTTCCGTACGCTGCCTCCCACCAATAAGCCCAACACTATACTATATGTGAGCGCAAGTTAACTTTTCATGGCCATAGCTGCGCCCGTTGCTCTTTCCTGTGCGTCAAGATGACCAGAATTGGTGAGGGACTGGGCTGGTACGACGCATTACTTTTGCCGCAGATATGAGGAGATCAAGGTTTCTTTTTACGCTTCTGACTCTGCTATGCACGTGGGTGCATGCGGCATCTGCACAGCCCCCTGCCTTCTACCTGAGCGGGCAGGTGCGCGATGCCCACGGGCCCTTGGAGAGTGCCTATGTCCGGGTGCTTCCGAGGGGGCATGTGACCCTTTCGGGCGAGACTGGATACTACCGCCTAGAGCTTCCGCCAGCGGACTCGGTACAGATTGAGTGCAGCTGCATGGGCTACACCACGGTGACCAAGATGTGGCGTGGGGAGCAGCGGTTGGATTTCAGCCTCCATGAGCAGTCTGCGGAGATCGGCGAGGTGGTGGTCAGGGCGAATATCCATGCGCTCGATGTTCGGGTTCGAACGGGCAACGTGGAGCAGGTGGATCTGCCCAAGGTGCGTGAGAAGCCGGTGCCCTCGTTGGTACTAGCGCTGCAAGGGGCAATTCCCGGGCTGCAGATCACCAATCGTGGGCTTTCTGGGGAGCGGCCTGAGGTGCGCTTGCGTGGCACTTCCTCGCTGCGCACTGGGGACGTTGCCAATGAGCCCCTCTATGTGCTCGATGGGCAAATCATCAGCGCGACGACCTTTTCGCTGCTGAATCCGGAGGATCTGGGCGAGATCAAGGTGCTCAAGGATGCGGTGGCCACGGCGCTCTACGGCATCAGGGCTGCAAATGGGGTGGTAGAGATAAGTAGCCGTCGCTACAGCGGCACAGGGCTGTTGGTAGGCTATCGCGGGGAGGTTGGGATTTCCCTCCCGGGCCCCAGGACGGTTGCGATGATGGGTACGGCCGAGAAGCTAGAACTTGAGCGGCGGCTCCAGGCCCCGGCTGCGCCGGGCTATCGCTTCTCGGCTGAGTACATCCGCAGGGTGTTTTCTGGCCTACCCAATATTGAGGAGCTGGTACACGCTGGGCAACAGACGCTTGACTCGCTGCGGGGCATAGAGACCGACTGGTACCGAGAGCTAGTGCGCCCAACGTACTACCAGCGCCACACGCTCTCGCTGCGCGGTGGGGCCAACCACACGAGCTACAACTTTTCGGGCGGATTCTTCCATCATGGGGGACGTCTCAAAGGGCAGCGGACCCTTCGAGGTACGCTCCGGCTAGGGCTGGAGCAGCGTATCGGGTCGCACTTTGCGGCTAGGCTCTCTTTGGGTGGCAGCTACGCGAGGGCCGAGACGCCGTTCGGCTCCGACTACGACCCCCTGGAGCTAGTATACCGGCTGAATCCCTACGAGTCGAAGGAGTCGCACGTGCTGTACAGCTATCCGGGTCGTTCGTTTCGCGACCTCATGGAGCAATATTCGAGCCTTCGGACGACCCACGGTGCGGATGTGTCGCTGGCGTGCAGCTGGCAAATCATCAAAGGGCTAGAGCTGGCTGCCTCCACAGGCTTCGACTTTTCGCTCCAGGGCGGCCTCCAGATCACCTCGCCCACGGCCTGGCGCGAGCTGAAAAGCGGAGCGCCTGCATCGCAACGGGGCAAGCTGGTGGAAAGTAAAAGCATTGACCTGAACTCCACCTCGACGCTGCGACTCACCTACAGCCACTCCTGGCAAGAGCAGCACGAGCTCACCCTTGGGTGCGATGCAGAATACCACCTGGCGCGCCTCGAAGGCCTTGGCGTAACAGGCTACGGGCTCTTTGGCAACGTGATGTCGGCTGCGGCGATAGACAACGGGATTACGGGGTCGCGCCGCCCGCGGGTCAACGGCCAAAAGGTCCAGATGCGCGATGTGGGCCTGGGGTTCCTGGCGGGCGCAACGGTCTTCCGCCAATACGATCTCTTTGCGTCGATCAAGTACGATGCGGCCTCTCAACTTCCCAAGGACAAACGGTGGAACTCCGCCTGGGCGGTTGGGGTAGGCTGGGATCTCAAGCCCTACCCGTGGATCCGCACCCTCAAGTGGCTTCGCGGGCTCAACCTTCGGGGTTCCTTTGGATACACGGCCAACTTGGCTGGTATATCGCCTGCGCACACTATCAGCACGTTCCTCTTTTCCCCAGAATCCTACGCTGGCCTAAGGCCCATGGAGCTCGCAGCCATCCCCAACCAACACCTCCAGGCGGAGCAGAACCAGATTTACGACCTTGGCCTTAGCTTGGAGTTCCCCCAGGTGTCGCTGAGCATTTCGCTCTATCGTCGCATCACCAAAGAGGCCCTACTGGATGTGCCCATTGTGCCCAGCGCTGGTTTTGAGTATCAATTCCAGAACATCGGCACCCTCTGCAACGAGGGGCTGGAGGGGAGCATGCGCATTCGCGTACTCGAGCTCCACGACTGGGGGCTGACCTTCAATGCCAACGCGGCATACAATAGGAACAAGGTGGTACACCTCAACGGCAAGCCTCGCCTCTTTGCCTCGCTGGAGTCTGTGGTTCCGGAATACGAGGTGGGCAAGCCGACCGATGGGGTATGGGGGCTTCAGGCTCTGGGCATCAACCCGCTCACGGGGCTTCCCACCTTCCAGGATGCGCAGGGGGTAGAGCAAGACGTCTACCACACCTTTACCCGCGAAGACTACATCTGGCTTGGTCACTCCACCCCTCCACTCTATGGCAGCTTTAGCCTCACGCTGAGCTGGAAGAACCTCAGCCTCGACCTAGACTTCTACTACGCCCTCGGAGCCTACCGCATGCTCTCCTACGCCTACGTACGCGATGGATCCAATGCGCATCTCAACGCCCTGCGGGGGCAAGTAGCCAATACGTGGTGGAAGCCTGGCGATGTGAACTGCCGCTACCCCAACCCCTTCATGCTCTCGTCTGGCTACGAGAATGCCCGCAGCACCCCCTCCACCAACACAGTATACCGCACCGACCTGCTCCGCTGGTCGAGCCTCTCCCTGCGCTACCGGCTACCCGAGGGCTTACTTCAACGCATGCACAATGTGATAAAGTACGGCTACCTGAGCTTCCAAGCAGCCAATATCCATACGTTCTCAGCCTTCAAGGCTAGCGATCCAGAAACAGGCGACCTCATCGCCTCGCTCCCCCCCACGCTCACCCTCAACCTCTCGCTCTCATTCTAGCTATGCGCTTTCGTATTTTTCTTCTCCTGGTTAGCCTGCTGTGCTGTTGGACATCGTGCAGCCTGGAGGTCCCGCTCGAAGATCGGGTGTCAGACCCTGGGGCCATTACCTCCATTGCTGCGGCCGAGCGTGCGGCTGCAGCTGCGTACCTCTCCTACACAGGGTGGCAGTATACCCTCCAGTACTCCATCCTTGCCGGTGACTTCCGCCCCTCCTCCTGGCTCAGCAGTGCGCCGGCACAGCAGCAGCTCTACCTATGGGCGCCGCAAGCGCTCATCGACCTCAGCAACACCCTCTGGCGTGAGCACTACCACACCATCACGCTATGCAACGTTCTGCTGACGCGCATTGGGGGTGTGCAGGCTACTGCGCCGGGCGAGCTGCAAAGGCGTCGGGCCCTAGAAGGCACCACCCTCCTGCTCAAAGCACAATGCTACCTCCAGCTCTTGCAGCTCTATGCCCCTAGCCCCGCAAAGGTTCCGGGCACCACGCCCGCCATCCCTCTCAGGGATGCCGTAGAAGCCAGTCCGGCCCCACGCGCCTCCATAGCGGAAGCCGTCCAAGAGATCAAGAGGCTCATCAGCCTCGCCCTGCCGCTAGTTGTAGACAACAATGCGCTAGACGCCCACTGGCTTGGCTACCCCGCATGTCTGCTCCTCTCGGCCCAGCTAGCACTCTGGCAAGGGGACTACGTGCAGGCAGCCCAAGAAGCCCAACGACTCCTAGCGCTCTACCCCCAGCTACTAGAGGCGGCCCCTAGCAACTTCTACCAGACCATGTGGGGCGGCAGTAGCCCGGGCGATGCCCTCTTCCTATACGACCTCTCGCGCCTGGGAGGCGCCTCGCGCCCATTCCAGGATAACCTCCAATACGACCCTCTCTGGGGCGACTTCTTCCTCATCCCCCCGCACGAAGCCCTTAGCCCAGACGACGCGCGAAAAAGTGCCTACGAGCTGCCGTTCTCGGCCCCCGATGGCACCACAGCCCTCCTCTGGGGCAAGTACAATGCCATGAACCGCCAGGGGGTGGAGTACCACGATCTCTACGCCGCCCGGGCGACCGAGGCGCTCTTCATATGCGCCGAGGCCTTGGCTCACCTCAACGATCTCCATGGAGCCCAACAGCTACTCGAGGGCCACCTGCGCCACGTGGGACTCCCAAAAACCCTTGCTCCCAGCACCCAGAAAGAGCTCCTGGCGCAGATTCTACAGGAGAAGCGAATAGAATTTCGCGGCGAGGGGGTCAGCTTCTTCGATGCCAAACGCTGCGCCGTGGCTCCACTCGCACGCTACACGCCGGGGGGCAAGTTGCTCTCGTCTATCTTACCAGACGACTACCGCTGGTGCTGGCCCATCCCCAAAGCTGAGCTACGCCTCTCCGAGGGCATGACCCAGAACCCTGGATGGTAGCAGATACTCGAAGCCTCATCTTAAACCTCAATAAACCATGAATAGACACATTCCTATCTACGCTGTGCTGGCCTCTGCGCTGCTTTTCCTTTTAGGCCTCTGGGGCTGCAGTAAGCATAGCCTCGAATACCATGGGAAAAACCAGCTTGCGGTCGAGACGAGTGCCTACCAGATCGACCCGCACAACCTGGGGGGAATTACTATCCCCATCAAGCGCACCAGGGGCGACCTCGGGCAACAATCGGTCGCCGTCAGGGTGGTCGAGGGGGACGGTTCTCTGCTGGAGCTACCTACTGCCGTGACCTTTGAGGGTCAGGCACTGCAAACCGAGCTGGTTGTTCGCCCAAAAAGGGATATCATCGTGGTGAAAGCCCTTAGCATCACCCTGTCGATAGGCCCATTACCCGACATGGAGGAGGAGCTCTCCCTGGTTATCACGCTGCTCCCCACGGCGACCTCGCTCAAGGACCTAACTCCTGAGCAGCAGGCACTGGTGGCCCATTGGCTCAAGCAGGGCTACCCGCTCGACCGATGGCTGGGGCGCGATCTCGAGGTAACCACCACCGTTGCCTGGCCTGTCGATGGCTACTTGGCGCCCTTCAATGAACGCAGCCAGAAAACCTACACCTCCACCACCCAACTCACCCTCGACTCTTCTTGCTCAAAGGATCACTTGGTCCTAGCCTTTCCAAAGAACGCCCTGGGGCTCGAGGCGTTCTTCCTGTTTGCGCTCCGCATACAAACGATAGAGAACGATGAGTTCTGGTTCTCCCCAAATGCAGGCCCGCTCTTCCGCGAGGTATGTGAACTCATCAAATGGAATAGGAACAGCCCCGAGACCTTCAGCTGCCGCCTCCACAACCTACGGGTAGCGCCAAAGGATAGCCAAGGCCTCTCAACGGTTGAGACCATGTCTGAAACCACGGAAACCCAATACGGCGACAAGAAGTTCCACACCCACTTCAAGTTCTCCTACTCGGCCTGGGATCGCCTCAAGGCCCTCATCGACCAGGGCAACAAGAAGGCCATCGAATGCCATACATGCAATGCCTCCCCATACCCCTACTACTACCTCAACGACGTGGATTTCCACCACCAGCATACCCCCGGTGGGCCCTACGTCAGCGAATACGATGGCGAGACACCTTTCACCCCCCAGCTAGTTACCATCGATTGGAATAAAGGGAGAATGGACTTCAAAATCCAAACCGGCATAGAGGTCGGGGGTGGCTACTTCGACGTAACGGGCTCCATCACCCTCCCCGCCCAATAGCCACACGCCACACCCCAGCACCCAGTCGGCCTATACCCGCATCCGCCCCTGGAGCTGGGGTATTTTTAGTACCTTTGCGATAAGGCAGCCCTGCACACAGCTCCTTGTGTGCCTCTGAGCTACCGTGGGGGGGATATGGCATGGAGAAGCTAAGGATTCTATTCGTCAACCAAGAGATCGAGCCCTACGTAGTGGGGACCCCCATGGCCTCTCTCGGACTCAGACTACCCCAGCACGCCCAAGAACTCGGATACGAAATACGCACCTTCATGCCAAAGTTTGGCGTGATCAACGAGCGGCGCAACCAGCTCCACGAGGTCATCCGCCTCTCGGGGCTCAACTTGGTGATTGCAGGCAACGACCACCCCCTCATGATCAAAGTGGCCTCTATGCAGGCCCTGCGCCTACAGGTCTACTTCATCGACAATGAGGACTTCTTCCTCCGCCGGGGCATCACCCGCGACCCCCTGGGCACCCCCTACGACGACAACGACCAACGCGCCTTCTTCTTCGCCAAGGGCGTACTCGAAACCGTCAAAAAGCTCCGCTGGATTCCCGACATCATCCATTGCAATGGCTGGTTCACCGCCTTCGTGCCCCCCATGGTTCGTCTGCTCTACGCCAACGAACCCACCTTCAATAGGGCCAAGATCCTCTTCACCATCTACGACGATGACCCCGAAGAACTCCTCGGCAACAGCCTAGAAAGCATCATCAAAGCCCTAAAAATCAAGGATCTTGCGGGTATCGACCCCAACGACCAATCCCACGCCTCCCTGTGCCGCTTTGCGCTGCAATACTCCGACATGCTCGGCTTTGGCGACTACTCCTACCCCAAAGAACTGGTGGAATACGCCAAGCAGCGCGGGCTGCCTGTAGTGGACTTACGCACCTCCGACAACCAAGAAGACATCTACCAACAGCTCGCGGCCATAGTCCCAGACTATAAGGAAGAGGCCTAAGATCTGCGCAACATCCCCACACCGTGCGTCCTCCCACGCTACGGCACGAAGCTTGTAGGCGATGGAGCGTTAGTTGGTGCCAACGATCAGCTTGTACATCATGTTGAAAGGATTTTTGAGCGTGTTGGCGGGCCTGCTGCTGGCAGCTGCTCTCCCGCTAGTGCTGCTAAATGGCTGCAAAAAGGAACGCCTCGAAATGGGCGCAGACACCCTGCCCACGGAGAGCCTACGCAGGCTCAATTTTGATACCGTGCGCACCCTCCCCGCCTCCACCCAAAGAGTGAAGGAGGGCGTAGAGCTCGACTTCTCCCAATTCTCGCTCGGACAGCTCTACGACAAGGTCTTCGGGCAGGTCAACATCGGGGTCCTCCTGCAGCTCTACCCCGTGGGCCTAGACCTCAAGGGGTACACCGCGGGGATGCCCATAGACAAAGTCGAGCTGCACCTACAGCCCGACGCCCACTTCCAGGAAGGCAAGCTGGAACTACATGTCTACTACTACGAGAGTCTCCCCGAGGAGGGCGTGAGGGACTACACGCTGGAGAAATTCCGCACCGCAGGTAAACTGGTAGCCACGCAGGACATTGATCCCACCCAAGGCGAAATCACCATCACCTCACCAGAGCTGACGGCTATTGGGGCCAAGGTGCTGACCCCGCTCGTGGGACTGGAAAGCAACCAGGTGGCTACTGCCCTCAACAAGCTCCCCGGGCTATACTTCGAAGCCAAAATGAAGGATCCACTGCCAGCTCCTGGTGCTGTACTCAAATTCAACGTGGCAAGCCCCGACAATAAGCTCACCATATCCTATACCGTGGCTGGCCAACCGCGCCATTTCGAAATGGGCTTCAGCACCTACGCCCGCCGGGCTTCCCGAGTGGAACACGACTACTCAGCGGCCACACTCAAAAATCTGCTCGACAAACCAACCGCCGAACAAGGGCAACTCGCATATCTCCAAGGCGATGGCGGCACGGCACTACAGATCGATTTTGAGGACTTCTACCAGCACTATGCCTCTATCGAGGGACTAGCCATTCTACGCGGAGAGTTGCGCATCCCCGTGGCCAGCGAGAACGCCCCCTACAGCCAAACAGGCGTCAGTGCGCTGCTAGCCCACATGTGGGATGGCATCAGCCTCTCCCTCCTGCCTGATATCAAGCTCTCCGAGGCCATCTACGATGGGGCACTCTACCGTAAGGGAAACTACTACAGCCTCAACATCACCAGATACCTCCAAACCCTCATGGCCGATAGCCATTGTCCCCACCAACTGCGTCTCTTCACCGTAAGTGACAACGTAGGGCTCGAACGCCTCGTGGCCGGTGTCAACGGTAACAGCAAGGGCTCGGTCGAGCTCATCCTCACCTATAGTCAACTGTAGCCATGTGCGGCATTGTAGGTTACATTGGCCACCGCGACGCCTACCCGGTGGTGCTGCGGGGGCTACATCAACTAGAGTATAGGGGCTACGACTCCGCGGGGATCTGCGTACTCGGCCAGCAAGTCCACCTCTACAAAAGCAAGGGCGATGTGGAGCATCTACAGCAGCTCATCGGCGCGCAGCCCGTGGAGGGAACGCTCGGCATAGGCCACACCCGGTGGGCTACCCATGGGATACCAAACGACCTCAACGCGCACCCACACCGCTCCATGAAGGGCCACTTCGTATTGGTGCACAATGGCATCATAGAAAACTACGCCCTCCTCCGCACCAAGCTCGAGAACAGAGGCTACCACTTTGTCTCCGAAACCGACACGGAAGTGCTGGTCAACCTCATCGAGTACATCTACCTCTTTGCCAAGGTCTCGCCCGAACAAGCAGTCCAGCTAGCTCTCCATAAAGTGACAGGTGCCTACGGCATCTGCGTACTCTGCACCGATACGCCCGACAGGCTCATTGCGGCCCGCTACAGCAGTCCCCTGGTAGTAGGCGTAGGGCAACAGGAATACTATGTGGCCTCCGATGCCACCCCCATCTCGGAGTACACCTCCAACATCATCATGCTCCACGATGGCGACGTGGCCATCTTAGGCCGGGAATCGCTCACCCTGACCACCGTGCGCAATGAGCCTAGAGTCCCCAATATACAGAAAATAGACTGGGACGGGACTGATGTGTCCCTGGGCAACTTCGAGAACTACATGCTCAAGGAGATATACGAGCAACCCAAGTGCATCCGCGACACCTGCCGAGGCCGCATTGCGCACGACCTCCAGTCCATCACCCTGGGCGGTCTGTTCAGCGTCATGCCGCAGCTGGTAAAAGCCCGACGTCTCATCATCGTGGGCTGCGGCACCTCGTGGCATGCCGGGCTACTCGGCGAATACCTCATCGAGGGCTTAGCCCGCATTCCCGTAGAAGTAGAGTACGCCTCTGAGTTCCGCTACCGCAAGCCCATCATCTACCCCAACGACATTGTGCTAGCCATTAGCCAGAGCGGGGAAACCGCCGACACCCTCGCGGCGCTCGATGAGGCCCGCAAGGCGGGCGCACTCCTGCTAGGCATATGCAACGTGGTTGGCTCCAGCATGTCGCAGGCAACCGACGCAGGCGTCTACACCCACGCAGGCCCAGAAATCGGCGTGGCCTCCACGAAGGCCTTTACTACTCAGGTCACCGTGCTGGCCATGCTAGCCGTGCTGCTGGGCTACCGTCGTGGCGCTATCACCCCAGCGCGCTATCACGAGCTAATCGAAGAAATAGCCGCAGTCCCCGATAAGGTGGGACGCATCCTTGAATCCAACGACTCCATAAGGGCCATCGCCCAACAGTTCTACCAAGTATCGAATTTCCTCTACTTAGGCCGCGGATTCTTCTATCCCGTTGCCCTCGAAGGGGCCCTGAAGCTTAAGGAGATCTCCTACATCCATGCCGAGGGCTACCCGGCCGCCGAAATGAAACACGGGCCCATTGCGCTCATCGATAAAAACATGCCCGTGGTAGTCCTAGCCGGCAAAGACGACAGCTACAGAAAAGTCGTAAGTAACCTCCAGGAGGTCAAAGCGCGCAAGGGCTGCGTCATTGCCATTGTGAGCGAGGGCGACACGGAAATCACCGCCATGGCCGACTACTCCATCGCCATACCTCCGGCCTTGCCCGTGGTAGAAGGCATCCTAGGCATTATACCTCTACAGCTCCTGGCCTACCACATTGCCATTATGCGCGGCTGCAACGTTGACCGACCCCGCAACCTGGCCAAATCGGTCACCGTGGAGTAAAACCCTAACCTAGATAGGCCACAAAGGCCTCTGCGGTGGCACCGCAGAGGCCTTTGCATTACGCACGCATTCCTAGCGCCACCACTTCGTAGGACAATAGGCAGCTATACTACTTCAAATATGCGTGCGCAATGGCAATCCAGAGGGCGCACCCGCGCTGGAGCAATGCGGGATCGAAGATAAAGCCCGGATTGTGTACCATGGGCACATCGCCAGCTCCCAGCATGATGTAGCACCCTGGCACACGCTGGAGCATGAAGGCGAAATCCTCACTATTCATGTAGCGCGGCCCCGGCAAAACGGCCTGGTCGTCCCCAAAGGTCGCTGCGGCCACCCCATGCGCCCACTCAAGCCACTGGGCATTGTTGACCAAAACAGTGCCTGGCTGTCCCTCTTTAATGTGTGCCTGGCACCCAAAGCTCTCTGCCTGCGTACGCACCACGGTGCGCACCCGATCGAGCACAAGCTTGCGGTCGGCATCGTCCATGTTGCGGATAGTAAGCTTAAGCTCGGCCTGACCTGCCACCGAATTGTTGGAATTGCCCGCGTTGAAAGCCCCCACCGTGATCACGCTGGCGTTGAGCGGGGCCACATTCCGGGAAACAATCGTCTGGAAGGCCAACACCATCGAGGCCCCACACACTATCGGGTCAAGCCCCATCTCGGGATTGGCCCCGTGGCTAGCCTTACCCACTATATGTATATCCCAATTATCAACAGAAGCCATCGTGGGGCCAGGATGGAAAAAGAACTTCCCCTTCTCTAGCTTCGGCAAATTATGCATGGCGAAGATGACGTCTACTGGGAAGCGTGCGAAAAGACCGTCCTGAATCATCGCCGTACTGCCTTGCATCGTCTCCTCTCCTGGCTGCATGATGAAGCGCAAGGTCCCGTTGAAGTCCCTATGCTCTGCGAGGTACTTCGCTGCCCCCAACACCATGGTCGTGTGGGCATCGTGGCCGCATAGATGGCTCTTGCCTGGAACCCGGCTCTTGTAGGGCAAATCGTTAACCTCCTCAATGGGCAATGCGTCAAACTCTCCCCGTATGCCCAAGATCTTTTTCCCATCTCCATGCTGGAGAGTGGCCACCATCCCCAAACGGCCTATCCCCTCCTCCACCTGGTAACCAAACTCGCGCAAACGCGCTGCCACATAGGCGGATGTCTTTTCCTCCTCCATGGCCACCTCAGGCATCTGGTGCAGCTCCTCAAACCACCGCACCATCTCGGGCTGTAACGATGCGCCCGCGCTCAACAAAGCCTCGTTCATTGTATTTCCCCCTCGCTATATACAATACCTAGGACTTAACCTCCACCTTCTTGCCCTTGGGCACCTTTAGAAAAATGACCACTACGGCCAAGAGCACACATACCAAGTTGAAAAGTAGTGCCCAAAAGGCACTATCGCGCAGAACCACATTGTCCTGTCGACCCACAAAGGTTATCACCTCATCCAGCATGCTACTCGGGCTCACCCGCATGTTGAGCGAAGTGTAAATCGTGGAGGAGATAGCCACCCCAAAGGCTGCCCCAAGGGAGGAGGCCATCTTGTAGATGCCAGCGCCAGCACCAGCCTGTGCCAGGGGCAAGTTGCCCAACGCCGCATCGGTAGAGGGCGTAGCGTAGAAAGCCAGCCCCACACCAAACAGCGTGTAGGCTATAGCCGCTAGCACCATGTACGTGTCGCTCATCACATGGGTATTCATCAGCAAGACTATCGACACGCACACAATGAGACACCCCCACACCATCGGGCGGCGGGGGCCAAAGCGACGAAGCAACCGCTCGCCCATGCGTATAAGCAATACGATGGCCACTGCATAGCCTATGGTCAAATAGCCAGCCGTTGCAGCCGAGGCCCCAGCAGCCATCTGCATCAGGTTGAGCGAAACAATCAGTATACCCGCCACGGCATTGAGGATAAAATTCGATAGCGTAGCCCCGAGATAGGTGCCATTGCGAAAAAGATTGATATCCACAAACGGCCTAGTCGCCCGCTTCTCCGCGAAAACAAACCACACCACGCCCACCACGGCCAAGGCCAAAAGCATAATGGTCAACCAGCTCGTCCAACCCCAGCTACTGCCCTGCGTAGCCACCAGCTGGAGCGAAAAAATCGTGACTATGAATATCACTAACCCCAGCCAATCCATCCCTTGCCCACCACGGTGTTCCTCCTTGCTCTCGGGAATATCGCGCGTCAGGAAATAGCCCAACACGCACCCTAAAACCGCAAGGCCAAAAATTGCCCGCCAACCAATGCTCGCCAGCAGGAACCCACCCAGTAGCGAGCTAAAACCTGCCCCGCCCCAGGTACCCATAGACCATAAGCTCACCGCACGCTGCCGCGCAGCACCCGACCAATACACCTTCACCAGCGCCAGGGAGGAGGGCATGATGCAGGCAATAGAAAGCCCCTGGAAAATACGTCCAGCTATCAGCAAGGGCACCGCAAGCCTCCCTGGCATCGTACAGGCCACCAACCCTCCTCCTACCACCCCAAAAAGATAGCCCCAGCGCAGAATGCGCACGCGCCCAAACCGATCGGCCAAATTGCCCGCCACCACCACAAAAAGCCCCGAAAACAGCGCCGCGGCCGCTACCGCCAAGTTCAGAACACTACTCGATATAGAAAGCTGCTTGCCCATCTCCACGTTGATGTTCAGCATGGTCTGGGCAAAAAGCCAGAACCCAAGCAAGCCCAGGATAAAACCTATCAAAGCCCTATCGTTACCCTTGTAAGTCGAACCCATAGCACCCTTCCTATACGTAAAAACCTAACCCTCTCGGCCTCCAAGGTAATACTATTTTAGAAAACTCCCGCTCCGCAGGCCTCTGCACCTCCAACCACCTCAACCCTCACTCATACCACCGCCCCCATGCATGCGCAAAGCAACAGTGAATAGCCAGAAAATTCGCTACCTTTAGCACGGGAAAACAAAGCGCGGCATAAGGGCTATGGCCACAATTCTCAGCATCATCAACAACAAAGGCGGCACCGGCAAAACCACCACCACCCTCAACCTAGGCGCAGCCCTATCCAAAAAGCGCAAGCGCGTGCTGCTGGTAGACCTAGACAGCCAATGCAACCTCACCTCGGCCCTAGGCATCGCGCCAGGGGAGGCCACCATAGGGCCCGTGGCGCTTGGTAAACTCCCGCTCCAGAAGGCCATCGTGGAAGTGGGCAAAATGAGCCTGGTGCCTTCCACGCCTCATCTCCTAGACTTTGAGCAACAGCTCAACAGCGAGCCAGGGCGCGAGTTCATCTTCCGAGAACAGCTGGCCGGCGTGGCCGACTCCTTCGATTTCATCCTCATGGACTGCCCCCCCAGCCTCGGTACGCTAGCCGTCAGCTCCCTAGTGGCCGCCGATGGCTACATCGTGCCCATGCAAGCCGAAAACTTCGCCTTCATCGGCCTCGACCGCATCCTCGAAGCTGCCTTCAAAGTACACAACCGCATGAACCCTCGGCTCCAGCTGGCGGGTATCCTCTTCGTAAAATTCAGCCCTCGAACCAACTTCAGCAAGGCCGTTATCAAAAGCCTCTCCGAAAACTCCACCACTGTCAACAAACTCTTCAACACCTACATCCGCCAAGACATCGCCCTGATGGAGTGCGGAGCCTTCAAGCAAACCATCTTCGACTACGCCCCAAAAAGTCACGGCGCCGAAGACTACAGCCTGCTGGCCAAAGAGATTCTGACGCTATATGGGAAAAAGGCCTAACATCCACGACATCCAGAAAGCCCTGCTCAAGCAGGCGCAGCATCTCAAAAGCTCTGACACTGAAGCCACAGACAGCAACTCCAGTGCCCAACCCAACAACATCAAGCTTGACCCCTCCACTGTAGAAAAATTCATCCTTCTTGCCCACTACCAAAACACCACCCCTGAGGCTCTCGTGCAGCTGGCCCTCGACGACTTCCTCGACCTCCGCTGCCGACAGCTACACGCCGCGCAGGAGGCCCAGAAGAAATGCGCTGCACACACTCCTGAAACCTCACCAGACCAATAGTCAGGGAAAGCTACCTGGGGGCATGCGCACGGACCCGCAACGCACGGCATCCCGTAGAAAGTTCCTTCTCCGCCCTGTAATATTGGGGAAAAAACTACCTTTGCACAGGGAGGATCACACAACACAACGACCATGAGATGCCAACGGTGCGGGAGAGAACAGGACGATAATGCGCGCTATTGTAACCAATGCGGAGCCTCACTCGAGCAGAACTACCGTATCCCCATGAACGGCCCCGATGAGCAACCCACGCCCCCACCAAACTACCTATGGCAGGCCGTGGCGGTAACCATCCTCTGCTGCCTCCCCTTCGGCATCGTGGGCATCATATACGCCTCAAAAGTCGACAGCTTATTCCTTGCAAGCCGCTACGCCGAGGCCAACAACGCCTCACGGCAAGCCAAGACATGGACCATCGTGAGCCTCTGCACTGGCCTGGTCGGCGTGTTGATCTACGCCGTCATCGTGGCTCTTGGCATCCTCTCCGATACCTCCTTGTTCGACTTCCTTCGTTGATTAGCTCCGCCCAGTGAATAGCCCCAAAAGGCCACGGGGCTTAGACGCACACCGCGGGTCATCGTGGCTACTGGGCCTTGTGGGTCTAATTGTGCTAACTGCGGCCGTGCTGCTCTATAGCAGCGATAGACCGCAGATTGTCAGGCTCTACCTCCCTTGCCCGGTACACGCCATCACCGGCTACAACTGCCCAGGCTGCGGCACTCAGCGCGCCATCCACTACTTGCTCAAGGGAAACCCTAAAGCAGCCTGGCAAGCCAATCCTCTCACCCTGATTGCCATCCCCTACGCTGCGCTGGGAATTCTAGTGCAAATTCGTGGGCATAGAACCCAGTCCGCTCTGCTCCTATGGCTGCGGAAATACCTCTACGGGCTCTGGGCCGCATGGGGCTGGCTGACGGTAGCAATCATCTTCACCATCGTGCGCAACTTGGCCTCGCATGCCTAGCCCGCGCGCTACGCACCGCCAAGCCCCACAACGACCCCTCTCCTCCCCACGGTTTCCACCAGACCAGAAGTCCGAAAAAAACAAGGGCCAAGAGAAAATGGCGACAGCCCAACCAGCTCCATTTACCACCTCAGCGAAAGACCTTGCATCAAGGCCAGGCGCTGCACCCGCAAGTTTTACCGAGATGCAAATCTGATTTGCCCTGCCACCCTCAGCGCGGGTAAGCCATCACGAGAACACCAACAGCACCCGTGCTGCCCCCTACCCTAGCGAACCTGGATAGTCCATATCTGCTCGTAGCGGTTGCCCACCTGGTCCTCCGCCACCACCTTGAGGCGATTAGAGCCCCGCGCTAGGCCCGATATGGCCCCACGATACTCCTTGAGCGGCGTGCCGTTAAGGGAATAATACAAGGCACGCACCCCCGTCATGGCATCCTGCGCAGAGAGGTAAACGGAGGCATCGGGCGGGTAGACCTCCTGTGGAGCGGACTGGGGATCTTGCGCCTGCAGCGTATCGCGACCTACCGCCGAATCCCAGGCTTCCTGCGCATGGGCCACGCTGTCAAGCAGGCGCGGCGCCACGCTCACCAGATATGACACACTGGGCGGATCGCTATCGAGGAAAAAGCTAAAGGTCTTAATGTTGCGATTATTCACGTTGTCGTAGGCAAAGAGCTCCATGGTATGGCGCCCCGAAGCAATGCCCTCCAGGCTAAAGGGGGCAACGTAATCCTTTTCCCATAGGTCGCCATCAATGGAATAAGCCAAGCGCTTGAGCCCCGATTCCTCATCCGACCCCGAAAGATTAACCAGCGACTTGGGGGAGAGGAAAAGCGTATCGTTCCGCGCAAAGCGCTCCCCTGTGACATCATAGTGAATAGAAGGCCCCGTGAGATCCACATAGATCTTGTCAACCTTCATGCGGTACTCGTAGAACTGCAGCTCATTGGAAGACTCTGTCCTGTTCTCCATGCTGTCGATAGAATAGTAGCGCACAATGTGCCAGCCCGGACGGCCTGGTAAGTAGAAGGGCTCATCGTAGGGAAGGAACTTATCACCGTCAATGGCATAGCGCACCTCCTTGACGCCCGCACGGTTATCCACTGCGGTAATCTTCATCTTGGTCCTCCCCGAGAAGTAGGTCTTGTCGCCTACGATATAGCGGTCGCCCAAGACATCCGAAATCGTTATTGGCGCCGTGATGTCTAGGAAGAACCTGTATACCTGGACTTCCTCCTTGTTCCCTATGAGATCCTCCGCGTAGAAATAGAGCGCATGGTTTCCGTCCTCTAGCCCCTTGAGCGGCACGCGAAAGGGCGGCTTAACGGTAGCCCACGCCCCCGAATCGAGGCGGTAGAAGATAGCCTTTGTGCCCGAAGTTTCATCGTGAGCCGTAAGGAGAACCACCGAGTTGGCCGACAAGGTGTTGGAAGCCCCGAGATGCACCCCTGTGACAGTGGCCGTGGAGAGGGGCGCTAGCGTGTCGATAAGCAGGGGGAATTCGTGCGTGGCCTCCGTATTGCCCACATGGTCGTAGGCGTAGAAATAGAGAGAGACTCGCCCCGTGGTGTCGGGAGTAAACGGGCCCCCATAAGGCAGCCATGTGAGCGAATCGAAGGAGTAGTAAATGGCCTCCACCCCAGCACCTCTATCAACTGCCTGCAAGGCAATTGTAGAGCGCGAGCCCAGAAGATGAACCCCCCGAGATTGAACCCTGCTATGGCTCAGCGTACACTGGGTAACGGGGGCGCGGCCATCAGCATACACAGGCCACAGGACATCCTGCTTGGGCTGCACATACTGCTTAGAAACTGGATCCACCGCCCAGCGCGTGCGTATCCAGTTAATTCCCTCTGTATCAAAGTAGATGGGGAGGCCATAGGCTGCATCGGGTGGCGTGGTCAAGCCGAAAACTGTATCATGGTGCGGCGTGGGGGAAAGGCTCACGTATATCGGGAGATTCTTGTTCCAGTAGAGCTTGCCAGACGCGGTATCTCGGTAGGGACAGGGCTTCCGTTCGGGTCGCTGAGCCCAAGCTGGCCAAGAAAAACCCACAAGGCAGGCGATCGTAAGCAACGCTATCAACGCAAGACCAGGAATGCGACAATGCATGCAAGGAGAAGGTTTAGGCACTATGTGAGTCGGTAGCCCACAAGAAGCATATCGTCTATTTGCTCGGCGCCCGCCTGCCACTGCTCCATGCTGGCCGAAAGCTGCTGTTGCTGTTGCTGGGCAGACTGGCTGGAAAGCTTGCGCAGCAGGTCACGAAGCCGACTAGAGCCAAAGCGCACCCTATCAGGATTGAATTGATCCCCTAGACCATCGGAACACATATAGCACCACGTGGGCTCCTCGATGGTGACGACGTGTTCCTCTACCTTGTCGACACTCAGCGGGTAGCGCGAGTTCTGATGCCCAACATAGAAGCGTGAACCGCGGTAGTAATCGGCCCCCCGGCTATTGACCAGCAAGAGGCCATTGACTGCACCGCCGAAAATGAGCTGGTGCGCCCGATAGTCGTAGATGGCTGCGCACAAATCCATGGAGTGACTCACCACCTCCTGCCCCACGTTGAGCAGGCTAAAGGCCTGGTCGAGCTCATCTACGATGCCTGCAATGGTAGTAACCCTATGGTCGTAAATAGCCCTGTCGATTGTCAGCGAGCCCAGGATCGTCAGCAGCGCCCCGGGCACCCCATGCCCCGTGCAATCGGCCACCACCACCAGCGCCCGTCCATCCGGTAGCCTACGGAAAAAGTGAAAATCCCCAGAAACAATCTGGCAGGGGCGCGCAAAAACAAACGACTGGGGAAATAGATCATCGAGCGGAACGCTCTGGGTCAACACCGCGTCCTGGATCTTCTTGGCATAGCGCACGGAGGCCAAAATATCGTTGTTCTTGGCCTGTAGCTGCTCATGGGCAAGCTTGAGATCGAGGTTAGCCTGGGAGAGCGCCGCATTCTGCCGCTCTATGGTTCTAGCATGGGCTTGTATCTTACGGTTACTCAGCGTGCGATTACGCAAGATGATGGAAACAGCCACCAAGATCAGCACCACGAAGAGCAGCAGGAATACCAAGGCCACGCGGGCCAAACGTTGGCGCTTCACCTCCTCTTGTAGCAGCTTGTTCTTGTAGTGCTGCAGGTTGGCCTCTGCGTTGAGAAGGGCATTGAGCTTATGCTGCGAGGCAAGCGAGTCGAGCAGATAGCGCTGCTGGGTAGTCAAGTTAGAAATACTGTGGGCCTGCTGCTGGATCTGCGAATGCTGGGAAGCGATCTCCAGCTCACTATTGAGGTTGCGCAGCCTGAGGTTCTCCTCCTCTAGCCGCTGCTGGGCAAGCTGCTGCTGGTAGGTGGAAACCTCCTTCTGCGTGATATGCTCATTGAAGGTGCGGTAGAACTCAAAGTAGTACATCGCCTTCTTGGCATCGCCAGCCTTCTGGTATGTCTCCGCAAGCATACCGTAAACACTACGCATCTGCACCTCATCGTTCGACTCCCGGCTAATGGAAAGAGCCTCCTCTAGACGCTCTACCGAAAGCGTATAGCGCTGGAGATGATTGAGCGCAATAGACTCATTGACCAAGGCCGATATAATGCTTTCTGCCTTGCCCTCCGCACGGCGCACCACCAAGGTTCTCTCAAAAAGCTCGAAAGCCCGCTGGTAGTCGCCCATATCGCTATAGATAAAGGCCAGGTTGCTATTTATGCCCGCAATGCCATTCTGGTTGCCAAGCTGCTCATTGAGCTCCAGCGAACGCTCAAAGTAGCGCACGGCCTCCGGGAGCTGGTTATGCTCCCAGTAGATCATGGCAGCCGCATCGAGCTGCCGACTGGCCTCCTTGAGGAAACCCGTACCCATGTGGACGGCGTAGAGGCTATCGTAGGAGAGAATACGAGCCGAATCGTTGCGCGACAGGGGAATGCGGTAGCCCTGCGCCCACAGGCCCACCGGGGCCGTGAGACACAAGACCAACAGGAACGCACGGACACAAGGCACTGAAAGACAGAACCCGCGGGAAAAGCAACGCATCGCAGAAGTGGGCAGATGCACCAAGCTACCAGTTCACCTTTTCCCGGATCACCGGCATGGTCATGCAACGAGCTCCACCACCACCCCGAGGCAGCTCACTGCCCTCTATCGTGATCACGCACTTCCCCTTTGCCGGTATGCTCGCCGACCCGCTCAGGATGTCCTCCGCCCGCAGAACCTCAAAGCCCTGACGGTTCAGCTGCGCAATGGTATGCGTATTGCGGGCATAGCCAAGGATCTGCCCCGGGGCAAAGGCAAAAAAGTTGGCCCCGCTGTGCCACTGCTCCCGCTCCTGGTGCCACGGATCGCCCGTCCCACCACAGATCACCGGCTTGAGCGAGAAGCCCAACGCATTGAGCGCATCCACAATGTTCTGCTCGTAGCGGAAGGTGGTCTTACCGTTAGGCAACACCTGCATGTGGATCGTACGGTACTGCGGCGAGTCGAGCAGCAAGGGAGAGTAGACCATGCAGGCATCCTGGTCGAGCAGGGTAAATACCATGTCGAGGTGGATGAAGGACTCCGGCGCATCGGGCAGCTCTTGGACAATGATATGCAGCGGCTGCTCTAGGCCCTGAGCCACCAGCTGATCCACCAAGAAATCAATGCCCTGCGAGGAGGTGCGCATGCCCAAGCCGATGGCCAAGATGTCTTCCCGCACAATGTGGACATCGCCGCCCTCTATCCGTATCTGGCTGGCCAAGTGGTTGAGCGCAGGCTCGAATATGGGCGCGTGGACGGAGTCGGAGTGCGTGAAGATGCTCCGCATCACCATGGTCTCCCCGTAGCGCACCGGGCTAGCCATATTGCCTATTAGCACATGGTTGAACACCGACATGGAGGCATCGCGCGTGAAGTAGAGGTTGTAGAGCGGGGGAATGGCGTAGCGCTCCTCCCGGAGAAAGTTGGTGAGGCGGTTACGCGGAACGGGCACCCCCTCGATGAGCAGCTTCGCAAGCTTAGCGGCCGGCTCACTGAGCAGGCTCTCCAAGAGCCCCGGCAACTGCGGCGGGCAGAGCGCCTCGAGCAGCTCCCGCTTGGGCTCGGCCTTCTCCAGCACCTCCGTCAGCAGCTGCTCCACCTCGAAGGTCTGGCAACACTTGCTGAGAATAGACGAAAAGGCCTTGTACTCGTGCTGGGCAATGTTAAGGTTCAGAATATCGCTGTAGAGCGCCCGCGCGGCATCAGTCGGACTCATGCTCTCCACCTCACGGGTGGGCGTGTGGAGTATCACCGCACCGAGCTTACCAAACTCAGAATTTACGTTGACTTGCAGCTGCTGTGTCATAGAACAATAGTTTAATCGGCTCGCGCGGGGCGTGCTGCGCGCACGCAGCAGGCATCCGCAAATCGCGCAGCCTAGAGCTTAAAGGCATCCCGAACCTGCTGGCCGTAATCTAGCTTCTCCCAGGCAAAGAAATCGGCCTTAGCTGTCGATGGCTTATCATCATACAGCAAGTCGACGCTGGCCTCATAGGGCGTACGACCAAAATGCCCGTAGGCCGCCGTGGGTAGGTAGATAGGCAGCTTGAGCCCCAAGCGTCGGACTATAGCCCCTGGTCTGAGATCAAAGAGACGACGAGCCACCTCGGCAATCTCCCCATCCGACATGTCGACCTTGGCCGTGCCAAAAGTGTTGACCGCCACGCTCACCGGCTCGGCCACCCCGATGGCATAGGCCAGCTGCACCTGCAGGCTATCGGCCACCCCAGCCGCCACAAGGTTCTTGGCCATATGGCGCGCGGCGTAAGTGGCGCTCCTATCCACCTTAGACGAATCCTTACCCGAAAACGCACCGCCCCCGTGGGCCGCCCGGCCACCATAAGTGTCCACGATGATCTTGCGCCCTGTGAGCCCCGTGTCACCATGGGGTCCCCCTACCACAAACTTGCCCGTGGGGTTAACCAACAGGCGAAAATCCTTCTCAAACAGCGGCCTTATCGCTGGCTCCAGGCGATCGAGCACCCGCGGGATGAGAATGGTTCGCACATCGTGGGCTATCTGGCGCTGCATCTTCTCATCGTCGGCAAACTCATCGTGCTGGGCGGAAATCACCAGCGTGTGCACCCGCAGGGGCTTGCCATCCTCGGCATACTCCAAGGTCACCTGGCTCTTGGCATCGGGACGAAGGTAGGTCATGACCAAGCCCTCCCGGCGGATCTTCTCCAGCTCCATCAACAGCACATGCGCCAGCTCGATGGGCAGGGGCATATAGTCCTGCGTCTCCCTGCAGGCAAAGCCAAACATCATCCCCTGGTCGCCCGCGCCCTGGCTAAGCGGATCGGTACGCTCCACGCCGCGGATGATATCGGGCGACTGCTCGTGGATGGACGAAAGAACCCCACAGCTGCTGCCATCAAACATGTACTCCGCCTTGTCGTAGCCGATCTGGTGGATCACGCGCCGCGCTACCTGCTGCACGTCTACATAGCTCTTGGTGCGGATCTCTCCGCAAAGCACCACCAAGCCCGTGGTGACGAAAGTCTCGCAGGCCACCTTGGCCTCAGCATCCCGGCGCAAAAACTCATCGAGGAGAGCATCGGAAATCTGATCCGCCACCTTATCTGGATGGCCCGAAGATACGCTCTCTGAAGTGAATAGGTAGGACATGGTACGCATCGCTTTGTCGCGGCCGCCACCCCATTGCGGCGGCCCAATCCCGTTAGGCCGCAAAGTTAAGCATTGCCTAAACAAACGCAAAAACACCTCGCCCGGCCATGAGGCACACCGGGCGATTTTCAGCATAGCTCCTGCCTGGGTACTGTCGAGGGCTCGTTCAAGGCCCCAGTAGAGCGTGGCCCTGCCCTGGAAGTCCTGCACGGGGGCGGGAAGCCTACCTGCGCAGGCCAAGACTAGCGCGCCGCACGAATTGCCCCGAGAGGCCAACGCAGCAAGCCGCACCACTGGACAGCGCCACGGCTGGGCAAACACGCCACAACAACGCCTCCTGCTTATCCATGGACTCGCACTATGGAAGTCCCTCTACGCCAATGTAGCATAATTGGTACAAAGGTCCCAAGGCGCACAAGGCCCACAACCGCCCTGCGTATGGGGAATTATCGCTACCTTCGTAGGGGAATGCAGCGGCGTGCGGCGCACCTAGGGCCCCCACGGGGTCAAGTGGTAGCCCAGTAGGCCCCTACGCAGCAGCCCAATAGGACAACACCCCATGAAAGGCATCATCCTCGCCGGTGGATCAGGCACGCGGCTTTACCCCATGACCCTGGCCGTCTCCAAACAGCTCCTGCCCGTCTACAATAAGCCCATGATCTACTACCCGCTCTCCGTGCTCATGCTGGCCGGGCTACGGGACATTTTGATCATCAGCACCCCGCACGACCTACCGCTTTTTCGCCAACTCCTAGGCAACGGCGCGCAGCTGGGACTCCGCCTCGCCTACGCCGAGCAGCCCAAGCCGGAGGGGCTGGCCCAAGCCTTCATTATCGGCCGCGAATTCCTAGCAGGCCAGGCCGCTTGCCTAGTGCTGGGCGACAACATCTTCTTTGGCCCAGGGCTGGGCTCGCAGCTCGAACGCTGCACCAGGATAGAAAAAGGCGCCAAAATCTTCGGGTACCAAGTCAGCGACCCTGGGCGCTACGGTATTGCCGAAATTGACCACCAGGGGCACGTGCTGAGCCTGGAAGAAAAACCAAAAAATCCTAAGTCCAACATCGCCGTCACAGGCCTCTACTTCTACGATGCCTCCGTGTCCACCCGGGCGGCGCAGCTGAAGCCCTCGGCCCGGGGAGAGCTTGAGATTACCGACCTCAACAAGGCCTACTTGGCCGACGGGCCACTCGACCTCGCGCTCCTACCACGGGGCACCGCCTGGCTCGACACCGGCACGCCCGAAAGCCTCCTGCAGGCCTCAAACTTCATCCAAGCCATTGAGATGCGGCAAGGCCTACCTGTGGCCTGCCTAGAGGAGATAGCCTACCAGAAGCACTTCATCAACCGGCAGCAGCTCAACGCACGCATCGATGCCCTTGGGAGCTCCCCCTACGCAACCTTCCTCCGCAATCTTGAGTAGCCCAGCTAGGCACCACCGCACCACCCAGAGCCGTAGAACCAACCCACGCTTGCGCTACTAGCTCCCCACGAAGGGGGGCGGCTAGGCCTACACCTCCCTACCCCCCCCAGCACTCAACGCATCCTAAGCAAATCCACCCATCGTCGCCTACTGCGCAGGCTCGTACACCCCCACAATGAGCGCATTGCGCGGATCGGTACGATAGATGGCAAACAGGAACGGGTGGTTGGCCAAGAAGGTCTTAGGTAGCCCCGGCGCCAGCATGCAGCGCATGGCAATGGCCGTGGCGGCAGCAGCCTCGGTGGTGGTCTCGTTCACATCTACCCGCGTAGCCTGGATGACCTCGGAGATCGACAAACGCTCGGCATTGGTGGTCATCAGGGAGAAGTCAGCCTGGCTGCCCAGTGCCTCCTTAAGCCCCAAGCGACTGAGCGCAGGCGTGAGCTCAAGGTGCGAGGCAACAGAAAAGCGCGGCAACACTACCGTGGTCTCACACGGGGTAAGCGAGTCGAGCAGCTCATTGACCCCATGGGCCCCCAGCCCCTTCCAGTCGTAATGGTACCCACGCTGGGCATCCACCTTGGGGAGCAGGATTAGCATACCGTAGTGAAAGTCTCGATAGGGCAGGGTGATGGCCTGAAAATGGGCATTCTCAGCGTAGGCAATCTGCTCCTTCATCTGCATGAGGGGCACGCGCACAGTACCCTTGGTAGTGTAAAAGTCCCCCTCCACCGTCTGCGCCTTCGGGAAGGGGTAAAGCCACTCCCCCTTGAAGTAGAGCGCATTGGTCAGCACCAAGCGCATGCCCTGTACCCCCGCCGCATCCACCAGCTCAGGGATTAAGCCCTGGGTGTGGTCAAAGACCCATGAGTTGATCGTCTTGGCCGCCTGCCCGGGATTGGCACTCAGCGGCACGGTCTTGGCTTGGGCGGCAAAAAGCGTGGCAAGCTGGTGGGCATACGCTGGATGCAGCGTAACGCCACCATCCGTCCAAACCGCATTGGCCACCATGAGGCTCTTCGCAGAGTCGCCACCGGCCCCCCTACGCATCAGCGCCACGTTCTCCTCCCTGTGGGCCATCTGGAGAAAGCTCTCCAACGCCTGCTTGGTATCGGTGGCCGAGCCAATCTCGGCCAACTCCAGGGCCGCCGCAAGACTATAGGGCGACACCACTACCCCCGATGCCCCTACTTGCTGCAGAAGCTCCAGCCCCACGCCCAGCGGCGTCCTACTCGAGCTAGAAGCCTTGGAAGGCCCCAAAGTCTGACTACTCTGCTCGTTCACCGTATTATTACTTTTTTTTGCACGCGACATCGCGCAGGAGCACACCCCTGCGGCCAGTAATACCCCTAGTAGCACCACGATGATATGCCGTGACATTGTTACTCCTCTTTTCTATATCGTACCCAGAACAACCATTAGTCTCCAACCATCAGCCCCTTTGCGCCGTATAGCTGTGGTGCAACGCCACGCACGCCCTCCCGTTCCAGCAACCGCCCAGCGGCCTGCACACCCCAAAGCTGACACCCCGAATGAGACCATGCAAATATTATTCCATTCCATGCGCCCACAGCGCAACGCCAGGGACACCATGGGGCAGGGAGAGCCACACTAGAACTCCAGGCCGAAATCCCGGAAGAGCTCATCGGCCGCTCCATTGTCGCGACGAAGGGCCTTGATGAAGGCTTCACTATCATCGCGGGTGCCTACCAGCCGCTTGGCCTTCTCGGCCTCGGCCTCCCGCTGCCCCTGCTCGCTCAGCTGGAAGTCCAAAGCAAAATCCGGTACCGCAAACACCTTCTGCATATGCCCTGCCACCGTGGGGGCAAAGCCACGGCACTGGTTGAGGGCATCGTTTGAGGAGAAGATCACCTGAGCCCCTGCGGGCGGCACGAAGGCAATAGTTCCACTCCCCATGGCCTTGTAGAGCAACGGGGAGCGATTGACCAACGAATCCCTAAGGGCTGCCCACGCCTGCTGCAGGCCATCCTGGGAAAGCTGTAGGCGCTGCACAGCCCGACGGGGATTCCCCGTGCGCCTCCCCTGCGCCATGGCAGTCATCGATAGACTATGCTGCTGCACGCCTGCAGGCACACGCTGCAGCTGGGGAGAGACCCCCTTGTCCCCAGGTGTCGACGCCCCCGGCTCCGCCTTAGACAACAGCGCGGGATGCACCGGCGTAGCCAGCGGAGCACAATACCACTGCCTGTCGATTAGGACTTTAGGCCTAGCTCCTCGGGTAGCTGGCATAGCGTAATGAGTAGCACTTCCACCAGCAAGCGCGCATTGGCCGCCGTACGGTAGGTAGCCGCAGCCTCCGTGAGCAGCGACAGGCTGCGAACCAATAGCCGGGCATCGATCCGCTGGGCGGCATCCCGATACTTCGCGGCAAAGCTCTCGCCCACCTCGAGAATGGCACACGTCTGCTCATCGGAGGCCAAGAGCTCATTGCGCACATGCTCACTCAGCCCCAGGAGGAACTGATAGAGGTCGAAGCCCTTGGCTACCACCTCATCGAGCAGCAGCAGTGCCGCCTTGTAGTCCCCCTGGACCACGATGTCCAGTAGCTTGAAGTAGAGATTGTAATCTAGCACATTGAGCGCCCGGAGGGTGCTCTCGTAGGTCAGCTGACCCTGGGAGAAGCTCACCACTTGGTCAAAGGCCGAGAGGGCATCGCGCATGGCCCCATCGGCCCGCAGCGCAATCAGATTGAGGGCCTCCTTCTCACATGTCACCCCCTCCTTGTCAGCTATCTGCTGAAGGAACTCAATGGTGTCGTCCACCCGGATGCGGTGGAAATCAAAGATCTGGCAGCGCGAAAGAATGGTGGGCAAGATCTTATGCTTCTCCGTGGTGGCCAAGATAAAGATGGCGTAGTCGGGCGGCTCCTCGAGGGTCTTGAGGAAGGCATTGAACGCTGCCTGGGAGAGCATGTGGACCTCATCAATAATAAAAACGCTGTACCGCCCCCCCATGGGCTGCGTCTGCACCTGCTCAATGAGAGCCCGGATGTCATCCACCGAGTTGTTCGAGGCGGCATCGAGTTCATGCACATTGAACGAGCGCCCGGCAAGAAACTGCTTGCAGCTATCGCACTCATCGCACGCCTCCAGCTCCGGGGTCAGATGCTGGCAATTGATGGTCCTGGCGAAGATACGAGCACAGGTGGTCTTCCCCACCCCGCGGGGGCCACAGAACAGGTAGGCGTGGGCCAGCTGCTGGCGAGCAACGGCCTGCTGGAGCGTAGTAGTGACCACCCGCTGCCCCACCACGCTGCTAAAATGCGCCGGCCTATACTTCCGGGCCGAGACCACAAAATTACTCACCTGTGTTGCCAAGAGCTCTCTCCTACCCTATTGCTTTACTACCCACCGCCTGGACACCCCTGCGCCAGGCCCCATGCCCACGCTAGAACAAATCGACCGAAATCTGCTGGATAAAGGCCGTGTAGCTTACCTTACGCCCTACGCGGGCCTCACTGAGCAGCATCAGCACGCTATTATCCTCCCCGGCCGAGTTTCGCATCTGCACCTCGCGCCGCTCCCCCACGATCTTCTCACCCTCGGGGTCGAGGTAGCGCTTCAGGAAATCATCGCTCTGCAGAGGCAGCAAATCATCGGGGAAGAGCAGGCGTACATTCTGCCCCAGCACCTCCGACCGCTCGATGCCAAAAAGTTCCTCGGCAGCCTTGTTGAAAAACTCCACCACGCCGTCCTGGTCCGTAGTGATGATGGCGTCGAGGAAGCCCTCGAGGGTCTTTTCATTGCGGATTTGGACCTTCTCGATCTCCTTGAACTGGTTCTTCACCTCCTCGCGGGCCTCGCGGAGCTTACGATTGAGCTGTAGTTCGTTTTGACGCAGCTGCTCCTCCTGCTGCTTCATCTGCTCATTCTGTCGCTTCAACTCTATCTCCATGAGCTTCTCGCGGGTCATGTCGTTGGCTATGAGGATAAGCTTGGAGATGTCGCCATACATGTCGTTGACCGTAGCGATGGTCACCCGGAGCCAGCAATCCTCCCCGGCCTTGGTGAGGACGCGGATCACCCCCTTGAAGGCCTCGCCCTGGCCCACCGTGTCGATGATATGCTCTAGGTTACGCTGCTCCATCTTCGGCACGATGTCGGAGAGCGGCTTGCGCAAGATCTCTTCGCGCGCATAGCCCACCGTGTCGAGGAACTGCTGGTTCACATCGGTCACATCGCCCAGGGGAGAGATTTCCACCTTGAGGCTCATGCGGTTCAAGGCCTCAATCTGACCCTGCCAATCGAGGTTTTGCTTCTTGTCACGGGTGGTGTCAATGGCCAGGAAGAGAATGCGATCCTCGTGTTCTTCGTGGCCTGGCAGCCGCGTGTAGGTGGCTATGGTCCACAGATCCTTGCCAGTGCGGGTGACGTGTTTCATATCCCCCTCGAAGGGCGTATCGCGCTGCACGAGGTCGTCCCAAATGTGCGCAAAAGTCTCGCGATCCTTGGGGCTGATGAAGAGGGAGATGTGCTTACCCTTGACCTGCGACTGCGATTCGTACTCGAGCTTCTGGAGGAACTTCTCGTTGGCATAGAGCAGGATGCCATGCATATCGTATTCGGCCCGGATGAGGGTGTGGTTCACCGAGTTAGTAAAACTGATGAAAGTTTCGTTCTGGCGGGCAGCCTCCTCCTGGGTGGCTTGCAGCTCCTCCATGTTTTGGCGCATCTGCTCCTCCTGCTCGGCGAGCACCTTGGCCTGTTTCCGCGTATCGGCCAAGAGCTCGGTGGTGCGCATATTGATGCGCTTGCTCGAGAGCGTGGAGGCAATGGATGCGGCCACCTTCTCGATGAAGGTCACCACGTGGGGTGCGAAAGGTGCGAAGGCCGCCAGCTCCAGGACGGCGAAGATCGCCTCGTCCTGTTTGACGGGCACGAGCAGCAGGTTCTGCGGGGTGGCCTGGCCCAGCCCCGAGGTGATCTGCAGGTAGCCATCAGGCACATGGTCCAAATGCGTGGTGACCCCTTCCAGGGCACAGGCGCCCACCAGCCCATCGCCCCACTCCAGACGCTGCTGGCTGAACTTCTTCCGGTCGTATGCGTAGCAGGCCAGCAGGGAAAAGTACTTGGTCCCCGTAGCGGCATCGTCCTCCACCAAGTAGAAGCCACACTGATTCGCGTCCACGTAGCGCACCAGCTGGCTAATAAGCAGATAGGCCAGATCCTGTAGTGACTTGGTATCGGTACGCAAGATCTCCCCGAACTTTGCCAGCCCCTCGGCCGTCCAGTTGCGGCGAGCATCCTCCTGGCGACGCGTCTGCTCCTCCTGGCGACTCACCGCGATGGCCCGCTGCAGCTCCACCAGCGCATTGCCCAGCGTGTCGCCCTTGCGCGGCGTGTAGTCCACGGCCTTGCCGACTCCGATATCGTGCACATAGCTCAGCAGCTGCTCGTTGCGCTGCTGCATCTCATACTGCTCCGAGGCCACCGTGGCATCCAAGCGGGCCAAACGACGGCTAACGAGCCAAAACACCACCCCCAAGATCACGGGCAGCAGATCGACCGCATAGAACAACGGATAGAGACGATGGAAACGCACCAGAACGGCCCAAGAAATCAGCTCCCGCTCCACCAGAAGCTGCAGCATATAGGCCGAAACTGCTATCAGCACGCCACACAGCACGCCGGCCGCAGTGCGACGCCACACAAATAACCTATCCACGAACTGCGCCTCCTAGTTCATCCACTCCCAAAGGTAGCACTTTTTCCCGTGGGCAGAGCCCAGCACCCCCACCCTGCTCACTCCGTCTGCCCGCAATTCGAGGCCATGGGGCTCCTCTGCGCCACGGATTCCAACCCAGCCAACACCTACACCAACGCCACATTGGAAGCTATGGGGGTCACCGTACTATCCTTCAGGCGCCCCTCCAGGAGCCCAGGGCCCTGTAGGAGATTGATCCCTGGTCGCTTCCCCGCCTCTATTGCGCCCAGCTCAGTAAAGCCCAAGGCTTGGGCCCCGTTGTAGGTGGCCCACCGAACCAACACTTCGAGTGGTAATTGCGTATATTGGCGCTGGATGAGCTTGAGCTGATCGAGGATGGAGAGCGAGGGGGAGGAGGAGAGGCTATCGGTGCCTATGGCCACGCGGATGCCGCTCTGGTAAAGGCCCTCGATGTCGGCCAGACGGCCCTCCATGAAAAGGTTGCTCGCCGGGCAAAGGACAACCGACACCCCGGGGCAGCTCTCACGCAGGCGGGCCATCTCCTCACGGGTCAAGCGCACGCAATGCACCAGCAGAATCAGCTTTCCCAAAGCCCCAAAATGCTCCACCCAGTCCATGAACTCCGCCCAGCTGGGCAGATCAACCGGCCTATGCCAGTCCTCGCGGTAGAGGCGCTCCATCTCTCCGCGCCCTGTGCGCATGTACTCGTACTCCTGGCCCGTTTCAGCAAAGTGAAACGAGAAGATGCGCCCCTGCTCCAGGAAGGGATTCATCAGCTCAATAAGACGCCGCCCCACCGAGTAGGGCGCATGGGGGGTAAGGTAGGAATCGGCAATGCCCGCCGCCCTGAACTGCTCGAGCACCTGCTTGCCCACCGCGAAAGCTTTTTCGCCCAGCTCCCTGTTGGCCCCAAACATCTCGATGAAAGAGACAGACCGGAAGGTCTCACTCTTCTTGAACCCCACGGTGTCGGCCTGGTTGCAAATATCGCCATAGGCCACAATACCCTCCCGACGAAACGTGTCGTAGGCCTTCGCCAAGGCATTCTGGATGATGGTATCGTTGACCTCAATGCGCAGCGAGTCGATCTGCTTGAGGAAAGCCACCATGGATCCCCCGGGCACGAACACCTGATCGAAAAAGGAGAGCTCCAGGTGCGTATGCGCATTGACGAATCCCGGGATCAAAACCCCATTGTAGAACTCCACCTCGGGGAGCTCGGGCCCGTGGGTCTCGAGCTGGAACACCCGGGCAACGGTGCCATCGGGCATCAGCTCTACCCCGCCCCGCGGAATGGGCTGTCCTACGTTCGTATAGAGCCACTGGGCGGCTACGCACCGGGGTCTATTGGTCTGCTTCATCGATCATCTCCCCATTTTGTACACTATCAGCGAGAGCCTGCTGCTGCACTTGCAAGCGCGTAATCACATCGCCCAGCAAGGCATCGTACGCCCCACGCCGCGTAAGGTAGAACTCCATGGCACTATCCAGCAGCGCCGGGGTCAGGCCATATCGAGCCAACACCTCCTGGTAGGGAGCCAGCTGCCCCCCATGAACCAGGCTGGCCAGCGAATCGCAATCGTCCACCAGGGCATCGACCAAGTACATATCGGCCAGCACGGCCACCATGGTCTCGCGCGGCACGGGCGGCCGCTCGCCGCACCCCACCATAAGCCAAAGCCCCACGGCCACGGCCAATGATCGCCAAGCCACCCCAACGCCCGATCTGCTACGCATCTTTGCGCACCCCTACTCTCGCTACCAAGGGCGAAGTTAGCGAAGATAATCTAAACACAGGCCAGCACCCCCCCCAGCCCCCAGGCCTGCAATGGGCCCCCATTTCCGTGTACGCACAACGGAGCATCGAGGATGCCATGGCAGGTCAAAGCAGAACAGGCCACGGCGCCAGGGGGAGCGCAAAATGGGCTTTTAGGCCCCCACCGCCGCAGTGGCTCTATCGGGGTGATTTCTCGACCACCACCGTACCAACGCCGCTATAGCTTCGCTAAAAAAGCCTAAAAGAGCGGCGTTGGTACGGAGAAGGTGCGGAGTTGAAAGGTATGAAAAAAGGGGAGCCTCTTGCGAGGTCTCCCCTGGAATGGCAGAATAGCTACCCTCTACCTACGTATTGCGCTCAGGGTACGGAAGTGCCCTTCGTGATCCCGTAGGCGGAAGAGGTAGAGACCCTGAGGCAAAGCCTGGGTGTCGAGCGTGAGGGTTTCAGCTCCGTTGTGCTTGATGGTGCGCACCACGACACCCGTGGCCGAGACGATGGTCAGTTCCTGCATCGAGGCCACGTTGACCAGCTGACACCGCTCGGCAAACGGATTGGGCTGCAGGGCGGCTTGGGCCAACAACGCGCTCTCCACCGGCGTAGACTTCTGGCTGAACATGATGGGCAGCTCGGTATTGCCGGTGACCGTGAGCTTACCGCGGATGGACTGGCCATCGGGGGCTGTCACGGTGTAGCTGTAGGAGCCCGCAGGGAGCGTGAAGCTCGCCTGGCCAGCGGCATCGGTGGTCTGCTCGTCGCTTGACTCCGCAATCTTGACCTTGGCGTCTCTGAGAGCCTTGCCATCGAGCGTAACCCGGAAGGCCAGGGTCACCTTACCAGGCGCAGGGGGTGTAGCCTTCTTGAAGGCTATCTCCACCTTCTGCCCGTCGTCCGTCACCTCCACAGAGCCACTCTGGACAGGGTAGCCCTCCAGGGCGCAGCTATAGGCGAGCGTACCGGCCACGGTGGCATAGGTCAGCAGACCCTGCGCATCGGTGGTGAGAGCCTGGCCCCCGATGATGACCGTAGCCTGGCTGGCAGGTTGGCCGTCTAGGGTCACGGAGAAGAGAACGCTCAGGGCCTGCTTGAGCTGTAGGGTGAGCTCCTTGTCGCCGTCGATAGTCACCCTAGCTGCGGGCGAGGTGCGCTGGTCGAGCGAGGCCTGGCAATCGTAGTCCACGCCGTAGATGAGGTCGGGCACCAGGGCCACGCCCTTATCGTTGGTGAACACCACGGGCTGCGCCCCCACGGAGACGGCTACCTTTTCCACAGGCTGATTCTGGGCATCCACCACCGTCACGGTGAGCTTGTGGCGCTCACGCTGCAGGTTCAAGGTTAGCGTTGTGTCTTTTTTCGCGGTGAAGGTCTCCTCTATAGGGATATAGTGGTCGGCCTGCACCGTGAGGCTATGCTCCCCGGGAGCTTGGTTTTTCCAGGCGATCGAGCCCTTCACGTTGGGCTCATCGCCGTTGAGCAAGGCCTTGGCCGATGCGACGGGCTGTCCGGAGAGCTCGTCGAGGAGCGTGAGCGACACCGACACCGCGGGCGCAATGGCCACCTTGATGGGCAGGTCGGTTTCGTCGACGGTGTAGGCCTCGTTGACCACATCGCCATAGCCCTTCAGGGAGACCATGTAGGAGACCTCGTCGCCCTGCTTGTATCCGCCCTCAAAGACAGCCCGCCCGTCTTTATCGGTCTTGACGGAGCGCTCCTGGCCGTCCTGCGTCTTCACCGAGACCGTGGCCCCTGGGTAGAGGGTGGGGAAGTCGGAATCGGGGTCGTTGAGGACGATGAAGGCGAGGGAGAGATCCTTGAGCTTGAAGGAGGCCACGTGGTGGGCATTTTCCTCCGCCTTATCGTTGCGGACCGCCAGCTGGTGGTTATCTTCCCACTGGTCGAACTCGTAACCGGGATCGGGCACGGCGATCACCGCAGCGGCCGTGGAGCCCTTGGGTACCTGCTGGAAAGTGGGGCCCTCCAGGATGCCGTGCTCCTTGGCCTCGTAGGTGAGGGTCACCAGATCGCCATCGGGCTTAGGCGCAAAGTGCGCCGTGACGTTGGTATAGCCCTTGTCGGTGCGGGGGTTCTCGGTAGAGCCGTCGGACCACTTCTGGAAGAAGTAGCCATCGTTGGCCTTGGCCTCTACTGGCTTGGAGGCAGTGCCCTCGACCTCCTCCTGTCGGAGTTCAGCAAGGGATTTGCCGTCGCAGAGTAGCTTGCCGTTATCGCCCGCCCGGTAGAAGCGGTCGACCTTGAGGCCCGCGGCAGCCGTAGTAATGCTGACGTTGTCCACCAGGATCTCGACATCTTTCCCTGAAGCGTTATCATGCTCGACATACCAGGCGAACTGGACCATGGCTTTGCCAGCGAGCTTGCTCTTGTCGAGCGAGATAGGCTCGGCGGCGGAGCGGTTGCCTGCGTATTGGAGCAGCTGATTCCAGGGTTCTGCCTCGCCGAAGCGATAGCTGAGAGTCACTGGCTTGCTGACCCCGTTGCTGATCGCGAGGTCGGCTTGCAGCTGCAGGTCGGCATCGGTGCGTCCCTCCAGGGAGAACCACGGCGTGAGCAGGGAGGCCTTCACCACGGAGAGCGGGAGGTTCTTGCCATAGGTCGGGAACGCCCCGTAGTAGTTGCGCCTGATGGGCTCCTGGTCGGTGTCGGAGACGTAGAAGATGAAGCCTTCGCCCTGATCGTCTTTGCCATGGCTCCAGTAGCTGGGGGCCGTGGACTGGTTGTCGAAGTCCTCCTTGTAGGGGAGGTTGTAGGGCTTCATGAAGATGGCCTGCACCGCGACATCCTGGGTGAGCTTGGTGTCGGTACGTGTTTGCTCGAGTAGCCCGTCGGACCATTGGACGAAGGCGTAGCCCGGGTCGGCCTCGACGGTGACCTCTTGGGCATCGGCCCCATAGGCCACGTTTTGCTCAGCCAGACTCCCGCTGGCCAGCTTCCCGCCCTCGGTGACGGTGTAGTTGGCCTTGAGCGTCATGGGCTCGAAGGAGGCGGTGATGGTCTGATCTTGCTCCGCCTTATCGGACCGGATGGCGAGGTCTTTCGGATCGACATCCCACTCCTTGAACCTGTAGCCCTTGTCGGGCACAGCGACCACGGAGGAGGTCATCGTCCCCTTAGGCCGAGGTTGGGTCGCTATGCCCACGATGGAGCCGTTTGGCCCGGCCTTGTAGGTGATAGTAACCTCGCACTTGGCCAGCGTGTACTCCTTGCTCACGTTGGCATCTTTCACCGTGATGGTTTCGGTTTGCTGGAGGTAGCCCTCGCAGCTTACCGTCAGAACGACCTCTTGCTCCTTGGGCTCGAGTTCAGGCTTGGCGTTGGGGTCAACAGTTGCACCGGGCTCAGGCTCCTTGGGCACCATGAGCTTGGCCAGCTGGATGTAGGCCTTGCCACTCTCCACGATCAGCGGCATGTCGTTAGCGAAGATCTTCACCTTGTCTAGGTCAGCGGCATCCACCCCGAGGGCGGCGATATCCAGGCGGATAGTCTGGTCGTTGGGCTCTGTGACGTGGAGCGTGCCATTGGCAAGGGTGATAGCGTAATTGCCATCGTCGTAGGTAGTGGGCTGGCTGGCCAAGGGCTTGACCTGGTAGTCGCCCTTGTGGAGCGGGGCCTGGTCGTCATCCCAGAACACCCCGGCGGTAGCCTCCACGCCGTAGCGAGGCTGCTGGAAGCGCCCGTGGTACTCATCGCCCTGCACGCCCTCGAAGTCGAAGGAGAACTCGGGCAGGGGTAGCCCCTCGGCCACGGAGAGTTCCTTGGGCTTCACCGTGATAGCTCGTTTTTCTACCGTAACCACCTTATCCAGCTTGGCGGCCGCAGCAAACTTGATGCCGTCGCCAGGCTGCGTGGCAGAAATCTTGGCAGACCCCAGCCCCACGAGCACCAGCTGCCCTTGGCGGATGGTGGCCACGTTGGGATTGTCGGAGAGGTAGACCACAGGCAGTTCGGAGTCGGTGACAGCACTGAGCGCCACGGGCGCAGCGGAGAAGGGCATGTTGCCCAAACTCTGATCCCAGGTGATGGTTTGCGGGGTCAGGCTGACCTTCTTTTGTACCCGAACGACGTAGATTTTGCTGTTGCGCTGGTTGGCCGCCCGCACCGTGAGCTTGTTGAGCTTGGACAAATCCATGGTGAGCGTCTCGCCCTGGTTGTAGGTTTTGCCGTTGAAGAGCACCACGGCTTCGGGCGAAATCTGGGTGACGGTTAGGCTGGCCTTGGCCAACTTGTCGGGGTCGAATAGCGCAGCCTCGACGGAGAACACGACCTCCTGGTTGGTCGGGGCGGCCTCTACGGCCGTGGCCCCTTCGCCCAGGGTGAGCTTGAGCAGGTCGCACTCCGGGGAATAGTCGTTCTCCACGTAGAGCTTGACCGGGACATTGCTAAACGCTGCCCCAAAGTAGGGTTTGCTGGGGTCGCTGGAAGCAGTGACCTTATCGTAGGCGCCATTATCGAAGGTGATGCTTGTGGTCTCGGTGAAGACCGTGCCGCTATTGCTCAGGCTGGTGAAGGGCCATGTGGGGGTGAAGCGGGCTTCCACCGGCTGGGTGAGACTCTGCGCAGCGGGCAGGGTGAGTTTCCAGCTGCCATCGCCCCGATGCTCCGCGGGAAGAACCTGGTTAGTGGCCTCCACCTGGGAGATGTGGCTCTCCAGGGTAGTCCACATGGGGGCAGGGTTCTCCATGGGCTTAGCGGTTTTTTTCCGCTTCATGGAGCCGGCGTAGTCGCTCCGTTTGATGAGGCAGCCCCACTGCGCACCACTTACGAGGTAGGCCCCGGCGCCCTCGTTGGCGAGGAACTCGTAGAGACAGCCCTGCGGGAGATTTCCATTTTGGACCACAGGCTTAAGCATGTTGGCCTGGATGTCAGCGGCGGCTAGGACTTTTTTCCAGGCGCGGAGATACTTCATCTGCCCCTTGAACTTTACGCCATAGCCCATGAGGCCTGAAGGCGCGTTGGCGGATCCCACCTCGAAAGGCTTAGCCAATGGGTACTCTTTCCCGTTGACGAAGAATTTCACCTCGGTGATTTCGTCGGCGAATAGGCCCTGCCTAATCTTGACAGTAACCGCGATGTGGTTCCACTGGTAGGGTGTCACGGCGTTGCCCTTAGTGTAGTAGAGTCCGCGGCCCAGCTGCAGGGCTATAGCCTGGTCTTCTATGCCCACGAGGTCATGGGCTATGACCAGCCGAATTTTCCGTTCGTCGGAAAGCAGGGTGGCGAATTGAGGGCCATCGAGGAAATACCACCCTTCGAGGGTGAACTCACGCCCATAGTCGACAGGCATAGTCTGCAGGACACCGGGGCCCTTGGGGGAGAAGGTCAGGGCCACGGGCGGGTTGGTGACCTCCGGCACGCTGCAGAGCGTGTAGGTTTTTGAGTTGTTGGCCGTTTGGCTATCCCCCTCGAGGGTGACGGAGACCTGGTGAAGCCCTGGCTGGCGGAGGTCGAGCCTGGGCCTGAGCGTGAACTCCTGCTCTTGGTCGGGCTCAATGTTGGCCGTGAAGGACTCTTTAGGGAACGTTTCCCCATCGAATTCCAGCGTGGCCGTGAAGGCGGTGATGGCCTTCGTACCCTCGTTTTTCACCACGATGACCACCGGCTGCATGCTCGAGAGGTTGGCGCCAGAGCTGAGGCCCTTGCACTCCGCAAGCACGATGTCGGACACGAGTTCTTCCTCCTGGTCTGACAGGAAGATGTTGAAGTCCTGCACGTGTCCGAAGGGCACGTCTGTCCCAGCTGCGAAATCAGCTGCTTTGTCTTTGGGCAAGAGCGCCACCCGCAGGCGGTAATCTCCCTCCTCTAGGTCCTTGAGCTGGTCGGCGGTAAAGGTCAGAGTCCCTTCCGTAGCGTTTGGAGCCAGTGATAGGACTTGACGCTCCGCGTCGACGAACTGGAGGTCGTTGTTCAGGTCGAACCAGACGACGAGGTCGGTGGGCTGGGAGAGGGTGAGGTCATAGGCCCTGATGGTCAAATCGTTGCCTTTGTAGTGGTCCAGTTGCTCGCCTAGGCAGTACTGGATACGCTGGCCGTGTGTTTCCTCGCCGAGGTCGATATCATCGCGATTGGTTTGACCGAGGAGCAGCTTGTTGATGACTGCGCGCTGCGGGTCGATGAGCTTGCCACCCACGAAGTAGTGATCGTGGATGAGCGAGCCGCTGGCCTGGTTGTCGCGCTGGTCGGTTTCCTGGAAGTTTACCGAGAGCAGGTAGTTGATCTCGGCGGGGTCGGAGATATCCTCCAGCGAGAAGCTGCACTCTTTGGAGGCATTGGGCTCTAGGTCGATGAGCTGGTCTAGCGGATCGAGCTTGTCGGGGGTAACGGAACTCAAATCTCGTAGCTGCGCATTGAGCTGCACCTTGAGGGCCTTGAGAGGGCCCGAGGTGTGGTTGGTGAGAGTGCAGGGGATGGTGACCTTACCGTCGGCGATGCTGCTCACGGGCTTTCCCGCTGCGATGGAGACGGCGTTGGTACGCTTGACCTGTGAGACTTTGATGACCCACCCTGGGTATGGCTTGGTGGCCTCGATTTCGGCCATGAGCCGTATGGTCACGGAGCCATTGTTGCCCATGGCCTGCACGCGGAGGTGCGGGGCGTTGGGGTCGCTTTTGCCCCGCAGCACGGCGATGGGGTTCTCGAGCTGGCTGGCGTACTCGGGCGCATCGCTGGTGTAGAACTCTAGGGTGTGCTCAAGATCGACATCCTCGTCGGGCATGAGGTCGTATTCGATGACTTCCGCCTGCACGGCGTAATGCTCGTTGGTCGGGTAGAAGGTGAGGGAGGAGTGCTGCGGGTTGTAGTAGTCCCACTTGGCGCCGCCGTCATCGGTGAAGTAGACGGACTCACCTTCCTTGAGCTTGTAGGTAGTATAGGGGTCGACGAAAATGGGGAAACCCATGAAGCTGAAGCTCTTTCCCCTCTGCAAGGGCACGACGTTGCCCAGGTTCTTGACCTTGATCGAGCGGAGGTTGTTGGTTGGGTTGCTGTCGTGGGGTACGATGGCCTCTAGGGTCACTTCGATTTCCTCCCCGAGCTTCTCCTTGGTTGAGAGGTCGATTTCAAAGGTCACACGCCGTTCCTCAAGTGGCTTGAGGGCCTTGACAATCAGCCCCTTTTGGAGTTCACCGCGCACTTTGACCGCAACCGACACATCTATTGGGTCGCTGGCGGTGCTGACGTTGGTGATATTGAAGGCCATTGTCCGGACGCCGAGGTTCGGGGCGGGAGCGATGCGCGTGAGGTTGTAAATGCGCACATCGTTGCCCTCGACCGTGAGCCTCTCGATGGTATAGCCTGCGCAGATGAAGGCATCCCCCTTGTAGCGACTCCACCACTGTAGGCTCAGCTGGACCTCTTGCCCCGCGAGCGCGGAGAGGTCCCAGAGCGTCAAGTGTTCCTGCTCGTCAGCTTTGAGCCTTGGCGCCCCACCACAGGGGGGGATCTCTTGGCCATTGGAAGCGTTGAGCAGTCGGAGCTGCGAATACTCCTTGCCCTCTCCAGTGCGGTCGACGGGGTGTTGCAGCGCACCCAGGAACTGCAGCATGGAGAAGACGAGCTTTTCGTTAGCCCCCAGCGCGGGCAATTTGAGGTTGCAGGTTGCGAGTTCGAGCATGTTGTCGGCGCCCGCGGGGGAGAAAGGCTCAACGGTAGCGTCCAGATTTTTCTCCACCTTGGCCAGCATCAGGTGCGCCCCGACGGGTAGCCCCAAGCCTGGCGTGGCCCCCTCATAGAGGACTTGTACGTTTTTCCCTGGGGTCACGAACGTAAGGGTAGAGGGCTGAGCAATGAAGTTTTCGCTAAGCGGCAGAGTCTGCTTTGTGAGATCGATGGCCTGCGGCCACGGGGCGCAGACGCCCACGGAGCGCTCGGAGGAGGCAGTTCCCTTCACCGCCTTCACGGCAAACACAGTACGCTGTTGCCGGGCGAGATCTCCGGCTTTAAGCGTATAGGAGGGCTCTGTAAGCGCGGCAGTCACTTCCTGCCACTGGCCGTTGTCAACAGCAGCTCTTAGGACGGTGTAGGTAACGCCGTCACCCGCCACGGGCTGCCAGCTCAGCTTGGCGCCCTCGCCACAAGCCGAGGTGCCACGGGCGATGTTGAGTTCCTTTGGCTGCGGAGCGATGGTGAATGGTTTGGCATTCATGACCATGTGGCCCTGCTCGTCGGTCAGGCGTAGAATGCACTGGTCGGAGAACGGGGCATCAGCAGGCAGCTGGAAGCCATTGCGGGAGAAGGTGCTAGTACTGACTGCGACGTAGTTTTTCCCGCCGTCGTAGGAGATCTCGATGGTGAGGGGGTTGCCCTTGTCCAGATGGAAATTCTCGGTTTGGTAGATGAGCCACTCCCCGGGCTCGAAGCGCTCGCCCCCGATTGGGTAGCTGAGGGCAGGGGTCATTGGGTCGAGGAACCAGACGAGGAAGAACTCCTGGGCGCCATCGGAGGAGGCTATCTTGCCGGACACCTGGAGGTCGTAGTCTCCGGCGGCCGGGTGGTCAATGACCACCTGCTCGATGTTGTTGATGGAATCCACGCCCGTAGTGGCGTTGTCCTCTGGGTGCTCAGGGTTTAAGACCCAAGGGCTGTAATCCTGCCCGTTGGCGGAGACCTTGAGGTTTAGATCGTTCACCAATGCTCTTTCCCTGAAGGCAGTTTTCTTGAGGATGGGCGGGTCGAGCCAGCAGATCATCACGCGCAGCTGTCCGATGCCCTCTGGCACGGTGATTTTGTGGGAAAAAGGCTGCGCGCCGGCCTCCATGGAGTTCTTGACGAAGCTTCCCGCCTCAAGGGCCTCGACGGCCTTGAGAATGTTGACCGAGCCATAGCCATACTGGTAGTCGGGGCCAGGGCGCCCTAGATCGTCGGCGGTATTGGCTAAGAGTGCCTTGACCAGGGCGGCATTGGGGTCGGCATTGGCGTAGAGCTGGTGGTAGCGCTGGGAGAGCAGCGCGGCCATGCCGGCGGCCATGGGGCACGACATGGAGGTGCCGCTCATGAGGCCATAGGAGTTGTTGGGCAGGGTGCTGTAGACTTCCTCGCCCTTGGCGCACACGATGGGTAGCAGCCGCCCATCGTCGGTAGGCCCGAAGGAGCTGAAATCCGTGATTTCACCCCACTTATTGAGGGCGCCCACGGTGATGATATTCTTGGCGCGCTTGGTGGACGAGCTATATTTGGAGCAAGAGTTCTGGTCGTTGCCCGCCGAGTGGAAGTGGGTCAAGTTTGGGTACTTGCAGGCCAAGACATCGGCATCGACACCCAATGCGCTATAGGTCAGAATGTCGAGCATTTCGCAGAAATAGCCCATCTGCAGCCCGTAAGAGTTGGAGGTGAGCGAAATGCCGTAGTGGCTCCGCGTATAGCCCATTTCCTCTTGGACGTTCAGCCCGTTCTCTTGGGTGTTGAAATTCCAGGCCCATACCTCGGCTTCTGGGGCCATGCCGCGCATCTTGGGATCGAGCAGCCCAGCCCCCGCGATGGTGCCGCAGGTGTGCATGCCATGCCCGCGGGAGTCTCCCACGCCCATTTCGAATTCTTTGGAGTGGATGCGCTGGCCAAAGTCCACATGGTGCTGGACATTGGCATCCCAGAGGCCCACGCGCACGCCCTTGCCGGTTAAGCCGCGACCACCGTCTTCCACGGGACGGGCCAAGACGTTGGCTCGTCCGAGCGTACTCCCCTCGCGGTTGGTGAGTTCCTCAGGGGGCATGACGAAGCTCACGCCGGCCACGTAATCCTGCCGGGCAAGCAGCTGGAGCGCCTGGAGGCTGCCTTCCACCTCGCACTGCCTGAGCCCCTCGTGCATCTGCACCAAGCGCAGCCCCTGCTGTTCGAGAGCCTTGGCCAACAGCTGCGGGTGGGCGTTGGAGAACCAACGCACGACAGCCGCGGCGCCTTCGCCTCGCCGGGCCCACTTGGGCACTTGGCCTCGGAGCAGCGCGTCGTCGGTTTTCCAGCTAGGCTGGATGGCCACCACGGCGCGGAGGCCCGTGCCCCTGAAGTCGCGTGGCTTTGCGCCATCTCGCATCAGCGCGAAGTAGGCATTGGAGCCCACATAGGCCTCCAACTGTAGACCGCGCGCCTGCAGCTGCTTGCGTTCAGCCAGCGTAGGCAGCGCCTTAAACTGAACCAGCACATTGAGCTTGCCATTCGTGGCCTGCCCTAGCTCCACCTTCGCGGCAGAGCCTCTGGTTTGCTGCACATTGCCCGGTAGCATAGCCTCCTCTGCACCAAAGCGCACCGTAGGCTGCGCAAGCAACCACCCCACGGGCAGCAGCCAACACAACAGGAGAATTACACATTGTCTAGCTATTCGTCCCATATTGTACTGATTTTGATTGTTGTTGATTTTTATACTTCGCAAGGCCAAGTTACAAATATTCTGGCAAACAATCTCCTGGCCCCAAGCACCTGGGCCTATTTTTTCTTCCTTGTGCCAAAATTCCGAGGAATCCAAAAAGTGCGTGCCTTCGAGGGCTACAGGAACTACGGGTGAGTTTTTTTGCGAGCGGCATTTTGGCAAAAAGCGGGCCTCTGGTAGAACCTGAGGCCCGCAGATAGCAGCTGCGAGTGCAGCTGCTACTGTAAGGATGAACATGAAATCCCGTTTGGCATTTTACCCTCAAGGCCCTTTCGCAGTCGGCCGCCCTCAGGATGTCGTGGGCCCCGCGGCGGCCCACGATCCGTTCGGGCGACCACTGGGGCTCCTGGAGATGCTCGTACACGCAGGCCTGACCGCCATCGGGGCGACGCAGGGGGGAAACTGCCGCTCCCCGCGGGTCGATACTAGCCGCTACGCGTCCTTAGGCCAGGTAGCCATTCTGCATGCCATGCGGCTACGCTTGGGTTCACAGCGTAGGGTCGAATGGCTGCGGCCTATGGCCTAGGCGAGGCCCGCTTGCGATGGGGCTGCACGTAGATTGCAAAATCGTACAGCGTTGTCCCTCGATAGGGTGTCCAGTAATTTAAGGGTGCGCCGTGAAACGCAGTAGATTATCCACACGAGAAAGGGGAGGAGCCCCTTGGCCTCCTCCCCTTGTAATTCATCCTATACAAGGTGCTTTCCCTTGCGCTAGTGCTGCACTTTGCCTGAAGTTTGAAGGCTACCATAGGCTTCGACTACCGCACTTACCACTGCGTTCACCATGGCCTCGGTCAGCTGGGGGTAAATCGGCAGAGATATCTCACATGCGTAGAGTTCGTAGGCCTTCGGGTAGTGTTTGATATCATAGCCTAACTTCGCAAAGTAGCTGAGCATGGGGAGCGGTACATAGTGCACATTGACGGCGATCTCTTGGCGGGCAATGGAGTCTATCATACTGTTGCGTTGCGCCTCGGAGATTCCTGCTATGCGTAGAGCGAAGATATGGTAAGAAGTTCGCCTCCCATCTTCGTCCTCCTCCTTAGGTAGAATAGCCCACGGATAGCGCGCAAACCCCTTTACATACCCATCAAAAACTCGTTTTCGCTCATGGTAAAGTAGGTCTATCATCCGCATCTGAGCCAGGCCTACCGCCGCATTTAGGTCTGGCATATTGCACTTGAACCCTAATCCCGTGATATCGTATCGCCACGCCCCCGCGCGGTTTTTTGTAAAAGCGTCCTTCGTTTGGCAATTCAAAGAGTACTGCCTTAGCTCACTGTATAGCTGGGCGTTGTCAAAGGGTGCTGGGAGGTTTAGCGCTATAGCACCGCCCTCGGCCGTGGTGATGTTCTTGACCGCATGGAGCGAGAATATTGTTACGTCTGCTTCTTGCCCGGTACGCCTACCCTTAGCTGAAAAAGCCCCGAGCGCATGGGCAGCATCGCTCAGGATTAGTATTCTCCCTAGCCTATGCTGCACTGGCGAGGTAGGAGAGAATCGATGCACCACCTGCGGGTCGCGCACGATGCGGCGTATTGCATCGTATTGACAGGGGAAGCCCGCAATGTCTACTGGAATTATCGCTTTTGTTCGTGGTGATATAGCTTTCCGCACCGCATCGGGCGATATGTTAAAATCATCGCCCACGTCCACCATCACGGGTACTCCCCCAGCATGGATGACAGCGAGCGCCGTGGCTGCGTACGTATAGGCAGGCACAATGACCTCATCCCCGGGCCGCAATCCCAACCAAGAGAGCATTAAGAATGGCCCCCGAGGTCCATGAATTCACGGTGAGCACGGCCTGTACGCCTGAAAGCTTGGCTATGGCCTCCTCGAGTTCTTTTGCTTTTGCACCCGTGGTAATCCAGCCCGACCGCAACGTGGCCTCCACCTCGTCAATCACACTTTGATCGATGTAGGGCGGGGAGAATGGGATCTTCATATTCTAGTTTAATTATATTATTGTTTTAACCATGAAGGTTATATTCTTCCAGAATGACCTGTAGGCGACATAGTCGAGGTTAATGCGCACCTCATCGGGAAAGACCACCTCATCGTAATACTGTAGCGGCTTCTCCTGGGCTTGCAGAATTCGTTCTTCGTGAGCGTACTTCAGCGACGCAGGGCCCGTAATGCCAGGCCTGATGCTGAGCAGCAGGGCTTTCTGCTCGTCAGTAAGCTTATCAATCTCACTTGGCACATCTGGGCGAGGCCCGACAAAGCTCATATCCCCCTTAAGCACATTCCATAGCTGGGGCAGCTCATCAAGCTTGTAGCGCCGCAATTTGGCCCCCAATGGGGTAATCCGGCTTTCACCTGCCACCGAGATCATAGGCCCCCCATGGCCCACCGTCATGGTTCTGAATTTATATATCGTGAATGGCCTTCCCTTTAGCCCCACCCGCTCCTGGCGGAAAAGGACTGGCCCGTTGGACATCGTTATGCGTATCAATACAGCTACAACAAGTATCACGGGGGCCGCAACTAAAAGCCCCAACGCGGATAGCGTGCGATCAAGTAGCCACTTTGCATACATAATGCACTGCCGATTCTTTTACAATTAAGCGATCGTTTGCAGACCTTGTCAATAGCTCAAGCCATACGACGTTGAAGATTGCACCTACTACTGCAAAGATGGGCATAATACTCCGTTTGGTGTTTTGCACCTTCAGGGGAGGGCTTCGAGGGGAGGGATTATAGCCAAAAAGAGGGCCTCAGGTTCTACCTGAGGCCCCACGAAAGTGCGCAGGTAGGTGGATCCTATTGTTTCACGACCCGCAGGGTGCGGATGCCATCGCCGGCCTCTACCACCAGCAGGTAGAGCCCGCTGGGCAGGACCGAGACGTCGAGCACTAGGATACTCTCGCCCTGTAGCCTGCAATGGCGCACCACCTGGCCCGTGGAGGCCACCAGGGAGAGCGCACGGGCCTCAGCCAAGCCCTCCAGGGTGAGCGTGGCGGTGGCTGGATTGGGATAGACCCTGAGGTCAGCCAGCACCGCGGGCTCCACGGGGGTCGGCTTGTTGGCCCGTGGTGCTATCAGCGCAGTAGCGACCACGTTGTGGCTAGTGCAAGTGAAAGCACAGGGGGTGGCGTAGAGCTGTTCGTTGATCACTAGCCCCTTGACCACGTAGCCCTCCTCGGCCTTGGCCGTGAAGAGGATCTTCTGGCCCACCTTCAGGAAATCGCCTGTCTGAAGGGGCTTACCATCACACGTGGCAGTGAGCGTGCCATGCTCGGGCTGCGTGAGGATGAGCCGTGGTAGCGACTCGAACCCGCAGACAATCTTTACGTCTTTGTCCTTGACGGTGTACTGCCCTGTGGCGGATATGTCCTCGCCGTTGGCCGTCAGGGCCTTGAGCCTGTAGCCGGGCTGAGCCTGGGCTTTCACCGTCAGCACGGTGCTGGCAGTTACTTTGTCGCCACTCTTGAGGTCGCCGTTGGGGGTGGAGACGGTCAGGGAGCCCTCCTCGGGCTTGGGGGCGGTGAAGGTCACCGCGAAGATCTGCGCTGGGTCTATCTCGAACTCGCAGACGATCTTTACGTCTTTATCCTTGACGGTGTACTGCCCGGTGGCGGCTATGTCCTCGCCGTTGGCCGTCAGGGCCTTGAGCCTGTAGCCGGTCTGCGGGGTGGCCGTCACCGCCAGCTGCGTATTGTTTTTGACCAGTTCGCCCGCCTGTAGTGCCTTGCCATCGGCGGTCACGGAGAGCGTACCCTGCTCAGCCTTGGGCGTGGCGAAGGTCACCGCGAAAGTGTTGGGATCGCTCGGCTCAAATGTGGCCCAGATGCGAATGGCCCTGCGATTGGCAGCGCACGATTTGAAGCTCGTCCTATCGTAGCCATTGACAAAGATGGCCACCAGCTTATATCCAGTAGCAGGGGTGGCTTCGAGGAAGATATGAGTACCGCCCTGCACCGCCTCGCCGCTTGTAAGGGACTTCTGGGCGGTCTTCGCCGTCAGCGCGCCCACTGTGGGGAGCGGGGTGTCGATGGTGACAACGCAGGTGAACTCAGAGTTCTTCACGAAGTCGTGCTCTATGTGTACATCCTTGCCACTGACGGTGTAGGTGAAGTCGTTGGGGACACCGTCTTTCATAAGTTCCTCGCCATTGGCCTTAAGGGAAAGCAGGGAGTAGTCGGTTGCTTGGACCACTACAAGCAGATGGAGTACCGTGCCATCGGGGACTTTCTCGCCGCTCTTGAGGATATTCCCATCGGCCACCACATTCAGGGCGCCGGCCTCCTGGAGCGGTGTGTCGAAGGTGACTGCGTAGATGGCCGTGGGGTCAAGCTCGTAGCGACAGACGATCTCCACGTCCTTCCCCTGCACGGTGTATTGCTTCGTGGCCCTGATGTCCTCGCCGTTTGCCGTGAGCTCAGCAAGCCGATAGCCCGTGGCGTGGTGCGCTTTTATCTCTAGCACGGAGCCATTGGGAACGGGGTCGCCGCTCAGCAGGCTATTTTGCCCAGTAGGCCTCACTTCAAAGCTGCCTTCCCTCTCATCGGGCAGGGCAAATGTGACAACATAGGACCCCGCGGGTACCTTTGCGAAGAGGTAGTCAAACACCACGTCCTTTCCATGCACTTGGTAATGCTTGAATGGCCGGATATCGTAAGCCCCCACCATGAGAGTTTGCAGCCAGTAGCCCGCGGCGGGCGTGGCCTCGACGAGCAGCTTTGTGCCATCGGGCAACTTGTTGCCGCTTTTAACCTCCGAGCCGTCCTCCGTGGTCACCTTGAAGGTGCCCTGCGTTGGGTTGGGCGCATCGAAGATCACCCTGTAGGTAGCCTTACCCTGGGAAAACACGCAGACGATCTGGACATCCTTGTCCTTGACCTGGTAGACCTTGGAGTCCGAGATATCCTCCCCGTTGGCGGTGAGGGACTCCAGATGATAACCGGCAGCAGGTGTAACCTCAATGACGATATAGGCCCCTGCGATTAGGCGGTCACCACTTTTTAGCTTTTGCACATTCCTCTTGACGGTCAGGGAGCCCTGCGCCGGGTCGGGCGTGGTGAAGAGGATGGCATATGTGGGCTCAAATGCACAGACGATCTTTACGTCCTTGTCCTTGACGGTGTACTTTTTGGTACCCAAGATGTTCTCCCCGTTGGCGGTGAGGGTCTTGAGGAGGAAGGTCTTTTCTGGGGTAGCCTGGACATTCAACACGGTGCCGGCGAGCACCCTGTCACCACTCCTCACCTCTTGGCCTTCTGCCGTGGTCACCTTGAGGGAGCCCTGCGCCGGGTCGGGCGTGGTGAAGAGGATGGCATATGTGGGCTCAAATGCACAGACGATCTTTACGTCCTTGTCCTTGACGGTGTACTTTTTGGTACCCAAGATGTTCTCCCCGTTGGCGGTGAGGGTCTTGAGGAGGAAGGTCTTTTCTGGGGTGGCCTGGACATTCAACACGGTGCCGTCGGGCACCAGCTCCCCGCTACGCACCTCTTGGCCTTCTGCCGTGGTCACCTTGAGGGTGCCCTGCGCCGGGTCGGGCGTGGTGAAGAGGATGGCATATGCATTCTCGACCTCGCAGACAATCGCTACGTCTTTCCCGTTGACTGCATACTTCTTCGAAGCCAAGATGTCCTCCCCGTTGGCCGTGAGGTTTTTGATCTTGTAGGCAGCTGGAAGCTCCACGGTGAGGGTAGAGCCATCGGGCACCAGCTCCCCGCTACGCACTAGTCCCCCATTGGTTTTTATCGCGAGAGGGATCTCCGGCGAGCTATTGGTGACTTTTCGGAAAGTTGTCGGCTGGGCAGCTGCTGCGTGGTGCAGGTCTTTTATCTCGCATACCTCGCTGGAGACCTCCCCGAACATGCCATTGTCGAGCAACATGGCACTCTGCACCATCACGAAGTCCACCTGGGAAAGGGTTACTGGATTACCATCCTGGTCCACGGCGTTGGCAATGTCAAAGGTAGTCCCCTCGCCGTCCACATAGCCAAGGGAGGAGTGGGGATTATTTTTTTCAGTAACCATCTTATCGCTGAGACGAGACCCCCAGAGCGTGTAGCTCTGCTTATCCTTCAACCACGAGGGCCAGTAGCTCTGCGTATGGAAATTATTCTTGGCCACGTAGCCCTGCGTACCATCGCTGGCCTCCCACCTGATATAGTCCTTCCTGACGGTTTCATCGGTCGGCCTATAGTAAGTGACATGGTAGCGTCGTGTAATCCACTCTGGGTCGTTTTCGCACGCCCCCAAGAGCTCGTACCACTCCCCTGGATCGGGCTGGCCGTTGAGATTGCGGTCCTGCGCCACCCACACGATGGCCGGCTCGGGGTTGTCCCGAAAGTAGTTACCCTTGATGTGGAGATCATCGCCTGGCGTGTTCTGCACTGGGTGGTCGAAGCGGAAGACGAGCCGCCCACCGAAGTTGCCTAGGGAGATGTTGGCCTGCCCATCGTCGGCGAAATCTTTCGTGAGGTGCGCAAGCTTCTTCTCGTAGGTGTCGAGTTCAGGCTCTCCAAGCCCAAAGCCCTCTTGGTTGATGAACTGCCCGGGGCCTGGAAGGAATTCCATTACCTCTAGGGGGAATGGGGAGGCCGGGCCACGGTAGAACAAGGGGAGGGCTGGGAACTGGTCGGCCGAGCCTTTATGCTTGGCCACAATCGTGCCATCGGGCTTCATTTCCACCAGGGTCTCAGGCCCGCCAAAACTCGTGATGTCTACCCACCACAGATGGCCCGTACGGGGGTCTTCCAGGGCCTCTCCATAGCCTGTTGACGCATGGTAGAGCTCCTGCACCTTATTGTCGTCGTGGAGCATGATACGCCAAACACCTCCCCCTGGGTTGTACATGGTGGAGGAAACGTAGAAGAGTTCATTCCTACTCGGACTCGCGGCCAAGGGCCCCGGCCGCCACGCCATGACCGATGGGTTCGCGTTGACGGGTACCCCCTTGATGACTTCAGCCTCCTTGAGGCTGGTAGCGGTATAGTCGATGCGGCAAATGCCCTCGTTGAGCTTGGCGCACCACAACTCGCCCTTGACGGTATAGCACGGGGAAAAATAATTCCCCAGCAACTTCCCGAGCACTTTCCACGTTGCCAAGTCCACGATGTACAAGCCTCGCACTTTCGGGTCGCCCTGTGGTTCCTGATCCTGAACCTCCAGCAGGATATTCTTGCCGAACCTAAGGATGCGATCAATGCGCACGGGGTTGGGCAGCCCCTCTATGGCGGTAGGAATAGCCACCGGGAGGTTACCGGGATTCCACTTCTTGTCAATCTCGGGTGGCATGGGGCCAGTGGGGATAGTCATATCATCGAGGTTGACCTCGTAGAGGCCATAGGTGGTGCCCAGCAAGCCCTTGTGGTCGTCGAGCGGCATGAAGTGGTAGCAGTTCTCATTGGCCATAAACCACTCCGGCCCACCATGCCGTAAGCACTTCGGCAGCGCGCTCACCTCCTTGAGGGTTTTAGCCTCTATTTTCACCAGCTGCGACTTCTGCCGCTCGTCTTTACTCGTTACGTAGTAGTACTCGCCCTGCTGCACGGCGTACTGAGCGGTTTCCCCAAAGGGCGAATCTCCACCATTGGCCACCTCCATCGCCTTCAAATTCACCTTTCCATCGGGCGTAACGTGCAGCATGGTGCCCGGATGCCTCTGAAATGCGCCCTCGCACAGGTAAAGCACCCCCTGCCTGTAATCGGTGCTCTGGGCTTGTAGCCCCGGTGCGCCCACTGCCCATAGCAGGAGCAGCAGGGCCAAGCAACTATAAGTTCTCATATTCATATACCTTAGGTTTTGCGGTTTCTATACTATCTCCAGTGGTGCGGCGTAGAATAAGTCCAGAGCGCAGGTGCAGCCGTGAACCAAGAGAGCACCCATACGAAAAGCAGCAACCCAACGCGTCCAAAGGCTATCCCTACTCTTCGCGCATTCCTTTCGAGAAAAACTTCCCACGTCGCACTTCAATAACCCTTTCATTAACTCCTCTTCCCTACTGCTTGACCACCCGCAGGGTGCGGATGCCATCGCCGGCCTCTACCACCAGCAGGTAGAGCCCGCTGGGCAGGACCGAGACGTCGAGCACTAGGATACTCTCGCCCTGTAGCCTGCAATGGCGCACCACCTGGCCCGTGGAGGCCACCAGGGAGAGCGCACGGGCCTCAGCCAAGCCCTCCAGGGTGAGCGTGGCGGTGGCTGGATTGGGATAGACCCTGAGGTCAGCCAGCACCGCGGGCTCCACGGGGGTCGGCTTGTTGGCCCGTGGTGCTATCAGCGCAGTAGCGACCACGTTGTGGCTAGTGCAAGTGAAAGCACAGGGGGTGGCGTAGAGCTGTTCGTTGATCACTAGCCCCTTGACCACGTAGCCCTCCTCGGCCTTGGCCGTGAAGAGGATCTTCTGGCCCACCTTCAGGAAATCGCCTGTCTGAAGGGGCTTACCATCACACGTGGCAGTGAGCGTGCCATGCTCGGGCTGCGTGAGGATGAGCCGTGGTAGCGACTCGAACCCGCAGACAATCTTTACGTCTTTGTCCTTGACGGTGTACTGCCCTGTGGCGGATATGTCCTCGCCGTTGGCCGTCAGGGCCTTGAGCCTGTAGCCGGGCTGAGCCTGGGCTTTCACCGTCAGCACGGTGCTGGCAGTTACTTTGTCGCCACTCTTGAGGTCGCCGTTGGGGGTGGAGACGGTCAGGGAGCCCTCCTCGGGCTTGGGGGCGGTGAAGGTCACCGCGAAGATCTGCGCTGGGTCTATCTCAAACTCGCAGACGATCTTTACGTCTTTATCCTTGACGGTGTACTGCCCCGTGGTGGATATGTCCTCGCCGTTGGCCGTCAGGGCCTTGAGCCTGTAGCCGGGCTGTGGCTCGGTTTTCACCGTCAGCACGGTGCCTTCCGCTACCAAAGCCCCACTCTTGAGGTCGCTGTTGGGGGTGGAGACGGTCAGGGTGCCATGTTCGGGAGCTGTGTAAGTGATAGCAAGGACTTTCTCGAATTCAGCCCTGAGCTGCACTGCTTCACTTGGCATTCTGAATATATATCGATGGTCATCGGGGCTGTTGAACCCTATCTCATGGTTGTTCCACGTAACCGACTTGGTTCGATAGCCGGGTTTCGGGACTGGAATAGCGCATACACGCTCACCGGGTAGCGCATACGAACGGCGATTAGCTTTCAAAATTGAAAATCCCAAATCACCTTGATGCCCGGGAACCTTCTCTGCCGTAACCTTGTAGCCCTTGGCCATCACCGCAGAAAATGCGACATCAGCAGTCATTTGAAAACTCTTTGATCCATGCGATCCTGACAACAAATCTATCTCCTCCCCTCCCATGTGCGCCGTGAATGACGCTGCTAGGAATTCCTCGGTGTCTCCTTTTACTTTGGTTCTCAACCACGTGCCCTCATCGACCATGTCTCCATCTTGGTAATTTTTAGGGTCGCGAAACTTGCCTATCACGATTTTCCCGTGTTCTGGTTGTGTGATGCTAACCCTATACTGCTTCTTCTCCTGTAGCTCCGCCAAGCGGTAGGTACCGCGCGTAGCCGCGCTCCTCGATGGGAACAGGGGCAGCGAGGGAAAAGAATAGCGTACACCGAATGGATAGGAGTGCAGATCACCCTGTTGTCCTGGTGCAATTTCATGAGCCATCTCGCCCACACCGTAGCCACCAGAGAATGTGGAGAACCAGATATTGCCCGTGCGGGGGTCCTCTCGGCAGTTTCCATAGATGCTATTCCCAGTCCAAATAGGATTTGCTTTGGGCTGCGCAGCCGATAGGTCGATCCTAAGGATGGTGTTGGCCGACCAACTGTTGAAGTCCACCATGTAGAGAACATCCTCCCAAGTGCTGGCCGTGAGCCACCCTTCGTTCCAGCCCCAAGAAACGTAGGTGGGGACATGCATTACCTTTACATGCTGCCCCTCCCGCAGGGAATCCCCGCTGTGCACAATCTCCGTGAGGTAGGCAGTCTCCTTGGCGCACCAAAGTTGCCCCTCAAGCGTAACCACAGGCATGATGTAGCGTCCCAAGATCTTCTTGACCACCCTTTTCTGCTGGCGGTCGATGAGGTAAAGCCCCATCTCGGCAGAGCTGCTCCAGTCCTGCCCATCGGGGGCCTGCACGTTCACCGCAGCCACAATGTAGTTGCCCCAGCGTATAAGCTTATCTACACGGGCCGGGGAAGGGAAGCCATCTATTTGAAGCGGGATAGCGCACGAACTCGCATCCACAGCCACACTAAGCGACCTTAGATTGACCTCGTAGATGCCGTAGGTAGTGGTAAGCCACCCCGTCGAGTCATCGAGCGGCAAGAAGTGATACACCTGCTCCCCCGCCATCCAGGCCTGGGGCGGTAGATGGTTGAACACCTTAGGCAGCGCGGCCTCTTTGACTAGCGTTTGCGCGTTGAGCTTCACCAGCTGGCTACCTGAATTCACTTGGCGGTAGTCCTTGCTGGTTACGTACCAGTGGTTGCCCTGCTGCACGGCATATTGCGCCGTAGTCCCCAACGGGGAAGCACCATTGACCTTGGCCAAGACATCGGCTGTTACCGCCCCATTGGAGGCCACAAAGTGCATCTCCCCGGGGGCATCGGTGAAGTTACCCTCTGCCAGGTAGAGCACCCCCTGCCTGTAATCGGAGCTCTGGGCTTGTAGCCCCGGTGCGCCCACTGCCCACAGCAGGAGCAGCAGGGCGAGATTGCGAATAAACCTAGCATTCATGTCTTGCAGATTCTTAAGTGGATGTGAAGCCTATCATTTCGAAGGGGCAACGGGCTGCTTCTTGTAGTCGAGCATGGACATGTCCCAGGCGGTGGAGATCTCCGTGCTACTCTCACCTATCCAGCCGCAGTAGCAGAGCTGGCCATTCTGCACCTTGATGAAGTCCACGGAGTCGAGCACCACGGGGTTGCCCGCCTCGTCGATGGCGTTGTCTAGGTCGAAGCCGTGCTCCTCGCTCTCCTGCCCTTCCCGATACCAGTTCGCCAGGTTATCCACATAGCCCCACTGCCAGGGGTACTGGCGGTAGTAGCGGTTACCCGGCTTACCCGCCTTTTCGTCGCGGTAGTTGTTGGGAAGGCGCGTCCCGGTAAACGTGAGTTCCTTTTGGTCTGCCAACCAAGCCGGCCAGTAGCTATGCCGGTGGTAACTATTGGCCTGCACCCAGCCCGAGGAGTCGCCATTGTCGTGCGTGGGGTGGTATGCCGTGAAGCGGCAGTAGTCAGAGCCCTGCTGCTTGAAATCCGCGAAATCAGGCTCTGGTTCTGGCTTGTAGTAGGTTACCTTGTAGCCCCGGCGGTAGTACTTGGCATCGCCGCTAGGGTACAGCGGATCACCACGCCAGGTGGGGTCTTTATGCACCGAGCCGGCCAGCTCTATCCAGGTGTCCTCGGGATCCACCTTGCCGTTGCCATTCTTATCTTGGGCCACCCAGATGATGCCTGCCTCGCAGTTGGGGTTGGGGTTTAGCACATTGCCCCAGATCATCAGGTCGTTGGCATTGGGGCGATTGGCGATGCGGTGGTCGAACTTAAACACGATATACCCTCCCCAGCCCCCCAGGGAGACCAGGGAGTTTCGCGCATCGTGGCAGAGCTGCTCGTTGAGCTGCTTAATGGCGTCCTGGTAGGTCGTGGCAGCTGGTAGCTCGTTGACAAATTGGGCCGGCGCAGGGCAGAAGTCCAAGATCTCCTGGATGTAAGGACTTTGAATCCAGATGGTGAACTCCTGCACTTTCTTTTGCTGTCGCTCCACCATAGTAAGGCGATACCTGTACTTGCCAGCCTCCTTCCCCTCTACCTGCAAGGTTTCCTCGTGGCCCACCTGCTTCCATGAGCTGGTGGCCTCATGGAAGCGCTCCCAGCAAAAGTTGCTCCCCCCAGCTGGGGCCTGGATGCCCCGTGACTGCCCCAAAGGGATCACCACCACCTGGGTGAGCGGTATGGTACCCGCCGGGGGCGGCAACACCCCAGGACCGGGATACTCCCCCTCCCCCACCACCTTCGTGCCCGGCAGGGGCGACGGTGCGGGTGCTGGTGCATCTTTCTGGCAGCCCCAAAGAGCCACGGAAAAAAGCAAGGTCAGCAACACAGAGTAAAATACCGTTGTAGGTCGCATCATGGTATCCTCCCCATTGCATTTCTAGAATATTCAACCATCTATCGTCCCTGCTTGCCCTTTTTGTAGAGGAAGCACATGTGCGCCGGGATATCGCCCGTATTGGTCTCCCACAGGTGGTGCCCAGCCCCATCGTAGCAGTGGAGCGTGCCGCTGCTCACGTAGTTGAAGGCATCCGTCACGAAGCGGTAGCGCAATACGGGGTGCACCTGGATGCCATAGGGGTGCTTGTACTTGTGCGACGCATCGATAATCCTGGCATCCTCTATCACCTCGCCCGTGCGGGTGTCCACTGCGAAGAAGCCGTAGGGCAGGAAGCCGCCCTTGATGTAGCTATAGTCCTCGCCGTAGCAGAAGAGCGTATCCTCGCAGATGCGCATATTCGTAACCACCCGATCGATGGTGTCGGCCACATGGTAGCCGAGGATCGATTCATCCTTGTCCAAGCGGAAAAGACGGCTCGGCAAATGGTGGTAATCGCCCCGCGACGTCACCCACAAATGCCCATACGCATCGGCCTGGCAGCGGAAAAGGTTATTCTGTATGGTGATCTTCCCCAAATGCTCCATGGCTCCCTCACCCCGCAGGGCGATGACAGAGACCGAGTTGTCGTACTTGTCGGGGTCGTAGCCGCCCGAATTGGCCACGTAGATTTTGTCTCCCACTATGCAGAGCTCATCCGGCTGATAGCCCACTTGGCAGCGGGCAATGATCTTCATGGTGCGCACATCGAAGGACACCACCTCGCCGAGCTGCTGCTCCGACTGCGGGCCTAGCTTCACCTTGCCCACGTAGCTGCTCACGTAGGCTATGGAGTCCTTGAACTTGATGTAGCGGCAGTTGGGGATGTCCACCTTGCCGATCCGCTTGCCCGTGCGCGCGTGGAGGATCTCCACCTTGTTGGAGCAGTTGATGACCAGGTAGAGCCGATTGCCATAGATAGCAATGTCGTTGCCCACATCGCCCAGCTCCTTGACCACCCCTGGGTTGGCCTGGCTGTAGTAATTACGCTTGTACTCCCAGGGATCCTTGGTCATGTCCAAATAATCTAGGGTGCTCTTGTTGCTCCCCATGTTGCCCTCGTTGAGCAGCCACATCCCCTCCACGTCGCCAGGATCTCCGCCTGCTCCCAGCGTAGTGACTTCCGTAGGCACCACTGGATCGCCCTTACGACAGGCCACCAGCGCCAAGCCCAGCACCAGTAGCCACAGGATGAATCTCCACTTCCTCATAGTCGTATCTCCTATATGATGTCCTAAATTGTGACCCGCACCGTAAGCTTGTAGTTGCGCTTAGGCATGGGGTAGTTGAGTACCACATCGTAGTCCTGCGAGAGCAGATTGCACACGTCGGCCGCCACCCGGAGGGTGCAGGGCTTCCACTGGTGTTCCCACCAGAGCGTCAGATCGTGCGTATACCAGGGCTGCGTATAGTTGTAGATGATGTTCTCCTGCTGGTTGTAGCGCTCGCCCACGTAGATGAAGCTATAGTTGAGCCCCAGCTCTCCCCGCCACTCAAGGCCCACAATGGCCGAGCCGCTATGCCAGGGGATGTAGGGGATCTGGTCGCCGTAGTACTTATCGAAGCTATCGGTGTAGTCCTCCGCCCGCTGCCAGGTATACTGTAGCTTGGAAGTCAAGTGGATACGCTGGGGCAAGGAGAAGGCCAGCTCGGCCAGCACATCCACGCCCCTGATTTGCACATAGCCCAGATTGAGCATAGTCCAGCGGAACTGCGACCCCCGGGGGTAGGCGATGATCTTGTTCCACACCTCGTTGTAGTAGCCATCGACAGAGATAGAGGCGCGGGAAACATAGGCGTGGGGCCAGGTCTTATACCACTCCAGGCCTCCGTCGTATTGCACAGTATACTCGGGCTGCAAGTTGACATTGCCTATCTCGGTGTAGTAGAGATCGTTGAAGGTGGGCATGCGGAAGGAGTGCTTGTAGAAGGCCCGCAGGGTGATGCCCAGGGGCGCATAGGGGGTGTAGGAGAAGAACACGCCCGGGGAGTAGGCCTGACGGTTGGGCGGCTCGTAGAAGCGCTTGGTGCGGTTGTCCACGTAGCTATAGAGGAGAGACGCCTGGAGCTTGATGCCCCACTTGTCGAAGGCCACGGCCGCCGCGGCCTGGTGCTGGTAGCGCAAGGGATAGGGGAACCCATAGACCACCTCCAGCTTGGCCTCATCGCGCGAGAGCAAAGTGTTATACTGGAAATCGTAGGCACAGGAGGCACTCAGCCAGCTAGTAATGGTAAACAGATTCGCCAGGGATAGGTAGGCCTCCTGCTGCCGGTAGGAGGTGTTGACCATGAGCTGGGTGGGGTCCAGGTTCGTGTAGTGCATGAAGTCGAAGGCGTACTTGAAGGCGAACTGGAGACGGTACCAAGGCTCCACGGTGGTACGCAAGATCCCCTGGATGAAGGAATTGCGGTCCCAAAGCCGCTCGCCGCGGCGCCACACGTTGTTCACAATGGCCCCCGGCATGCCCCGCTCACTGTTGTAGTGGTACAGCCGCACGCGCCAGCTCCCCCGGGGGAGCGTGCCGTAGAGCCCCAGCTCGGCGCGAATGGCATTGATATCGCCATTCTTGCGCACGGCCGTGGTGTCGTAGGCCACCGAGCCGTCCTGGTTGAAGCGACGATACCGGAACTTATACTCCCCCGAGGCATGTAGCCACTCCGCGTTGAGCGCGCAGGAAATCGCCGGGCTGATCTGGTGCTCAAACAGCCCCGACACGCACCCCATGTCAAACGACCCTCCTTTGGCCGTTATGCGCACGTTGGTCCTGTGGCCTGGGGCAAAAGTCGGGCGGCGCGTCTCGATGTAGACACTGCCCGCAGAGGCAAAGTCCTTCGCGGGCTGGAAGATCTCGCTCTTCTGCCCGTTGTACAGCGCAATGCTCTCCACGTTGTCCAGCGAGTACTTGCCCAAGTCCACCTGACCATTCTGCGCATTGCCTATCTGGATGCCATCGTAGTAAACGCCTATGTGCTGGCTCCCCATGCTGCGCACATTGATGGTCTTGAGGCCCCCCACGCCCCCGTAGTCCTTGAGCTGCACCCCCGAGAAGAAGCGGATGGCATCGGCCACCGAAACCGATGAGAGGTTGGCGAGTTCCTTACCCTGCAGCAGCTGCGGCGCTATCACATGCCGTCGCCGGGATGCCTGTATAGCCACGCTCTCGATGTCGATGAGCGTATCTACCTGCGGGCGAACTCCATCGCCCTGCACTACGCTGTCTCGTAACCCTGCCCCATAGGTCAACAGCCCACACGGCAGCAACCAACAACAACAAATAAAAAACTTCAATCGTCTGCTGTAGCCCCCATTGCTCGACACCTGCGCACTCCTCCCTCCTTGTGCCTCCAGATGCCTGTAGCCCGCAGCACCAACCCCTAGGGACAGGGAATCAACGCACGCTGCGTAGCATGCGCCGCACTACGGTACCGCAGAGCCGCCTGAATCCGCGAGGCGTACACTTGCCAAAGCTACGAGCAGGTCTTCTGGCTTGTCCTCAGCCGATGCGCCTTCCCAGGATTGGCTCCCAGTGGCCCTGCACCAGCCCCTAGATCAGGACTCACAGCAACGGGTCTTGCGCCGGACTCCCACCGGCTTCCCTCTTAGGCCCCCCCACACGGGGAGCAACTCGCAACCGCTATAAAGGTAGAACAAATCCCCCAAAACATTGTAAGTCAGGGGCGGGCAGATAGCACCCGCAAATGCAACTTTGCTGCGACAGCAACGATGCTCAAAACACTTCGTTTGGCGTTTTGGACCATAGCTTTTTCCTTGGCCTTGGCCTCGCGGATGAACTCGTAGATGCGCATGGGACCCACCATGGGGATGCCCTGGGCCCTACAGCGACCCGCGATCTGCTCGGGCGACCACTGGCCCTCCCGGCGGCGCACCCGCTCCTTGCGGATCTCCGCCAGCTGCTGCGCATCCCTGTAGGCGTAGTTGCCCCGCTCGTGGCGGTTGCGCCTGAGCCCGCGGCAGATGGCCGATTTGCCGCACCCTTGGGCCTTGGCAACCTACACTTACGATTGCCCCTGCTCGTGCATCGCGGGAATAGTACACCTTGGCGCGCTGAAAATGTGTCCGTGCCCCGTAGTTGGTATGGCACGTAAAAGAAGGCCATAGAGGTGCGGATACGTTTCCAGCCAGGGAAGGGAGGGGGCAAAATGCCCCCTCCCTTTTTTACTTCCCGCGTATCTTGTTCCCCTTGCGTCGAAGTTGCATTTCTTACTGCAACTTGCGTAGCAATTCTTGCAATTCAACGCATTCTACAAACTATACAACGCTCTCCGCAAGTGCAGGTGGCGCTTGCGCCACGATGTGCCTTTGGAGCAACCTACCTTTTTCTTTTCCCTTTGGACGGGAAATAGCTTTTGAGTGCCTCGTAGTGCGTTTCAAACGCTTGATGCCCTTTGTCAGTGATGTGGCAGGTAGTGAGCGGGCGGTTGTTTTCAAAGCGTTTTTCTATAGTGATGTACCCTGCTGCCTCGAGCTTGCTGAGCTGCGCACTCAGGTTGCCCGCGGTGGCACCGATGGCTTCTCGCAGGTAGGTGAAGTCTGCGCTCTCCTCCTCGTGCAGCACGCTCATGGCAGCCAACCTGACCTCGGTCATGAGCAGGGGGTCTGTTGCCTTAAAATCCATACTCACCCACTTTTTCTAGCGACTAGCGCGCAGCCAATGGCCCAGCACTATCATAGGTAGCGCGCCCAAGACGGCAAACTCCAGCCCTATCCACTGCGTTGACAGGTAGACGTAGAGCGGCGCAATGAGGGCCAGCGGTAGCGCCATCCAGCTAATAGCTTTCAGCCGTAGTATGCTTCCCGTGAGGGCAAACCCCACCGCGAGCACCGAGGCCACCACGGGCGGCGCGTAGTGCCCTAATACCGCTGCAAAGCCAGCCGCACAGCCAGCCCACTGCCAGAGAGCAGCTACTATGCTGTCGATACGGCTATGGCTTTCTTGCTTCTTAGACCGCTTGCGGCCGAGGGCATAGGCCAATGGAAAGCCTGGCACTATCATGGCAAGCCAAATGAAGTGCCCGCGCATGTTGTGTAGGAGGCAGGTCACTATGAATACTGCCACTGAGACGGCCAGCAGCCAGTAGCCCCAGAACAAGGTTGGGGTCGCCATGATGCGTTTGAACCGACTCCGCGACGCTGCCACCATGGAGTCTACCACAGCCAGCTGCTCGTTGATTGTTAGCTCTTTTGTTTCCATGCTATTTACCGTACGTTACTGATTAAACATGTTGCAAAAGTAGAGAGATTTGCGCTATAAACCAAACTGCAAGACAAAGAAGACGGTGAATCGGTGCATAATCAGCTGAAAATCAGCGATCAGTAGCGCACTAACGTACATGACCTAACCCACATTGCGCAATGCATGTGACAACGCAAACAGCCGCTACATTGGCAACGGCAAAGTGGCCGCCTTCGCCACGAACCTGGAGAGGCTCTACTTCTACCATTCTCAAAAACGCTAAAAGATCCCCACAATAGAGGATTCCCTAGTGCTTCGCTACCTCTTTACGCAGGCCTATCATCACTAGGCGAAAAGGATTAAGCTACAATTAGCCGTCAGCTAGCAGCATACTGTTCAACGTATAAACCAACAAGCTGCTGCAAAGGCACTATCGCCGCATCTCGGTAAGCTGCCTACTGCCTACAGGTAGCTAATTTATAGGTACGCCTCACCCCCTCACTGCGGGAGCAGTGCCGCTGTTTACCTTTCTGGAGTGTTCTCCTTTACAAGGAGGTGAATTTTTATCAACATTCCATGTAGGTTGTCACATGGCAAGTGCCTTATTTGGTCAAGCTCGTCACTCGGTTAGCCCCGTGGTGCCGTTTCTCTTATTTCCCCCCAACCGCTACGAGACATCGACAGGTTATCACCCAGAGTCCCATAACATAACTATTTGTAAAACTAAATAGTTGCGCTAGCTTTGTGCATTTTAGTGACTACGTGGACGATGTTGATTTGATGTCATGGAAAACAAAAGAAAATAAATTATATAGTCGTTTTGTTGAAGAGGAACCGACTATCCTTAGTGCAAAAAGGTGGACAACCGCTGGGCATATAAATTTTTGCTACTATCCATCTCCCATAAAAAGAGCGCAACATATTTTTACAGAGTTTAGCGGCTTAAAATTTCATATTTGGCATGAGGGATTTATGCCTGAATACGAAAGTTACCATACTCTACAGGCTATTGAAGATGACTGGCGCAAACTATTTTGATTCTTGGACAGATAGATAACAATGCTTGTTTATCAGGAAGATAGCAAAGCCAGCCGAGCCAGTCAACGGTCAAGATGAGCGGAGTTAGAAGAACGGAAAA